>NZ_JBQFPO010000048.1:0-509 GCF_056536425.1 Ruegeria sp. D1(2025) | reverse complement strand
AGACCTACTCCCCCGGCCTACAGGACCAGGAACTGGCCAGCCTACAATGAAGCGCTCAAGCGCCGCGGCTCGCTGGCGATCTTGTTTGACCCCGAGATGAGCTGGGATGCCGCGCCGACAGGCAGGCGTGGCCGCCAGCAGACCTGCAGCGATGCCGCCATCCAGACATGCCTTTCGATGATGGTGCTGTTCGGCATGGCGCTTCGGCAGACGACAGGCTTCGTCGAAAGCCTGCTGCGGCTGGTCGGCCTCGACTGGGCGGCGCCCGACTTCAGCACCCTGTCCCGCCGCAACAAGACCCTGGCCGTAAACATCCCCTACCGTGGCGCGAAGGGCCCGCTGCACCAGTTAATCGATAGCACCCGGATCAAGGTGGAGGGCGAAGGCGCGTGGCACGCCCGCAAGCATGGTGGTCCCAAGCGGCGCGTCTGGCGCAAGATCCACTTCGGGATTGATGAGGAAACGCTGGAGGTTCGGGCCGTAGAGATCACAGGGAACCATATCGGCGA
>NZ_JBQFPO010000047.1:0-518 GCF_056536425.1 Ruegeria sp. D1(2025) | reverse complement strand
CCGGCGATGATCAGCTTGGGCTGGTGCTCTTTCGCCAGCGCCTCGACCTGATCATAGTCCAGCATGTTGTCTTCCTTGCGGACGCCGTACTGCACCGCGTTGAACCACTTGCCCGATTGGTTCGGGCGCGCGCCGTGGGTCAGGTGACCGCCGGCATCCAGGCTCATGCCCAGAATGGTGTCACCGGGTTTGATCAGCGCCTGGAACACGCCCTGGTTGGCCTGAGAGCCCGAGTTCGGCTGCACGTTGGCGAAACCGCAGCCAAACAGTTGCTTGGCGCGGTCGATGGCCAGATTCTCGGCAATGTCCACGAACTGGCAGCCGCCATAATAGCGCCGCCCGGGATAGCCTTCGGCGTATTTGTTGGTCATCACCGAGCCCTGCGCCTCCATCACTGCGGCGCTGACGATGTTTTCGGACGCAATCAGCTCGATCTCGTCGCGCTGGCGGCCCAACTCGGACCGGATCGAGCCGAAAAGCTCAGGATCACGATCCGAAAGAGACTGGGTGAAAAAACC
>NZ_JBQFPO010000046.1:0-631 GCF_056536425.1 Ruegeria sp. D1(2025) | reverse complement strand
CCTTCGCAGTCATAGCGTGACGTTCCGATTGAGGCTAAAGTGCATTCAGCATTTGAGAAGACATGACACCGCGCCTCGTAGATATCCCAATGCTAGAAACACGGCGCCTACGCCTTCGCGCACCGTTGGCGTCTGATTTTGAGCCATTTGTCGCGTTCCGAATGTCGGAACGGGCGTCCGCGGTTGGCGGTCCATTCACGCGCTCAGAGGCCTATGGGCAATTCGGTGAACTGTTTGGCCATTGGGTTTTGCACGGATTTGGTCGTTGGATCGTGGCCGACCGCGTATCGGACGAGCCTCTCGGGGTTGTAGGGTTGTGGTTTCCCGAGGATTGGCCCGAGCCTGAAATCGCTTGGTCTGTTTTCGAAGGCGGTGAGGGTAAGGGCATCGCTTTCGAAGCCTCGCTTGCAGCTCGTGAGTTTGCATATTCAGCTCTCGGCTGGACGACAGCAATCAGCTTGATCCTGGAAGACAATCCCCGGTCATTTGCTTTGGCTCGACGCTTGGGCGCTGAGTTCGAGGCACCTTTTCAACATCCTGTACTGGGTTCGATGCAAATCTGGCGTCATCCCGGGCCAGATAATTTAGCCGAGCTAACTCTCAATGGTCTTGTCCGGCTAACTTGGGTTGA
>NZ_JBQFPO010000045.1:0-641 GCF_056536425.1 Ruegeria sp. D1(2025) | reverse complement strand
AAAGCCCTTCAGAGTATGGCGGAATGGCAGCGCCACTCGACGGAGCGATTGGTTGCTGACGCGCAGGAATGGTTCGAAACCGTGGCCCGTTGTGCAGCATATGTCGCTGAAACCGAGGCTGAAGCTGTTGAGCAAACAGTTGATGATGTTGCAGCCGCTACAAAGAGCGCAGGGAAATCTTCAAAGTCTGAGCCGGTTTAGATTTCCTGCTGCCGACTAAACCAGATTGAAATCATCAGAGAAGTAGATAGGAGGTCAAATGTACAAGAACATCCTGATCCCGGTTGCACTGGACCAAGAGCACGACACCCAAGCATCGTTTGAGGCCGCACACCAATTGGCTGATGCGGACGCTGTATTTACTGTTGTGCACGTCCAAGAGCCTATCCCCGCGTACGTGGGGTCTCAGATTCCAAGCGAAGTGCTTGCAAATACGCGGCATGAGATCCTTGAGAACTTGCATCAGACAGCTTCTGAAATTCCAGGCGCGGAAACTCGGCTTATCTCTGGGCATGCGGGCAGGGCTATTGTCGATTTCGCAAATGAGAGCGACGCGGATTGCATCGTCTTGGCCTCGCACAAGCCTGGTTTTGAGGACATATTTCTAGGTTCCACTGCGAACAGAGTCGTGCATCACGCCA
>NZ_JBQFPO010000044.1:0-676 GCF_056536425.1 Ruegeria sp. D1(2025) | reverse complement strand
CGGGCCGTCTGCCGCCAGATGACGTAGTCTTTGACGTGGTCAGCGTTCGGGTCGGGTTGTTCGTCCAGCCCGTAGAACTTGTTCGATGTGGGTAACGGTGCACCGGCCACTCCAGTAGACGCCTCGGCCATCACCCGCTTCAGTTCGCCCACGCGGGTGTAATCGACAATAAAACTGTCATGCACGGATAGGACTGGAACGGCCCGATCGCAGAAGTGCCGATGGACGCGCTCCGCTATCTGACTATCAAGGTTCATCAACTGAATACCTTGATCCGCGAACAGAAAGTCCCTGATGTGAGGGGTCTTTTCCAGGAAGCCAGCCAGTAGTGCATCCAGTTGCTCGTTCGTCAGCGTCTTGCCTGCGTGGCCGGTCGGAAAGCCATCACGAAACGCCCGGAAGGCGGCATCCCTGGAACCGGCGTTGATCGCCGTCAGTACAAGCCGCTTGATAAATTGACGCTGCAGCACTGAAGGCAGCTATGCACCCAGTATGTCGGGCAATTCATAGGGATCGCCATCAAGTTCTTTTCCTGCTCGAAGGCTGAGCAACGAGACATGGAGACTGCGGAAGTCCACCTCAACGACTGGCGTATCATTGATGAAGATCTTCGACCTCCAGTCACTATTGATCTGCTGCCACCAACCACCATGAAAGCGCCCATTCAGGTTGAAGT
>NZ_JBQFPO010000043.1:0-921 GCF_056536425.1 Ruegeria sp. D1(2025) | reverse complement strand
TCACATTCGCTATGCCTATCTGAAGGGCCATACGTGGTTGTTCAGACGCAACTATCCCGTTGACGTGGCTCTCGCGCTGGGCGCTCAGGCGTTGAAGCAAAGCCTCAAGACCGGAGATCGTAACACCGCCCGCGTCCGTGCCGCTGAAGTTAATGCCCGCTTCGAGACGCTGGTGGAGCAAGTCCGGGGTCAGGCAGAGGACGCCCTCTCTGCCACAGAGAGCACCGCTGACGTTCCGGATTGGCTCGACCAGCCAGAGTCGTCTCTCGTCCGTCTCCGGGCCACTCTGGAGGGCTCCGGGACAGTTCTGGACAGTCCTGCCTTCACCCGACCAGCCGCACCGGTAAAGGTAGTGATCCAGGACCTGAGCCGCGCCTATCTCTCCCGGCGTAGTGATGAACTGCGACCCAGCGGATTTAAATCGGTCCGATACTCTGTCGGGTTATTCACTAGTCGGTTTGGTGACGAGCCGGTTTGCAGTTTGACGCGGGCGGAGGGGCGAGAGTTTCTGTCAGCGATAGCCCAACTGTCTCCAATGATCGGTAAGTCAGAGAGGACACGCGGGCTGACCCTGGACCAACTCGTTACCTACTCGTCTCGGGGATCAGTAACCATCACCGCCAGAACCCAGCGGCGTATCTGGTCGCAGGTCAATCACTTCATCGACTGGGTGGTCTACGAAGGCCATCTGGAGGTCAACCCGTTCCGGACGGTGCCGTTCGATCGGAAAGTACGTCCTCAACCCTATGCAGTCCCTACCGACGATGAGGTCTCCAGACTTCTGGCGGCTCGTGATCCTGAGCTTCATTCCGTTCTGCTGACCTGCCTGTTGACAGGACTGCGCGCGGGGGAAGCGGTCGGGCTGCTCCGGGAAGACCTCGTGACCAAAGGCAACCTCGGCTGCTTCATTCATGTTCAACC
>NZ_JBQFPO010000042.1:0-1116 GCF_056536425.1 Ruegeria sp. D1(2025) | reverse complement strand
AAACGGGGGCATTTCTCGGAGGGTTTAGCCCCCAGAGCCTAGTCTCGTTCCATGTTCCGATGAACTGGCTGGGGTGGTAGGAATCCTTGCCGACCGATGAAACCTATCAACTTTTCCGAACGGTGGCCGGAACTGGGGCAAAAACGGGGGCATTTTGCTGAGCGAAGCGACGGGCGGAATGGAGCGTCAGCGGGTCAGCACGGGGCATTTGTGACCGCTGGAGAGGCCGCTGGCGCTGAGACGACCGCTGACGAGACGTTCCGGGGCTGAAGACTGGTCGCCGGTGCTGGCGGGTTGGGGTGGCTGGGGTGGTTACTGACGTTCATGTCTAGTGCAGCTAAGGACTGTTGAGAGCCCGAAGCGGAAGCCGGGAATGACCTATTTAGTAAATCCACATCTCTGACCGACCAATCATTTATCGAAGCGGTGCCTGCGGCGCGTACGATTTGGATCAAAGTAGTGTGGCCTGACCTAAGTTGTAATACGTCAGGGTACTTTCTTGATTGGGTTAAGTCCCGTTGTGAGAGGATATGGTAATCAGGCGAAAATTAGTAGTTTTAATGCAAATTGCATTTAGCTCGGCCCGGCTATTGTCCGCCGGATTGGCAGTCGCATTTGTTCTACTTTCAGCTTGCGGCTATGAAACTCCCGACTATGTCGAGCCAGACAAGCCAGAAGAAGAACTGGCACGGTTGGAAACCCGCGTGCACGTACCTGGTGGCAGCCTATTCAAGCAGATGTCCGCCGGAATAGGGGTAATAACGGCCGTCGATGGAATATCTAACGCCAATGATTGGAGTGTTGGTTCTATCAGCATTTTGGTAGAGCCTGGGCGGCGTGAAATTGAAGCGCAGCTACGAACCGCTCATGGACAATCGACCGCGGCAGGTGAAGCATTGGATGCTGTTCTTGGCACTCCTGGAGCATCCGCGTCGTATGTCATTCTGGGAACCACAAACACTTTAAACGCGACGCTGGAGGCCGGTCAGGTTTACGAGGTTTTGTTTGAGAGAAGTGGGTCGACGATGTCTGACGTCAGCACCAATGGGACAGTTTAAGTAGATTTGATAAGAGAGGGTTTCTGGCTCATCGTAACCGCCAAGGAGTGGAGATGAG
>NZ_JBQFPO010000041.1:0-1122 GCF_056536425.1 Ruegeria sp. D1(2025) | reverse complement strand
AATGAACTAGTGACGCGCCATCTGTAGACATGGTGGATAGCTTAATGAAGATTCTGATCACGGGGGGCGCGGGTTTTATCGGGTCGCGGCTGAGCGCTGAACTTGTTCAGCAAGGGCATGACGTCACGATTTTCGACTCTCTGCACCCACAGGTTCATTTCCAGAACGAGACCAATTTCAGGATCGCCAAATCCTCGGGCGCGGAGATGATCGTGGGCGACGTGCGTTCGCGCGACGACATGCAGCGCGCCATGTCCGAGGTCCGGCCCGAGTTCATCTTCCACCTTGCCGCCGAAACCGGCACCGGCCAGTCCTTTGACCACCCGACCCGGTACAACGAGGTCAACATCATCGGCACCACCAACCTGATCGAGGCGGTGCGCGCGGCCGATACCCCGGTGCGCCGCATCATTCTGGCCGGCTCGCGCAGCGTCTATGGCGAGGGCGCCTGCGTGGACGCCAACAAGGTCCTTGTGCCTGCGGTCGCCCGCACCAGCCAGGACATGTCGAACGGAGATTTCCTGCCGAAATCGGCCAGCGGCGAAACCCTGACGCCGGTGCCGACCAATGCCGATACCTGCCCGGTGGCACCCGCCTCGATCTATGCCTCGACCAAGCTGATGCAGGAATACCTGCTGACCCAGGCCTTCTGGGGCACCCCGACCGAGGTCGGCATTCTGCGCCTGCAGAACGTCTATGGCCCGGGGCAGTCCATGTCGAACCCCTATACCGGCGTGATCTCGATCTTTGCCGACCAGATCATGCAGGGCAAGACGCTCAACATCTTCGAGGACGGTGATATCACCCGCGATTTTGTCTATGTCGACGACGTTGTGCGCGCCTTTGCCAGCACCGTCGCGCTGGACAGTTTCTCGGATCAGATCGTGGATATCGGCGCAGGCGAGGCGGCGACCATCATCGACGTGGCCCGGCAACTGATCGACCTTGTCGGGGACGCGCGCAACGGCGTCCAAGTCACCGGCGATTTCCGCGCCGGCGACATTCGCTATGCTCTGGCCGATATCTCGAAGGCACGCCGCCTGCTGAACTGGTCCCCACAGGTCTCCGTCAGGGACGGCCTCAACCAATTCAGCACATGGGCAAAAAAGGAGCAGGGGTGAT
>NZ_JBQFPO010000040.1:0-1322 GCF_056536425.1 Ruegeria sp. D1(2025) | reverse complement strand
GCTTTGCTGATGCCTGATTGCGATCTCGTTGAATTGACAAGGTGTGATGATCTAGGATTATGGAAAGATGAGCAAAGTGCAACGCCCTCCGAAACCCCGACCGCACCCTTATCTTCCTGATCCCGATCGCTATGAGCAAATGGTCTATCGCCGTTGCGGTCAGTCTGGCATAAAGCTACCCGCGATAAGCCTTGGGCTGTGGCACAATTTCGGTGGGGATACGCCGCAACTGACAAAGCGCGAGCTTTGCCGGACTGCCTTTGATTTGGGTATTACACACTTTGATTTGGCAAATAATTATGGCCCGCCGCCGGGATCGGCGGAAGAAGCATTCGGCGAAATTTTAAAAACTGATTTCGCAGGCTATCGGGACGAACTCATCATATCAACCAAGGCCGGCTATGACATGTGGCCAGGTCCCTATGGGGAGTGGGGATCACGGAAATATCTTGTGGCCTCATGTGACCAGTCGCTCAAGCGGATGGGGCTCGACTACGCAGATATTTTTTATTCCCACCGGTTTGATCCGGATACCCCACTGGAAGAGACTATGGGCGCTCTGGACTATATCGTGCGCTCCGGGCGCGCACTCTATGTCGGGATTTCAAGCTACAACTCGCAAAGAACGCGCGAAGCGCTTGCCATCTTGAAAGACCTTGGAACACCATGCCTGATCCATCAGCCTTCCTACAACCTGCTTAACCGATGGGTTGAACACGACGGGCTATTGGACACGCTTGACGAAATGGGCGTCGGATCGATTGCGTTCACGCCTCTTGCACAGGGTATTTTGACATCGAAGTATTTGAACGAAATTCCTGCGAACAGTCGGGCGACCCAAGGCAAGTCGCTCTTGGACGGTATGATCAACGAACGTTCACTGGCGAGTGTCCGGGCTCTAAACGAGATAGCGGCATCGCGCGGTCAATCATTGGCGCAGATGGCGCTCGCTTGGGTCTTGAGGGGTGATCGGGTAACGACTGCACTTATTGGCGCTTCTCGACCCGAGCAGATCGTGGATTGCGCCGGTGCGGTCGAAAATATGGAATTTACCGACGCGGAACTCTTCAGGATTGATGAGGTCAGTGCGGAAGAGGACATTAATTTATGGGCGCTATCCTCGGAAACTGCGTAGGATTGCTGACGACTGTTATTTTGGTGCGAACAGGCTTTCTTGTACGATCGCTAGACACTTCCGGTTCGGGCTAGAAGCGGTCTTGCGACGAGTCAGAAGCTCGACTTGCAACCTAGTCCCGAAAGCAGTCATTACACTAATTGCGCTGATCTGGTGTTTTCAAAGGCTTTGCCGATTGCTCTGACAA
>NZ_JBQFPO010000039.1:0-1227 GCF_056536425.1 Ruegeria sp. D1(2025) | reverse complement strand
CTTCGATTTGAGCAAATTGAAAACCGGCAAAGACCAGTGTTTCGAACACGCCGACAAGCCCAAGCACAAGGCCACTAAACAAGAGTACCGCTAAACTAGTCACAACTGTGACGGCCAGGAATGGAAGTTCCATGCAATATCCTCCGGATTGGGGTTGAAAATTGGATTAGTTAGACAAGCCGACCAGAACGAACCGGTCGCGCCGTCGATCACGTAGAACAAGCACTTCGGTACCTTGCTCCAACGAATCTTGGTCCTGCAAAGGTTCTGCGCGCAGGTAGTGCGAGTTGCCGAACCGGTCCATGACGCGCACCTCTGCCGGGCGTCCGCGTGAGGCCGTTCCTTGAGTGATCACACCACGACGACGGGCCAGCATCCGTTCAGACATCGCCTCAGTCTCGGTTTTTGGAAGTAGCCGGACAAAGACGCCACCAAAGCCACGCGCAAACCACAGACCAAATGCGCCTGCAGGGATGGCAGCGATCCAACTGGGCAAATCGAAGCCCAACAGATCGCGCAGCGCCAGTTGCAGGCCCATACCACTGAGGCCGAACCCAGCCAGCAGAACCACAAGCCAGATCATGAACGGCATCTTGCCGATACCCAGCCAGCCAAACGGGCCAGTAGAGGCAATCTCGGGCCTTTCGGTTTCGATCTCGGTCACTTCCAGGTCGCCCAGATCGATATCGGCATCTATATCCAGATCGACCTCGCCATCGCCTGCCAGCAGACTTCCACCCAGAACCAATGCGATCAGTTCCAGCGCCAGAAGGCCGAACAGAAGCGCAAGCGCCAGGGTAAAGGGCACAAATGCGCCCTCAAGTAAAAAGTCAAACATCAGCAAGTTGTCCTCGTTATTGTATACCTTTGTATACAACTGAGATGGGAAGTCATTGATTGAATTTCAAGAAGTTGTGATTCCAAATTTCAACCTATGGGTAGTGCAGCTCTTGACGGATATGCAACTCGCCCTAGCCACCTCTCGTATTATTCCCTCAAATACGCGCTCAAAATGACATGGCAGCGCAAGCCGGGCTTTTGCTGAGCGATGACATAAGGTAGACGGGCGCGCAGACAGTTACGTGGACACGCAAAATGGCTCGGATTCTCATCACCTCGGCGATCCCCTACATCAACGGGATCAAGCACCTCGGCAACCTGATCGGCTCGCAATTGCCGGCCGACCTGTACGCACGTTACCAGCGTGGCCGGGGGAACGAGGTCATG
>NZ_JBQFPO010000038.1:0-1484 GCF_056536425.1 Ruegeria sp. D1(2025) | reverse complement strand
GGTATCCGCGGCCTGCCCGAGGTCGGAGTCCTCGCAGGCATTCCAGTCGTTCTGGAGGACGATTATCTCGGTTACTTCATCGCCGTCGTTGCTGTCCGTGAAGACAAGAGCCTATGGCACTCCTCCAACCACTGTGGCGTCGCAATGCACTTTTGCCTCGCTGCGCCAGGCGCAGGTGTCATTATCATCCCCAACGGCAACGGCTTCACTCACTTGAACGGAACATCCATTGCAGCCGCCTATGTCACTGGCGCCTATGCCGTATTGAAGAGCCAGTGGCCACACCTGACAGCACCCGTAATCGCTGAGATTATGTTCGCGGCAGCCGAAGATCTCGGTGAGCCGGGTGTTGACCCGATCTACGGGCAGGGCCTCCTCAATCTGGAACGCGCCATGCTTCCTATGGGTGAGCTTGTTGTCTACCAGGGGAACACCACCGAGAGCGCCGCCATGCCTCTTGCCGAAACCGGCATCGTCGCCAGCGGCGCCCTGGCGCCAGCCCTCAACCAGGCCCTCGCAGGGCAGACCCTGATGGTTGCAGATGCGTATACACGCGGATTTGAGCTTGCTGCCAGTGCCCTGGTCTCCGAACTCAAGGCGCCAAGACCCCGCCCCACCTTCGTACGGGAAACAAAGGCCAGCGACAGCCTGACGCTCATGCGTTCAGATCACGGAACAGGTCTCCGTTTTGATGGGGATGTGTTCTCCTATGAGATAACTCTCGGCGACATAGATCCAGACGCAGATCCATTTGGACAGCTTCTGACAGAAGACTACTCATTCAGGCACAAGTTTGAACTCACACAAGCGCTGGCCCTTATTACTGACCACGCGGTCGGATCATCCACGGGCTCCTTCTCAAGGACCAGCATAGGGCTTGAAGCAAAAGACAAAGATGGGTCAGGCCTTTCTGCCCAGTTCGGCCTCATAGAAGAAAACGGCACAGTCCTTGGATCCCGCTTTATGGGAGCCGCGGGTCAGGGCGGACGCAGCTCTACCTCGTTCTTGGAAATATCCGGATCTGTTGCGGTCGGGCAGGGCACGCTCCTGACGGTATCGGGCACGCAAAGCAGGACAGATTTCAAACAGGCAGGCCTGGTCACTGGCGGCAAAAGTCTGACGGGGCGTGCCGGCAGCGTCTCAATCAGCAAGAAACGCTTTCTCGGCAGCCCAGGCACGATGCGCTTGTCGATATCCAGTCCGCTCCAGATCTCCTCTGGTGAGATTTCAATCGACCTCCCCCGGGACAGGGTTGCAGCAGTGGCCGGTCAGGAAAGCACGGGCGTGACAAGAAGCTCTCAAACTGTGCAGATTACATCTTCAGTGCGGCCGATAGATATTGGCCTGACCTATCAGCTTGCTTCAGAAGCGCCCGGACCGGAAATTCTGTTTAACGCCGGATATCGCGCACAAGGCGGTGACCCCAATCCCTACATTGGATTTGCTCACAGTCACAGGTTTTGAGACGCAGGGACTGCCCGGAC
>NZ_JBQFPO010000037.1:0-1512 GCF_056536425.1 Ruegeria sp. D1(2025) | reverse complement strand
TGTCTGACGTCAGCACCAATGGGACAGTTTAAGTAGATTTGATAAGAGAGGGTTTCTGGCTCATCGTAACCGCCAAGGAGTGGAGATGAGAAAGAAACCCGGAACCAAGCAGAGCTACGGTGAGAAGGTCGTAAAGGACATTCGCCGTGTGACCCGCAAACAGTATTCCGCAGAAGAGAAGATCAGGATCGTGCTGGACGGCCTTAAAGGCGAGGACAGCATTGCAGAGCTGTGCCGTCGTGAGGGCGTCGCGCAGAGCCTGTATTACAGCTGGTCCAAGGAATTTCTGGAAGCCGGCAAGAAACGTCTGGCAGGTGACACGGCCCGTGCGGCAACTTCCGCCGAAGTGAAGGATCTGAGACGGGAAGCCCGTGATCTAAAGGAAGTTGTTGCAGAACAGGCCCTGGAACTGCGTTTGCTCAAAAAAAGCATGATCGCAGATGGGGACGACGACGAATGAGGTATCCTGCATCTGAAAAGCTGGAGATCATCCGCCTCGTCGAAGGTTCGCATCTCCCGACCAAGCGCACTTTGGAAAAGCTGGGCATCCCGAAGACCACCTTCTATCGCTGGTACGACCGGTATCTGTCGGGTGGTCCTGAGGCGCTTGAGGATCGTAGTCCCAAGCCCTCACGGGTCTGGAACCGCATTCCGCAGCCAATGCGTGAGAAGATCAAGGACCTGGCACTGAAGGAAAGTGAGCTTTCCCCGCGTGAGTTAGCTGTTCGCTTCACCGACACAGAAAAGTACTTTGTGTCAGAGGCTTCGGTCTATCGCATCCTCAAGTCCTACGATCTGATCACCAGCCCGGCTTATGTGGTTTTGTCGGCCGCAGACGAGTTCCAGGACAAGACCACACGGCCGAACCAACTCTGGCAGACCGACTTCACTTACCTGAAGGTCATCGGCTGGGGCTGGTTCTATCTCAGTACGATCCTGGACGATTACAGCCGTTACATCATCGCTTGGAAGCTTTGTACGACTATGAAGACCGAGGATGTGACCGACACGCTGGACCTGGCACTACAGGCGTCGGGCTGTGATCAGGCAACCGTGCTGCACAAACCGCGCCTGCTCAGTGATAACGGATCCAGTTATATCTCTGGTAAACTTGCTGAATGGCTGGAAGATCAGGAAATGGATCATGTCCGAGGGGCGCCATACCATCCGCAAACTCAGGGAAAGATCGAGCGCTGGCACCAGACCTTGAAGAACCGCATCTTGCTGGAAAACTACTACCTGCCCGGTGATCTCAGGCAGCAGATCGATGCTTTCGTCGATCACTACAACCACCGGCGCTACCACGAAAGCTTACAAAACCTCACGCCCCGCTGATGTCTACTTCGGGCGCGGACAGACCATTCTAAAACAACGAGAGAGGATCAAACGAAAGACCATCGAAACCCGGCGCTTGCTTCACCGCAAATCCGCCGCATAATCAAACCAACCAGATGAGCCACATCCTCTCTTAGATCAGAGCGCCATCTGTCCCAAAATCCCTGACGACGGACA
>NZ_JBQFPO010000036.1:0-1518 GCF_056536425.1 Ruegeria sp. D1(2025) | reverse complement strand
CATTAGAGAAAGATCTCCCCTTGCGCTGACCGTCGGACAACTCATTATCTCGTAGATCAGTATATCATCACCGATCATCTCGCCTTCTCTACCCACAGCGTAACCGCGTGTCACACCAAACTTTGTGGGAAGCATAGTCTGGAACATCCGGTGTCCAGCCCCAATTCTATGGGCCAGTTTTGAGCAAGGTTTCTGGAACGGGCGGTCGCATGTTTAGAGCCTGATGGGGTCTGACACGATTGTACTGTCTAAGCCAGGTATTGATGACGATCTGAGCCTGTTTGGTGGTGTGGAACCATTCTGCGTTGAGGACTTCCCGGCGCAGAGTGCCATTGAAGCGCTCGTTGTATCCATTCTCCCAAGGTGATCCCGGGTAGATTTGGATCGGCTTAATGCCCACCTTTCTTAACCAGGTCTGCAGGGCCGTTGCGATGAACTCCGCGCCGTTGTCGGAACGGATGTGTTCGGGCTTCCCGTGCCGCAATAAGAGTGGGTAGAGCGCATCCAGCACGTCTGCGCTGTTCATCTTCGGCTTGACCGCTACGCAGAGCGCCTCACGGGTATACTCATCCAGCACCGTCAGCATCTTGTAGCTCTGTCCGTTGCTCAGCTTGTCGTGGACAAAGTCAATGCTCCAGATGTGATTGGGATGTTGCGGTCGGAGCCGGATGATCGAGCTGTCCTTGTGGTACAGCCGTTTGCGTTTCTTGTGCCGTTGTGGGAGCTGCAAGCCTTCTTCGCGCCATAGTCGTTCGATCTTTTTATGATTGACTGCCCAGCCTTCGACACGCAGCAGCTCGGCGACCTTGCGGTAGCCGTAGCGCCCATACCGTTTGGCCAATCGGATCATCGCCAGACGTAACGCCTCATCATCCTTTGGCGCTGCGCGGTATTGCAGCGTGCTCCGCGCCAATCCAATCACGCGACAGGTGCGCCGTTCAGAGGTTGCCAGCTTTTGTCGGGTGTGGACCACGGCCTGACGAAGCTGGTCTGCCGTCAGGCCTTTGGCTTTAGATAATCAAGGCTCTCCTTGAGAATGAGTTTGTCCAGTTCAAGCTCAGCCACGATTTTCTTGAGCCGATCATTCTCTTTCTGCAGCGCCTTCAGATTGGCCATCTCAGATCGTCCCATCCCACCAAACCGCTTGCGCCATGTGTAATAGGTCGCATCACTGACACCAGCCGTTCTGCACGCCGTCGCGACATCCGAACCAGATGCCAGGCCCAGCTCAATCTCGCGCAAAAGCCGCAGAATATCTTCGTCCGAATACCGTTTCCGCGCCATCAATCCCGTCTCCAAAACTAAGCCAACTGTGGCACAGTTTTAGGGGGCCAAGACAATCGCTGCCAGAAACTGCTCACGGGTCACTTCACTTAAGGACGCAAACGCGTCAAGCAGAGGTTTCAATTGTTCAAAAGCCGGGTGCTCGTCGAAAGCCGAAACTAAACTCTGCAACACATCGAAGGATACAACATCAAGGTTACCCGCGATTTGTTCCCAAACCTTCTCTATTTCATC
>NZ_JBQFPO010000035.1:0-2293 GCF_056536425.1 Ruegeria sp. D1(2025) | reverse complement strand
AGATAGAGGACCCATGGCACTCGCGGCCAATCGACGTTCACCGCTGGTCGGATCACCTAGAGGTCGCCGCCTTGGTCGACCGCATCTGGGATAATCTCCAGCATGGAATGGATTTTGAGAGCAGTTTAGGACTTAGGGTTTACCGCTCAAATGCAAAGTTGTCGGGCTGACAGAAGTTGAGTGTCGCGCTAAGTTCCTCAAAACGGGGGAACGAATGGACAGACGGCTTACCACAGTGCTTGCGGCGGACATCGTCGGATATTCAGCACTGATGGATCATGACCGTGAAGGTACGATTGCTGCGCTTAGATCATTCCGTGAAGATACACTTCAGTCGCTGCTGCAAGCCCACAGGGGGACACTGATCAAAAGCTTGGGCGACGGTTGGATTGCCGAGTTTAAGTCCACATCAGACGCTGCAGATTGCGCTATTGCATTACAGTCAGCGCAGAAACCAGAGAGCATCAAACTTCGAATTGGCATTCATACTGGCGAGGTCGTTACAGAAGGCGATGACATTTTTGGTGACGGAATAAATGTCGCCGCTCGTCTCGAAGCGCTGGCCGAGCCGGATCAGGTTTTGATATCGGACACATCTCACAACAGTCTTGACCGAGGTGACGCATCCAAATTCGATGGCGGCGAGCAGACAGAACTCAAAAACATCACACGCCGCATTGGTGTTTGGTGCTGGCCAAAGGGCACTTTTGCCAATCTGTCAGAAAAGGCAGATGTCAGACCCGGGATTGCAGTGCTGCCATTCGACAATATGTCTGGTGATCCCGAACAGGAGTTTTTTGCGGACGGCATTACCGAAGACATTATCACAGAGTTGTCTCGTTTCCGTTGGCTGATGGTCGTGGCACGAAATTCATCTTTTACATTCAAAGGAAAAAGCACGGACATACGCGAAGTGGGTCGCATTCTTGGAGTGCGCTACGTTCTCGAGGGTTCAGTCAGACGAGCAGGTCAACGAGTCCGCATTACAGGTCAGTTGATTGATGCGGAAGACGGCAGTCATCTCTGGGCAGATCGCTTCGACGGCGTGCTTGATGATATTTTTGAACTTCAAGACAAAGTAACGCTGGAGGTCGTAACCGCGATTGAACCGTCTTTAAGGCACGCCGAAACTAACCGTGCGCGGGCAAAACCTACGGAAAATTTGGAAGCTTATGAACTATATCTTCGAGCACAATCGCATTTCCATCTTTTAACGGATCAAGACAATCGAGAGGCCATACGTCTGACAAACCTCGCATTGAGGCGTGATCCAGAATACGCCTCCGCGTCAGGGCTGTTGGCTTGGTTGCATATTCAACGAATGGTTCAAGGGCTTGAGCCAATTGGTGAAGGGCCGAAAGAGGCTATTAAGGCAGCCGAGCGGGTTCTGTTGAGCGATCGTGCAGACGGCATCGCGTTGGCGTACGCTGCGCATTCAATCTCTATGCTGGCGCGAGACCTGCCACGCGCGCGGGTTGCTTTCAAACAAGCCCTTGAGCAAAATCCAAATGCCGCAACGGTCCATATGCTGGGCTCCATCAACCTTTTTCTGCTTGATCGTCCAGAGGAAGCACTAAGTCACGCGGTTCAATCTGTTGAGCTCAGCCCTCACGATCCATTGCGCCACGCTGCTTACCTTGCTCAGGCTAGCGCGCTTTTTCACCTTGGGCGTTATGAAGAATCGGCTAAGGCTTGCCGAGACGCTTTATCTGTACGCTCAAATTTCGTAATGAGCCATCTCATGCTGATTGCTGCTTTAGGACACCTCACCGATGATGCTGCAGCTCGCAAAGCGGTAGCGGACCTTCAGACGTTGCGCCCAGGCCTGACTGCAGCCTCAGCGCAGACACAAATGCCAATATTCACTGTTCCATCCTGTGCAGATAGTTGGCGTGAGGGTTGGCTAAAAGCAGGGTTACCAAATTGAGTATCCGTAGCGTTTTTGCAAAGGCTTTAGCTTCGCACCGCTCCAAGTTAACGTAAGGTCACAAAATTGAAGATGAAAGAACTGAATGAGCACAGCAATAGCTTCCTGTGACTTCACGGAGTGTTAGAAACTGATTTATGCACTATTCAACCCTTCGTCTGTCCGATAACTCGTCCCACTTATTTCTGCAGCGTCAATTTTGAGCTTCGAACGGCACCACCTCTCGCCCAGTTCTCCGCTCATGTTCCGCCAGTCGTTGAAGATACCCCTCTGACCGGGCCGTCTGCCGCCAGATGACGTAGTCTTTGACGTGGTCAGCGTTCGGGTCGGGTTGTTCGTCCAGCCCGTAGAACTTGTTCGATGTGG
>NZ_JBQFPO010000034.1:0-3335 GCF_056536425.1 Ruegeria sp. D1(2025) | reverse complement strand
TCAGGCTTTACGTGTTTGCTGCGGTGCGGGAAAGATCTTGGCCAGTTTGCGGAGGTTCTGGGCGGTGGCGGCGAGGAGGAATTCGTCGTTTGCGCCGCATGGGCCACGTAATCGGAGCCGACCCAGGCCGAGAATGCGTTTGAGGTGGGCGAAGAGCATTTCCACCTTCTTTCTGAGCTTCATTGAGATGTCGTACTGGCGGGTCTTGGCAATGTCTCGAGCCACCTGGCGGGCGTCTTCTGTTTCTTCGCGGCTGATCTTGCGGGCATCCGCGTTGGGGCAGCACTTGGTTTTCGATGGGCAGACCTGACAGACCTCTTTCAGAGCGCGATAGCGAGCGGTGCCCTTGCCCGTCGGACCGCGGTTGGGGTCTGAGTAGTTGCGGCGGAACTGCTTGAGGGCGTGACCTTCGGGACAGATGTATTGGTCATTCTCAGCATCCCATTCGAAGTCGGCGCGGGTCCAGGTGCCGTCATTGCGACCGGACTTGTCGAACACCGGGATATGCGGCGCAATCTTGCGATCAACCAGCCAGCCCAGAAGTGGGCCGGTGCCATAGGCGGTGTCCGCGATTAGTCTCTCCGGATGCAGATCGAACCGTTCCTTTACTCGGTTCAACATGGTCTTGGTCGATCCGACCTCAGCCTGACGGATTGATCTGGTGGCTTCGACGTCGATGATAACTCCGTGATCTGTATCGATCAGGTAGTTGTCGGAATAGCTAAAGAATGCAGGGCCTTTGCGGGCTGCGGTCCATTGGCTCGCCGGATCGGAATGCGATGTGAACTTGGGCTGAACCTCGCTGGCAGCGCCGAACGCAGCCTCGTCCAGCGTGTCGAGATACTCGCGGACGGCGCGGGGCGCGTCGGTCGGATCAACGGTTGAGGCGTCCCACTCTTCCTTCGGCGTTGAGTTCTGCTTGTTGGCATCGGCTTCGATCAAGCTTGCATCGATGGCCATACGCTGACCGCTGACGAGGCCTTCCTCAATGCTGTGTGCCACGGTCATCTCGAACAGGTAGCGCAGCAGTTCGCTTTCGCGGAACCGCCCATGCCGGTTCTTCGAGAATGTGGAATGATCCGGCACACGGTCGTTCAGATCGAGCCGACAGAACCACCGATAGGCTAGGTTCAGATGAACCTCTTCACAAAGCCGCCGCTCGGACCGGATCCCGAAGCAGTAGCCCACGAGTAGCATTCGGATAAGCAACTCGGGGTCAACCGAGGGGCGTCCAGTATGGCTGTAGAACTCCGCCAGATGCGACCGGATGCTGCCAAGATCGACGAACCGATCAATCGAGCGCAGCAGGTGATCTTGCGGGACATGATCTTCCAGCGAGAACTCGTAGAACAACGCCGCCTGCGCTTCCTGCCTCGGTCCCATCATCGCCAATTCCTCCCTACAGGACGAATTGAATCAGCGACTTACCACTCAATCAACCAAGAGTTTTTCAACGAAATACGCCGATTCTGTGGAAAAACAACGTGTTGCGGACGCAGAAAGTGGTGTGCTGAACCGAGCGCGAGTGCCTTTCTGATCAGGCTTTACGTGTTTGCTGCGGTGCGGGAAAGATCTTGGCCAGTTTGCGGAGGTTCTGGGCGGTGGCGGCGAGGAGGAATTCGTCATTTGCGCCGCACGGTCCACGTAATCGGAGCCGTCCAAGGCCTAGGATGCGCTTGAGGTGGGCGAAGAGCATCTCAACTTTCTTTCTGAGCTTCATCGCAATCTGGTACTCTTCAGTTTTGGCCAGATCTCTGGCGACCTGGCGCGCATCTTCGTGCTCTTCGCGGGTGATTTTGCGTGCATCAGCGTTGGGGCAGCATCTTTGTTTGGACGGACATACCTGGCAGACTTCTTTCAAGGCGCGATAGCGGGCTGTGCCCTTGCCCGACGGCCCCCGGTTTGGATCAGAGTAATTCCGGCGGAACTGTTTAAGCGCGTGACCCTCTGGGCAGATATATTGATCATGCTCAGCGTCCCATTCGAAGTCTGTGCGTGTCCAGGTGCCGTCGGGGCGTCCGGCCTTGTCGATGACCGGGATGTAAGGATCGATCTTGCGATCCACGAGCCAGCCGAGCATCGGGCCTGAGCCGTAGGCGGTATCGGCGATCATCCAGTCGGGGACGAGGTCGAACTTGTCCTTCACCCGGTCCAGCATCGTCTTTGTCGACCCCACTTCGGCTTGCCGGATGGATCTGGTCGCTTCCACATCCACAATCACGCTGTGATCTGTATCAACGAGGTAGTTATCAGAGTAAGCAAAGAAGGCTGGTGCCTTGTGCGCCGCTGTCCATTGGCTGGCAGGGTCCGAATATGAAATGAACTTAGGCTTGACTGGCGAGGCAGCACCAAACGCGGCCTCATCCAGGGTTTCCAGATATTCCCGAACAGCGCGCGGTGCGGTCTTGGCATCGATCTGTGCAGCATCCCATTCTTCTTGTGACGCTGAATACTGCTTGGTCGCTTCTGCCTCAATCAAGCTGGCATCAATCGCCATACGCTGGCCGCTGACCAAACCTTCTGCGATGCACCGCGCCACTGTCGTTTCGAACACGTGCCGCAAGAGTTCACTCTCGCGGAACCGACCATGGCGGTTCTTGGAAAAGGTAGAGTGATCCGGCACTCGATCAGTCAGATCGAGGCGACAGAACCAGCGATACGCAAGGTTCAGGTGCACTTCTTCGCACAACCGCCGTTCCGACCGGATGCCAAAGCAATAGCCCACCAGCAGCATGCGGATCAGCAACTCGGGATCGACGGAAGGGCGACCAGTATGACTGTAAAAATCCGCCAAATGATTGCGGATACTACTCAGGTCAACAAATCGATCAATCGACCGCAGCAGATGATTGTCCGGGACATGTTCCTCCAGGGAGAACTCATAGAACAGCTCAGCCTGAGTTTCCTGTTTTGGTCCCATCATCATCCAAACTCCCATTCAATAAGAGAATTGAATCAGCCAGATGGCCTTCGATCAAGACAGAGTTTTTCAACAGAATACGGGCTGCGACGGCAGCATTTAGGCAGTGGGTTGGATGTCGGCTCTGGGCCGTGAGTTCCAACCAGGACAAGTGGTTACCCGCTGTACTAAGTTGTCGCAAAGCATTCAAAGAACTGTGCAGATCGTTCACAGAGCTGTACATTCGAAACTAACGGCTTAGACAGAAACAATGCTTGATCTTCTAAGCCACATACTGACCAGCCTGTCGATGCGCGGGACGCTGTACTTCCGTACATCGTTCACCAAACCCTGGGGCGTCGCCGTACCGAGTTACGAGAACGTGGCCCGGTTTCACTTTGCCCATCGCGGTAACTGCCTTGTGACCGTCGAAGGC
>NZ_JBQFPO010000033.1:0-3440 GCF_056536425.1 Ruegeria sp. D1(2025) | reverse complement strand
CAAAACTACAAGCGTTGAAGTCAGGAGAGAACAGGAATGTCGACGTATTATTCTGAAGAGCACGAGTGGCTGCGAGTTGAAGGAGAAGTTGCGACGCTGGGGATTACGGTTCATGCGGCTGAGCAGCTTGGCGATGTTGTTTTTGTCGAGCAGCAGGAAGCGGGTGACGAGTTTGAGAAGGGCGGCGAGATCGGCGTGATCGAGTCGGTCAAGGCGGCGTCCGAGCTTTATGCGCCGGTGGATGGCGAGATTGTCGAGGTGAACGAGGCGCTGGCGGACAATCCCGGTTCGCTGAACGACGACCCCGAGGGCGAGGCGTGGATCTACAAGATCAAGATCGCGGATGCGTCGCAGCTGGAGGATCTGATGGATCTGGACGGCTACAAGGCCCTGATCGGCTGAGCAAACGGCGGGTTCCGACGGGATCCGCCCCCTTCTTTCACCCGGAGCCGCTGATTTGGGCTCCGCCCGTTCGGGCCTGAAACTGTCCCCCGGACAGGTTCCAGGACGGCCCTTACCCCACGCCGGAGGCTCCTGCCAGAGCGGCTGGGTGAGACATTTCATGAGGAGCGCTGCAATGGCCTTCAAACTGACCGATTACGAAGCCTATGACTTCGCCAATCGCCGCCACATCGGCCCGTCGCCCACCGAGATGCGCGACATGCTGAAGGTGATCGGCTTCAAGACGCTGGACGAGCTGATCGACGCCACCGTCCCGCCGGCGATCCGGCAGACAGAGCCGCTGGACTGGGGTCCGGCGATGACCGAGCGCGATGCGCTGTTCCACATGAAAGAGGTGGCACGCAAGAACAAGGTTCTGACCTCGCTGATCGGTCAGGGCTATTACGGCACCACCACGCCGGCGCCGATCCTGCGCAACATCCTGGAAAACCCGGCCTGGTACACCGCCTATACGCCCTATCAGCCCGAAATCAGCCAGGGCCGTCTTGAGGCGCTTCTGAACTTCCAGACCATGGTCAGCGACCTGACCGGGCTGGACGTGGCCAACGCCTCGCTGCTGGACGAAGCCACCGCGGCGGCCGAGGCGATGGCGATGGCCAAGCGCGGCGGCCGGTCCAAGGCCAACAACGCGGCCTTCTTCGTGGACAAGAACTGCCACCCGCAGACCATCGCGGTCATTAAAACACGCGCCGAGCCTCTGGGCATCGACGTGCAGGTGGCCGATCCGGATCAACTGGACGCAGGCGCGGTGTTTGGCGCCATCTTCCAGTATCCGGGCACCTATGGCCATGTGCGCGACTTCTCTGCCGAGATCGCGGCGCTGCATGAACATAAAGCGATCGCCATCGTGGCCGCCGACATCCTGTCGCTGGCGCTGCTGAAGTCACCGGGCGAGATGGGCGCGGACATTGCCATCGGCTCGACCCAGCGCTTTGGCGTGCCGATGGGCTATGGCGGCCCGCACGCGGCCTACATGGCGACCACCGACAAGCTGAAACGGTCGATGCCGGGGCGGATCATCGGCGTCAGCATCGACAGCCGTGGCAACAAGGCCTATCGCCTGGCGCTGCAGACTCGCGAGCAGCATATCCGCCGCGAAAAAGCCAACTCGAACGTCTGCACCGCGCAGGCGCTGCTGGCCGTCATTGCCTCGATGTATGCGGTCTATCACGGCCCCGACGGCATCAAGGCCATCGCGCAATCGGTGCACCGCAAGACCTCGCGCCTGGCCGACGGTCTGGAGGCGGCAGGCTTTGCCGTCGAGCCGGACGTGTTCTTCGACACCATCACGGTCGAGGTCGGCCATCTGCAGAAGACGGTCATGGAGGCCGCCGTGGCCCGTGGCGTCAACCTGCGCAAGGTGGGCGAGACCAAGGTCGGCATCAGCCTTGATGAACAGACCCGGCCCGAGACCATCGAGGCGGTCTGGGGTGCCTTCGGCATCGACCGCAAGGATGACAGCTCGAACAAGCATTACCGCCTGCCGGAACATGCGCTGCGCGAAAGCGCGTACCTGACCCACCCGATCTTCCACAAGAACCGGGCCGAGGCCGAGATCACCCGCTACATGCGCCGTCTGGCCGACCGCGACCTGGCACTGGACCGGGCGATGATCCCGCTGGGGTCCTGCACCATGAAGCTGAACGCCACGATCGAGATGATCCCGGTCACCTGGCCCGAGTTCGGCAACCTGCACCCGTTCTGCCCCGAAGATCAGGCGCAGGGCTATCACGAGATGATTGCCGATCTGAACGACAAGCTGTGCCAGATCACCGGTTATGACGCGATCAGCCAGCAGCCCAACTCGGGCGCGCAGGGTGAGTACGCGGGGCTGCTGACCATCCGCAACTATCACTTCGCCCGCGGCGAAGGGCACCGCAATGTCTGCCTGATCCCGACCTCGGCGCATGGCACCAACCCGGCCTCGGCGCAGATGGTGGGCTGGCAGGTGGTGCCGGTGCAGTCGGATGACAAGGGCAACATCGATGTCGCCGATTTCCGCGCCAAGGCGGAAAAGCACAGCGACCATCTGGCCGCCTGCATGATCACCTACCCCTCGACCCATGGCGTGTTCGAGGAAACCGTGCAGGAGGTCTGCCAGATCACCCATGACCACGGCGGTCAGGTCTATATCGACGGCGCCAACATGAACGCCATGGTCGGTCTGGCCCAGCCGGGCAAGATCGGCGGCGACGTCAGCCACCTGAACCTGCACAAGACCTTCTGCATCCCGCATGGCGGCGGCGGCCCCGGCATGGGTCCGATCGGCGTCAAGGCGCATCTGGCCGAACACCTGCCGGGCCACCCGGAATACGGCACCGCCGTGGGTCCGGTCTCGGCGGCACCGTTCGGCTCGCCCTCGATCCTTCCCGTATCGTGGGCCTATGTGCTGCTGATGGGCGGTGAGGGTCTGACGCAGGCGACCAAGGTGGCGATCCTGAACGCCAACTACATCGCGGCACGGCTCAAGGATGCCTATCCGATCCTCTACACCTCGGAAACGGGCCGGGTGGCGCATGAATGCATCCTCGACACCCGTCCGCTGGACGAGGCCGCGCATGTCAGCGTCGACGACATCGCCAAGCGTCTGGTCGATTCAGGCTTCCACGCGCCGACCATGTCCTGGCCGGTGGCGGGCACCCTGATGGTCGAACCCACGGAATCGGAACCCATGGCCGAGCTGGACCGTTTCTGCGACGCCATGCTCTCGATCCGGGCCGAGGCGCAGGACATCATCGACGGCAAGATCGACGCGGACAACAACCCGCTCAAAAACGCCCCCCACACGGTGCGCGATCTGGTCGGCGACTGGGACCGCCCCTACACCCGCGAACAGGCCTGCTTCCCGCCGGGCTCCATGGGCGTCGACAAATACTGGTCCCCCGTCAACCGCGTCGACAACGCATACGGCGACAGAAACCTCATCTGCACATGCCCTCCAATGTCAGAATACGAAGAAGCCGCTGAGTGAAAGATAA
>NZ_JBQFPO010000032.1:0-3811 GCF_056536425.1 Ruegeria sp. D1(2025) | reverse complement strand
GACGCGGATTGCATCGTCTTGGCCTCGCACAAGCCTGGTTTTGAGGACATATTTCTAGGTTCCACTGCGAACAGAGTCGTGCATCACGCCAAGTGTTCGGTTCACGTAATTCGTTGATCCAAGTTTAGCGGTGTGTGTTCTTTATGGAGCGGTCCCTCACTTAGTGAGCCAAATTAAAGTGAGACAATAGGCAACTATGTCAAGGAAGCCTTGGGTTGCGGTTAGATTTTCTACATTTTTTCAGCTTAACTGCGGTATTGATTTTATTAGAATGAAGGATGACCTTGTAGGGCGAACTTGGATTTAGGCGGGCCGCGGGCTTTCCAAACCTTCGTCCATCGGCCTTGTCAGATTAGATAGCTCTGATACCGTTTCGGATTCCTGTTTTTCTGTTCCGCACCGCTCTGCAAAGTCTTTCTCTTTACAGATCAAATTACTGCGTGCTCTCGTTAGAAGAGAGAGCAAAGAAGGACGGCAGGAGGCCTTGTCAGAAGTACTTTGCTTGAGCGGGGCAGGGCGGTTGCGTAGCTTTTGTCCATGACCAAACCTGCCTCGTTCAAATACTTCAAAACCAGCCCCGAAATCATCCGTCTTGCGGTGATCTCGTACATCCAATTTTCGCTTTCTTTGCGGAATGTGCAGGATTTGCTGCAAGAGCGAGGCATCAATGTTAGCCATGAAACTGTCCGATACTGGTTTTACAGGTTCGGCCAGGTGTTAGCTTAAGAGTTCAGGTACAAGCCGGTGCAACAACTGCGCGCTTTGCCGCTTTGTAGGCAGAGCGGTCATTCAAATCGTCTCGCAATACCGCTCCGCAGCGAACAGTTGGAAAGTCCGTTTAGCAGACATGTAGGAAAGGCGATCCCCTCAAAAGTTAGGGACACATCTGAGCCGACTGTCCAATTTTTTTGGGCCGCTTCAAAAAAAATGCCATTTCATTGGCCGCGCTGATACTTGTTCGAATTCATTTTGCAGTGCCCACTTTACGCCGGTACTGCTGTTGAAGCTATCCTTCGCGCGTGCTGTATTGAATTAAAGCAGGTGAAATTCGATGGTGGTGCGTTAATTCGAGCATCGGTGGTTGCAAACCACTGAAAACAGAATTTTCCGCATCCTATTTGAATTACTGACAATTCATGTGCATGTGGAGCCAAACCGACCGGCCCAATGTGACTCTAGGAGGGAACATGTCCCCTTTTGATCAAACTGCGTCGTCGTTCACCAAAGCCTCGGATTTGCTGGTCGAAGCGCTCGAAGCGGAGGGCGTTGAGTATGTTTTTGCCGTCCCGGGTGAGGAAAACCTGGATGTTTTGGAGTCCTTGAGGACGTCCAAGATTGAACTTGTCCTGACCCGTCACGAACAGGGGGCGGCATTCATGGCGGCAACGTATGGGCGTTTGACTGGCAAGGCGGGGGTTTGCATGGCAACACTTGGTCCCGGTGCCACAAACTTTGCCACACCCGCAGCTTATGCGCATTTGGGCGGGATGCCTCTGGTTATGATAACGGGCCAAAAACCGATCAAGAAATCGAAACAGGGGCAGTTTCAGATCATCGATGTGGTGGGTCTGTTTGATCCGATCTGCAAGATGTCCAAGCAGATTGTGCACGGCAACACCATCCCCTCGTTAATCCGCGAAGCGTTTCGCGTCGCGCAAGAGGAGCGACCCGGTGCGGTTCTGCTGGAACTTCCTGAGGATATAGCAGCCGAAGATACCACCGAACCAGTCCTGCAACCTCATCCGCGTTACTATGCCGTGGCAGGTGACACGGTTCTGAATGAGGCGGCCGAGATGATCCGCTCAGCCAAAATGCCCTTGCTGCTATTGGGGGCAGGTGCCAACCGGAAACACGCCCGCAGTGCGCTCAGTCAGTTTGTAAATGATACGCAGATTCCTTTCTTTGTCACGCAGATGGGCAAAGGCGTGGTGGACGAACGGTCCGATCTGTTTTTGGGAACGGCAGCGTTATCCGATGGGGACTACTTACATTGCGCGATCGAACGGGCAGATCTGATTATCAATGTGGGTCACGACGTGGTGGAAAAGCCTCCTTTCTTCATGAAAGAAGGCGGAACCAAGGTTATCCATGTGAACTACAAGGCCGCGCAGGTCGACCAAGTCTATTTCCCGCAGGTCGAGGTTGTTGGCGATCTGGCTCAATCTATTGAACGGCTGGGAAAGAAGCTTGACGGTCCCTTGGAGTTTGACCGCAGCTACTTCGAGCGGGTCAAACAGGAAACCGACATGCACATCTCGGCAGGCGCAGATGATCCGCGTTTCCCAGTAATCCCGCAGCGTTTTGTGGCCGATACGCGCAAAGTAATGCGGGATTGCGATATCATCGCGTTGGACAATGGCATCTATAAAATATGGTACGCGCGAAATTATCAGGCCTACCAGCCCAACACAGTCCTGCTGGACAACGCACTGGCCACGATGGGAGCCGGCCTTCCCTCCGCCATGATGGCGGCCAAACTTTATCCAGACCGTCGCGTTATGGCGATATGTGGCGACGGCGGCTTTATGATGAATAGTCAGGAGATTGAGACCGCTGTTCGACTAGGGCTCAATCTGGTTGTGGCCGTGTTGAACGACAGCTCGTACGGGATGATCCGCTGGAAGCAGTCTCACGCCGGGTTTGAAGATTGGGGGCTGGAGTTCAAAAACCCTGATTTTGTGGAATATGCCAGAAGCTATGGTGCGACAGGCCACCGGGTAGAGCGAACTGAGGATCTGGTACTGACCTTTGAGAAAGCGTTTGCAGCTGATGGCGTCCATCTGATCGATCTTCCTGTTGATTACAGTGAAAACCAACGCGTACTGATTGATGAACTGGCCGAAAAGGTTTGTTTGATCTAATCTGTTTTGTGGAAGGTCTGTCGGAGCGCTTTGGCCTAAGGCGGGTAAAGGTTTTGCCATTTACAAATGGGGGTTCATCACTGGCGAGACGCGCTTCAATCTGGGCTAGGGTCAGGACTCATAGCCAATAGATGACGGTGGCCGCCAGTGCGATGGCTGAGAGGAAGACCTTTGGGCACCTGTCGTATCGGGTTGCCACTCGCCGCCAATCTTTCAGCCTTCCGAACATGATCTCGATCCGATTGCGACATTTGTAGCGACGCTTGTCGGACTTCACCGCTTTCTTCCGCTGCTTCCGGCCTGGGATGCACGCGCGTATCCCTTTGTTTTTCAACGCTTCCCGGAACAAATCAGCGTCATATCCGCGATCCCCAAGCAGCCATTCGACATCTGGCAGGCTGCTCAACAATGCCCGTGCGCCGATGTAATCGCTGACCTGCCCAGCCGTCAAAAACAAGTTGAGTGGGCCTCCCTTGCTGTCGCAGATAGCGTGCAGCTTCGTGTTCATGCCGCCCTTGGTCCGACCGATCAGGCGTCCACGCTCCCCTTTTTTGACGCCCAAACTGGTCGCCGTGCGGTGCGCCTTCAGGTAGGTCGCATCTATCGTCACGGTCTTATCTTCACCGTGCTCAGCGGCCAATCCGGCCATCATCCGGGCGAAGATGCCCTTGTCGCTCCAACGTGTCCATCGGTTGTAGAGCGTCTGACCTGCCCCCCGAAACTTCCCTCGTTCTGATGTAGAGTTTGCTCAACCTTTCGAAGGAGCAAACACATGCGAAAGAGCCGTTTCACCGAGGCGCAGATCATCGGGATGATTAAGGAACAGGAAGCTGGGATGCCAACTGCTGAGGTGTGCCGCATGTCTGACGTCAGCACCAATGGGACAGTTTAAGTAGATTTGATAAGAGAGGGTTTCTGGCTCATCGTAACCGCCAAGGAGTGGAGATGAG
>NZ_JBQFPO010000031.1:0-4056 GCF_056536425.1 Ruegeria sp. D1(2025) | reverse complement strand
AAACGGGGGCATTTCTCGGAGGGTTTAGCCCCCAGAGCCTAGTCTCGTTCCATGTTCCGATGAACTGGCTGGGGTGGTAGGAATCCTTGCCAACCGATGAAACCTATCAACTTTTCCGAACGGTGGCCGGAACTGGGGCGGTTTCGGGGGCAGAACGTCAGTGAGCACGGGACATTTTCTACCGCTGAAGAAGTCGTTAAACCACGCAATTCCGCTTCAACAGTACTGATGCGCGAAACTGTCCTAGTGCCAATCGGTAATGGAATTGCTCAAATCAGCCGGGAGAAGCGCCGACTGGACTCTGGCCAATCAACACCCATCGCAATGGTCACCAATGCGCCCAGAGCTACAGATCCTAACCAAACAATCGGTGTGAGCCCGAAATGCTGAGTCCCTACCGCTGCACTAGGGAACATGGTGAACGCTGTTCCCACCAGAAAACTGCAAAGAGCTGTCCACTGATAAACCTTTAGACCGCCAAACACCTGTGTTTGGGGCTCACCTCGGTAGGCCTCCTCGACGAACCGCGCGAGGCCGTTAAGCATGAGATAGGTTCCGACAATGAATGTGGCCGGTGCATCTATAAGGAGCAATCGCAGGGTCAACAATCCGACCACTAGGTTACTCACCATTGAGAACACAGGTGTCGGGTAGAGAGGCTTTCCACCCAGCCCTGCGATTTGCAGGACGCGCGATCGCTTATGCCGATAATGAATGCCGTTTCCTTCGAATGTCGGAGCCCCGTGGCAGCAGCCCTGGATCAGACAGCGAAAGCGACCGATTGCCTGAACCCAGGGCGCCGCGACGGACAGGGCTGCTGCGATTGGCAGGACATCCTGACTTAATACTAGGCTGGCGAAAGCCAAACCAACTGCGGCCCCCAGAACACCGCCATAGTAGCCGAATGGACGCAGAAGCTTTTGGGAGCCAACAAGTATCTGCCCCCAGATTCCGGCACCCAAAAGTGTTGAAATACCTATGATTGCAATCGTCCAAAACATGCTCGGACCGCTTATGAAGCCAACGATTAGAAAACCAACGGCCGCAGCTAAACCCGCATATAGACCGTGATTTATGACCCTAGTTTGTCCGAAACGCCACTCCTTCCAAGAGTTTGCCACCAGCTCAGATCCGTGCAGTACGTATTTCCAAATCTCATTCCGCTTAGAAACAACTGCATACACCGCCATGCCTGCAAACAAGTCTAGCAACGCGTGCATACCTGTCGTCCAGCAACTAGCGAAGATAAGAAGCCCAACCGTCCAGAATAGGAATCGAGCACTCGGGTAGGCTTGGCCATACAGACGAATTGCCAGCAGTAGCCAAACTATATGAAATGCAGGCAGAGCGGTCACCGGCCGATCGAACTGCTGCTGCCACAACAAAAGCTTGCTGAATGCAGCATCAGCGGAGACTTCGCGGAACTCCGCGATGATTGGTATTGTTAAGTAGAAAGGGATGATGATCGCGGTCGCAATTAGTCCTCCGAGCGCGAAATCGTGCAAATGATCTCGTTGCTGAGCGACCAGTGGAGCTAGAACAACGAGAGGATAAATTATCATGTAGACTATAGTCGAAAAGCCCCAAACTGGCAGGCCTTCTTCAAAAGGAAGGGTTGAGTGCAGTACCGGTGGTACGACGCCAATGAGCTCAACCGTCTCGTACAAGATTAACCAAGGGCCGAAGACCAGTACAACAACGGAAACGATATCCTGAAGCGTCGGCGTTTCCATATCAGACGGAGGCAGACGTAACCAGGGCGGTGCATACTGCCCGCCGAACCGACGAACCAAGTCCGGCCTTTCATACCCGTACACCAGAGCAGCACATGCTAGGCCAACGACAGGTGAAACAACCCAGAGACCCGCCGGGGAGTTCAGGGCAATTGAAACGCCGAAGCAGCCCAAAACAAAGCCAATGTAGATTGGCTCGCTCATCCATCTATAAATCCCTTGCCTAACAAAACGCGAGGGCGGGTAGGCATTCATCGGCAAGCCACCCCCATGCACCCATAATGCTGTAATCCCCGAGACCATGAACGTTATGCCGAGCCCTAAAAGGATCAGACCCACGCTTGGGGCATCTGGGACAGCTGGCAATGAAAGGAATTCGAGGCGAGTAGCCCAGAAAGCTATATAGGCGGGTATGATCACGCAGAACAAAACACCATATACCAGCTTCCCCCACATCACCCGATCAATCAGGCCAGACAACTGTTTCATGGATTATCCATCCTTTATCATATTGGCCACCACGCGCTTCTAAAGTGCCGCGAGCAAGTCTTTTGTGCTCGTGAACATTGAGCAATGCGACGGGAGCAAGCTTCTTTACGACTGGCACTTTCGAGAGAATCTCTGAACCTAGATGTCCGGCTCGCAGTGTTGTGTCGGATGAAATAGCCACTGAGAAATCGTTGGACACGACCTGATCATGCGCAATGCTTTGAGGCGCTGCACGAACACCATTCCAGAAGAGCAGACGCCTTTGATGCTCGCCGCTCCACTTCAACCATACAACGGAGTTCTTCTCGGAAACGAACCTGCCCCAGACCAATTCCTTCATGCCAAGTCGCCACGGCGGAATTGTCATGCTCAGGTACTCGCAGCAGCCAAGTGCTTGCAGCTCCGAACCGTCCGAGGTTTTCAGTTTTACCCTCGAGCTCGGTTGCAGGCAGCTCCAGCCAACCTGTCCCTCTGCTGTAGCGAGAAGTTGACTCTTTATTGGCGGGGACAAAGGGCGCCACAAGCCGTCGACACCCAATTCGGAATGACGCCAAGTCACTGCCTCTGCACTTGGAACGGGACTGGAGCCACAAATGCGACTCGGACCCGGCCTCAGGCCCCGAAACTCCGATGAGTGAAGGGTGTCACCGTAACACAGAGAAAGCTGCCCAAACTTAAGTGCAGCGAAATACCCAATGAAATAGCCTCCTAACTCGGTCACTCCGTCGAGATAGTATTTATTGAGCAAAAAACTTTGCTCTGCATTAGGTTGTTGAGAATGCTCGCCCATCGCCTCGCAGCCGGACAAGCCCACAAAGCCCGACGCGGTCATCCCCATTAGCAGCTGTCGCCGTCGCATCTTCTACCTTCGCGCATTCTCCTTGCGGAGTGGCTCCAAGAACCGACTACTCGCATTGAATTTGTGCTGGTTGTTGACACTATTGATCAGTGACGGGCAGCGCGTTGATGCATATCAAACTTCTAATTTGCCGAGTTGATCATACTTTTTTACATGGACGCAAGCACACTTGGCGAGTAGCGGTTTTGTCCGGATAGTGTTGAAAATCTCCAGTTTTGGCCCACTCGCTTTTTCGCGATTTCCATCGCGTCAGCAATGTTGGCACCACTTTCTGTCCCGCCCTAAGGACGCGGTGATCGATCGATTGTTAAAAGAAAACCAAGCAAAACCGCTGGCGGTGGAGTTGAAGAAGAAGATTTCGGACCTTCGCGAGGCGCTCAAAGCCGAAACCGATGAAGCCGCCCGGAAAGCTCTAATGAAGGAAATCGCTGAGCAGCAACTTCGGCTGGATTTGGAACTAGAAGCACTTCGCAAATACGGCTGACCTGCCCTCTCTAGTTGACACCTTCGCGGGTATTTCTGACCGCCGGAGAGACCGCTAACTGGCGCTTTAGGGACAGCCTACGAAACCGTCCACTGGCACTGACGGCGTCCGTAGGACTGGACCGCTGACGAGTCGTTCCGGGGGCTGAAGACTGGTCGCTGGGGCTGGCGGTTTTGGGTGGCTTGGTGGCTTGCTGACTCGCCACTTCTAGGTGGCATTTTCAGGTGCTCGAACTCGAGAGGTTCAATCGCAGAGCAGTAAAGAAGGCGGGAACCTCGGAACACTCAAAAACCGGATCAGCAACCAGTTGCTAAGTCTCGGGAAATGTCTTTTGGTGTAAGTGATACTTTGAACCGATAACCCGGATTATTACCTCAATGAAACGATTGATAGATGCCACTAGTGTCCGTCGTCAGGGATTTTGGGACAGATGGCGCTCTGATCTAAGAGAGGATGTGGCTCATCTGGTTGGTTTGATTATGCGGCGGATT
>NZ_JBQFPO010000030.1:0-5198 GCF_056536425.1 Ruegeria sp. D1(2025) | reverse complement strand
GGTTGAACATGAATGAAGCAGCCGAGGTTGCCTTTGGTCACGAGGTCTTCCCGGAGCAGCCCGACCGCTTCCCCCGCGCGCAGTCCTGTCAGCAGGCAAGTCAGCAGAACGGAATGAAGCTCAGGATCACGAGCCGCCAGAAGTCTGGAGACCTCATCGTCAGTCGGCACCGCATAGGGTTGAGGACGCACTTTCCGATCGAACGGCACCGTCCGGAACGGGTTGACCTCCAGATGGCCTTCGTAGACCACCCAGTCGAGGAAGTGATTGACCTGCGACCAGATACGCCGCTGGGTTCTGGCCTTAATAGTTACCGTTCCCCGAGACGAGTAGGTAACGAGTTGGTCCAGGGTCAGCCCGCGTGTCCTCTCTGACTTACCGATCATCGGAGACAGTTGGGCTATCGCTGACAGAAACTCTCGCCCCTCCGCCCGCGTCAGACTGCAAACCGATCGGTCGCCGTATCGGCTCGTGAACAACCCGACAGAGTATCGGACCGATTTGAACCCGCTGGGTCGCAGTTCATTACTACGCCGGGCAAGATAGGCGCGGCTCAGGTCCCGGATCACCACCTTTACCGGCGCGGCGGGTCGGGTGAAGGCAGGACCGTCCAGAACTGTCCCGGAGCCCTCCAGAGTAGTCCGGAGACGCAAGAGAGACGACTCTGGCTGGTCAAGCCAATCAGGAACGTCAGCGGTGCTCTCTGTGGCAGACAGGGCGTCTTCTGCCTGACCCCGGACCTGCTCCACCAGTGTCTCGAAGCGGGCATTGACTTCAGCGGCTCGGACGCGGGCGGTTCTGGGGTCACCGGTCTTGAGGCTTTGCTTCAGCGCCTGAGCGCCCAGCGCGAGAGCCACGTCAACGGGATAGTTGCGTCTGAACAACCACGTATGGCCCTTCAGATAGGCATAGCGAATGTGAGCAGACATAGGCCTCCTCCTTTTCTGTTTGGAATTTTTGGGGAGTTAGTCGTGAGGGACGATCCGCAGGATCATCTCGAGTGCCGGTTCGCCGTAGGTCCCAGCCAGAGGGCCGGTGACAGCAAAGCCGGTCACGCAGTCTTCAAACACCTCCTCCACGCGGAAGTGATGTTCAGGGATGTCATCGAAGGCGCGGACGACCACGACGTCACCAGGGTTCAGTTTCAGCTCAGTCATCGTCGGACCTCCACGTCCAGAGGACCGCCAGCAGAACCAGCGCCGAGACAGCGGGATGAGACCGAGACACCACCCAGAGCATCGTCGTCAGGACAGCCTTGGGCGGTGGGTGCAAAAGAAAACCCCCGACGAGAACGCCGAGGGCAGACAGGTACTTCATGGATCATACTCCTGCAGTTGCTTCTTTATTTAGATGCAGGAGGTTGCTCGGTTTTGGCGGGGAGCGGACGTTCAGATTTATTGCGGGAATGACCAAGTTGCGGGCAAAGCTGCCAAACAATGCTTCATGGTGCAGGCAATGTACCTGCCCACACCAAAGATCCGCTTCGACATTGCGGTTTATTCAATTGCAGGTAGCCCGGTGACCGCCTCGAACGCGTCCGAATGCGGTTCCACATGATGAGGTTCTCGAGTCCCGGGCAACACTTCAAAGAACGGATCGAAATCGACCATTGCCTGAGCGAGGATACCGAGCACGGTGGGGTCGCCCTCTATTTGAGCTGATCCATCCGAAAGTTGCGCATCCAGTGTTTTCTCACCGGCCATTGTCAACTCCAAGTCGGCTCGGTTGATTGTCAAAGTCAGGTCGGGCGCATCTGCAGTGAACCCTTCGACATTTGTCAACGTCGCGTTGCGCAACTCCACGAGGAACTTCTCACCATTGTCGGGTGTCACCAAGTTCATAGTGAACTCGCTCCCTTCGACTTTGCGGCTGTCCATCTTGATGGCAAGGAAGTTCAGGAACAGTTCCGTTGACATAGCCCGAATAACGTCCGGACTCGAAGTGTCCGGAATGTCGCCTCCCGGGATACCTGAACGCAACTCAAATGCTCCAGACAGGAAAGAATTACGAAGTCCTGGGTTTTCTTGCTGATAACCGAGTTGCTCGTACACATCCGCCAGCAGATTCCGGGCCGACATGTTGTGCGGTTCCGCTTGCACCAGCTTGTTCAGAATCTCGCTGGCCAGAAGGTATTCGCCGGTATCGTGCAACTCGGCGCCTCGAGCCATTATTGCGTCTGAGCCGCCCATCATCTCTACATAGAGAGGCGCTGAGTCCTCGGGCGAGTGCGGGATCAACGTTGCCGGGTTGCAGTCCCAGAAGCCAATGTATCGCTGCACTACACCTCGGCTATTGTGTTGAGGTGAACCATGATAACCCCGACAGTGCCACTTGTCTTGAAGGCTTTGCGGCAGGCTATAGACGTTGTGAATCTGGTTGATCGTCACGCCTTTATTAACAAAATGCAGCACTTGATTGTTCATGTGTGCATAAAGGTCTCGCTGATCGCGCAGTATCGCTTGGACTCGGTCGTTGCCCCAACGCGGCCAGTGGTGCGAATAGAACATCACGTCTGCTTCTTCACCATAGAGATGAAGCGCGCGGCTGATATACTTCGACCAACGCAACGGATCACGTACAGGTGCACCGCGCAGCGTGTAGATATTGTGTAACGTCGCCGTCACGTTTTCCGCCATCCACAGAGCCTTCATGTCGGGCAAGTAGGTGTTCATATTCGAAGGTGCCTCTGTCCCCGGTGTGTTCTGAAAAATCATCCTGACACCGTCCACCTCGAACTCTTCGATGTCCTCTTCAACTATTCGGGTCGGCGCAATCAGTCCGACGGCACCGGCTGACACACCCTGCCCAAGACCCTGTCCGACATAGCCATGAGGGCTTGCAGGCAGGAGCAACCCATACTGGTAAAACAGGCGGCGATTCATGGCGTTGCCAGCATAAACATTCTCGGAAATTGTATGCTCCATGAAGTCGCGTGGTGCGATGATTTCAACCTTACCTGCGCGGACATCGGCCTCATCAACGACACCGCGCACGCCCCCCCAATGGTCGCCGTGAGAATGCGAATATATCACCGCTGTTACGGGTAATCCCTCGCCCACATGCTGCTGGAACAACTCCAGAGCAGCGCGAGCAGGTTCCGCAGAGATAAGAGGATCAATAACAATCCACCCAGTCTTGCCGCGCACGAAAGTGACATCGGATAGGTCAAACCCACGCACTTGGTAAATGCCGGGAATAACTTCGTAGAGGCCATAGTTCTGGTTCAATCGGGAAATGCGCTGCAGGGATGGGTGAATACTGTCAAAGTCAGTATCGCTGTTCAGAAAATCAAATCGCTTCTTGTCCCACGCGACGTGACCGGCATCAGCCATGATCTGCTTGTCCTGCATCTCAGCAATGAGGCCGCGCTGCTGTTCTTCGAAGTCCTGCACATCAGAGAATGGAAGGGTACGCTTCGCTTCGTCCAGAATTTCCAGTGTATATTTGGACGGTGCCTTCCCTTTCGGATGGAAATGCCCTTCAAGTGGCGGTGCGGAAGCCGAGCTCTGTGCAGCTGCTTCGTCTAACAGAGCGGCGGACGAAACAGCAAATGCCGTTCCGACGGTTGGAATTGCCTTCAATACATCTCGTCTAGTGGTCATAAGTTCCCCCTCCCAAATCTTCAAACCGTGACTATGTTTGCGATGATAGCAGGCGAGAAGATTTGATGCATGATAAACAAATTCATTTCTTGTGATATCTTCTCGGAGTTCTCAGGCCAGCCATTCGAAGCACTAGGCTCGAGCGACCGCCCCACCAAAGCCCCCCCAACCCGCCAGCACCGGCGACCACTCGTCAGAACCCGGGCTAGTCGTCAGCGGTCGTCTCAGCGCCAGTGGGCGGCCTCTCCAGCGGTCAGAAATGCCCCGTGCTCACCCTCGAAATGCCCCCGAAACCGCCCCAGTACCGGCCACCGGTCGAAAAAGTTCTTAGGTTTCATCGGTCGGCAAGGATTCCTACCACCCCAGCCAGGTCATTCAGACATGGAACAACAGCAGGCTCTGGGGGCTAAACCCTCCGAGAAATGCCCCCGTTTATGCCCCAGTGGTTTCGGGTGTTCTGACACCCCCTGTCTCCTCCTCTTTCCTAACCTCTAGTAGGGGCTCTATGGGGTGGGGAATAGGTATAAGTAATGAATAGAAACCGGAGGAGTGAGAGACCCGAGTATCCCCGTTCCTGATCCATAATACACAGAGGAGGAGGAGGTTATGGGGAAGATAGAGGGCCCATGGCACTCGCGGCCAATCGACGTTCACCGCTGGTCGGATCATCCAGAGGTGGCAGAGTTGGTCGACCGCATCTGGGACGGCTGGCGCTGAATGGGGTTGGAGAGGCATCTAGTCATGTCAGGTTCGAGCCCAATGCGTACGAGCGAACGAAAAAACCTAGTGGACTACTCCAAGTTCGTAATAGTCATAGCCGTCGGGAGGATTGTCGTCCCATGGCGTGACAATCTTGAACCCAAGCCGGTCATACAAGCTCCTAGCCGGAAGTTGGCGCTCCCCAGTTGTCAGCCTTACGCTGCTGTAGCCGTGCAACTCAGCTAGGTCGATCACTCTCCTGCAAAGAGCTGATGCAATCCCACTACTCCTGAATTGCGGCTCAACAAACATGGACTTTAGTTCGCAATGCTTGTCGTCCATTCGATAAATCGCCACAGTTCCAGCGGCTTTCCCATCCAAGTATGCAATGAGCACGTCTCCTTGCGGGGGGCAGTACTCGGTCGGAATTTTCGGTGAGGCCTTAAAGAACCACGACCCACGATAGTAGGCCTCGATGGTTTGAAGATCGTCAGAATAAAGAGATTTGTTTGCTTCATACAGGCCCCGCATTAGGGCTGCGGCATCATCAACTTCCTTCTGTGTACGCGCTTCGACGATGTTCAATTGCTTCGCTTCCAGCAAAGGATGATTGGATTGATACTAACACAAATTCACTGCCCCGATCAAAACAAGTAAGTGCCCGCTCTGTCCGCATTTCGGTTGTTCGCCTATCGGTTAATCCCACACATTTATTTCTGCAGCGTCAATTTTGAGCTTCGAACGGCACCACCTCCCGCCCAGTGCTCCGTTCATGTTCCGCCAGCCGTTGAAGATACCCCTCTGATCGGGCCGTCTGCCGCCAGATGACGTAGTCTTTGACGTGGTCAGCGTTCGGGTCGGGTTGTTCGTCCAGCCCGTAGAACTTGTTCGATGTGG
>NZ_JBQFPO010000029.1:0-5393 GCF_056536425.1 Ruegeria sp. D1(2025) | reverse complement strand
AAATCCGCCGCATAATCAAACCAACCAGATGAGCCACATCCTCTCTTAGATCAGAGCGCCATCTGTCCCAAAATCCCTGACGACGGACACTAAGGATGTTCTGTTTTGACTCAAAGGAAATTTGGGTCAATCACGAGCGGCGGAACTGCTATAAAGTAGTGCCTAGTGCCCGCATGAAGTCGAATGTATTGATCACATCTACACCTTCGTCATAGCAAACGTTTCCAAGCGGGACCCTCTTTTTACACTGAGGGTCATATAGCTCGTGGGTTACGACGGTCGCTCCCAGAACTTTGGCTTTAGCTGCGACCCATGGGTCCGCACCCTCCAAAAACTTGGTCACTCCCGCAGGCTTGTAGTGCGTACTAGTGCCAAGTGCGTTGGCAATCGAACCGTAAACGTTTTGCGTGCTCTCGTCAGATACTTTCAGGAATATGTCAGAGCTTTTTCGGGCCTTCACCCATTCAGCAAGTTCGTCGTTACCTGCCGCTAGTTCGTTGTACACCATATCAATGGACCGAACGTCCACCCCTGCGAATGCCGTGTCCATAAAAGTCCAAAATGAAGGGACTAGATCGAAAGCGTAGTACCTATTTTTGGCTTCAATAAAAATATTGCTGTCTATGAGATACACTCTAGGCCTGTAACTTGCTGTAAATTGCCTTCATTTTGCTGGGTTTCGTCCCCAATAGGGAAGAAGCCTCGCGCAATAGAATTGTGCCCTGGACTGCTTCAGAAAGCACAGATCTTGTAAAGTTCTGACCATATCGAATAGGCAGCATCACATGAGGCTGAACTGGACCACTCTTATCTTTTTGCTCGGCAGCAATTTTTTTCCATCTTGCTAGTTCTTGGCGATAAAACCTGTTGTATTCAGATTGCTCGATAAGCCCCAAGTCAAGAGCCCTTCTTGCAACAACAATTCTACTAACCTTGAATGCTCCGGCAATGAGGTCAACTTGATCCTCCAGCGGGGTATCTTTTTTCCAACGTTGGAAGAACTCCTCGCTCGGCGTAAGGATTTCTGCGGCCACTTTATTGCAAAAAGCTTCAATGCGAGAGTTTTGGTTAAGCTTAGTTTCTCCGAGGTCGATGTTGGAAATTCCAGATTCCCCTAGCCACAAGTGTGCCAACTCATGCGCCATTGTAAAAATCTGTGCAGATTTTGTGTCTCTACTATTGATTATTATTAAGGGAACCATCGGATCACTTATGGCCACCCCACGGAACACTTTTACATTTAGTGGGCGACTTGTGTTGTTGCCCACCATGCTGGTTCTCATTACCCAGACGCCAGAATCTTCAGCTTGAGACACTAGAAACTTTAGATAATCCTCAAAGTTACCTTTCTTGGGCCGGGGCTGTAAATTCAGATGTTTTATGATGTCTTTTGCTACGCCAACAGGGTCTGCATTTACAGAAGTGCTTCCGATGAATTTGATTTCGTCGTGCCCTTGTTGAATTCTGTACTCTTTGAACCAATCTCTTTTGTACAGAACATCCTGCAAGAAGTTTTTGGTGTTTACATCCAGATTTCTTTCGACACTTCCAACCGTCCGAAAGTCAGTTAGTGGAAAATCCTCCTCTGGCGGCTCGTTTAAATAGAGATACCCAAACGGTATGCCGAGAACTCTGGCCATTTTTTGCGCTTGCGTGAAAGTTGGGTGGTCATCCCCATGAATCCAGGACAACACTTTTTCTTCACGGACTTTTAGTTTGTCCGCAAGTTCGTCTTCGGACAATCCTGCCCGAAGTAACGCCCAAGAAATAATGTTATTATTTATTAATGCCTTAGACATGAATTGCGCTCTTAACGCTGCTCCCTGTATACACTTTACACAAAGATATCTAGTGCGACAGTAGAAAAGGGTACAGTCTGGCGGTTGCTGTCGCCTTGTGTCGAAATTGTCAACTGGTTCATTTTTCGTCCGACCTAGTTCCGAGATGCAAATCTGATTTGTCTAAACATCCTGCGCTATGCTGTCGGAAGGCGGGGATTGGATTTTATGATTGTATTTCAAACATCTAAACTAAACCCTTCCTCTGATTTTCAAAAGTTATGCACGAAGTGATGCACTTTGTTGTAACCAATTGAAATCGCGTCTGGTAACTTGATTGAAAATCCTCGTGTCGGTGGTTCGATTCCGCCCCCGGCACCATTTTTTTTCTTAAGCAGACCCATCTGACTGGTCCATTTTGGATGTTAGTGAATCGTTGTCCCGCGATCCTCCGGGATAAAGGTTTCAAGTTCCGCGAAGCATTTGCAAGCACCGGAGCGATAATACCTTGTATCAGGTCACATTGCGGTCCTTTCCATGCCGAGACGCAGACGATGACTTCCTAAGTCATTTGATATGTTTGTCCCAACAAGCATCGCGCCTGTTAGCGTGCGCAAGCTTCGAATTTCGTACAAACTGGTACCCGCGGCCGGACTCGAACCGGCACGGCCTTCCGGCCCAGAGATTTTAAGTCTCTTGTGTCTACCATTCCACCACGCGGGCATGTGTGTCGAGCCTAATTCGGGCCTGAAAATCTCAATACGGCCACAAGGCCATGAATACAATGCGCTTCCGCCTCAAATTGTGCCTTGGTCAAATCCAGCACGCCCTCAAACCCAAGTTGCCGGAGCTAGTCGTGTGATTGGAACAACACACGCCAATTCGCCAAGCATGCAGTTAGGGTGGATGCTGCTTGCAGCTCAAGTGAAAAGTGTCCGGTCCTGATGATTGGGGTGGCCCGGACTTCCTCTTTTCGTGTTTGTAGATGCAGCAAGGCGAACAAAATTGCCGCCATTCGAAGTCACAGTTAGAACGGGGTAATATACCCGCTCGCGGTTTACCGCTATTGTACCTTTACACAGAAAACGTATTCCTTATTTTGCATGTTAAATGCTGGAGTTCCAAGGACAGGAGAACCGGAATGCCACTGACAGTCAGGGACATGATGGAGGCCGCCAACGCTGTGGTCGCGCGTATCGATTTTGCCCAAGCTTCGGAACTGCTGCGCGAGGGCGGGTTGCTGCTGGACGTTCGGGATACGCCGGAACTGGAGAGGGCGGGCCGGGCGGTCGGGTCTCATCACATTTCACGCGGGATGCTGGAGTTTAGGGCCGATAGCGGGCTGCCAACTCATGATCCTGAATTGCGCATCGACCGGCCAATCGTCCTGCACTGTGCGTCGGGCGGGCGCGCGGCGCTGGCAGGCAAATTGTTGAAGGACATGGGCTATTCCCGGGTTTACAACCTTGGGGGCCTTACTGATTGGGTCGAAGGGGGCGGCCAGACAGTCGAGCCTGTTGACCCTGGAATGACCTGACCTGAATCAAAGCCATACACATCCTGAGAATCCAATATGTGGTCAGATTCCAAAATAGGACCACACCCAATGATGCGTCTTGCTTCGATGTTGTATTCACTGATTGGAACTGCCCTGGCTGGCTCGGCCGTCATAGCTGTATTGTCTGCTGGCCTGGTTACCACGGGCGCTATTCTGGGGGCCGCTGGCGCAGGATTTGTTGCCGCCATACCGGTTTCATGGCTTGTCGCCAAACGGTTGTATCAGGGTTCGATCTGATCAGGCGTTCAAAAAGGTTCTGACGGCCGCTTCAAATTCGCGCGGTTTTTCGGCGTGCAGCCAGTGGCCTGCGCCCGGAATCTTTGCGAATTTCGCGGCGGGGAAAAGGGCGCGTATCTTGTCGCGGTGCTGCGGCAGAACATAGTCCGAGGCGCCACCGGACAAAAACAGGGCGGGCCCGTTCCAAGTGGCATCGAGTACCGGAAACCCCATGATTTTTGCCATCTCGTTTGCCAGACCGTCCAGGTTCAACAGCCACCGCTGCCCGCTGACATCCAGTGACTGAGTGAAGAAGCTCTGCAACGCTTTTTCGACACCCAGTTCTGCCAGTTGCTGCTCGGCATCCGAGCGCCGGGTTACGCGGGACAGATCGACCGCACGCATGGCTTCGATGAACTGAATCTGACTGTGGCTGTAGGTCACCGGCGCAATGTCGGCCACTACCAGTTTACGCACTTGGGCACCATGCATCAGCGCCAGGGTCATTGCTGCCTTGCCGCCCATGGAGTGGCCGACAACGTCCACGGGACCGCCGACCTGCGCAATGACCTCGGCCAGATCATCGGCCAGGTCCGGATAACCATGCGAGGCGTCCCACTTGCTGTAGGCATGGTTGCGCATGTCCACTGCAATGACCTGTCTTTCGTCCGAAAGCCGCCGCGCAATGACGCCCCAATTACGGGCCGAGCCATAAAGCCCGTGCGCGATCAGAAGAGGAGGGTTCGCGGTCGGTTCGCCATGTACGATCGTGTTCAACATGAGTGCGTGATACCCGGCAGTGAATGAAACGACCAGTCCCATTGTAGCCTGCCTCTGGCCGCGCTACATTTCCCGGTCAGGAGGCACCAATGTCGCAGGACACTGATATTCAGACCCGGATTGCAGGCACGATTGCGTTGCTGCGCGAAAAGCTGGGTGTGCGGGACAAAACCCTGTTGGCCTCGGTCAAAAGAGCCAAACGCCGACTGCCTCGCCGGATCTACAAACAGGCGCTTCTGCTGGCGAATGCGGAACAGATGGCGGCGCATCCAAGGTTGCGGCGGGTCCTGGACACTCCAAAACTTGTCAGCGCGTCCGACGAGGTGCAGGCGTATCTCGGCAGTATTGATCTGGCGGACAGAAGATGGGGCTGGTTTCTGGGGATGCTGGGTGGACTTGCGTTCAACATTCTGGCGCTGAGCGCGCTGCTGCTGCTGTTTCTGTGGTGGCGCGGCCTGATCTGAAGGTAGGTTCTGAGGCAGGATTACCTTGCCAATATTGAACTAAGTCTTTGGCGCAAAAAATGTTCCCAAAGCAGATGCGGCGCCACTGGGGCGCCGCTGCCTTGTTTTTTCGAACCGATTACAGGTTCGGGTAGATCGGGAATCGTGCGCAGAGGTCTGCGACTTCGGCTTTGACCTTGGCTTCGACCGCGCCGTTTCCGTCCTCGCCATTGGCGGCCAGGCCGTCGACAACCTCGATGATCCAGTCGGCGATCTGGCGGAATTCAACCTCGCCAAAGCCTCGTGTGGTGCCGGCGGGGCTGCCCAGACGGATGCCCGACGTGATCGTCGGCTTTTCCGGGTCAAACGGCACGCCGTTCTTGTTGCAGGTGATATGCGCGCGGCCCAGAGCCTTTTCGGTGGCGTTGCCCTTGACGCCCTTGGGGCGCAGGTCGACCAGCACCACATGGGTGTCGGTGCCGTGGGTCACGGTATCCAGACCGCCCTTGATCAACTGATCCGACAGCGCCTGCGAATTGACGACGACCTGCTTGATGTAGTCCTTGAAGGCCGGTTGCAGCGCCTCGCCGAAGGCCACGGCCTTGGCCGCGATCACGT
>NZ_JBQFPO010000028.1:0-5614 GCF_056536425.1 Ruegeria sp. D1(2025) | reverse complement strand
ACGTCATCTCGTCGGAATGCCACTTCGGCGAACCATCCCTGCAGGACCTCGGAGGCTCGTATCCTCGTCGTTCTGTTCCCCCGGGCCAGAGCACCCGAGTAGCTGCCCTTGGCAACATCCAATAGTCCTGCCTCAATCAGGGTGTGAATGATCGGGATGATCTTCTTGGATATATGGATCGCGTTATAGCGAGAAGACGTGTCCCAGTAGTTCGAGGACATGGAGACGCCGATAGACAGTTCCGGGTCTTCCAGCCAAGCAACATACAGGTCCAGAACCAGCACTCGGAGTTGATGTCTGAATGCAGTCTTCGGCTTCGGTCCGGAGGTCTTATCACTCGGCAGGTAGTCGTCCCAGATGCGGTCGACCAAGTCAGCGACCTCGGGGTGCTCCGACCAGCGGTGAACGTCGATCGGTCGCGAGTGCCATGGGTTCTCTATCTCCCCCATAACCTCCTCCTCCCTCTGTGTACTATGGATCAGGAAGGAGGGTACTCGGGTCTCTCTATCCTCCGGTTTCTATTCATTACTTATACCTATTCCCCACCCCCATAGAACCCCCGCTAGAGGTCAGGAAAGAGGAGAGGTCAGAGGGTGTCAGAACACCTGAAACCACTGGGGCATAAACGGGGGCATTTTCCGTAGCAAACGGGTGCCACGGGTGTCTACGTCTCGATGTTCCGATGACCTGGCTGGGGTGGTAGGAATCCTTGCCAACCGATGATTGTTATCGGCTTTTCCAACCGGTGACCGGAACTGGGGCGGTTTCAGGGGCATTTTGCTGAGCGAAGCGACGGGCGGAATGGAGCGTCAGCGGATCAGCATGGGGCATTACGAGGGTGAGCACGGGGCAGTTTGGCCGATAGAGAGGCCGCTGACGGGACAGTTTACAAGACCGCTAACTGGCTTTGACGGCGTCCGTAAGACTGGACCGCTGACGACTAGCCCGGGTGCTGACGAGTGGTCGCCGGTGCTGGCGGCTTACACTATGAAAAAACCGACTTTTCCTCTCTCACCTGCAGGCCAAGCAGTCCTTTTTCGTCAGAAACTGGGCAGACCACAGTTTTTCCCCATAAGGAGCTACCCAGCTCACCTCATAAAAAGCACCCTAACTTGTATCTTGCAACGGACGAAAAGCAATCACCGTCAAATCATCCATGCGCTCTTCATTCTTTCTGTAATCTTGGAAAGCATCTTCGATGGCCGCCAAAAGCTCTTCCGAGTTCGACCAACTGTCTTGCTTAACTATCGACATTAATCTTTGAACTCCAAAGGCTAAGCGCTTTTCGCCACCCAATTGGTCGATCAGGCCATCGGTAGAGATAATCAGATCAACAATTTGATCTAAGTGGATTACGTGCTCAATAAATTTTGGCCCTCTTGGGGTGTCCGCATACCCAATACTTTGTTTATCACCTCGGATGCGATCAACGTTGGCCACCGACTTAACCAACAAAGACATGTGTGCCCCTGCGAACTTGGCTATCCCTTTGCTTGAGTCGATCTGGCAAATTGCTGCGTCCATACCGTCGTTTGAAGTCGAGTTTTCAGTGTCCTGGTTTAGGAGGGTGCGAGTTAAATCGCTCAGTTTCGATAAGGCCGAAGCGGGGCTGAGCCTGTCGTTTTCATAGTAAAGCCGCTCGAGAGTAGCGATCGCCAGCATGGTCATGAAGCCTCCTGGTACGCCGTGACCGGTACAGTCAATTACGGCAAGCGTCGAAATCTGTCCTTCCGACCTGATCCAGTAGATGTCCCCACCGACCAAGTCGCGAGGCTCCCATTTGACCGCAAAATCGGCGAAGGCGCTCTGACACTGACTTGCAGTAGGCAACAACCCCTGCTGAATTCGCGTGGCATAGTTTACACTGTCGACGATCTGATGGTGCGCTTCACGGATCGCGTTGACGCGTTCGACCTCCCGCTCCAGCATTGAGTTGTAGCTTTGAACAACTTTACCAATCTCATCTTCTGATTGGTACGGGACCCTCTGTGGATCATCGTATAGTTCGAACTTTTCAATAGCTTTCAACATTTGACCGAGAGGTCTGTTGATAAGCCATAAAAATGCAGCAGCACCTGCTAATATCAGCGCAAGGCCTCCGAGAATTCCCAAAAGAACCACAACTCCAACTTCAGTCTGCAACTCATTGTTCAGAATCTCCTGATCAATTCGTGCCAACATCATTGTCGACCCTGCTGCTGTCGGGACGGAAACGACGATATCCAAACCGGTTTTTTTTATCCTGTCACAACCTATGGCAGGCCAGGAGGCCAAGGTTTTGGAGCCTTCCTCCAGCTTTTGTTCGGCGCAAATTACATAAGGAAAACCAGAATAGACGGCCAGCAGGCTCGTCGCTTGTGTAAAGTTTCGTGCTTCAACCAACTCAGCCAGCGGCCTCGCAATGCGGTTTGCAATCGTTGCCATTTCCGCTGCGACCTGGTCCGTTTGAGCTTGTCTTTTGAAGTCATAATAAAAAAGAAGCACCACGGCATTAAATACACCCCCGATCAAGAGGGTCGCGAGAATGTGCTTTAGGAAGATGCGGCGACTTAAGAAGGCCCTGAGACTACGCACTAAACGCCTCTACAGTGTTTGGCATCTAGTTCCCGATGTTCTTCATAGCGGCCTGAAGAGCACCACGATTATTGACGATCATCTGAACAACCTTGTAGTCCCCGGAAATTTCCCGCACCAGAAAGTCTGCGGTCACGGTGTCGCCACCTTCGGTTATCATTTCAGAGCAGACGAAGTAGTCGCTTCCTGCCGGAATAACCATGGGGTGAACATTTGCAGGGTATACAGTTTCAATCGCATTGGTTGTTGTGTCCAGATAAGTGTAAGCACCATCGACCATCACGCCATCGACATGCGCAATCATGGCGGATTGGAGCTTTGCTTTCACCTCGGTCGGAATGTCGGCCGCTACAGCCGGTCCTGACGAAAGTATAAGGGCGACCACACATATTAGCCTAATCATGCTAACCTCCCCGCTGATAAGCCTGCACAATTGATACCCTAAAAATGCACAAATGTGTATCTTATGATATCAAGACCTGGATTGAACTTGGTGCCGTCCAAGCATGATCAAGGAGAACAGATGCTTGCCAGTGAAGTCTACGAACTACGTGCTAACCTGCGAAAACAGGGCGTTGTTTTCGCCTACAGCGGCTATGTAACCGAGAGCATTCTTAGCGGCGTCGGTGATGCGTTAAAGCAGAAGTTGGTATCTGAAGATGCGGACACCAAAACGCTTCGCAGTGTATTCGCAGTTTTTGTAGAGCAGATGCAGAATATCATCAGATATTCCGTTGAAAAGTTGCCTGCTGACGGTGAAACAGCGGTACTGGACATAAGTTACGGCATACTGACCATCGGAAACGAAGCTGGCAGCTATGTCGTTCACGCGGGAAACCTAATCCTGTTGAACGATGTCGACACCATGCGGAACCGGCTATCAGAGCTCCGCGATATGAACCGAGAAGAGCTAAAGGTCGCCTACAAGGACCAACTACGAGCCGAAGCCGATAGTGTCAGCAACAGTGCGGGTATCGGGTTAATTGAAATTGCGCGTCGAGCGTCAAAGCCAATCGAGTTCGATTTTATGCGAGTTGATGACCAGCACGCATTCTTCGCGCTCAAAGCCACGGTTTAAGAGGGTAGAATGCAGAACATTAAAATCCCGGCGACAAACCGCACTCCGGCCGTGGTATTTGATTTTGATGCTGGTCACCTCAGGCTTATTGGAGAATCCTATCCAGAGGATGTTACGACCTTTTTCAATCCATTGTTTGATTCCCTAAAAAACTGGCTTTCCGAAGGTTCAAATACCGCCTGTCGTTTTGACTTTGAACTTATCTATTTCAACTCCTCCAGCGCTAAAGCCATCATGATGATAATGGAGCTTTTGGATTCCGCTGCAGAAATGGGAAAGAAAGTCGAAGTTTACTGGTTTCATGATCCTGAAGACGAAACCATGGAAGAGCTTGGCGAGGAGTTCGGAGAAGATCTTAAACACGCCAAGTTTTCGCTAAAAAAGTTGTCTGATCAATGACTATCGACGATCTTTTTGCCAAGGAGAGAGAAGCGTTGGAAGTCGCGGAAGCAACTTTGAGCAGCGGACAATTCCCAAATGAAGAGACGCGAAACTCAATAAAGAACCTCGTTGAAGAATACAGGAAACTGCTTCGGACGACACGACGAATGATGCGGTTGAGTGATCGCAATGAGCGGGAACTGAATGCATTGGCTGAAAAGCAGCGCATTGCGGCCGAAGAGGTAAACCGAAAAAACCTAGAGCTTGAAGCGTTGTCAGGGAAGCTTGCTAAGTACTTATCACCGCAAGTTTACAAATCGATCTTTTCCGGGCGCCAGGAAGTCAAACTCGCCAGCAAACGAAAAAAGCTGAGTGTGTTCTTCTCGGATGTGGCTGGTTTCACGGAACTTACGGATCAGATGGAGTCTGAAGACTTAACGGAACTTCTGAACAGTTACCTGACCGAAATGGCAGCAGTCGCTTTGAGCTACGGCGCGACGATAGACAAGTTTATCGGTGACGCGATCCTTGTCTTCTTTGGTGACCCGGAGAGTAAAGGAGTGCGCGAAGATGCTTTGGCTTGCGTGAGAATGGCAATTGCGATGCGAGACAAGTTGGCAGAGTTGCAGGCTGAATGGAGGAGGCAAGGAATAAGACAACAGCTACAATGCCGTATTGGCATCAATACAGGCTTCTGCACGGTTGGAAATTTTGGAAGTGACGACCGTATGGATTACACCATCATTGGTGGTGCCGTGAACGTTGCCTCAAGGCTAGAGCATCAGGCAGAGGAAGGAGAGATTTACATCTCTTACGAAACCAGGGCGCACGTAAACCACGAAATAGAAACCGAAGAGGTCGGTGCAATCCAAGTCAAGGGCGTGGCTCAACCCGTAATGACCTACCGCGTCCTGGGTCAAAAAAGATCGAGACACCACCTAGAAAAAGTCTCTCATGAAAAGCCAAACTTTCGATTGGTTTTTGACCCGAACTTAATGACGTCAGAAGAACGGGCTGAGAACTCAGAAATCCTAAAGTCAGCGCTTGAATCTCTCTGTAAAAAAACTTGAGATTTGAAGGGCCAACGACTAGTGAACTTGGTTAACTTACCGCAATTGATCAGGGTCTCGGCTATTTATTAGACACTGTTACCTGGGTGCGCACAGCCTTCATTCCGCCACCTTCAACCAACATCGACTTCGGCAAAAAGAAAGCAAAGTGAGCACCCCCGGCAACCCGCTATGGGCCGCCGAGGGTTCTGTCTATGAGGGTGGTCTTCGGTTGACGACATAGTCTGCCAGCCATTGCCAGTAGGCTTCAGCGTCACGGAAACCCTGAGCACGCGCCGCCAGATCTTCCGCCGCCTTACGGGTGCAACCGCCATCGAACTCGGCAATCGCTGCTCGTTCCTCGAACGCATCAATGTCAGGGAAGCTCATGAGGCAACCGTCCCTAGTGGGAGTCTTATCTGGTCAACGATCGACCGACGTTGCTCGTCACTGATCCCTGCCGAGTAAATCCCGTAGGTGATCCCGTTCTCCGACCGTGCCGACTTGTGCCCGACCAGAGAGGCTGTGAAGT
>NZ_JBQFPO010000027.1:2500-6069 GCF_056536425.1 Ruegeria sp. D1(2025) | reverse complement strand
GCTGGTTGCGGGAGTAGGATTTGAACCTACGACCTTCAGGTTATGAGCCTGACGAGCTACCGGGCTGCTCCATCCCGCGTCAGGGTCGGAAAGTGTTTCATCGTTTAGAGAGGTTTTGGGGGATTTTACTAGGTTTGGCGGTGACCTACTCTCCCGGGGCTTAAGCCCAAGTACCATTGGCGCGGCAGTGCTTAACTTCCGGGTTCGGGATGGGACCGGGTGTTTCACTTGCGCTATGACCACCAAACCGAGGAAAATCCCCGTCGCTCTTTTTTGCGAAGCAAAAAGGCGACGCGCAGGAGGCAGCGTATTCGCGAAGCGGATGCGCGTTCCTGCACGGTTGTTATGTCAATCAACATCGTCGTTTGAAGCGACGAAGTTATCCATGTTTACTGAGGTGTATGTTTTTGATTTGTCTTTCCATTACTGGATCAAATCAAGCCTATCGGGCGATTAGTACCGGTCAACTGAACGCATTACTGCGCTTACATCTCCGGCCTATTGACGTGGTGGTCTTCCACGGCCCTCAGGGAGACCTTGTTTTGAGGGGGGCTTCCCGCTTAGATGCCTTCAGCGGTTATCCTGTCCGATCATAGCTACCCAGCACTGCCGTTGGCACGACAACTGGTCCACCAGTGGATCGTTCACCCCGGTCCTCTCGTACTAGGGGCAACTCCTCTCAAGTCTCCTACACCCACGGCAGATAGGGACCGAACTGTCTCACGACGTTCTAAACCCAGCTCACGTACCTCTTTAAACGGCGAACAGCCGTACCCTTGGGACCTGCTCCAGCCCCAGGATGAGATGAGCCGACATCGAGGTGCCAAACACTGCCGTCGATATGGACTCTTGGGCAGTATCAGCCTGTTATCCCCGGCGTACCTTTTATCCGTTGAGCGATGGCCCTTCCACTCGGGACCACCGGATCACTATGGCCGTCTTTCGACTCTGCTCGACTTGTCAGTCTTGCAGTCAGGCTGGCTTCTGCCATTGCACTCAACGAGCGATTTCCGACCGCTCTGAGCCAACCTTCGCGCGCCTCCGTTACGCTTTAGGAGGCGACCGCCCCAGTCAAACTACCCGCCACGCAGGGTCCCGGATCCGGATAACGGACCGCGGTTAGACATCAAGAGTGCGAAGGGTGGTATCTCAAGGGAGGCTCCACAGGTACTTGCGTTCCTGCTTCAAAGCCTACCACCTATCCTGCACATCACAATCCTGATGCCAGTGCGAAGCTGTAGTAAAGGTGCACGGGGTCTTTCCGTCTAACCGCGGGAAGCCTGCATCTTGACAGGCAATTCAATTTCGCTGAGTCGATGTTGGAGACAGCGGGGAAGTCGTTACGCCATTCGTGCAGGTCGGAACTTACCCGACAAGGAATTTCGCTACCTTAGGACCGTTATAGTTACGGCCGCCGTTTACCTGGGCTTCAATTCAAGGCTCTCACCTCTCCTTTTAACCTTCAGGCACCGGGCAGGCGTCAGACCCTATACGTCGTCTTGCGACTTCGCAGAGCCCTGTGTTTTTAATAAACAGTCGCCACCCCCTGGTTTGTGCCCCCAGCCCCTAGTTGCCTAGGAACCGGGCCTCCTTCTCGCGAACTTACGGAGGTATTTTGCCGAGTTCCTTCAACATCGTTCTCTCAAGCGCCTTGGTATGCTCTACCAGTCCACCTGTGTCGGTTTAGGGTACGGTCTGATGGAGGGCTATTTCCAGGAACCACTCAGCAGCCCAATCAATCCGATAAGATTGAACTACACCTGTGATCCGTCACATCCTCCTGGCCTAGGAATATTAACCTAGTTCCCATCGCCTACGCCTTTCGGCCTCGGCTTAGGGGCCGGCTTACCCTGCTCAGATTAGCTTTAAGCAGGAACCCTTGGACTTTCGGCGAGAGTGTCTCTCACACTCTTTGTCGCTACTCATGTCATCATTCTCACTAGTGATCTCTCCACCGGATCCCTCACAGGCCGGCTTCATCGAAAGAACTCGATCCGTCATTACACCCGCTGATATTTCACAGGTGGATGCAAATACGGATGAGTTCTATGTCACACTACGCTCTGCTACCATGCCTTACGGCATCCTAAGCTTCGGCTCATGGCTTGAGCCCCGTTACATCTTCGCCGCAGGACAACTTGTTTAGACCAGTGAGCTGTTACGCTATCTTTAAAGGATGGCTGCTTCTAAGCCAACCTCCTGGTTGTTTTGGTCGTCCCACCTGCTTTCCCACTTAGCCATGAATTGGGGGCCTTAGCTGTAGGTCAGGGTTGTTTCCCTCTCCACTACGGACGTTAGCATCCGCAGTGTGTCTGCCATCTAGTACTCCCGGGTATTCGGAGTTTGGTTAGGATCAGTAAGCCTGTGGGGCCCCATTACCCATCCAGTGCTCTACCCCCCGGGGTATTCGGATGACGCTCTACCTAAATAGATTTCGCAGAGAACCAGCTATCTCCGAGTTTGATTGGCCTTTCACCCCTAGGCACAGCTCATCCCGATCCTTTTCAACGGATGTGGGTTCGGTCCTCCAGTAAGTGTTACCTTACCTTCAACCTGGCCATGCCTAGATCACTCGGTTTCGGGTCTGATCCCACGAACTCATGCGCCCTATTAAGACTCGCTTTCGCTACGCCTACACCTAACGGCTTAAGCTTGCTCGTGAGACCAAGTCGATGACCCATTATACAAAAGGTACGCCGTCAGCTCGCAAGGAGCCTCCGACTGATTGTAGGCGTTCGGTTTCAGGTACTGTTTCACTCCCCTCGTCGGGGTGCTTTTCACCTTTCCCTCACGGTACTGGTTCGCTATCGGTCAGCAAGGAGTACTTAGCCTTCGAAGGTGGTCCTCCGATCTTCAGACAGAATTTCACGTGTTCCGCCCTACTTAATACGTCCGTCAAAGCTTCGAATACGGGGCTGTCACCCGCTATGGCCATGCTTCCCAACATGTTCTTCTCACTTATCCGGCTCGGCTGGTCCCCGTTCGCTCGCCGCTACTAGGGGAGTATCAATTGATTTCCTTTCCTCCGGGTACTTAGATGTTTCAGTTCCCCGGGTTTGCTCTTAAAACCCTATGTATTCAGGTCTTAAGTACCTGTTTAAGCGACATATTGATTATCAAGGATAACAATATGAAGCTTTCAGGTGGGTTGCCCCATTCAGAAATCCATGGATCAAAGCTTATTCTCAGCTCCCCATGGCTTATCGCAGAGTATCACGTCTTTCATCGCCTCTTGCTGCCAAGGCATTCACCAAACGCCCTTCTCGCGCTTGATTTGATCCAGAAAAAGAAAGACACGGCCCTGGTCGTCCTACCGCCTATTCGGCTACCTGAGGACATGAACTCTTCCGGCCTTCGGCCTTCACAGTTCGGGGGTCGGATCAATCGAGACCGCCCAGCTGGTAACTAAAGGCAGTCATTCTTCTGAACCAAAAACATACATTTCCCGCCCCCGCCACTTGGACGAGGACAATTGAGCAACCCCATATGGTCTCCCAGCCGTGCAGCTGATCAACGCAGGTCGCTCGGGTTAGTATATTTGACTTGGACAACTCTGTTCGTTTCAGTCG
>NZ_JBQFPO010000026.1:0-7768 GCF_056536425.1 Ruegeria sp. D1(2025) | reverse complement strand
TTTCCTGACCTCTAGCAGGGGTTCTATGGGGGTGGGGAATAGGTATAAGTAATGAATAGAAACCGGAGGATAGAGAGACCCGAGTATCCTCGTTCCTGATCCATAGTACACAGAGGGAGGAGGAGGTTATGGGGGAGATAGAGGACCCATGGCACTCGCGGCCAATCGACGTTCACCGCTGGTCGGATCACCTAGAGGTCGCCGCCTTGGTCGACCGCATCTGGGACGACTACCTGCCGAGCGATCAGACCTCCGGACCGAAGCCTATAAACCAACCCTAAACCGAGGAGCGAGTGCTTTGAGCACGAGGGTTCCATCATCCCCGCAGGAATTCATAGAAACAGTCGACGTGGGAATTGAACAAAGTTATCCGGGTTTCCTCCAACTGAATGGAGGCACCAAAAGCGGCGGCCATGTATTTTTCCGTCGTATGGGGAATATTCGAGCATCAGGCTTTAAAACAAGATGCGAACCGAACCAGCATCAGGCAGTTCGCAGAGCGCGCCGATCCGTCTCGTGAGCAATTCCGGGAGTTTCAGCCTGCATTTGATTACTTCGTGGATACGTACAGAAGCGGTCATCGGACTAACGATTTGTTCTGTACTATGGTTGTGTACACATGTGCGCATGGTCCGACGCTCACATGGATCGATCAAGTAATTCATAGTTCGATTACAAACACTTATATCAATGTCCATATAGGGCGTTGCGACAGCAAAATGTAAGCTGTTTACTAGGGCAGAGATAAGGGGACATCGTAAATGTTGAGATTGGTTGCAGTAACTTACTTGGTGCTAACTGCACAGGCCGGACTCGCACAGGAAGGTGTGATCGCGCGTTGTGGTTCATCAAAGGGAACAGCTTACTTATTTCAAGACGATTTGACCAACGCGGACGGTCCTAATTGGTCTGACGATGGGATCAGCAAAGGTAAGATCGTCTTGGTCAGACTAGGTGAAGAATGGGACATCCAGTTTGACGACACTGCTGGCGCATATGGGTACCGACAGGACGGAGCAGAGGTAATTCCACTGGGCAGTTCAAAAAGCAAACTGTCAGTTGGGGCGTTTCATGCCAACTATGCGGATATCTACACCTTCAATTTCAAAGATGGTGAAGTTCTTTGGACATCTCACAAGACTGGAACTTTAGTAACCAAGGTTGCCATCTACAGAGCAGATTGCTCAGAGTAGCAAAGGACGCATGATGATACAAAAAGCACTTTCACCACGTCTTTTGCTCTCTATTCTTTTTTGTTGGGCAAGCGCCCATCCAGTCAAAGCCGGGCCTGATGAATTATCAAACTGGCTCATGGATGAACCTGCTTCAATGATGGAGATCGGGCTTCTGAGATTGGAAATGTGGCTGAGAAGAAGTGAATTATATGTACTTAGCCCGGTATTTGCCTCTTACGATTGGGACGACGACAACATCGAGATTTCATCCTTTCAAGGCACAGAGTTCGACTACGAAAGTGAGTTTGAAGCACGCAAAGCCTGTGGTTTTTGGTTCAAGGAAATGAGAGACGCGTTCATAGTGGACAGTGAGACAGGCGCAAACAAAATCGATGGCATTTACGTTTTTTCCGACTTCTTTCGACATGACGGATTCACAAGAGGAAAACAAAGCAACGACAACTTTAATGAGGATCTGTCAAAGAAAGCGGTTCTGACACTCACGGTTTTCTACAAGGTCAACGGAGAAACCAAGAAGATGGTCTGCTCCAAGCCACTCTACGCAACCAGTTTCAGATTTGAGATTGAAGACTAAGGTCAGGATGCATTGATTTCCAATGCGCTGCGTGATTCACAGTTCCGAAAATGGAGCGATGATGTTGTCATTTCCTTTGCTGGGCTACTTGGATTCTCTGGAAACGACATCTTCCCGGTGGCTGCTCGACGGGGAAAGCGGGTAACTTCAATAAAAGAATTAGGTGTCTACGACTGACGCATCCGGGTCAAGAACCACCAAGTAAGCGCCGCTCTCCTTGTCGCATACGCATGCAACTGGTTGACCCTCTGCCCGCCGGAAACACTCAAGTTCATCACCGTTTGAATGATAAAACCGACCACGAACAGTGTCGTACGAATACTCGTAGAGTGCGCTTTTGCACTCCAACGCATTAACAGCCGTCGCGGTTAGCAGTGCGGTTACCAGTGGCAGCTTCATGTTCTTACCTTTCAGGGCTAGTCCTGTTGATGGTCGTGGCGGTCCGTACATATGAGTTGACGCCTAGCGGAGCGCGTCCATCGGCACTTCTGCGATCGGGCCGTTCCAGTCCTATCCGTGCATGACAGTTTTATTGTCGATTACACCCGAGTGGGCGAACTGAAGCGGGTGATGGCCGAGGCGTCTACTGGAGTGGCTGGCGCTCCGTTACCAACATCGAACAAGTTCTACGGGCTGGACGAACAACCCGACCCGAACGCCGACCACGTCAAAGACTACATCATCTGGCGGCAGACGGCCCGGTCTGAGGGGTATCTTCAGAGGTTGGCGGAACATGAACGGAGAACTGGGCGAGAAGTGGTGCCGTTCTAATCACCGACGGCGTCTTGAAACGCCCTCAAAGACTCAACGAGAACCAAGGTGGCCGCTGCCAAGTTCTCGTATTGGTCATCCAAGCCCCAAGCCCACTTCTTCCCGTGGAATAGGTTGTTGCGGAAGCAGTAAGCTATCAGGAGCAGCATATTCAGCTTATCAGTGTCGGATGCTGTGTTTTCCAGCAAAGCATCGCTGATCGCATTTTGGATAAAGGTGTTCCTGCCGACCATCGTACCGAACAAATCGTTGGTCTGGTGGCCGTTCCTGTACCTATCCACAAAATAGTCAAATGCAGGCTGAAACTCGCTGAATTGCTCTCGGGTTGGCGAAGCCCGCTCTGCGAACTGCCTAATGCTAGTTTGGTTTGCGTTGAATCTCAGTGCTTTAAACTCAAATATTCCCCAAACAGTCGAAAAGTACATGACTGCTGCTTTGACACCACCACCTAGTTGGAGGAAACCCGGATAGCTCTGGTCAATTCCTTGCTCGACTAGAGATCTAAAATCACTCGGGGACGCCGGAATCCTAGTGCTCAAAGCGTTCACTCCTCTGTCTTTGATTTGTCTTCGGCTTCGGTCCGGAGGTCTGATCGCTCGGCAGGTAGTCGTCCCAGATGCGGTCGATCAACTCTGCCACCTCTGGATGATCCGACCAACGGTGAACGTCGATTGGCCGCGAGTGCCATGGGTTCTCTATCTCCCCCATAACCTCCTCCTCCCTCTGTGTACTATGGATCAGGAAGGAGGATACTCGGGTCTCTCTATCCTCCGGTTTCTATTCATTACTTATACCTATTCCCCACCCCCATAGAACCCCTGCTAGAGGTCAGGAAAGAGGAGAGGTCAGAGGGTGTCAGAACACCCGAAACCACTGGGGCATAAACGGGGGCATTTTCCGTAGCAAACGGGTGCCACGGGTATCGAAGTAACGATGTTCTGATGAACTGGCTGGGGTGGTAGGAATCCTTGCCGACCGATGATTTTTTTAGGCTTTTCCGACCGGTGGCCGGTACTGGGGCGGTTTCGGGGGCATTCGCTAAGCTCTGCGACGGGAACTTTGGCCGGTAGAGAGGCGGTTCACTGGCTCCGGCGGGACCACTAGATCGACCGCCACTGGCGCTGACCGGGTGCTTACGACTGGTTCCTGGGGCTGGCGGGTGGTCGCTGGCGGTTGGTGGGGTTTTGGTGGGGCGGAGAGGACGTTCTAGCGTACTGCTGCGAAGGAATAGTTTGAGCCCTGAATGAAGGCCGTGTTAAGGTAATCGCAAAGTTTGAAGTAAGGCTTTAGCGTCGCGCTTGAAACGCGCATCATTTTGCATGTCCTGCTTCTCGAAGATTTGTAGCAGCGTGAAGCGCGAACCATAGTTTTTCATCGGTTGGAAGCAAAGCAAAGCCATTGTTTGAACAGTCAGCTGATTGCCGTTCTCGACCATTGCGTTGACCCGATAGCCGTACTCAAGACACGCCAATGCTCCATATGGAAGTTCGGCCGGGTTTTGGAATCTTTTAAAAAAATCTTTTCGGCTTCCTTCCGGGACATCGACCCAAAAAAAAGCGGCGAGAGCTTCTCTTGCCAGGTCAGGTCGGTCATAGCCTGGCGGCGCACCGCCGAAAGCTCTTATAAATTGCGTTTTGCTGAACACGTCCTGCGCTTGAACGATCTGTCGTTGGGTGCCATCAGGCAGTTCGTAATCACAAATCCGTTGATCTCGCTTACCAGAAAAACGGCAGCCGCTAGGTTCACCGTATTTAGGACGAGTAAGTCGTTGTCGCGGCTTAGGTTCCGACACCCAAGTACCTCGACAACCGCTTTGAAACTCCTCAAAAACACCGCTGCCGCGATTATTGCGCAGTGCTCCAGTACTACGCCCACCAACGGCTCCGTCCCGACGTGCTTCCCCGGAAAGTCGCCCCTTAGCATCAACTCGTCCAACGATTTCCGCAGTGATCGACCCAATCCATGTCTTGGTTTGCCCTTCAACCGAAAGGTCTTTTGAAATCTGGAACTCTCCGCGCCCAGAATGGCAGATGTACTTTCCATTTCTGTATTCATCCGGAATGAAAAACACTCGCCAATTTTTGGCGAGCTTCAGGCCATCACTATGAACTGGGCGCGCCGTCAAAGCGGAAAGAGTTGCTGCCAACGCAAAAACGAATACCACGTTCCAGAACACGTTCCTTTCGCGTATGGGAGTAAAACTCATTTTCTTCACCAAAAATCATCAATTACCCACCTAGTTTCAGCTTCGGCCGATAGCCCCGCCTTGATTTGGATCAGTTGCCGGTTTGCGAAAGTCGCCTCAGTCCGCAGAACGGTCATTCAGTCACCTTGGACCAATGTTCGCTTCGGCAAAAAGAAAGCAAAGCATACGTCCCCCGGCAAGCAGCTAAGGGCCGCGGAGGGTTAACCACGCAGCAAACGAACCGCGCAGAGGCAATTTAGGGTGTTCATTGCGGAGTTAACGATTGAGAAGCTAAGAAATGCCCTAAACAGTGTACGAGGTTGAATGAAGCGGAAAAAGCGCTTGGGGGTCGAGGTGTTGATCAAGATCAACAAGCTACTTCCAAGAGCAGCTATATTATCGGAGGAGGTGCCCAGATGATTGGAATAGTCTTCTCAAAGGTAAACCCGCTGCATTTTGTTTCCGTCTTCAGTTTGATAGCAATTTCAGCCTGCTCAGAAGCACCCCAAAAATCTCAGGCTGATCCTACAGTTCCTCAAGTCGAACTGACGTCTCCGATGTCAAAGATACACTCGGATATTACAAGTGATTATCGACCCATCCTGAAGAGAAGTTGTTCGGAAACGGAAATGCTAGTTGTTGAAGACGCTTGGCGATTTCAAACATACCAGATGTTTGTACGAGGCGGTTTGAGTGAAGGAGTTTCTGCAAAGGAACTCGAAGAAGGGCGGCAAAACACCATTGCGGCGATTAATTCATTATCCGCGAAGTGCCGAACAGCCTACTGGCAGCATCAGTAGTGCATTTGATCAAGCGGAAAGAAGCACGGTCGCGAACGCGCTTGGCTGGGCAGTAGTATCGGAGTGGGCAGTTCGAACGTAGTTGATGCCGTTTTCGCCGTCAGGGGTTTGGAACAGAAGGCGGCCTGAGCATGGGCCATTTTAACAGTCGGCTGGGGGCGTTCTGGATGGCCTGAGAGCCGCATACGAGTCGTTCCGGGTGCTGACGGGTGGTCGCTGGTGCTGGCGGTTGGTGGGGCTGGGACCAGTGCAGCGAATGGCTGATGAGAGCCCAGAGGGGCCGCCTCTAGTTACTCGGTTCTAGATGGGCTGCTAACGATTGCTGTACAGACACGCGTCTCAAAACAAAGCTCTAACCAAAGTCCAATCAAACTGATCGGCAAACAGCTGCTGTATTGCCCAATGCACTGTGAATTTTTGGCCCAAAGCAACATGGATTGCCGCTTCCGGCGAAGGTTTGATGTTTGCCAGTAGAATTTGTATCGTTGCGAGAGGATTGGAGAAACGTAATGTCGCATGGTACACGCAGGCTGGCGGCGGTCGTTTCCGCGGATATCGCCGGCTATTCCCGTCTGATTGGGATCGACGAGGAGGGTACGCTGCGTGCCTTACGCAGCCTACGCCGAGAACTGATCGACCCGATCCTCGCTGCCCATGCCGGGCGCGTCGCTAACACCGCTGGCGATAGCTTCTTGTTGGAGTTTCCAAGCGCACTTGATGCGTTGAACTGCGCTGTTGCCTTGCAAAATGGCATGGCCGAAAGAAATGAATCCTGCGCTACCGATCACGCAATACTCTTTCGCATTGGCATAAATATCGGGGATGTTTTTGAAAACGGAAACGATCTTTTAGGGGACGGGGTCAACATCGCCGCTCGATTGCAGGAGATTGCGGAGCCCGGCGGCATCTTCATCTCCAACGCTGTCCATGAACAGGTATATGGCAAGATTGGAATGGAACTCGACGATCTTGGCCATTGCAAACTGAAGAATATCGCCCATCAGGTTCACGTCTTTCGTGTGCATTTTGCGTATTCGCCAACAAAAGATCTGGCAACCGCCAACCTATTCGAAATTCCTGCACCAGCGGCGGAAAAGTTGGTGACCGGCCGGTGCATTTGCCGGCGGATTCGCTACGCGATCAGCGAACCAGTTATCGACACGATCCTTTGTCACTGCCGAATGTGTCAACGTTTCAACAGCGCTCCGTTCTCAGTTTGGGCCGGGTTCCCCGTCGAGGCAGTTGAATTCACGTCAGGGTCGCCCAAATGGTACACTTCATCGCCGATTGCCAAACGCGGGTTTTGCCCCGAGTGCGGTTCCTGCCTGTGCTTTCGGTATTTCGCACCGGAGCCATCGGGTGTGTTGGCCATCCTGGCGCCCACGCTCGATCAACCCTCCATTTACGCACCTTCCAGGCACGCCTGCGTGGAAAGTACATTACCATGGCTTGAGTTGAGCGATAGTCTGCCACGGATCAGGTCTTGGGAATCTGCCGTTCTGAGACAGCGCTGGGAATCAGTTGGCGTGCCGGATCCCGAAAACTGGCGGTAAGTTGCAGGTTAGCGGATTCAGAAAAAAGCCCGTCACCTGCATGCTGGCCAAAGACCAGCATTTTTGAGAGTTTCCAGTATATTTCCATTACGAAAATGCCACATGTACCGTGTGAATCATTCCAACTTCGACTTCGGAAATTACTTGTACATAGCTCTAAGAACCTGGTGCGCCTGTGACGAAGCCCTGCCATGCGGAGCGGATTCACACCGCAACCCACGCATGATTGACATTGCGCCAACCAGCAAACGAGACTTCTGCTTAGTCCGCAGAGCGGTCATTCAGCCAGCCCCCCAACCAACATCGACTTCGGCAAAAAAAACAAAGTGAGCGCACCCCCGGCAACCCGCTAAGGGCCGCCGAGGGTTAGTTTTCAGGGTGGTCTTCGGTTGACCACATAGTCAGCCAGCCATTGCCAGTAGGCTTCTGCATCCCGGAACCCCTGAGCACGCGCCGCCAGATCCTCCGCTGCTTTACGGGTGCAGCCACCATCGTATTCAGCAATGGCAGCCCGCTCCTCGAACGCATCAATGTCCGGGAAGCTCATGAGGCAACCGTCCCTAGTGGGAGTCTTATCTGGTCAACGATCGACCGACGCTGCTCGTCACTGATCCCTGCCGAGTAAATCCCGTAGGTGATCCCGTTCTCCGACCGTGCCGACTTGTGCCCGACCAGAGAGGCTGTGAAGT
>NZ_JBQFPO010000025.1:0-10076 GCF_056536425.1 Ruegeria sp. D1(2025) | reverse complement strand
GATGGGATATTTTGCCAAGGGCAGCGGAGCACTTTGGGTCATCGCAATACTGGTCGGCGTATTGCTGGCAATGGTCGCATTCTTTGGAGGCAACTTTGGTGAAGCACCAAAGTGAACCTTGAAGGCCTGAGTTTTGCCGAAACCATCATGCTTACTGTCGTTTGGATACTGAAGGCGTCTATTTTCAATCGGTTGGTGCAATCTTGGTTTGAATGACGAACCGCGTCAGTGGATCAGGTTCTTCATTTTCCAATACTGCCTTAAGTAGGTGATCCAAACGGTTTTCCTGCCAGTCGCGCGCCGCAATCGCGATGTTCAATGCCAACGCGCTGTCGTCGGTCAGGGCTCTGGAAAAAACGTCGATGATCGAATCTCTGAGGTTCGGAGACGCCGTGCCAGCGTCAGTCAACGCGCGTATCAGGCTCTGCCTGTCTTGCAATTTCCGTCCTGACTTTTGAAGCGCATTGTCGATGGTTTGCACCGCAACCGATCCGTCCACCTCCAAACCGGCCAGAGCCCAATCGTAAAGGTAACCGCTGCGGCTGCTTACGGCGCGCGGGTAACGTGCCCGTACGATCCCGACCGCCTCCGCATCGTCCTTTTGCAAACCCAAGAGACGAATTGCAATCGGAACAAAGCTTATGCGGTTGATGTTGCGAAGCTCCTCCATCAGCCGGTTGGTTTGAACCTTTGGGCGCAGGGCTTGAATCGCTGGATACGGCGCGCGATCCAGTTCGATCAACGCCGTGTCACGCAGGACGGGATCCGCGGAGTTTAGATACCCGGCGAAGAACTCAACACGCTCCGCAACGTTTTTGCTGCCGAAAGACCAGTTTTCTGCCGCGTCCTCGAGATTTGCCAGAAACTGTTCCCGGTCCGGGTTCAGAGTGAATATCCTTTTCCAACTGCGCGAGAAACCGCGCCCGGCCGCGTCCTTGTCCACCGCTCCATAGGTAAAGAGAATGCTCTTGTCCGGGTAATTGCGAAATGTTGCCCGGGTCGCACTGTCGACGAGAAACGGAATCTCAGGCAATCCTGCAAGATCCTCAGATGTGCCTTTGATCAGCTTTTTCGGAGCAAATCCAAATGGGTTGTCCTGTGCAGGTCCGGCCAGAACAATGATTTCGGCCGAAATCAGATGATCAGCAAGTGATGCGTCCGGCAGTGTTATGCACACCGTGCATGCGCTTGTAAGGCGGGGTTGAGATGCAGTGGCAATCAATACGGCAACGACCAATAGGGGGATGCCAAGGGAACGCGCAAAGCGGTCCTGAAAGGCGCGAGGCCGACCAAAGCTGAACATTCAACACACCCTTTCAAATTCGAACGGTAACGCGACAGCCCCTCCTTTGACTGTCTGTTCATTGATCACTTCCAGCCTTCAGTTCGCACCGAACAATATGCTGACTGACTTTTGCTCAGAAGGCTTGCGCCGGTATAGTCTGCCACACGCGCAATGAGACAACTCATTGCTGGACTTCTTCCTGCTCGGCGGGACTGACCCAGCCCTGCTTTCGCAGTTCATGCAACACGGCTTCGGCGTTTTTGTCGTCTCTATGAATACTTTTCAGCATCGCACCAATTGGTGCGCCTGGCCAGGCGCGCTCAAGCTCTGCCAACTTTGCCTGGGCAGCTTGATCGCGTCCCATCGCAGACAAGGCAGCCGTGACATAAGCCAGAGAAGGTGCACTCAGCGGATCCCCAAGTTGCTTGGCCTCTTCAAAGCGCTGAACCGTTTTTTCATACTCACCCAGATGAAAGTAGGTCGCGCCTGAAATGTTGCGATTGGCAAACCTTTGGTTGCTGGAATTCATAAGGGAAAGCCGGTCAGCTGTTTCGATTGCTTCCTCGAACTCGCCGGAAAACAAAGCGACAGCCCCAGAAAAGTCGAGGACTGCGCCATCATTCGGGTCAAGTTGTGAGGCGCGCCTGCCGAGTTGTAACGCAGCATCGTAATCGCGATTGGCGAAATAGGCCCAGCTTTTGGCGGACTGGCTCCAGGCTTGGTCTGGCGCAAGGCTAACGGCCTGGTTTGCCAATTTCATGGCAGCATCGGCATATTCCGCTTTGGCGTCTGATGGAGGAGAAATCACTGAGAGCGACGCTAATGCCTGTGCTGCACCCGCGTAGCCACCAAAGTAATCAGGGTCCATCTCAATCACGCCTTCAAACACAGAAAGAACCAGTAACTGGCGCTGCCGGTCGAAGATCGGAAAGATCATTGTCCGTGCTTGTTGCGCCAGATTGAAGGCTTGCAAAGCGGCAGGGGACTTTTCGTAAATTGCGGCGCGCTGTAAAAATGCGTTCGTGTTCGTCTCAGGTGGATTGCTTAGTTCTGCCGAAGCGGGGTCTTTTCTGTCCGGAACAAGACTGACTGCGATCAGTGCGCCAACAACAGCCCCAAAACCGAACGCGCCGATGGGAAGGCCAAAACGTTTGGCGTCAGTCGAAAGCGATGCCGAACTCACTCTGGTGGCCGCTTCGAACCGTGGCCTGTACCCGCCGCTGTCGATATGCAGGCGTACCGGGTCTTCTTTTCCAATGCCCTCGTAATGCAGTTCCAAAAATTGACGAAGCCGTCTGGCGTCCACGCGAACAACGTTTTCCGGATCGGTCCCTTCTGAGGTGTCGCGGCCATAGACGTCTTGCGCTATTGTTTTCCCACGAATTTTTTCGCCTCGCCCGGCGAGTTCTTCGTCAACAATGTAGGTCAAAAAGGCCTGAAGTCTTTCGGACCCATCCATGTGCGCGTCCGCAAGCAATCTGCTTAGGGCGGCACGCTTGTCATTATCCGGAATTTCTTCGGAACGCCTTACCATATTCTTATTCTTGCAATTATCCGAACGTGAGTCACGCCAATACTCACCGTGAGTCACTTACAATCGTAGTCACTAAGTGTCAGTTTGATAAGCATAACAGCGGGATGATGTGCGCCTTTGCGCTACGCCCGCCTACCTCGCTGCTAAGCGATTGGAGGACGGTATATGGCCTATCATTCGAACTACAGAAGATTGAGTAAGCATTTCGCAATTGGTGTGCTTTTCGGCGCCTGGGCCGTTTCTCCGCAAGCGTTTACAGATGCCGTAATGGATGCTGTTACACCATCGGCAGCATATGCGCAGGAAACGGAAGAGGTTTCACCGACGATGGTGCGTGATCGTCCGCGGGATGTGTACTACCCAAACACCGAAGACCTGGCCGAAGATGAGATGCGGGTCATTGCGTGCGGGACCGGAATGCCCACAACACGGGCCGCGCAGGCTGCCGCGTGTTTCCTTGTGGAACTGGGAAACGGAGACAAGTTCCTGTTCGATATCGGTTCGGGGTCGGCCGAGCGGATTTCGTCGCTGCAGATTCCTTACAACTACCTCAACAAAGTCTTCATCGGACATCTGCACACCGACCACTTTGGTGCGCTGCATGACCTGTTCATCGGCGGCGCATTGATGGGGCGAAACGTGCCGTTGCGCGTCTGGGGCCCGAGCGGGCCAGCCGAGGAACTTGGCACCGCCTATGCGTTGGATCATATGCAGAAGATGCTGACCTGGGATCTGGCGGGTCGTGCAGGCAACGTCGATTTCCGCGGCTACTCGATGGAGGTGAACGAGTTCGACTACAAACTGGAAAACGAAGTCATTTACGAGGAAAACGGGGTTCAGATCCGCACTTTCCCGGCGATTCACTCGATCGACGGCGCAGTCAGCTATGCGCTTGAGTGGAATGGGTTGAAGTTCGTTTTCAGTTCGGACACCTACCCCAACAAGTGGTTCAAGGAATACGCCAAGAACGCCGACCTCGCGATCCACGAGTGCTTCATCGCGGTGCCGGAGCTAGTAACGAAGATGAAGTTTACGCCAGAATCCGCCTTGTTGGTGGGCACGCAAGTACACACTGCACCGGAAGCGTTTGGCAAGGTGATGAGCGATATCCAGCCTCGTATGGCCGTTGCATATCATTTCTTCAACGACTTTGACACCTCGTCCGGTGTATATGAACGTATTCGGTCGACGTATGATGGGCCGCTGAGCATGGCCGATGATTTCATGGTCTGGAATGTGACGAAGGACGACATCATCGTGCGGATGGCTGCGACCGAGGAACGCACTTGGTCACCTCCGCTGGCATCACCCGCCCAAGCTCCTTCCCAGGATGATCGGGCCGAATTCTCCGAGCGTTCAGGTGTCGCTTTGGAAGCGATGCAGTTCTCAGACTTTACGAAGAGCGGATATGACGACGTTGATGATGTTTTGCGTCCGATCTATGAAGAAGCTTCGGAAGTTCTGGGGCAAGAGTTCCCGTATCCCGGCGACAACTAACAAACTGAATAACCGGCGCGTGCTGAGCAGCACGTGCCGGTTTTTTGAAAATTGTCAGGGGCGTTGCGATGCGAAGTATCACGAATAAATTGATCTTGACTGTCGGGCTGATCGTAGGTTTCGCGGAAGCCGCAAGCGCTCAGTCCCTTTCCAGATCAGAGAATGATGAAGGTGGTTGGCGGCACTCGATCACGCCTTATCTGTTCCTCCCGCTCAGCACCACGGGCACCTCGACCATTGATGGCACAAGCGTCGATCTGGACCTGAGCCTGAGTGAGGTTCTGGATGTGCTGCAAGGGGCCGCTTCGGTGCGCTATGAAGGCTGGAACGGAGATTTCGGGATCATCTCCGAGGTCTACTATGTGAGGCTTGGCGGCGACGGCACCCTGCCCGGCGGAAGGGTGGGTGTCGATGTTGATGTCCGGCAAACCTTCGCCAATGTTCAAGGTGCTTACCGATTTGCGAACGGGGTCAATGCCTCTGGCAGGCGCTACGCGGCAGACGCCGCAATCGGTGTTCAATGGAACCGGTTAAAGCAAGAGATCGACATTTCCGGCCTTGGCCCGGGCATGACGCTGGGCGGAACCGAAGACTGGTTCGAGCCAATGATCGCGCTTCGCTATGCGGTGGAAATCAACGACAAATGGAGCTTTGCCAGCCGCGCCGAACTAAGCGGATTTGGTGTGAATGGCGATGACCTGCAATATCTGCTTCTTGCAGGCTTCGACTGGAAAGGTTGGGAGAACACGTCCTTGCGGTTTGGCTATCAATTCTACGGAATTGACTATTCCACAAACCGTTCGGGTGGGGAGTTTGCCTATGACGTGGATCAGAATGGCATTTATGCTGCCGTCGCGTTTCATTTCTAAGAACAACACCTATAGGACTGTATGGGTTTCTTTGAGCTCGATACTCGCGGGCCTTGTGTTGAACGCAAATCAGTCGTTTGCTGATCTGGTGTCACCCTACGGTGGTGAAACCGCTCCAAACTTCGTCGAGCTTTCGGTGGAGGCTGATCATGTCCGGGTAGTCCTTGAGGTTGATCTGAGTGACTATCCCGTATTCGTCGTTCCGGATGACGGTTCAGGTAAATCGCTGGCTGAGCGTACGGGGCAAAACCTTCAGATTTGGGCGGAAGGGAAAGAACTGACCAGCACAACGAAAACGATCGATGTGCGACCCAGGATTCCTCGGCAAACAGCCGCCAGCACGCAGTTTCGACCGCGACCGCGCAGTAACAACGTCGTCTACGTGGATATGGAGTATCCGTTTCATGGCAAGCCTGAACGGATCAAGTTTGTCCCTCCGCTAAGTGCTGACGGTATTCCTTTGGCTTCTATTGGCGTGGTGGCCGAACATATGGGCGTTCCGGTTACAGACTATCGCTATCTTTCGCAGCCCGAGACAATGATCCCGGACTGGAGCGACCCTTGGTTTACCACATTTGAAAACCCCAATCTGACCCGTCACCACAAATCCCCGATGATGTCGTTTCTGGCCATGGAACCGCGGGTCGTCCGGCACGAAATCATCTTGCGTTTGAAAGACTTCGAAGGTTGGGCAGATCTGAACCTTGGAAACACAGAACGACTGACCGCGGATCAGGTCGTTGGCATCAAGTCTGAGGTGTCGCAGTTTTTTGCGAACAGAAACCCGATCGCCATCGATGGAAAGCAAGTGAACCCTGATACGGTGCAGGTCTCTCGTATCGAGATTGGGGCCGAAGGATTGCGCGTCCTTCCGGATGAGGCGGAAGCCAACCGAAATACGATGCTGCTGGGCGTTGTGCTGTCCTACCCGGTCATGACATTACCCAATCGTGTTGATGTGGCGTGGGAATTGTTCCCGGACAATCTGGACGTCATACCAATCACCCTCACCGATCCGGCCGGGGCGGTACCATCACAGATTTACGCGTCCGATCCTGTTGTTAGTTGGAATAACCACCTGACGTCTTGGGCAGACCCGAAAACGAGCGCTGTTGTTGTCAAAACTGCGGGCCTGACACAGGTGCCGTTGTTTGCCATTGGCCTGGGTCTGTTGGGTATCATTTGTGCTTGGTTTTCGTCGAAACGAACCGGGGGCCAGCGCTTGATTTTGATCAGCCTGACCGGTGCATTCGGGGCCGCCGCAATTGTCGTCTACCCCGTAAAAAGCCCGATTCCCTTCGCGATGACGACGGAACCGGATGAGATCGCCACGCATCAGGTTGTGGAAGGACTGCTGAGCAACATTGGCACCGCGATGCTTGAGACGCAAAGTGACAGGACTGCGGCAGCGCTTGAGCCATTCGTTGAGGCGGGCAATCGCGATGACGTACAAGCGGAGATGAAGCGAGGTTTGTCGGTCAAGTTACCATCCGGCGCAATGGCGCGTGTGGAAGAAATTGTTGATTTGAACGTCGAAAGCTTTGCTGCAGGCGATACAAGGAACCGACACCAGGCGCTCGCCAATTGGACGGCCCGTGTCAGCGGCGGCCATTGGGGGCATTTTCACAGGCAGGCGGTCCTTTACCGCGGAGTGCTCGATGTCTCGCGGCATGGCAGCCAATGGATGCTTGATGGGCTGACGATAATCAGTGCAAAGACAGGGGGTTAACATAGTGAAACCTGTGCGGCTGTTCATTTTTTCGGTGCTGTCAGCCTTGATCTCATTATGTGCAGGAAGCGCCAAGGCGCATTTCAATCTGAACCAGAATGTCCGTATTCATCATGTTGCCCACTCGGAAGATGGTCTTGATGTCTACGTGCGCTTGCCGATGCCATATCTGGTCGCGGAACTCGTCGGACCGAAAGGCGCCGACGGATTACCCGCTCCGGCACCTTATACATACAATCAGATCGAAGATGGGATGCTGATGCATTACGTGGATCAGGCCGCCTTGCGTCGTGACTCAAGCGGTTTGGCCCGTATCGCTGCCGACAGCCTATTGTTGTCAATCGAAGGTCAGCAACAAAAGGCAAATGTCGTTTCTATCAGGTTGTACCCGCTGGGGCAGGAGCCCGGATTTGCCACGCTGGATGAAGCCCGGGCTGCACTTGCACCCGGCGATGTTTTCCCCACGACCGACGAGACGTATGTGGGTGCCGTGATGGTGGACGTGCATCTGCGCTTCAATACAGGACAAGTGGGAACCTACAGTCTGTCCTATGCCTCTGATCCGGGACTTGAGGGACAGGAAGACACCGCGAACCTGATCCTCGACTACAACAGGCAGGAGGTTCGGACTTACCGTGCCAGGGGCCTGATGCATAACCCGGTCGATGTATCGGGATCAGCGACCTCAGCGGCTTCGACTTTCTTTGTCGAAGGTATTCGGCACATTCTGGAAGGGCCCGATCACGTGCTGTTCGTTCTTTGCATGATCATCGGGGCTCTGAACCTTCATAGCCTGCTGGCGCGCGTCACGGGGTTTACACTCGGCCATACAGTAACGCTGATCCTTGGCTTTTTTGGTTTCGCACCGAGTGGCGCATGGTTCATCCCAACTGTTGAATTGGCGATTGCGCTTTCCATAATTTACGCTGCCATGATGGCGGTCTGGCCACCGGAAAAGGGACACGGTGACCTGAAGGCCTTTGCAATCACGTCCGGCATCGGTTTGCTGCACGGATTTGGGTTTTCCTTCATGCTGCACCAGATCCTGCGCGTCGACGCACCGAACGTTTGGCACAGCTTGCTGGCCTTCAATGTTGGCGTGGAGGCCGGGCAAGTTATGATCGTTCTATTGGTCTGGCCGCTGGTGCTGTTTCTGCGCAAACAGCCGGGGCGGATCTGGGTTGGCTCCCGCGCCGCCGTCGCCGCATGTGCAAGTCTGGTCGCGATGTTTTGGGTTGTTGAACGGGCAGAGGCGTTACTCTGACTCCGGCTCTGTTTGGGCGACTTAAAACATCGAAACGTGGGAAAAAAAGCGGCTTTGTAACTTTAGTTCCATTTAGCGAGTTTCGACTAAGTAACAACTTTGTCCGTAACGCGGAGTTTAGCAACTCGTAGGTGCAGTGTAATCCCTGCGTACAAAGCCGTCTTTCGCAGCGCGTCGACAGCTTTAGAGATCCGAAAACTCTGGTGACGTTGACGGCTCGCAATTGATTGCGAACACGGATCGTGCCAGCTTCGCAGTTGAGATCTCTTATTGCTCGCCAGGAGCCGACGTGGAAAGCACTTCCCCTACAAAAAGCCAGTTGAACGCCGCAGTTTTTGCAGGATGCATGGTTGCCTTTCTTGGCTTCGGGTTCTCCGCTACATTTGGTGTGTTCTTGGCACCTATGTCTTCCGAACTTGGTTGGGGTCGCGAAGTTTTTTCGTTGTCGGTTGCTGTTCAGGCTTTGATGTGGGGGATCGCTCAACCTGTCGCAGGCGCTTTTGCAGATCGCTATGGAACAGCACGCGTAATTGGTTTCGGAGCTGTTTTCGCTGGGATCGGTTTCCTTTTGCGGGGCCTCATTACTGATCCGATTCCGTTTATCCTTACGGGTGTCCTTGTCGGGATTGGAACGGGCGCGGCATCCTTTCCGATTGTCATCGGAGCACTGGGAAAAGTCGTAACACCAGAGCGGCGGAGCTTCATTCTTGGTCTGGGCACCGCCGCTGCCTCTCTGGGGATGTTCGTGGCCGCGCCATCAGCCACCGCCATGATTGGCGGGGTCGGATGGCAAATCGCCCTGATTTTGATCGCGTTTAGCTTTGCACTGATCCTGCCATTTCTCGTGTTCATTTCTCGCGTCTCCGTTCCCAGCGCCGCTGGCAGCAGTGCAGGCGATTTTGGAACGGCCATATCAATGGCCTTTTCCGACCGCAGTTATGTTTGTCTTTTTTTCGGGTTCTTTGTTTGCGGATTTCACGTGGCTTTTATTCAAACGCACTTGCCAGCCTATGTCGTGGATCTCGGCCTTGCGTCTTGGGTTGGTGCTTGGTCGCTGGCACTTATTGGATTGTTCAATATCGCCGGGTCGTTTCTCTCGGGTTGGTCCGGCCAAGTGTATTCAAAGAAGAAGGTCCTCAGCGGTATCTATTTTACGCGATCTCTGGTCATCACCCTTTTCATCCTGTTTCCATTAAGTGAGACAAGCGTTTTGGTCTTTTCTGCGCTGATGGGCCTGCTTTGGTTGTCGACAGTACCGCTGACCATGGGGCTGGTCGCACAAACACAAGGGTTGAAATATTTGTCAACGTTGGCTGGTCTTGTTTTCCTGAGCCACCAGTCCGGCAGCTTCGTGGGGGCGTGGCTCGGTGGCCGCATTTACGATCTCAACCAGGACTACACGCCAATGTGGTGGTCGGCAGTCGCGCTTGGCTTGCTAGCAGGGCTCATTCATCTTCCAATACGCGAAGAACCCGGACCGCTGGCGAGAGTTGAAGCGTCATAGAACACTATCAGACCGTAAGTGGATGACCGTTATTGGGTCAAAGCGGGCGGTAAAAGCCAAAATATGAAACGAATGCTGGCTAAGCGGAGTTAGCCGTCTTCCGCTGCATCGCCGTGATAGTTTCAGGACAATCAATTGGTGCTAGCCGCAAAACCTCTGACTTTCAGGTTAAGATACCGACGAGGTCAGGTTATCTATCAAACGGTCTGGTACCATAGAACTCTTTGGGCAGTTGGCGATTCTTTTGGCCCTTTGTACAAAGTAGAACGCCCGCAGCGTTGTTGCTACGGGCGGTTTTGTGAAGCTGGTTGCGGGAGTAGGATTTGAACCTACGACCTTCAGGTTATGAGCCTGACGAGCTACCGGGCTGCTCCATCCCGCGTCAGGGTCGGAA
>NZ_JBQFPO010000024.1:0-12199 GCF_056536425.1 Ruegeria sp. D1(2025) | reverse complement strand
CAAATCCGCCGCATAATCAAACCAACCAGATGAGCCACATCCTCTCTTAGATCAGAGCGCCATCTGTCCCAAAATCCCTGACGACGGACACAGCTTAGGTGTGAAACCACTTCATTCATTGACGGTGTTCGATAACTGTTACCTATCTTTGGTTTCAGCTCCGTCCAAACCAATCCATCAATCTCTTTGCTCAAAGCCCAATCTCCAATCAGCTCAGCGTGCTCATGCTTGGATGTTTCGCCGTCGCGCCCCCAAAAGCCCACGGATCTTTCCAAAAACTTGCCAGGAATTTCTTCTCTTTCTGCGAGTGCAGAACGTGCCGAATGAACGCAGACAACGTCCATTTCCGCCCAAAGAACAGGAACAGAGCGGACATTAGGCGTTATCACCAGCGTTATGCGATCATCCGCTGATTGCCGCGCAAATTCCACAGGGAGGAGCGGACCATCCACCTGCCATTCAGAACACACCGGCAACTCGCGGGGATCCCAGATCAAAGACCCCCAACCCAAGCAACAAATTCTCACTTTCTACTCCTATATTGAAGCGCCCTCACGTCCCTTTGCGCTTTGCATCATGAAAAGATGACTACTACATCAATCAAGCCACCTCTTTTACTACCGCCATCAGGGAAGCGTAGTCTGTAACAACATCATACTTCACCTTGTCTTCGTTGATTTGCCTTCCAATTTCGTCAAAGAACTTTCTCGCACATTTGATCTTTGTGGCCTCCAACTCTCGCATTTTCATGGAGGGTTGGTCACCCTTGGTTTCAGCTACGAAGTATAGGTGTTTGACCCCCCCCTCTTTGAAAGCGATAGCCCAATCCGGATTATAGTCACCAACAGGTGTAGGAATTAAGAAGCCTCTTGGAAGTTTTGAATAAACAACAACCTCCGCACTTTTATCCAAATCTCTGACGAACTCCCGCTCTACTTTCGAGTCTACAATCGCATAGTTGAAGACATGGTTTGAAAGCCTTTCAGTAGCCTTCTTGAAATCATTGCCCGTTTCTGCGGCAGTGAAAATCTCGGATTCATAGCGCTCAGTCACCGTATCGTAAGTGAGCTTCTCAATAATTGCCGTGGCTTTCTCTTCTTTGATCAAGCGTGACGCTTCGGAAATGAACTGCTCGGGGTTCTTTCGAAATTCCTCAAACACCGATGGCTGGATTTGAGAAAGCACCTGCCCAACTGTCTGTCGAGTCAGCTCTACATTCTCCGAGATCTTGCCGACCAGATCGTAAGCAACTCGGGAGTGAACGCTCTTTCTATTTTCTGGACGAGTTTCTCCTTGTTGGAAAGCGCTCCCGTCCCTAAGCGCTTCGTCAGTGACATGATCCGAAAGTTCACCTTCTGTGACTAAGTATTGAAGTGGAGATACCCGTAGATCTCGCTCCAATCGGGCTATGCAACTCCTAACAAGGTCGTCACTGTCGAACTCCACCTGATACACAGCCTTTCGGTTGATGCGGCGCCATAGTTCCTGGAACTCTTTTTTGTGAAAGTTGTCGTTCAGCGGGTTCTTCTTCGGCACTCGGCCGTCGCCGATCATATCCTCTACCGCTCTGCCGTTGAAAACTGTGTCCACGAGCGCAAACACAGCTTCCCGGTGCGCCTCTAGCTCCTCTGGCAGCTCTGCAAGAATATCGTCCGTCTTAGCTTGATGATACTCGTCAGAGATGAGACCTTCTTCGTCGACGTAGTCGTTTTTGATCAGGAAACGCTCCAGTTTCTTTGCTAGAACTTTGTCTAGAACCAGTTCGGTTTCACCTGTCTTGAGTGTCTTCGATTCAAAATAGTCGGCATCGGCTTGGCGCGGTCTTGCAGAGAGGTTTTCGACGATTTCTTTTTGAAGCCCCGTAACGAACCCTTTGTAGCTTTCGTTCGCGACCACCGTGAGAACGTTGATGTCGTGAACAGTGACCGGATGGTCCATTCGTTCCCCATTCCGGTTCACAGAAATCCTAAGACCCCGACCGACCTCTTGTCGCCGTGAGATCGTGTTCTGGCTCTCGTTATGTTTTAGCATGCACATCACGAAGACGTTCGGGTTGTCCCACCCTTCCCGCAGTGCAGAGTGTGAGAAAATGAACCGAGTGGGTTCCTCAAACGACAGCAGCCTTTCCTTGTGTTTCAGAATCAAATCGTAGTCACTTGCTTCGGTCGATTGTCCAGCGAGCTCCCCACGCACAGCAGCTTTCGGATCTGTCATCCGGTTGTTTTTATCGATTGAAAAGTAACCTCTATGAGTTTTTTGGACTTCAACCCCACTCAAGTGTTTGCGGAACGCCTCGTGTTCGAGTGGAAGCTCATCTAGAAAATCGGCTTTGGCTTCTTCGTATTCTTCCTCGAACACACGCGCATACTCGCCTTTTTCGTCGGCCTGTGCGTAATCGCGATACTTGACGACTTCATCGATGAAGAACAACGACAGCACTTTGATCCCGCGCGCGAAAAGCTGTTGCTCGCGTTTCAAGTGCGCTGCGATCGTCTCCCGGATCTGAATGCGACGGATGTCGCGTTCTGTAACATCGCCCGTGGCTTGACCGGCGCTCAGCACTTCGCCATTGGTGAAATGGACCGTATCGTCGCGTGCGTCTATCTCGCTGACCGTAAACCCACGATACTGGTCCAGACCGCCAGACAGGTCATACAGATCGCGGCCTTTCCCGATCTTACGCGGCTTTCGCTTAATCCCACTTTGGGTTTTGATCTCTAGCTCCACCCGAGCGACCGGGGCCGACTTCGAGATGTCGATCCCTTCGAGATAAAGATAGGCGTTCGTGCCGGTCAGACCCTTGGTCTCAATCCCGCGCACTTCAATCTTTTTGACGAGCTTTTGGTTAAACGCATCCACTGCATCTAGGCGATGGACCTTGTTATGGATCGTCTTGTGCGTTGCTGAATAGCGCAGGATGAAAAGAGGGTTGAACTTCGGTAACGCCTTTTGCGTTGCCGGGCCTTCCATCTTTTGAGGTTCGTCAATGATCAGAACGGGTCGGTTCTTGGCAATCACATCGATGGGTTTGCGGGACTGGAAGTCATCCAATTCGTCATAGATCCGTCGGTTATCCGCACCTGTCGCGTTGAATGCCTGGACGTTAATAACCATTACGTTGATCCCGGCATCCGACGAAAAGCTTTCTAGCTCATGGAGACGCTTCGAGTTGTAGGTGAACGCCCGGATCTTCTTGCCATATTCCCGTTGGAAGTGCTCAGCCGTCATCTCTAGAGATTTGGCGACGCCTTCGCGGATCGCAATGCTGGGCACCATGATAATGAACTTCGACCAGCCATACTGCTTGTGCAGTTCGAACATCGTCTTGATGTAGACGTAGGTCTTGCCTGTCCCAGTCTCCATCTCAACGTCGAGATTCAGCTTGGCTCCCGGCTGATAAGTGTTCGGCTTTTTCTTGCCTTTGTCGTCAGCAAAATGGGTGAGGCTTTGTGACTGGGGAAGCAGCGCATTGCGTTGAACGGTATGGACGTTCCCCAGCAGAACATCGTCGGGCAGCTTTACCTCGACATTCCCGAAACCTTCCACATCCATACGCGATTGTTGCCCTGCACCGGGATCGACTAAATATTTCAGGTTGTCCTGCTTGGGCTGACCTTTGAAGCACTCGACAACTGCATCGACGGCAGCATTCTGATAGGCCTGAGACTTAAATTTTATCTTCATCTCAGATCGCCTTAACTTCAGTATCAGGCGAGAGTGATTTAAAGATTTGCCTTACATTGATCTTCGTGGCGTCATCTTTGAAGCCGGTATCCTTGAAAACCACACGCATAGCGCGGCGTTTGGCGAGTTCTTTGACCAGTGCCTCATCCACACCATCTTCGAAGCAGGCAGCGAGAGCCGTATCTTGGACGAAAAAGACGGTTTTGCCCTGCACGGTTTCGCGTCGGATGGGCAGTGTCAGGTCAACGCCCCAGTCCAGGAGGACTTGGAAAAGTAAGTCCTCGGCGGTGCGGTCCGGTTTTATATTGTCCACGCGCGCCAGCAGATCCGCTTGAGAGGTCTGGTCTGGCGCATAAAACACATCGGCCATGTTGGAGCTGTCGATCTTGAGCACGCGGAAGCCTCTTACCTGCTTGTCCAACCCTTCGGCTTCCTCAAGTTCGTGGGAGACAGATCGAATCCGAGATTTTGCCAGATCCGCAATTGTCGTCACCTTCTCTTCCGGCGCAGGTAGTAGCTCTGGTATTTGAACAAGCGCGAATTTTCGCGTTGCACCATCTTCTGCGTTCAACCGCATGACGGCGTGGGCAGTGGGGCCGCTACCACCGAAGAAATCCAACACAGTATCAGATGAGTTGGGGTCAGTTCCGATGCGAATGGCGTGCATTATTAGCCTGCTTGGCTTTACCGAGTTTAGAATGTTGGCTGAGTTATCAAAGTCCACATACTTGATGAGTTCTTCTTTAGCTTCTTGGGTGTGGCCAACCGTGTCAAACTTCCAAAGAGTCTGTGGCACAACGCCGTTCTTTACTTCAGTAAGGAAGCGCTTCAGCCTTGGGACACCGTCCTTGTTGTCGCCCCACCAAATTCGATTGTCTTGGTCAAACTCCTGGAACTTTTCCTTCGAAAATCTCCAGTAGGTGCCCTTTGGGTTAGAAAAGCGTGCTCCAGATGGGCTTTCTACCTCATACTCACCCTTGCTGTAGAAATTTCGCGCTTGGATAGCCCCTGAGAGCCAGGGACCTCGTGGATCATCGTCTGGGTTTTTGTATCGAGCAATGCTTTCCTCAGAACGCGGAAGGAGCGTGGGTGTCCAAAGAGGTTTATGCTTTGCATAAATAACGATGTAGTCGTGGTCCTCCGAGAAATATGCGGCGGTATTTTTCGGTGAAAAAACTTTCTGCCATATGACTGTGGCGACGAAATTTTCGCCACCGAACACTTCGTCACACACCTTGCGGAGGTTGTCGTATTCGTGGTCATCAATGCTGATGAAGATGGCCCCGTTGTCAGCCAGCAGATTTCGCGCCAACTTAAGCCTAGGCATAATCATCGAAAGCCAGTCGGAGTGGAAGCGCCCATTGCTTTCTGTGTTCGCTACTAATCGGTTCCCCTCACTATCCGACTGGAATGATCGCTCGAAGAATTCCCCAGAACTTTCTGAAAAATCATCGTCATAAATGAAATCATTCCCCGTGTTATACGGCGGGTCGATGTAGATCATCTTGACCTTGCCCAGATAGGTCTCTTGCAGCAGCTTCAGCGCCTCAAGGTTGTCGCCTTCGATGAACAGATTCTGGGTGGTGTCGAAGTCCACGCTTTCGTCCCGCGCGGGGCGCAGGGTTTTGGCGATGGGTGCATTGGCGGTGATCAGCGCCTCGCGCTTGCCCGGCCAGTTTAAGTGGTAGCGTTCCTGCGGCCCCTCGACGATGCTGTCCGACAGTTCCTGACGCAGCTGATCAAAGTCTACTGCCAGTCGCAGTTTGCCGTTTTCATCTGACGCCTCGGTCACGCAGCCGGGGAAGAGTGCCCGGATCTTGTCGATTTTATCCTGCGTCAAATCCGGGCTGTGCATTTTCAGCTTTTCGATCTCTTCTGTCATGCTCGTATCTCCATCCCGTTTATTCGGGCTTCTTCAAGTGTTCGAATTCAGCCTGCGCTTCCTGAAGCTGGCCGTGCAATGCTACTTTGATGTTGAATTGCGTCTCGCGTTTCAACTTCGTTTTCAGCTGCTTGATCTCACGCTCTTTCGCCTTCACCGCTTGCAACCGCTCCATCCGGGCGTCCATATCCTCAGAGGGTGCAGCCTCGATCGGCATGAGCGCTGTCAGAATCTGTTCATAAAGCGCCCCGAGGTTTAGCGCCACAGGCAACGGAACGCGTGAGGAGTCGCTGGAGGCCCATTCCGACCTCAGATGCTCAGACACCACCCACTTGCCGCTATCAGCCTCTGAATGGCGCTTACGCGCTGCTGCGAATTGAATACCGCCTTCATGCTCCAGCTCGAAAACCAATGGGAACGGGATTGCGCGGTCGATCGCGCGCAAAATCTCATTGCTAAGGTCTAGAACTTTGAGAGTGAGACGAAACACCTGCAACTCTGGCACAGCTTTCGTCGCTGGCAAATTGACGGTCTCAGGGGCCAGTTTGTAAGACCAGATGATCTGGTCAACCTCCTGCACGAATCGCTCCTTGAGTGCTGTATTGGCGCCCACCGCGTCGTAGATGCGGCTTTTCGGAACAACTCGCTTTAGCTTAGCCTGATCAGGGTAGTGGTAGAGGGTCATCATACATTCGCCCTTACCACGATGAAGGCGATGAGTTCGAAGTCATCTAGTCCTGCAATAGTATGTGTCAGCGCAGTCGTGTGCCCCCCCGAGAATAAGCTATCCAGGTCGCGTTCTTCCTTCACCTCGATCATTGAACGGATCGCGTCGTTCAGCAGCTCGGAGTATTTGTCCATACGCTTGCCGTCGTTCGTTTCCTCATTGAAGGCCGCGCAGAGGTCCTTAAACGGAGTGCTGCGGCCCTTGCAACTTGCGCGGACCAGGTCGAGCAGACGTTTGACTTCGGTGTGGTCGACGATCACCTGGGCGTCGTTCGAGATGTAGACAAGGTAATAGGGGTGGAGGCGGTTCTGCTGGTTGATGTTGACCGTCTCGTGGATATTGCGGAGTGCGAAAATGACTCCAGGAACCAGCCCTTTTGAGACGTCTGCAGGCACAACCGCGTGAAGGCCATTTGGCACGCCAGCCAAGTCGCCATTGGCCTTGATGTAGTTGAGCAGGTCCATCCGGAAGTCGTTCAATCCAAGATCTGTGATCGAGATTCCTGTTTTCACGTCTTCTAGTTCGATCACCTCGTTCTGCAGGCGTTTCAGCTGTTCCTTTCGATAGGCGACGTCCGAGCTCTTGGCTGTGAGAACGTTATCCTCGCCGGTCCCTGTCACATCCACGATGTGCATCCGGTTTTCCACGCGCTCCTTGAGGTTTATATATTCATCCAAGGTGATGTCCGGCCAGTAGTTCGAGAGCTGGATACGTTCATTCGGAGAGCCGATCCGGTCAATCCGACCAAAGCGCTGAACGATCCGGACCGGGTTCCAGTGAATGTCGTAGTTGATCAGATAATCGCAGTCCTGAAGGTTCTGTCCTTCTGAAATACAGTCGGTTGCAATCAAGACGTCCAGTTCAGCCTGCTCCTCTGGCAATACCTTGTCTTTCTCTTTTGCAATCGGGGAAAACAGAGTCAGGACAGACTGGAAGTCATAAAACTTTTTCAAAGTCGTCTTTGGGTTACCGGACCCAGTGACCAAACCGGAATGGATAGAGCGTTCCGAGGCAAAATAAGGTGCGAGTTGTTCAAACAAGTATTGCGCCGTATCGGCAAACGCCGTGAAGACTGTCACCTTGTGGTTCTGGCCGTTGAGCGGCGAGGACATCTTGGAAGTTATTTCGTTGATCAGATGCTGAAGCTTCGCGTCATGCTCTGGAGTGACCGCAGCCATTTCTTCAATCAAGCCATTGATAATGATCCGGTCAGCGGCGAGTTCTTGCTTCCAGGACTTGATGTCCATGTCGGCCAAACTGATTTGGATCTTCTTTCCGACAGTGAACTCGTCAAACCCGCTGAAGTCCTCGTCTTCTGCTCCGAACTGGTCATAGTCGACTTCCAACTCTCCGATCGTGTCCGAACCACCAGACAGTTCAAACCTTTCAATAGCCTCGAGTGTTCGGGTGATGTTCGCGGCAAGGGCGCCGAGTGTCATTCGAAATGCGTGCACTGAGCTTTCGAGCCGCTTAAGAAGGTTCGTAGTCATAAGTGCTTGCAAACTACGTTCCCGATCCGCTTGACGTAGTGTTCCTTTCCCACCTTCTGTCTTGGTGTCGTAGAGTTCTTCGTATTTTCTCAACCTACTAGAATGGATGTAGTTGACGGGGGCATAGACCGCCATTTTGAGCTCGCTTAACCGCGCAAAGATGTCGTTGAACCCAATCACGTCGCTTCTGTCTGTAATCGGCAGATGATGTGATAAAGGTGGCAGCCTTTCCGGGAATTTTCCGATGTCAGCAGTGTCGTAGAAGGTTTCGATGTGTTTTCGTGATCTGGCGATGGTAACCGCGTCGAGAAGTTCAAAAAAATCGAAGTCCAACGCCCTGAGAATCGAAGCCGCCGTTCTTTGATCTGGCGGGAGGCTTGACCAGGCATTGAATGCCGTCTGCGCCCTTCGAAAGATTTCCTCAACGCTGGTCTTGGTCTTCAGATTCTTGCTTAACTCGTCAGAGTGACCTTCGTAAGCCAGTGCGAGCTGGTTTCTTAGATCCGTGAACCGATTGTTCACTGGCGTGGCTGATAGCATCAGGACTTTGGTCTTCACACCTGCCTTGATGACCTTGTTCATAAGCTTCTGATAGCGCGTTTCCCTGTCTTTATAGACATCGTTGTTCCGGAAATTGTGGGACTCATCGATCACCACCAAGTCGTAGTTGCCCCAGTTCACTCTGTCTAAAGGCATACCGAGCGACTCTCCGGAGGTTCGAGAGAGGTCCGTGTGACAGAGAACGTCGTAGTTGAACCGGTCCTTCGCAAAGATGTTGGTCGTCAAATTTGCGTTGTAGTTTCGCCAATTCTCAGCGAGCTTCTTTGGGCAAAGGACCAAGACGTCCTTGTTTCTGAGCTCGTAGTATTTCATCACAGCCAGCGCTGTGAACGTCTTACCAAGCCCTACGCTATCTGCGAGGATACAGCCGTTGTAGGTTTCAAGTTTGTTTATGATCCCAACGGCTGCATCTTTTTGATAGTTGAAGAGCTTCTTCCAGACCAAACTGTCTTGGTAACCCGTGCGATCTTTGGGAAGCACGTCTTCATCTACATCACTCAAGAAGTCTCTGAAAAGATTATAGAGGATAATGAAGTATACGCGTTCAGCCGAGTTCTCTTGGTAGACGGACTCAATGTGCTCCAGCACTTCGGCGGTGACGTCTCGGACTTTCTCGTCATCGTTCCAAATCTGTTGAAAGATGTTGAGATATGTTTGCGTAAATTGTGTTTCGTCGAAAACTTGCGTCAAGCTTGAGATAGCATCACCTTGTTGATACCCGAGATCTACTGCGGTGAAACCCGACAGTGGAGAGTATACCGTTTCGCCGTTTCCTTTTTGAACGTGTGCAAACTGCTGCATTGGGGCGCTGGTAGTGTTTGACTTGAATCGCGCTTTCTTACGGATCCATGTAGCGCATTCACGGGCTACGGCCCTTTGCGTCATCTTGTTGCGGAGCACGATCTCAAATTCACCACCATACACGGTGCTTTCCCGCAGCAGTTTCGGGATGAAAAATTCGCGACGCTCTTTGCGGATACGGTCGACTGCGCCATTCGGCACAAATGTTGGCGCGGTAAATAGGAACTCGAACTCTTCAACTCTTCCCAATTCCGAACGGAGTGCTTCGAACGCATAAATTGAGAAGCACGCCGCGGCCATTCGAACCTTACTGGCTCCAAATAGCTCTTCCCGGATGTCATCTCCGAGCAATGATGATGTGTTGTCGACGATGCGCACGAAGAATCCTCACAGGCAAGAGGCGAACAAATATCCTTATCAACAACTTATCAGCCGACGATCTGCTTGCAACCTAAGCTGTGGACAACTCGACGGTGATGTTGGCACACTATCTGGACTACACATCTGAACGAAAAGTCGGTTGATGTTTTTGCCTGCAGCGCACCTAATAGGTGAAACCCAGCGAGGATTCATTTCAACGGTGCGCAATTAGAATGCAGATTTCGACAATCATTGAATACATCGATAACGGACACATGGCTCTCCCTGAGTTCCAGCGAGGCTATGTTTGGGGGCGGGAGCAAGTAAGAGGCCTGTTTCAATCTCTCTACAGAGGGCACCCTGTAGGCAGCCTTCTCGTTTGGGCCACAGACGCCACCACTGCAACCCACAGGGGCGATAACGAGCTGGCGCCGGGAGTTGTAAAGCTTCTTCTCGACGGACAGCAGAGAATTACTTCGCTCTACGGAGTTCTACGTGGAGTGCCTCCGAAGTTCTTCGATGGTAATTCCAAGGCCTTTACCGACCTCAGATTTCACCTTGAGTCGGAAGATTTTGAGTTCTTCCAACCAATCAAGATGCGCGACGATCCGCTCTGGATCGATGTGACAGGCGTCATGAAGGCCGGGCATGAGAAAGCCGGTGAGTATCTGGCTTTCCTGAGCTCTTCACCAGAGCTCGACGCGAAAGCGGGCACCTATTGGGGGCGACTAAACAAACTCCTCGGTATCCGTGAAAAAACCTTCCACATCGAGGAAGTAACGGGTCCTGACAAGACGCTCGACGTTGTTGTTGATATATTTAACCGAGTAAACAGTGGTGGCACCAAGCTTTCGAAGGGCGATCTCGCTCTGGCCAAAATATGCGCAGACTGGCCGGAAGCGCGTGACACCATGAAGACCAGCGTCGCGCGTTGGAAGGGCGCCGGCTATGACTTTTCACTCGATTGGTTGCTCCGATCTGTAAACACAGTCCTAACAGGTGAGGCCAAATTTCTTTACCTCCACGACAAAGGCGCATCGGAAATTTCCGATGCCCTGAAGCGCGCAGTGAAACACATCGATGCGATCTTGAACATGATAGCTGGCCGTCTGGGTCTCGATCATGATCGAGTGTTGTTCGCGAAGTATGCAATTCCGGTTTTGGTTCGCTATCTGGACACGCACGGCAACAACATTGACGAACGAGCCCGAGACAAGATGCTGTTTTGGTATGTTCAGAGCGGTATGTGGGGTCGTTTCTCTGGCTCAGTGGAAAGCACCATCGACAAAGATCTTGGTGTTCTTGAGGAAAGCAACGGGGACCTGGATCAACTGATTAGCCAGCTTAGGCTGTCGCAAGGCGGTCTTCGTGTCGAGCCGGGGCATTTTCATGGATGGAGTCTTGGTGCTAGGTTCTATCCAGTGCTTTACATGCTTACACGTATGACCGAAGCGCGCGATTGGGGGAACGGACTTCCGCTCAAAGCCGGCCTTTTGGGCAAAATGAATACCCTGGAAGTTCATCACATTTTCCCACGAGCTAGGCTCTACGAGGCCGACTACAGCCGCGCAGAGGTAAATGCCCTTGCGAACTTCTGCTTCCTAACAAAGGACACAAATCTGGCGATCAGTGATCGCCGCCCAGAAGAATATTTTCCCGAAATCGAAGCGGCGCACCCAGGCGTTTTACAGTCGCAGTGGATTCCTAAGGATCCGCGGCTTTGGAAAATCGAAAACTACCGAGATTTCTTGGAAGCAAGAAAGGAGCTTCTAGCTGACGCAGCAAATGGCTGCTTGGCTTCACTGCTGCATGAAGAAGTGCAGATCTTGGATGGTGCGCGTCCCGCTCGCGTCAACAAGCAGGTTCTTTTGGGTGGCATCACCAGCGAAGAAGAGGCGAAGGAGTTGGAAGCGCTTAACGATTGGGTGGTCGAGCAAGGGCACGCGGAAGGCCATTTAGCTTGGGACTTTGTTGACCCGGAGACCGGCGAGCAGCGTGCTATCCTCGACCTTGTCTGGCCGACTGGGGTTCAAGAAGAACTCAGTGAACCGGTGGCTGTCCTCTTGGATGAGAGCGCAGAACTTATCTCATTGGCAAGCTCCTTAGGTTTTAGGTGTTTTACGACCACGGCTGCGTTCAAGGCTTATGTTGAAAAGCTGGGGATGAGACCCGACCCGGAAGGCCTAGCGGCCGAATAACAGGCTCAAACCACTCAGCTTAACTTCGCACGATTTGCAGCTGTGTAACGAGCGCCGGGCAATGGGAGCATTCAGACGCCCCAACGCCGCGGCGCCAGAACGCATCCCTATCACCTGCAGCATTTCCCCCTAGGACTTCACTCTTCGGTCGGGCTGCCGCTGCGTCCCTATCGGGAGACAGAGCCATTCCTCGCCACGCATCGACCATATGGGCTAGAGGATGCAGCACATTGCTTCCTTCCTTTCCGGAAAAACAATTCTAAAGCACTTGTTTTGCACAGCTTAATTTCCAGAAGATGTATCGGATAACCGGAAGAGGAGAAGACTACCGGTAGGAGATTTCCACGTAACGCCCCCCTAATACAATTATAACTATTATTACTATATATTATGAATATATCGGGGTGTCTGACGTCAGCACCAATGGGACAGTTTAAGTAGATTTGATAAGAGAGGGTTTCTGGCTCATCGTAACCGCCAAGGAGTGGAGATGAGA
>NZ_JBQFPO010000023.1:0-12570 GCF_056536425.1 Ruegeria sp. D1(2025) | reverse complement strand
AGCGGCGCGTCTGGCGCAAGATCCACTTCGGGATTGATGAGGAAACGCTGGAGGTTCGGGCCGTAGAGATCACAGGGAACCATATCGGCGAAGCGCTGCAAGCGCGGTGCCACCTTTCGTCGGCACCGAGTTTCTAGCCCCATGTTCTGGGCCATTTCGGACTAGGGTTTCGGGGACTAGTGGACTCATGCGCTATCGCTTCCCCATGACGTCGGCCTCTCGTCTTTAGGACGGGAGGGTCCGCTGTCGCGGACTTGTGCATCGCCGGTCTAATGCGCCGTCTTGGCCAAAGCGCTGCATAGCTAAGCAGGGAAAGCTACTCACCAGTCGGACTGCACAGTCTCCCATGGAAACCGTTTTGGTGATCCGCCTCGATTGAAATGGTCTGCCGTTATGGCTAAGAAAACTGGGGAACCACAAGCGTTGCATCTGGCCTCTCAGCTAGGATAGCCCTATCTGTCGATCCGCGTTCTGGGCATCATGCCTGGAATTCATCGTTGAACACACTTCAACCTGTTCTCTGCTTACCGATTGCCAGAACCAGGTCCGCCTGCCAGCATTGCTGCTTGGCGCATTCGCTGGAACTCGTCAGGTGTGACGGTTCCATCGCTGACATCAATACCCTTGGGAATCCGCGCTCGTTTGTGTCCGACTACACGAACGCTGCTTCTTGTGATTTCCAGGCAGGCAGAGTTGTAGCAAGTCAGCCCATTTGTGTTGATTTGAATAGCGGTCTGACCAATTGCATTGGTGACCAAAGGAGCCTGGGTAGTAGTGGCGCAAGCTGAAGCCAACACCGCAAACCCGAAACACGCCCATTTTTTCATACGCAACTCCTTTATTCCTCAAAGATAGGTCAGCAACCGTTCAGTCAAATTTTTCGAGCGTCTACTTCGAGCCCAAAATGCGCAATTCTACGTCTTGTGCGAAATCCTTTTTTTTCAGGCAACGCGCAACGAAGTCGGACGTCCATCCAACAACAGTTGCACTACTGTAGGACACCTCCAAGGAACGGTGAACTCTTCACATTTTCGTTTTGCACAAACTGGAAAGGTGGAGAGAAAAGATGTCACAATTTGATCTGCTAACGACGCTGCGAAACCAATACCCGGCGACTACAGCTGCGGCACACAATTTGGTCTTACGTACGTCTGAGCTTTCAGTTGCCAGAAAGCACAAAGTTCAGATTTACGTTGACAAGACTCCTCGGGCGCTGATCGCCTTCGAAAATGGCCTTTGGGAAACCTTACTTTGGGCCGCCCGAGAATCCAATGCCGCAAGCGCAGAGCGGCTGTTCAAATTCACAGCAAACTTCTTCGCTCAGTTCGCATTGGCATGTCCAACGTGGAATAACGTCCTGCCCGAAATCACAGATTACTTGATTGCAGCAAGCAGTGCAGAAAAGTCCCTGCTTACTGACGCTGTCGACCAGGTCAAAAGAGAACAATCCATAATGATTGGCATCGGGCGCGAGAACCCATCGAACCGGACGAGCAAACAACAGTGATCCGCATTCGGCCTTAACCGGGTCGCTGCAAGAAGAGGCACCGGGTGTTTTAGGGGCTCCACAGTAAACGCATTGATTGGAGAAGAAAATGAAAGACCTTGATTCACAAGCTTGGGACATTGTCCTTTCGATAACGCCCAAAGACATATTGAAGTTCTACCAAAAGACTGACGACCTTAGTGATCTACACCAAAAAATTTATGAAGATTTTCTGGTCAACGGTCGGTTTGCTTGCGTGCACCATGAGTTTTTCTTTTACTCAGATGCAGCTGAGCAGCAAGCCTATGTACTGCGTGTTCAAAGACTCACTGGGACCCAACCGGACTCTTTTCGGCGGTGATTCAAAGGATTGCGAAGGTTCTGCCGGGCAATACGAGACTCGTCTTCAACCGGACGCAAGAGACGCCAAAAATATCACGACTGGCTGCAGATTGTTGGACGATTCAAGAAAAAACGGTTGAACCTTCGAAAACCGCGCTGTGTATGAGTAAGAACAACGAATTTTTCAATTGCCTGCGACTTTGCGAAAATCAAAACAGCAGTTTTGTCTCATTCCATCACTTGCCAGAATCTACCGCTTCAAAGGCGCTCCAACCCTGCACGGATCATTTCGACCAGGCCGCGCGCGAAGGGTAGATCGTTTATGTATTCGTCAATTGTGAAGTCGCCGTTTACTTGAGGCAATTGTGCTCTGGCCAGCCCTGTTTCACCGGCTAGGCTATGCACCGCGGAAATAATCAAACGATCAATGAAATAGTCTCGCACATCTATTTGGCGTACTTTTTTGACAGCGGCCTTGAAGTCTCCTTTCTCAACGTCTTCCAAGCAAAGTGTAATCTGGGTCCAAGTTGGCAACATGGGATTCGCATCCGTCGCTTGTCGCACCAATTCCGCGCCTTTATTGGGGTCGCCGACAAATGCAATCCATCCTCCAGCCACAGCGAGCAGAAGATTGCCATTCGGATTGGCGCGAATTGCGGCATCAATTAATTGCAGAAAACTAGGTTTATCTCCATCCAATTGGGCATAGACGGCTGCTGCGATCAGAGCCTCCTGGCAATTTGGCTCAAAAGCCAGTGCTTTCTCTGCATGAGTTCGGCCATCTTCGACAACGGACTTCAATCGTTTTTGTCCAACACCTACCTGTTCAACATATCCAAACGCCAATAGTGCGTGCGCCAAGCCACTGGTTGGGTTCTCCCTGACAGCAGCTTGCGACAGTTCCAACATTCGCGCCAAGCTGCTGACTTTATTTGCGCGAAGGTGGGTGTGGAACGCCAACAGAGCTTCATACACGTTTGAGTCCGAAGCCGGTCGCGTTTGAGCGTTTCTCGCAGCGTCGGTTGCAACAAACCCATATGCATCCGCAATGCAGACGGCGCAGCGCTTTGCGACGTCTTCTTGAGCATCGAAAACATTGGCGTTGCTCAAAAAGATGTCTTTGCGCTCCGACCATACTAGGTCACCGGTGTCTCTTCGTTTCAATTGAACAACTATGCGCAAACACTCGCCATCTTCGCGAACCGTTCCTCCCAGAACATAATCGCAGCGCTCAAGCGAGTTATGTTCTTCCTGGGTTTGTGACTTAGAGTTTTCGGCCCTAAAACCTGTAAGTACCCGGACATAACCGAAACGGGCGAGTTCCAGCGCAATCTCTTCTGGCAAACCACCGCGAAAAAAAATTGCACGCGCAGTCTCTGACCCTGAGAACGATCTAATGCCTAGCGTGGGCAACCTTGGCGTTTGCTCATCAGTCAAACTCGCGTTATTTGACTGAAATTCTCGAATGCGAAAGGTGGGTCGATACCGACCTTTTGGAACCGATATTTCTACCCTGTTTTGTCGACCTGAGGTCAAATAAAAATAATTTAATGCCTTTCTCAGTTTTACCGCTTCAGTTCGCACAACGGGATCAGTGTTGGGATCAAAGTCTGCGCCTCGTCCAAACACATCCATTGCCAACGCAGTGCCATGAAGTTCTTTACCCCTGCCGTCGATTTCACTTCTGACGAGGTGTTCAAAAAAAAATCTGTTGCGTTTGCTGACCGCGAAGTCACTCGAACCAACAATACGTTCCAGCTCTTCCAGGACCTCTTCTCTACTCACTTCTAAGGGCAAGAGTCACACCTTGGGGTCAGCCGCGCCAAATAACCTAAGTAGCACACTCTGGGTAGCACGACAAAGGAGACAACACCTTTTGGAAGTGATCGCCATCTCTAAGTTCGGTGTTTCGTGTTCCAACTTATTTTCACTGCGATAGCAACTGCTGCAAACGACCTGACGGGTGCGTTGGACACAATGCGCTTTTCTACCGCATTTATGTGGGCAAAGCTGTCGTTCGAAGAATCTTTAAAGACGAAAATGCAAATGCGTGGTAGCTCCAGATTATGGCAACGACATCTGCGCGAAATCGACCGCCCATACCTTATGCATTTGCGGTTGTTGGTGTCCTTTTTGCTTCAATCTGTTTCGGACTGGTTCCCTATTTCAGCCGCAGCCTGACCGAGCAAGGCGTCGCACCCTATGCGGTCGCATTCTATCGCTACATTGTTGCGGCAGTTCTTTTGCTTCCAGTTCTCATCTTGCACCGAAAAGAATGGCGAGAGATCACTTGGGGCCTTTCAGCCGGAGCAGTAATGGGGATTGGTTGGATCGGATATGTAACGGCGCTGGAGAAGTTGCCCGCATCGACAGTGGGTGTGCTCTACATGACCTATCCGGTGTTCACCCTAGTTATTGCTTGGGCTGTGTTTGGCGATGCACCCACGCGACGCGCCATATTGGCCGCTGGTCTGATTGTGGTGGCGGCTGTCATTGCTGGTTCGCCCGCGTCAGTGCCTGCGGAGCATCTGCCAACGCTGTTGATATCTCTCGCCGCTCCATTTGGGTTTGGCTTCGGAATTTGCGTCCTCGTACACAAGTTGGCACGGATTGCGCCGTTGGCACGAATCGCGTCAGTTTCTCTGGGGTCTGTACTGGGCCTCACACCGCTCATCCTTGGTACTGAGGTTGGAGAGCTTCTTCCTAGAGAACAATCCGATTGGCTTCTCATTGCTGGTATTGGACTGGTCACCGCGTTCGTGCCCCAGCTTATCTACACGATTTGCTCGCCTGTCATTGGAGCCTCCCAAACTGCGGTGGTCGGAAGTATCGAGCTACCCACGATGTTTGCCGTGGGACTTCTTGCTTTTGGCGAAGCCGTCTCTTTACCTCAAGCTTTGGCATGTGCCTTAGTGCTGGGCGCAATCGCGATCACAAGAAGCAGAAAGACGCGCACGGTATCTACCGTGCTCGCAAAGTCACCAAGGCGGTAGTACTGGGCTCGGTCCGTTCATTCGATGCACTCGCATGAGCGGCCGCAACGCTGACAACACGGTCAACTGCGATCACTATCGCTACTTGGAATAAATCCAGACTTTCACTTCAGACGTTCTTCCGCGGATTTTCTGAGGGCCTGCATCCATTAATTGATCAAGATTAGCATTTGGATCGTCCTGCTTGATTGCACAGACCAGGTCGTCGCTCACAACCAGCTGAGTGTTAAGTTGTCTGGTCAAGTGTTCGATCCTGCTTGCGATGTTCACAGTGTCGCCAATTACGCTGTATTCCAAGCGTCGTTCATTCCCTATGTCTCCGGCGACCACGGTGCCCCAGTGCAGTCCGATGCCAACTCGGATCGGGTCGTCTCCGAACAACAACCTTTTAGCGTTCCAATGGTCCAATGCGTCGATCATTTCATAGGCGCTGTTTAAGGCGTTTGCGGGGTCGTGAGGGCCCGGACTGGGAGTTCCAAAGGTCGCCATGAGCCCGTCGCCAATGTATTTATCCAAGGTGCCAGAGTTTTCGAAGACCGCTTTACCCAAACGGTCGTGATAGCCTCTAAGAAGCTCAATCACCTCATCGGCGGTCGCATTTTCGCAAAGTTTTGTGAAGCCTATAATGTCCGCAAAAAGTACCGCCACTTTTTGGTGCCTACCGGCTGAAAGACCAACATCTGATCTGCTTAATTGGTCGACGACATTTGGTGAAAAATATCTTGCCAGACTGGCCCGCTTTCTCTCAGTCGATAGGAGATTGCTAACGAGCCGCCGAGATCGCGCAACAACAACAGCAAGCCCCGCAGACAATATCACCACGACCAGTAATTCTGTGGCGGCATATCCGAGAAACAGAAAGTTGAGGTCAGCGCCTGCGGCAAGCCAGGCTTCGACTGTCTGTTCCGGCAGATCCAAATTACTGTATGCACCTGGCAGGCTCAAAAACCATACCCACATGCCGGCGCGAGCAATGATTATACTGATTCCACACCAGACAACCAGGAAAGGTCGAAAACTAAACGATGCCTGCATAAGAAACATCAAAAAATAAAGAAAACGCGCGGTATCCATCGAAATAGCCGGCGGCAACGAAGCGCCGGAAAACGGCACACTGAGGCTGAAAATTACCGCTAGAAATAGGCAATCCAACGTAACGAACACGTACTGAATGCTGCGTCCGCCAAGACGCGAGTAAGCCGCGATGTACTGCAAACCGCCAAGCAAAACAAAAGCGAAGATTTCAAGAAGAACAAAAAAATGCGATAGTCCAGTCTCCGGGCTGTCAATGGCCTGCCACAGAAGAACAAGCGTAAGAGAAATGGTTCGGACCTTTGCGGCGAGCATCATGCCTTGGCGCTCTTCCTCAGCGAAAGCCGCGCAGCCGCGTAATCGTACTCTTTCTTGAAAGGCTTCTGACATGCGCCAGACAGTCTAACCTACAAACGCCAAATCGCTAAGTCATTCCCTCGCAAGGACAGAGAAGCAATACAACTACGTCCGCTTTGGGCTCGGAGCGGACATTTCGTGGAATCTGCTCAACATCTGCTTTGCGGACAAAGCGGTCGATGACGAGAAGCCTAGAGTTTTTAAATTCCAGTATCGAAAATCGAAGGGCGCACGGCATCCTCTTACCTTCGAACAATAAAGTTTTGGCGATGAACAACGTACACTGCTCAAATTGAGTTCAAAAAACCCTCTATTTCCACTAGGGCTTTAGGCCAGGCAGGATCATACTCTGGCATCGTATTGTTTGCTGTCTCAAGGCCAATAAAGCGCGCATTCTGGATGCCGGAGGCGAATATCCTACCTTGTTCAACACTGTGCATCCTGTCTCGATTAGCGTGCATAACCAGAGCCGGACAGGTGATCCGCAGAAGTAGATCGGTTACGTCGACCCCTGCGACCAGTGGTCCAATCTTGAGCCAATCCTGATGGTCCATTGCCACTTTCATAAATTCTGCATAAGTGCGCTGGTCATGTGGACTTGCGGTTGGAGCAAATGATTGCGCCATCAAGTCTCTTGCAGACGGGTATTCATCGTTCCAGCCTTCAAGACTCATATCCATCATTGCTTGCCCAAGCGCAGCAATTCCGGGCTGTGAACGCACCGCGAGTCCTTGTGCAAATCCACCGAGTAGAACCAACCCCGAAACACGGTCAGGATTATGTGCGGCAAAAGCCGCGGCAATGGTTGCCCCAAAAGAAATGCCAAACAATGGAACTTTTTCGATCCCGGCTGCGTCCAGTACGGCCTCAACATCTTCGACGATCCGATTCAAAGACACATCCTGCACGCCCCTCTGGGACAAGCCATTGTTTCTACCATCAAACCGATAAAGGCAGTGATTTTCAGAAAGCAGCGGCAACCACCCGGCGATGGTGTTCATCGTCCAATCGTATTCCAGATGCCTAAGCCAGTTTGGTGTGACCAGTAACTTTCTACCACTTCCAGTGGATGTCCAGGCAAGCGTTGTACCGTCTTTTGATTTTGCAAAGCGGACGTCTTGAGAGCTAGCCAGCAGCTTGTTCTTTGCGCGTCTTTTGTCACCATCTAAATCAATAGAGTAGGCTTCCACTGGATTTGGAATTCCCTTCAACCGTATCGAGCTTTCTGGTCGCAAAGCAACCGCCAGCGAAGTTCCCGCAACTTCAGCAGCTGTCTTGCTGACGAGACAACTTCCAATATGCGCGCTGGACTGAAGGCGCGACGCAACATTCACGGCCTCTCCGAACAAGTCTGTGCCATTTGGCATTACGTCGCCAACGTGGAGACCTCCTCGAAGTGTTACGTCTTCATCTCTCATCTGATTGAAAATCTGGCTGGCAGCATTAATTGCGTCTGTGGCTGCAACAAACTCAACCAAGGCACCATCTCCCATCAGCTTGAATATTCGTCCTTTGTTTTCATGGACCAACGGTCTGATCACATCGTCCAAAATGCGTTGTAGAGTGTTCAGCGTGGTCTCAGCATCCTCTGACATGCGCTTGGTATAATCGACGACATCGAGGCTTAGGATCGCAGCAATTTTCCGCTTCATCAGTCGATGTGATCCTTTTAGCTAAACCAATTCCTCTGAACCAAAATTAACAGACGAATAGATTTTTGTGACCAAAACTTGTGCCTGGGCATTTTGCTAAGCCTGCAAGTTCCCAAACTTGCGTTGAAACACACAGCCGAGCAAAATGTCTTCTTGGCTGGCGAAACCTAGAACTAAGGTGAATGATTAACGCATTTCGCGTCGCTAACGAAGGTTCACTTCGAAATATCCATTCCAATGGTATCAGTCCGTAGTTCTTCTCATCTGTGACCGATGGCAGCCCGAAGCGGAACTTCGACTCCGAGCTTTGCAAAATCTAACAAGCGGAAGGCAGCTACCATTAGTGTGAATGGCTTGAAGGTATCGAGCGCTTCGCCACGGCGACAATTTAAGAAAAAATGAACGCGAGAAACAAGGTGGCTGAAACTGCTCTCTGACAGAAAACAGGCGTCCCCGCACACTTTCGCGCAATTCGAGCTTAGCCCAAGGTGTTGCCGGTGATGAAGGTGTACGAGCTTTCTACCAGATCGATGACGACATCCAACTCTTCTGGTGTGGTCGGTGTATATATCATGACAAAGCCGCTCCACCCAGGACGTTGCTTGGCCCAAGGGTGAGCTACGGCCCAGCCAGCCTCAATTGCCCGTCGCGCCATTGCCGGATGCAGCGACGCGTGCAAGCTGCCATCAGGATGCATATGCGCAAACTCAAACCCACCCACGATAGAGTTCGGTTGAGACAGCAGCATGTCGGGATCAAGCTGAAAACCAATCGCGCCAGGAAGCGATATGCGTGTCGGGCCAAGTGTGACCCCTGGGAGTTGCGCAACACGCTCCAGCAATAGCTTGGCCAAGTCGGTATCAATTTCGACACCAATCTGAGTATGCGGTACGCCGCTTGTCGTTTCAGGACGGGGTGAGGTGCGCTCCGGCAAGGGGCGCTCTTGTGCGGATGCCAACGGGCACGTCAATGCCACCGCCGTTGCAGCAACCGCCAATGCTCTCAGGATTTCATTCATCGTGTTGACCATCCGCCAAAATCAAGGAATGAGCGTTCAGCGCAGTATCGGCGCCCTTGCACACATCATTCAGCCTTTAAAGCTTCGATATTGATCAAGAGCTCTATCTCGTCGCTCACCGCTGGCACAAAGACCCCAAGTCCGAATTCAGACCGCACGATGGTCGCCGTGGCTGCCAGGCCCAGGGTCGACGTGCCCTCTTTTTGGGCCAAACGGGTGTGGAGCTGACTTGTTAAGCGTTGTTTCCAAAACAACAGGTTTGGTGATGCCATTCATGGTCAGGTCGCCAGAAGTATTCGCGGTATTGTCCCCGGTGACTTCAATGCTGGTCGAGGCGAATGTGACCATGTCACTGTCACTTGCGCTAAAAAAGTCATCGGACATGAAGTGTTGCAGACGGGCGTCCCAGCCCGTGATCATGGATTTTACAGGCATAGACACTAAGACAGATGATGATAACGGATCATCTTCGTTAAACTCTATCTCACTGCTAAAACCTGAGAACATTCCAAATGTTTCTGAAAAACCGATGTGGTCGTAGCTGAACAATACCTGGCTATGTCCAGGATCCAGCTCGTAGGTGCCACCCTCGGACAATGCGTTTGTCGCACCCATCGATAAGAGTACCGCCAGCGGGGTTGCTGCCACTTTGAACATTGATACGCTCCCGTTTTGACAAGACGTATTTGTGGGATTTAGGTTTTGACCGACCAAGCTTTTAGAACAAAATGTTCTACTGTGCAACAAAATGTTCTACAGGAGAGGTGATTGAAAGAAGATCCTAGGCTGATCGCCACACGACAGGCGGCGCTTGATGCGGCGCAAAAGATACTGATGGATGAAGGCGTGCTGCACGTAACTCATGGCGCAGTTTCAAAGGCAACGGGCATTTCGCGCAGTACACTTTACAGGCACTGGCCAGATGCGCGTAGTCTGCGTGATGCAGCATTCCGGCGCATCGCAACACCACCGAACATACCGCCCAAAACCGATGGCCCTCTGCGATCTGACCTGCGTTGGTTACTCGGCGTACTGATGGGAGCCTTGAATGACACACCATGGGGTCAAATTGCACCTCAGGTAGTCGCTTCTGCGTCCACCGATGCAGAAGCGCGGTTGGTGATCACTGAATTCATGAAAGACAGGTTCGCAAGTGTTGAAGCAGTATTTGCAGCCGCAATAGACCGAGGTGAGATTGCCGCGGATGTTCCGGTTGAACAGCTTATAGAACTAGCTGTCGCAGCACTTTATTTCCGCAAGCTCATACGTCACGAGGCGCTGAACGAAGAATGGTTGGACAAACATGTCGATCTACTTTGCAGTATCGCGAAAACCAATTCGGGACAGTGACCATCGCCTGACCTTGAAATCAAAGCGACCTGCACCTGGCGCGAGATTTCGACAGAACAGCAAGTTATGATCAATAGCCTGTCCAGCCAGTTCCTCATAGCTGCCGCTCCAAAAGGTCTCGGCAAACGTTCACTATGATCGTTCGTTGAGGTTTGCAAAGTTTGCTTTCTGCGCATTCCTGTCGTTGGGGCACCGTGCAACATCGGTCAATTTGGGCTCGAAGCAGATCTTAGCTTGAGTCAGTTGAAGGGGTGCTTTGCGGACAATGCCGACATTGATTTGATTTGGCAGCAAAGGTCTCAGCGGTTTGCAAACGTGTGATTGGCTTGGCTAGAGAGCAAGGGTATCACACCGTCAGGCTGATGACAGGCGAACGTCAGGCGGCTGTACGAAAGGCTTGGTTTCAAGATGGTCACTTCCTGGGATGCCAACCCACACGAAGCCCACGATTATTTCGAGCTAGGCATCGCGTGAATTTGCCGTAGTCAGGCCAATCCTGCGGCTTTGAACCATTCTGCCATGGGCTATCAACGGACAAGGCTCCTTTTGCATAGCTAGTCTATCTCCCTAATTTCACTCACTTGGCGGGCTGGGTTGACGGTCACACCTTCGTGCGACTGCAACTTGATGAAAATCGAAAGCAACAACGGGCTCACACGGCCATTCGTTGCGGCTTTCACAATTGCCCTCACTGGGCCAATTCCCATCGCCGGATGCGAACGCAACAGTAAACTTTGCTGGTGACTGAGAACCTATCTAACCGCAAAGCTTCGGTGATCCCGCGCTCCTGATTTCCCGGCCAAAGAACATGTGACGAACCCCAGCCCAAAAAGCCGCTGCTTCACACATGGAACAGGGCTTGGAAGATGAGTACATGACCGATCTGGTCAAATCTCGATCATTGAGACGGCGCGCCGCGTCCCTGATCGCGGCCATTTCAGCGTGGCCCGTGGGGTCTTGATCCAAAATAACCCTGCTCCATGATTGGCCAATAATAACATTGTCGCGAACCACGACTGCACCGAACCCCTGGTCTCCATGGTCAATTGCATATTGTTGCATCTCGAAAGCGCGCTCCATGAACGTGGCATCGCTGGGGTCACTTGGTTGAGGTATCGTGTCGTCCATCCTCGAGGAAGTTTGTCCCGCGACGGAGCCAGTCAAGCCGACCGTCAGTGCGCCAGAGCCGGACGCAGCAAGAAAGCCACGCCTCGCGAAAACGAGTGCGCGGTGGCGGTCCTGCTCAATTTTTCTAAACTTGTTCATTTTGCCAAAATCCGTGAGATGTATGCATCTTCGCCACTACCCTACCACGAGGAGGCCTCGAACTGAGGCCGGTCCAATCCAAGCTGCTATAGGCACCTTTTAGGTGAGCCTCACCGCTTCAGCCTGCTTGATTGGTTTCAGTCCTTTTTTCTTAGCCGATCTGCCATCTCAGAAAACCCGCGCAGCTCGGCGTGTTCGAGCGGCGTAGTTCCGTTTCGATCGGCAAGCGTTCTGTCAGCACCCGCCGCTAATAATGCATCCAGAACTTTAAGATGATCCGGGCCGCCGTCACCAAGCACAACGGCTTCCATAACTGCGGTCCAGTGCAGATTGTTCACATGGTCCAGAGGCGCGCCAGCAGCGATCAGCCGTCGGACAATCTCGACATGACCGAGGTGCGCAGCTGCTATCAGAGCCGTTCCTTCATAAGGGCTGGTCGTTAGACCCGGATAATTGCCTAACTCGATGGCGAGCGTCATCAATTCTGGATCGTTTGCAACGGCCGCAATAGTGACCACGTCGTAGGCCTGACCCTCAAGCGCATTCATGTCGGCACCGGCCTCAGCGAGTGCACGCAATGCCTCGTCCTCTGAAGCAAAGGCTGCCACATGGGCTGGTGTGCGGCCTCGCGAGTCCCTCGCGTTGACATTTGCCCCCGCCGCAACGAGCTGCCGGATCATTTCTTGGTTGCCGGTGTGAGCGGCTGCGAAGAGACCGTCGTAATTCTCGACTTCACCAACCGAAGGTGGTGTCTGCGCCGTGCCCGCGTTGACGGCGAGAACCATCACAAACGCAAATAGAAAAAGACGAAACATGGCCAATCCTTTTACTCAAATACTGGTGAAAGTCTCCAAGTTCGCAGACCTTCTATCAAGAAATAGCTGCAACGAGCACCAACGACTGCTCAGGGCAGCATAGTCAAAAGCTACTGAACGTCAGGAATGGGCCAATTGCGAAAGTGAGTACGAAGGCCCTTGTCCACCTCAACCCAAGTTAGCCGGACAAGACCATTGAGAGTTAGCTCGGCTAAATTATCTGGCCCGGGATGACGCCAGATTTGCATCGAACCCAGTA
>NZ_JBQFPO010000022.1:0-17626 GCF_056536425.1 Ruegeria sp. D1(2025) | reverse complement strand
AACGGGCCACGGTTTCGAACCATTCCTGCGCGTCAGCAACCAATCGCTCCGTCGAGTGGCGCTGCCATTCCGCCATACTCTGAAGGGCTTTAGAAGGATCGGACGGGTTCGCGGAAGACACATTGCGTGCAGCTTTTAGAGCCGTCCGGACCGCCTCATGACGCCGTTCGAACCAATGCTGTGCAAAGGCCTCGGTTTCTTCGAGCAATTTCTCTTGCGCGTCCCAAAATTGTTCGATCTGGGCACCGAAGGCCGGATTGCCAGAAATGGGCGGCTGCATTTGCTTGAAAACATCCAAAAGTGAGGTCGGGCTATTTGCGTTGGATTTCTTTGTCGGCATCGAAAATTCCTCCGCATTTTCTGAATGAGCTCTTTTGCCACCTGCGGCGCGCTTTCGCCTTAATACAGATCAATATCCCTTATTTTTAGGACCTTCGGCTAAAGCTGCGACGGGACAGTCGCAATCTCTCCGACATCGGTTCCTAGCAGGCCGGGTTGGAGTTAGAGTAGTCTAGACAAGAACTTAACGCTTGGTTTTCTATGCACATTGCCGGCTTTCTGATTACCCTTGGTGTCCTTTTCCTTGCCGGATTGGCGGCCGATCAACTTGGCCGGGCCACGCATCTTCCTCGTGTTACAACCTTACTGTTCCTCGGCCTGATTGCCGGGAACGCAGGATTCGGGGTGATCCCGGTCGACGTTGCCAAGTGGTTCGATGAGATCTCCATTGTTGCCTTGACGATGGTCGCGTTTCTTCTTGGAGGATCTTTGACCCGCAAAAACCTGGTTCGGCATGGCCGAGCCATTCTGACGATTTCGATTTCAATCGTGGTTGCAACCCTTGTTATTGTGTCGGTTGGACTGACCGCGATTGGCGTACCGTTCGGGTTGGCGTTGGTGCTGGCGGCAATTGGCACGGCTACAGCTCCGGCCGCCATTGCAGACGTGATCAAACAATCTGGGGTGTCCAACAGCTTTACCGAAACATTAAAGGGCGTAGTCGCAATTGATGACGCTTGGGGTCTGATCGTTTTCAGCATCGCCTTGGTTCTGGCCGGTCATTCGGATGGTTGGGCCACCGTCACGACCACAGCGATGTGGGATTTCGGAGGGGCGATACTATTGGGTACCGCACTGGGCGTGCCATCCGCTTACCTGACAGGCCGCTTGAAACCCGGAGAACCCATGCAGGCAGAAGCAGTGGGCATAGTCTTTCTGACAGCGGGCCTCGCGCTTTGGCTGGAGGTTTCATTCTTGGTAGCAGGCATGGTTGCGGGCGCGGTTATCGGAAATCTTGCGCGCCATCACGACCGTGCTTTTCATGAGATCGAGCACATTCAGTGGCCGTTCATGATTCTGTTCTTTCTGCTGGCTGGCGCCACGTTGGACATTGAAGCCTTCGGCTTGATGGGCTGGGCTGGTGCACTTTTTCTGTTTTTGCGCGCCGTGGCCCGCCTGGTCGGAGGTTACTGCGGAGCAAGACTTGGCGGCCTGCCTCGCCGTGAGACCCGCTGGTACGGTCCCGCTTTGTTGCCACAGGCCGGTGTTGCGGTCGGAATGGCCCTTGTAGCTGGAGAGCAATTTCCGCATTGGGCCGCGTCGATCATGGCCATTACTCTGGCCAGTACTGTGGCCTTCGAGGTGTTGGGGCCGCCGTTGACTCTCATGTCGATCAGACGCACGGCGGATACCGACTAGCGGATTGGTCAGCGCCTATTCAGACTGGATCGATTCAAGAAAAGCGAGCAAATTCGCCAACGGCAGGCCAACCATCATAGATTGCCCATTGGGCAAAGCCACCGCGATTTGCTGGTCTGTCTCGAACACCGCGCCAAAGATTGGCATTTCGCCCCCATGAGCGAGCAATTGTGAACGACCATCAATCTGTTCAGCTATGCGAACTATCGGAAACACACCGTCGTTTTCGCCCGCCAATTTGGTAAGGTCGGGTGTTCGAATAGCCAACATTTCGGCCATTGGCCCGTCTCCGGTCGCTTCGAAACCGTGACATTGCCAGCAATACGTCCGGTACAAATCACTTCCCTCACTGAGGCGGACCTCCTGCGCTAGTGCAGGCCCCGTGACTAACAGTGCCAGTAAAATCCCTCGATAAACCTGCATATTCTCCTCCTGTCCGTCGTCAGGGATTTTGGGACAGATGGCCGGCTGAGCTAAGAGAGGATCTGGCGCATCTGTTTGGTTTGATTATGCGGCGGATTTGCGGTGAAGCAAGCGCTGGGTTTCGATTGTCTTCCGTTTGATCCTTTCTCGTTGTTTCAGAATGGTGTGGCCGCGCTCGAAGTAGACATCGGCCGGGGTGAGGTTTTGCAGGCTCTCATGATTGCGCCGGTGGTTGTAGTGATCGACGAAAGCATCGATCTGCTGCCTGAGATCACCGGGCAGGTAGTAGTTTTCCAGCAAGATACGGTTCTCTCGACATGCCGACGTGCGGGAATGAGTTATTGTGGGCCAATGGTACTCGCGGAAATGGCACGACTTGAGCGCGATCGCGATGTCCAGCTGAAGTTATTGCAGGAAGGTGAGCATGTGTTAGAGCTTGGCTCGATGAGCCGCAATCATTTCTGGTTCAGACGCCTTGCGATCGAAGTTGCCATAGCCGGACGCGACCCCACAGAGGCGAGCCGGCACGCTGAAGCATTGGCAGATTTCACTCGCGCTCAGCCTCTCCCGTGGACCGACCAATACATATTGTTGGGTCAAAAATTCGCTCAGGAACACTCTTAGGCTGGTTGCGTTCTGAGAGGGCAATCTCGCGCCCACTAGCACCAGCGGTTGAGGCTGAAAAGCCGTCCATGTTCCCGATTTTCATGCGATTGCAACTTGTCCTTTCTGCCGCGAACAGCGGATTGTTTCCCACCACGACCTAAAGGGTTCAGGTCGAGCGATTGATGGAACCGCTGAATGGGTTTGTGAGCTTTGCAAAGGTATCAACAGAAAAGCGACGCCCAGCCAACCGCACACATAGTCGAATGCACCAACACTACTCAAGCAGGTTAAAATACGAGTATCGTCATTCCTTGATACGTCGGAAGAAAACAAAAAGACACTTAACTTTTTAACCAACTTCTTCGCAGACCCGGTCGCTGAGATCGTCAACACTGAACAACCAACATTCCGCTGGTTGGTCCGATTTGATTGGTCCGAATTTACCTGGCAGCACCGGTTCCTAAATGGTTGGCCAGACAACACACAATGCGCCCTTTAGGCGGCACAACGCAGTACTTCGAAATGAAAAGTGTTCTTTGCTTCAACGACTTCAGCTATGTAAAACGGTGGAGGTGGTTTAAGCATGTGTTTCTCATCACAAGCCAGTTTTGTAGCCGGTGCAGCGATCATTGCCTGCAGTGGTCTTACGATACGTTTGGCGTTGCAAATGGGCGAACGATTTCTTCCGCTAGCCAGCTTTCCACTGTTCTTTGGGATTCAGCAATTGTCCGAAGGCTTCTTGTGGGTGTCCATTGACGACCCGTCGGCGAGCCCTTCTTCGGCAGCTGCGTTGACGTTTCTCTTCTTTGCCTATTTATTTTGGCCGTTTTGGGTTCCGCTGTCCGCGGCTTTGATTGAATGTGACCGGCGTCGCAGGTTGATATTCCAAGGGATTTGCGGAATTGGTTTTTGCCTTGGCTTGTTGCTCTACTTGCCAGTGTTGTTGTCACCAGCAAATCTAGATATTGGCCTCGCTCAACACTCCATTCAATATGAAAACATTGAAACGTTCCCGTCCGAGATTACGAGGAACTTTGCACGTGTTTTTTACGCTTTGGTGATCTGCGTTCCGCTTGTGGGATCGAGCGATAAAGGCTTACGAGGTTTCGGGTATCTAATTGTCGTTTCCGTTGCTTTGGGGTTCTTCTTTGCTTCTCATGCCTTCACGTCAATTTGGTGCTTCGTTGCGGCTGGTTTGTCTGCCTATATCTACTTCGTTCTAAAGTTTCACTACTGGGAGGTAGACGGCTTAGGTGGGCCCGCCGAAGGTTGAGGGACATTTTGAAAAATGCGTTTAAGTGCGGGCACGGGGCTTTCGAAGGTTTAGCGCTTGAATAAGCGATTTCCTTTCAACGGTTTCAATATTATCCCCCAGATCACTTGTCTCACCGTGATGCCGTACGTTTGGTTCCCGATATCGCTTCGAAACGTCGAGGTCTTTCTTCAAGAGCTTGGCATCGAACTTTGCAGTGAAACTGTCCGCTTCCGGTAGAACCGTTGTGGAACGATGTTTGCGATAGAAATCCGGAGAAAATGGGTTCAGGAAATGAGCATTGCACGGCAGTTCTCGCTGACTGCTTCGCCTGTTCCGGAACTCAGGCTATTCACATCGCACAAATGCAGGCAGAACGTCTAAGGTACAAGCACCGCTGCTCCTTGCAGCTTGCCTTCCCGAAGGTGATCAAGCGCGTCGTTTGCTTTCTCAAGAGGATAAGGAATTACTTCCGTCCGAACACTTGCAGCTTCAGCAAGAGTAAAAAATTCTCTGCCATCCTGACGCGTAAGGTTTGCGACGGAGGCTATTGATCGCTCTTCCCAAAGATCGGCGTACGGGAAACTTGGAATATCGCTCATGTGGATTCCCCCACAAATAACACGGCCTCCCTTGCGCACAGACTTTAACGAAGCAGGCACCAAAGCTCCGACTGGAGCGAAAACTATAGCGGCATCCAATGGTGATGGTGACGTCTCCGAAGAGCCTCCTGCCCAACTTGCACCAAGGTTTCGCGCAAAAATTTGCGCGGCTATATCGCTATCTCGAGTAAAGGCGAAAACTTCAATACCCTGATGTTTCGCAATCTGGCAAAGAATGTGTGCGGCGGCGCCGAAACCATAGATGCCCAGTGTCTGGACCTTGCCTGCGAGTTTTAAACTTCGGTAGCCGATTAAGCCCGCACATAAAAGAGGTGCCAGGGAAACGGGGTCAGCTTTTTCGGACAATGGGAAAACAAACTTGGCATCAGCGACACAGTACTCGGCGTATCCTCCATTGATCGTATAGCCAGTAAACCCGGGGTGATCGCACAGATTTTCCCGTCCTTCGAGGCAATAAGAGCAATTCCCACACGTACGCCCGAGCCAGGGCACACCAACGCGCTGCCCTTCTTGGTACCCTTCGACATTGGTCCCCAATCTTTCGATGCAGCCAACGATCTCGTGCCCAGGGATAAGCGGGAGCTTTGGTTCAGAAAGATCGCCGTCAATAACGTGCAAGTCGGTTCGACACACGCCACATGCCAGAACTTTGATAAGCACCTGGTTGGCGGCGGGTTTCGGGGTCGGAACATTTCTGAGTTCCAGTCTTGAGACGGCATTGCCAAAAACCATTGCTCGCATACTTTTTTTCCTCTGGATCTCCTTTGTTGCTGACATTGACGCTGCGCATTGCAGAAATTCTGAATGCGTCGGTACCACAGAATAGTATCCGGTCCGTTTGCTTTATTTTAGCGTACGGTAATCACCGTGCAGTCTGCACGCTGATTGACTTTTTGCGAAACGCTGCCTTGAAAGATCCGTTGAACCCGGCCCAAGCCGCGGTGGCCTATAACTATTGTGTCTGCACCGATTTCACTGGCCATTTTTAGGATGCCTTCATCGTAATCCCCATTGTTTACCCGTGTCGAAACGCTCTTCGCGCCTGCATCCTTCGCGCGTCGCGCCGCTCCATCAACGATTTTCTCGCCAATCACTGTGATGATACGCTCTCTGTCTGCGCGTGACAGGGGGCCCGAAAATACCGCGTCAATATTGGATGGAATGTCGCCCAAATGAAGCTTCACATCGCTTTTGACTTGCTGAACCAAGTGCTCGACCTCAGTCATGCGGCCCAATTCTTCAATGCGAGCGCCATGTTGAAGAACATGGCCGATAGTCATTGGCACATCCAGTCTGAGCGCTAGGTCTGTAGCGAATTCAACGGCACGATCAGCTGTTTCAGAGCCGTCAGTTGCGACCAAGATATTCGAAATCATGGTTTCCCCTCCGTTTTGAAAGGCCAAGACTGACGGGTATCAGAGGAAGATGCATTGATGCAGGTCAATAGACTCAGTGAACTCGAAACTTGCGATTTCCGCCGTTGCCAACCTTTTGATCGAGGTTCGAGTGGTGTTGAAGCCTGGAGGTTTGCCGTGAAAAGCGGTTTGTTCAAACGCATGTAACTTCAGCTAAATCTGCAATTGGTTTTGCTAAGATAATGCAAAGTTGACTATTATTTGATTGGGCCTTGATCAAGGATGCATAGTCTGTGTGGTTGGTAGCGGGTCTGAGGTTGTGCTGTCTTCGGACGCAAGTACCAGTCTGTTTGAAAGATTTCGCTTATGCCACAAGAGCCAACTAAAGATCCCGGCAATGGGCCAAAATGGCCAGAGTGGATTTATTATGTTGCGCTTGTTGCCACGATGGGAACTTTAATTGTCGCAAGTTTCTTTGCGCCGCCTACCGAACTGACCGCTACGACGATTTCATATAGCGGCGTGAAAGAGATCATTCGTGCGGGACGGGTTCGTTCAGCAGAATTAAGTGATCACAGCATAACGGTTCGCGCTACCTCTGCAAACGGGGATGATGAGCAAGCTTTCCGGGCCGTTGTGCCAAGCCAGAGCGACCCGGATTTGTTGGCGCTGCTGGAAGATAACGGTGTTGATGTTACTGCGATTGAACCATCTGGAACCTCGGTCTTCGTCTATCTTATTCCGTGGATATTTATCCTGGCCCTGTATTTCTGGTTTCAAAGACGAATGACGGGCGGGATAGCCGGCGGTCCGGGAGGTATTTCTGGTGGTCTACTAAGCGGTCGTTTCTCAAAACCAAACGAAGCTGGAAGAAAGGTAACCTTCGAAGATGTCGCGGGGCAGGATCAGGCTAAGCGCGAAGTAATAGAGTTAGTAGAGTTTTTACGCGACCCAGAGCGTTTTGCCCGTGTCGGCGCTGAGGTCCCACATGGGGTTTTGCTTGTTGGCCCCCCGGGGACGGGCAAAACGCTTCTGGCCAAAGCCCTTGCCGGCGAGGCCGACGTACCATTCTTTTCGACATCTGGTTCCGAGTTTATTGAGATTTTCGTCGGCGTTGGCGCAGGAAGGGTGCGTAAACTCTTTGAAGAGGCGCGTAAGGCCGCTCCCTCTATTATTTTTATCGATGAGTTGGACAGCGTCGGACGTACTCGTGGAACAGGGCTTGGCGGTGGTCATGATGAACGGGAGCAGACACTGAACCAGATACTTGCCGAGCTTGATGGATTTAGTGGCCGAGAATCTGTTGTTGTGCTGGCGGCGACCAATCGGCCAGATGTGCTGGACCCAGCCTTACTCCGGCCTGGCCGTTTCGACCGCCATGTAACACTGAACTTGCCTGAGAAAGATGCCCGGCGGGCTATTCTTGACATACATGCAAGAAAACTGCCGCTTGAAGATACTGGCGACCTGGGTTGGATCGCGGCAGGAACGCCGGGGTTCTCGGGGGCTGACCTGAAAAACTTGCTTAATGAGGCCGCAATCGGAGCAGCGCGGCGAAGAGCTGATCTGATTTCTCGCAACGACCTTGATGAAGCGCGTGACAAAGTGATGATGGGGACTGTCCGCACTCTTGCGATACGACCCGAAGAAAGGCACCGTCTTGCCGTGCACGAGGCTGGCCACACCGCCGTTTGCTATTTCACGCCAGAAGCTGACCCCTTGTACAAAGTGACGATTATTCCGCGAGGTCACGCGCTTGGGGGGACACACTCATTGCCGGAAGCAGAGCGTCATACCCTTAGTGAAACGTTTCTCAGAGATCAGATTGTTGCTTTGCTTGCGGGGCGAGCGGCAGAGCAACTGTTCCTGGGAACGGTCAGTTCCGGCGCTGACGACGACATCCGACGGGCTACCGAAACCGCCAGAAGTATGGTGACAAGGTGGGGGATGACCGAAGAACTCGGCCCAATCGACCTGAGGCAAAGCGACGACCACCCATTTCTGGGACGTACAATCGCGCAGCCGACGAACATAGCTGATACAACGGCAGCACAAGTAGACCGGGCAGTTATGAAAATGCTCATTGACGCCGAAGCCAGAGCAATTTCCACTCTCGAAGAGCACAAGCCCGAGGTCGAGACGTTGATTGCAGCGCTTGAAAAAAATGAAACTCTGGACTTCTCTGAAATTCAGGCCTGCCTGGATCCAGAACGTACAATTGAGCAGCCGCAGCAAACTCGGAGTTCGGTGACCAAAATACCGGCGGTTCCGCAGAACTGATACCAAGATTATCAACTACTGTGTTCGCTGGCCACGCAGCAAATGTTCAACTTCTTTGGTTCAGTGCAGACAGCAAAGTCAGGCCAACGGTGCTTGAGCCAAATCAATGTGGCGCGCCAGTTGAACAGCTACGGTTCTCAAGTTGGGAGGCCAAAAAGATTTCGATAGAATATGCCGAAATCTGTCAGCGGTAGCGCAGGCCGAGACCAACGTATTCGTGGAAAACGGACATTTTGCTGTACAAGGCGCCGCGCTATGCGAATTTTACAACGGAGAGTCTAGCCGACAGTCAATGGCAAGTGTGAAACACTGGAGAAGTAATCGTTTTCGCAAATTAACCTTGTGAACTGGGCAGCCTAGGCGATGAACAAACCTCAACCGACACGAGCAATTAGCCGATCCAGTCGCATGATCGACTTCAGCCCATTGGCTCGTCGGTACGCGAAGGCTAGGGTTTGGAGTTTGAATCGACAGAACCCCTCTGTTGTTCAATCGACGCTGTTGACTAGGCTTGTTCGCCGCGCGTCTAAAACGAAGTTCGGACAAGCCCATGGCTTTGACCAAATCTCCAAACTCAGAGACTACCAGCAGCGAGTGCCTATCCGCCAATACGTCGAGTTCTGGCAGGAGTGGTGGCAGGCAAGATACCCCGATCTCATCGACCAAACTTGGCCGGGGCGAATTCCGCATTTTGCAATGACCTCGGGGACAACAACGGGTCGCTCCAAATACATTCCATATTCGACCGAGATGCGGCGTTCTGCGGCGCGCGGATTTCTAGATCTTCTGTGTCACCACTTTGTTAATCGACCGGGCAGCAGGGTGCTGGGGGGCTCTGTACTTGGTTTGACCGGCCCAACTGACTTGCAGCACGCCACTCCAGAGGTGGATGTGGGTTCCGTCAGTGCCATCACTGCAGGTGCAATGCCAAACTGGTTTGAGGGTCGAGTGTTGCCAACCCCCGATATTGCCGGGATCGCAGATTGGGAGGAAAAGATCCGCCGTCTGGCACCCCTATCTTTGCAGAGAGACGTGCGTTTTTTGGGGGGTTCACCAAACTGGTTGCTTATCTTTTTGGACGAACTCGCAAAAGATCGGGACACTTTGGGAGTAAAACTAGTCGATTGGTATCCAAACCTAGAGCTTATCGTTCACGGTGGCGTAAATTTCGCTCCGTACCGGCAGCGGTTTGTGGCGCTGATGCAGGGAGGCCACGCAGAAACACGAGAGATGTACTCTGCCAGCGAGGGCGTATTTGCCTACGCCGACCGAGGCGACGGGGAGGGTATGCGCCTGCACCTGAATGGTCATGTGTTTTTTGAGTTTATTCCGGCGGAACAGCTCCATTCCAAAAATCCCGAACGGTACTGGGTTGGAAACATTGAAACCGGAGTTGATTACGCCTTGGCAATTTCGACAGCCGCCGGACTGTGGTCGTATATTGTAGGGGATATTGTGCGCTTCTTGGATCTCTCGCCACCGCGCTTGTTGGTGGTCGGGCGAGTGGAAAACGGGCTGTCCGTCTTCGGTGAACATCTGATTGAAGCGGAAATCGCGGAGGCAGTAGCTGTGGCCGCATCGAACACAGGACTCTCCGTTGTCGACTATAGCGTGGGCGCAGTCTGCGAAGATCAGCGCAATCGCCATCTCTATCTCGTCGAAGTAGAGGGAGAACCTCATCCGAATGCTGCGGAAACGTTCGCTTCAAAAGTCGACAAAGTCTTGTGCAGCCGAAATGAAGATTATTCCGAGTTACGTGCAAGAGGTCTCGCTCTTACAGCACCAGTGGTGAATTTCGTTTCCTCGGGAGGGTTCCTCAGATGGATGAAATCTCGTCGTGGCTTGGGCGGTCAATATAAGGTTCCCAGGATCGTGACAGATGCCAGTTTGTTCGATGACATGCGCAAGGCGATTTTGAGCCAGTCAAACGAAGGTCAAACTCATGACGGTTGAGGTGATTTGGCAAGACCCCAGCTTACTCAGACTGATCACGCGATCGGATGAACCTTCGGAGGCAACCGTTGAATTGCTCGGACATACAGTCTGGGGGAGCCGATCCACCAAATACCGCATTATTGATGTCCCAAATAAGTTGGCTCGGTTGCGCGACCCAAGTTTTTTCGTTTTGTCTGATGCCGGGCAAGAGCTTTGCGTTTTCGTTCTGGATAAGTGTCTGAAATTGTTAGCGGGGAAAAGGTGCCATGGTTTCCACTTTGTAATGGCCTCGACTAGGCCTGATAGACAGCACGAGGGACTTGCAGGGCAGCTGATTGAGCATGTTCGGAATTATTGCACCTCGACCGTCGGGACACCGGGGTTTGGATTTGCCTATGTCGAAGAAACGACTGAATACTCGCTCCACCTATCGGATCAGATTGGTCATACGGTTGAGGCCAACATACCTCTGGCTCTTTTTTCGCGGTTTTTTCCGCGCAAGGATCCAAAAGTGGGCATGGTCCGTCCCGAGGAAGCGGAACAGGTTTTGGCCGAGTTGGAGCAGGCTTATCAAGACCACGAATTGACCGACTTCCGCTCTTCATTCAAATCGGATGAGTGTTTTGCTGTAAGAGAAGGAGACGCGATAATAGCGCTTGCTCAGGCAGAACTGTTGAGGTGGTCGATCGTCTCGATGCCCGGAATCCAAGGGGCATTTTTTCTTAGGATTCTCCCATATTTGCCTGGGCTAAATAGCGTTTTCTGTTTGCAGGATCTTAGGGTCGTCAGATTTGGAAATCTGGTCGTGAAAGAGGGACAGGAAGCGGTGTTCTTTAAGCTATTGGAAGCCTGCTTGCATCATTACCAAGCCAAGATTGGCCTGATAATGCTTGATGAACGAAGCGGCGTTTTACGTCGCATTCAAGAATGCGGAAAAATGGGCCTCTTATCTCATGCCATGTCAGGCTCAGCTAAATTGAGGATCGACGTAGTCGGAATGGGCGAGGATATGATCGCGAAGTTGCGAAACGGTCCTGTAATGGTGAGTGCTGGTGACGTCTTCTGATTGGTCACTCGCCAACTATCTTGCGTCCCAGCGAACCGGGTATGATCTTGAAGAACAATGCCACAGCCTTATTGAAAAAACCCGGGATACAGATTGGTTGGTTTTTTTCTACGGCGCGTATCGCGGTAACCGCGACATCATTCGGCTCGCTCCACATCCACTTTGGGATCGTGACGGATTCTACTGTTCCACCTGCTGCGGCCTGAAATCCCGTGCGTGTGAAGCCGGGGCACACAGCAGTAACGTGCACGCCGCTTGGTTTCATTTCCGCCCGCAATGCGATTGAGAACTGAGCAAGGTACGATTTCAAAGGGTAGTACAGTGTTCCTCCTGCGTGAGGTGGAACAAATGCCGCCAGCGAGGATACGTTTATGATCCGCCCTGATCTTTTTTCCTGCATTGCAGGAGCAATAAGATAGCATAGTCGCACTGGAGCCGCGCCCATGACTTCGATGGTTTCTCGATGCCTGTCCCATTCCACCTCACACAGATTTCCAGGAACGCCGAACCCGGCATTGTTCACAAGGATGTCCACTTGGATGTTTTGCTCAATCAGATAATCGAACAAACTTTGAGGCGTCTCAGGGATAGCAAGGTCTCCAACCCAAACTTGGACGTCTATTCCGTATTTTGATCGCAGTTGTGACGCCAACAATTGTAGGGGATCATTCCGACGTGCGACGATGAGTAAATTGACGCCTTCGGATGCGTATTCTTCCGCAAATGCCCGCCCAATCCCCGAAGATGCTCCTGTAATGAGCGCCGTTCTGTTGTCTAGCGGATCCAACGTCACGCGCTCCTAAAGATTCAGGGTCTCACGCATTTCGGCAAGACAGCCCAGCAGGAAGTCAATCTGCTCGCGTTCGTGTTGACAGGTCATTACAAACCTGATGCGAGCCTGGCCGAGCGCAACAGCGGGGTAACGAGCATGTGGTGCGACGATACCGCGATGTCTAAGCAGGCGGGTAACCTCGGCCGCTTTTAGTTCGTCGCCAATCAAGGTTGGGACAATGTGTGCTTCGCTGCCAAGAGTTTCATACCCACGGGATTCCACTTCACGTCTGAAGTAAAATGCATTCTCAAGCGCTTTTTCGCGTCTCCAGGGCTCGCGTTCAGCAATGTCGATAGCTTCGGTTACCCCGGCCGCGATGGCTGGCGGCAATGGTGCGGAGAAGATGTATGTCCGTGCAGAAATACGCAAAAAGTCGATTACTTCCTGATCCCCGGAAACATATCCACCAACGCCTCCAAAAGCCTTTGTAAATGTACCCATTTGCAAGTCCACGTCGGTTGAAGCGACCCCGTGGTGTTCTAGGCTACCCCGACCATTAGCCCCGAGCATGCCGACCCCGTGTGCGTCATCGATCATCAGCATGGCGTTATGCTCGCGAGCCAAATCAGCCATCGTCGGGATTGGTGCTATGTCTCCATCCATGCTAAACACACCGTCGCTTACGATAAATTTGGATGGCATTTTCGACTCGCCAATTGCCTCAGCGAGGTGTTTCATATTCTTGTGTGGGAACCTGCTGATCTTCGCCTTTGCGAGGCGTACACCGTCTACGACGCTTGCGTGGTTCAGTTCTTCACTAAATACCTCCCAACCAACGGCGTCATTTTCTCCAAGCTTGTCTTGGCCGGGATGGCCAAGATGGGTCTCGGCCAAAGACTGGAGAAAGTCTACTTTCATAAGCGCTGGGATCACCCCGACGTTAGCCATGTACCCTGCCGCAAAACAAACAGCGTCTGCTTGGCCAACGAATTCGGCTATACGCTGCTCAAGCGCTCTATGAACATCGATGTTCGCTGCCATCTGTCGTGATCCACCGGAACCCAGCCCATAGCGCTCCAGCGCTTTCTGGGCAGTTGCTTTGACATCTGGGTGGTTCGAAAGGCCAAGAAGGTTGTTGGAGCAAAACAGCAGATGATCTCGACCGTCGACCCATATCACAGGCTCGGTCGTCGCGCTGTTTACGATAGGGTTGTTTGGGTACAGCCCTGAGTTTTGCACGAGTTTCGTCAAAGACTTTATTCGTGCGGCTGGTGAAGAAGCAGTTCCTGCCATCAGTCGAACCTTTCTTTCCAAGCCTCGAATTGTTGAGCAACTCAAGACGCACTCCGACAGGTTAACCCGCCCAACGTTGATTGAAATTGATTTGAATCATGGAGGTTTTGAACGCGATCTCAGAAGATGGAACATGTTTGAGAATTCGCCAACCAGCGGGGTGGATGTAGCGCTGTGCCAGACGATTCCCGAAGCATTCGAAGCAAGGGTCAACGATACGCCCGATAGCCCCGCCTATATTCAATTCGTGAACGGTGCCTGGCAGACACTGACTTGGCGCATGGTGAATGAACGGGTTGTCAAACGCCGTGCAGCCTTCGCGCAAGCTGATTTGCGCGCCGGGGATCGGATCGGGATTTTCCTACCGAACTGTGTCGATTGGATAGTCACTGATCTGGCGGCCATGAGCGAGGGGTTGGTAGCTGTTCCGGTCTACACGCGGGATAGTGTTGCCAATATTTGTCACGTTCTGCGCGACAGCGGTGCAGTTTTATGTGTGACCGACAGTATCGATAGATGGGAAGATTTGGGGTCTGAACGTAAGTCCTTGACCGTATTGAAACAAGTTTGGCTGGTCAGTGGGGAAGGGCCGAAAAAAGGTCGAGCGATGGTTTGCCCCGACATAGAGATCGGAAGTTACAAAGAAGATCGAGGTGAATTTGGTTCGCCAGATGATTTGGCGACACTTATTTACACCTCCGGCACTACGGGGCCTCCTAAGGGTGTGATGCTAACTTACAAAGCGCTCCTCTGGAACGCGGCGACTGTGGGCGAAATCAATCCAATTTCCGAAAAGGACTTATTCCTATCCGTCCTTCCTTTGGCCCACGCATTCGAGAGAACCTTGGGCTATATCTGTCCCATGCTTGCGAACAGCCCGGTGGCTTTCGCGCGCTCCATTCAAGACTTGGCTGAAGACATGCGGGCTCTGCATCCGACCGTCATGCTTGCGGTGCCGAGACTCTTCGAGAGAGTCCATGACAAAGTGATTTCGGAAGCAGAAGGTTCGGTAATAGCCAGCAGGCTGTTAGCTTGGACAGAGGCAATCGGCTGGCGCCGTCGGCAAGTCGTTGAAAAAAAACTGCCGCCTCCTTCTATTGTGGCTAACCTTTATTGGACCCTGATCGGTAGACGTGTCAGCAGGCGTGTGCACGAAGCTTTTGGGGGGCATATTAGAATGCTGGTTTGCGGTGGTGCGCCTTTGTCCGCAGATACGTCTCGGTTTTTCGCAGCAATGGAAATCCCGCTGCTTCAGGGGTACGGACTCACAGAGGCTGGACCTGCAGTAACCGGGTCGACAATTGATGATCGTCGCTGTGACAGCGTCGGTTTCACGCTTCCGGGCAGCGAACTAAAAATAGGTGATCGGCAAGAACTGTTGATCCACTCACCGAGCGCTATGATCGGCTACTGGAATAACCCAGACGCGACAAACGATGCCTTCGATCAAGATCATTGGCTTCGTACAGGCGATGCGGCCGAGATAATCGATGAGCGTGTTTATATAAGGGGAAGAATAAAGGACATCCTCGTGCTATCGACCGGGGAAAACGTCAATCCAACGCCTATAGAAGCAGCTCTGGCTGCCGATCCTCTGATCGAACAGGTCTGTGTGTTGGGTGATAGCAAGCCATGGTGCTCGGCGGTTGTCGTTGTAAATGCACCGAAATTCCAAGCTTGGTGCGAAAAGACGGATGTTTCCTTAGCTAACCCAATGTCCGAAGAAGTTCGACGGAATTTGGTTGAATATCTAACAAATAGATTGGAAGATACCCCGCCCTTTGCCCGCATCCGCGACATTGTCATCGAGACTGAACCCTGGGGTCTAGAAAACGGTCTAATCACGCCGACACTAAAGCCTAAGCGAGCTAGAGTTCTAGCAAGGTATGAGAAAGCACTCTCAGATCTTTACCGCTGAGTACAAATTTCTTGTTGCGCCTAACCACCTTTGGCGCGCGCAATGCAGGTTCTTTTTGTCTAAAATCGGGTGGCAAATAAGAAAACGGTGTGAACTTTCAAACGAATCTTGTCCATCTTCATCTGACCCACATCAAGGAGTCGGACGGGACTCGAATGCTAAGATTGGAATGTTAAGTAGCGAAGCTGTTTTTCGCTTTTTGCTGCCCGCTCCAATAGCCGTTTTCGAAGTCGGTGAAAAAAGCGGAGTTGGTACCCATAAGGACACCGCCTTGTTTCAAATCTTAAAGGGCAAAAGACTCAATTTTAGTGGGCTTGAGACTATGAAAAAACTTACGGCAGTAATCCTGGTTGGCTCCGTGTTTTATTCGTTTCAGAGTTTGGCGGAAACAGTTCCGACACAAGGCGAAGATCTATTCATCGCACACTGCGCCAAATGCCATGGGGTTGATGCACAGGGAAATGGGCCTGCGGCGACGGCCGTGAAAACACAACCTCCGGATTTGACCAAGATTGCCGACCGAAGAAGCGGTGTTTGGCCTATGCTAGAAGTGATGTCAATCTTGGATGGCTATCTAAAAACAACGACCCCACGTGAGGACATGCCCGTTATCGCCGAGCTAAGCGAAGGCTCCACGGTCGAATTTGATACGGGAAATGGCTTGGTTGCAGAAGTTCCTGCCAAACTCATCGCGTTGACCGAGTACCTGGAGAGCATTCAATCTCCCAAGCCGCTTAGGTACGTGCCGTGAACACCTAGCCGAAAAAGACTTTTCTAGGTCGCCGGAGGCAAAGATGATTGTTGAAGACCAAAGCGAAGTGGTGGCTTTCCTTTCGGACCCAGCCACGTACGGCATCAATGAGAAAATCGACGTTATCGAAACACATATATCAATCGTATTTCTCGCCGGAGATCGAGCATACAAGCTCAAGAAGGCGGTCTATTTGCCTTATGCAGACTTCTCAACTTCTGAAATTCGGTCAGAGGCATGCGCAAAGGAGTTGCAACTTAACAAAATCACTTCGCCTGAAATCTATCTCGGCGTACGGCACATTACTCGAAGCGGTTCAGTGTTGAATTTGGACGGGCAGGGCGAGTTTGTTGACGCAGTTGTTGAGATGGTACGCTTCGATCAAGATGCAATTCTGGACAAAATGGCTGTGCGGGGAGAGTTGACCTCCAACGTAATGAGTGTCCTGGCCAAGACGATCGCCAAAGCTCATCAGTTGGCGAAAAAAGTCCAAGCCAATGGGCGTGAAAATATCGAAGCCGTCCTGGAAATTAATCATGCGGGGTTTCAGCAAAGTTCGGTGTTTTCTAAGGCTGAAGTTGACCTAATTGACGGGGCTTTTCACGCGGACTTGAAGCAGAGGGCACCTATCCTCGACAAACGCGCCGCGCGTGGTTGCGTTAGACTGTGCCATGGCGACCTTCATCTTCGAAACATTTGCCTCTTCGGCGGTCGCCCGAGACTCTTCGACTGTATCGATTTCAATGACCAACTGGCGACTGTTGACGTTCTTTACGATCTCGCCTTCCTAGCTATGGACCTTTGGCACAGGGATTTACGACAGTTCGCGAACCTCGTCGTAAATCACTATCTAGATATTACAGAGGAAGAAGACGGTTACCCTTGTTTGCCGTTTTTTATTGCTCTTCGAGCAGCGGTCCGAGCGCATGTCCTTGCGACCCAATCCGAAGACCCACACATCGAAGACGCAAACGCCAAGCGGCAAGAAGCCCGCAGTTATTACGAGCTGGCAATGTCTCTCTTTTGTGCCTCAAAGCCGCGCTTGGTCGCGATCGGCGGGTTTAGTGGTAGCGGCAAGTCGACTATGTCGATTGCAATTGCTCCTGCCATCGGATCTGCACCGGGCGCAAGAGTGATAGAAAGTGACAAGACCCGCAAAGCAATGTTCGGGTGCGATCCACACACCAAGTTACCGGATCATGCCTATGAGCCTGAGGTTTCGGATAGAGTTTATGGTTCAATGGCGCAGAGAGCCGGCTCACTTTTGAGCGGTGGGAGCGCGGTGGTGGTCGACGCCGTTTACGATCGCCCAGGCCGAAGGGAGGAAGTCGAACAGGTCGCGCGGGAAGCTTGTGTTCGCTTCGACGGCATCTGGTTAACCGCGGCGCCGGGAGAACTCAAACGACGCGTTCAAACACGGCCTCAATCAGCTTCTGATGCGACTCCGAGAGTGCTTGAAAGGCAGTTGCAAAAGCACTTGGGTCCGATTGATTGGAACCATATTAAGACCTCTTGTACGATAGAAGAAACGCGGTTGAAGATTTTGAAAACGTTGGCCTGAAATGTCTGACGTCAGCACCAATGGGACAGTTTAAGTAGATTTGATAAGAGAGGGTTTCTGGCTCATCGTAACCGCCAAGGAGTGGAGATGAGA
>NZ_JBQFPO010000021.1:0-28012 GCF_056536425.1 Ruegeria sp. D1(2025) | reverse complement strand
AGAGCATCGTCGTCAGGACAGCCTTGGGCGGTGGGTGCAAAAGAAAACCCCCGACGAGAACGCCGAGGGCAGACAGGTACTTCATGGATCAAACTCCTGCAGTTGCTTCTTTATTTAGATGCAGGAGGTTCCTCGGTTTTGGCGGGGGAGCGGTGGCTGAATGACAGAGTTGCGGGACTAGCAGAAGGTTAAATTGATAGTGCGCCTCAAACGCACGAAGGCTGCCTCAAATGCCGATGCCTGACAAAAGGCTTGCAAGAAGCGATTGAAGAACCGACTAGCTGTAGGTTCGTTGACAATGCAAATTACCTGGCACCACTACACACCCATTTTGCCCAATGCATCGAAAAATATCTGAAAATTGCGATAGCTTTTCGCTGTTTGGACCGTGCGTGCTAATTCTCAGGCGTTGTTAGCGTATGAGTTGAACATGGTAAGTTTAAGTAAATGGAAGCTGTTTCCGACCGAGAGGAGCCTCTGCCGGTATTTCTCACTTGGCAATGTCTCGCCAACATCTATCCGAGCGTTCTTGGAAATAGCGGGACCGATTTGCGTATTGGCAGCTTTGGTTGCTTTCAGCCTTTATAGGGCTTCCCCGGTGAACTATGCATCGGTCCTTATGTGAAACAAGTTAGGTTCTTTTGGAATGCTCTGCCCCCAGGAGAAGGTGCGGTCAGATAAACTTTTCTTGATGCAGAATTCTCTATACGTGCCACAAGGTCTGTACGCGCAGGGGACACAGCGTTCCGTATTGACTAGCAAATCACAATCTACCTAAATTTTGGTATGAGTACCGGAAAACACTTTGACGATCTATCAGTCGGTGATGCTTTCGATACCGGTGGTATTACGCTCACCGAAAGCGCTATTATTGACTTCGCACTTACGCACGACCCACAACCTTTCCACGTGAACAAAGTGGCGGCAACGGAGTCGATATTCGGCGGTATTGTCGCCAGCGGCTTTCAAACAGTTGCCCTCACCTTCCGGTTATTTCGTGACACTGGTGTGTTGACTGGAACCAACTTGGGCGGCCACGGCATGGACGAGGTTCGGTGGCTTGCTCCCGTTTTCCCCGGCGATACACTGCGAGCGCGTGTTACAGTCGAGGTGCTTACGCCATCACGCTCCAAGCCTGATCGAGGAACGGTACGATTCCGCTACCGGACGTACAACCAAAACGATGTCGAGGTACTTAGTCTGGTCATGGATCATGTTATGGCTCGGCGAAAGTAAGTCAGTTCATCTTCATATTGTAGAAGTCGGCGTTGGGCTCGGTTCGACTATTCGCTGAGCAAGGTTTGAGAGACTGCAATTCGGACAGTCCGGCCGTACGCAGGGCCCTGCCTAATGCGCGTCTTTCTTTACGCGTCAGTGGACTCTCGTTCCCTGGAAAAGTAAGATGGCGCCATAGTTCTGTGACCTAGGGAAGCAGGTGCTATGACGGATGACCAAGTTCGGCGACGGCTCGCGGCTATCCTTGCAGCAGACGCAGTAGGATACAGCCGGCTGATGGATGCGGACGAAGAAGCTACCCTGCGAACGCTCCTCACCCACCGTGAAACCATTGAAGCATCCATTGCCAATTACAGCGGTCGTGTTTTCGGATCCGCGGGCGACAGTGTAATCGCCGAATTCCCGAGTCCCGTGGAAGCCGTGCGCTGCGCCATAGAAATTCAGCGGAGACTCGAGACTGGAAACGCTCACTTTCCAGTAGACCGCGTTATGCTTTTTCGCATTGGCATCAACCTCGGCGATGTAATGGTCGAGGGAGGCAACCTCTTTGGCGACGCAATTAACGTCGCGGCCCGGCTCGAGAAGCTGGCGGAAGCGGGGGGAATTATGATCAGCGGAACGATTTACGATCAGGTTGTTGGCAAGATCTCTTATCCGTTCGAATTCGTGGGTGAGCAAACTCTCAAGAACATTGAAGGCCAAGTGCGCGCATACCGTGTGGCCACCAAAGAGATCGAGACGGATACCGGCACACGCGACAAAGGCACTCTTGAATTCGACCTTCCGGAAAGACCTTGCATCGCGATTGTACCCTTCAAATGCCTGCGTTCTGACCCCGAAAAGGACTTTCTTGCCGATGGTATCAGGTTCGGTATCTCGGCCACACTAACACAGCTTTCCGGGCTTTTTCTTGTTCATGCACCGGCCCTTAATCCATATCGCGGGAAAGATGTCTCGGCATCATCGGTGGGCGCCAAATTCGGCGCTCGCTACATTCTCGAAGGCGCTGTCCAACAGGCTAGTGATCGAGTGCGGGTCACCGCGCAACTTACAGACGTAGAAATCGAGCAAATCATCTTTGCTCAAAGCTATGATCGAGTTGTGGATGATATCTTCAAAGTTCAGGATGAAATCACTCGGGAAATCATCGCTGCACTGAACATAAAGTTGGCCACGAACGAACGAAATCGAATTTGGTTCGGAAAACTCAACAGCCCTGAGGCGGTGGAGTGTTACTACCGCGGTGCCAGTCACTTTTACGAGCTAAACCCGGAGGACAATGGAATTGCCCGCGGCTTTTTTGAAGAGCTTCACCGCGTACAACCCGACTCAGTGGTGGGTCCGAGCTACGTTTCCGTAACGCATTGGATGGACGGTTTTTTCAAGTGGACCGAGCCGGCAGCAAGATCCATGGAACTGGCGGCCAATTGGGCGCAAAGTGCCATAAAATACGAAGACAACAACGGCATTGGCCACGCTGTGTTTGGGCATATTCTACTTCTTAACGGGAAATATGAAGAAGCGCTGGCGCTATGTAAAACGGGAGCGAAACTTCGGTCGAGTTGTCCGTTGGCGCATGCTCTCCTGGGGCTCGTGCTGAATTATTGCGGCGAAGCACAGTCCGCTGTTCAAAGCGTGAAAGAAGCCCTTCAGCTCGAGAAAGTGTATCCTGTTTGGCTAATCGACGTTCTCGCAGTCGCGTACCGAGACAACGGTAACATTGCGCTCTCGATCCGCGCTGCGAAAGAGTCCTTGCGGCTCAATCAAAAGAACAATGACGCTCGCATTATTCTCTGCAGCGACTACGAGCTTGCATCCGCTCACGACGAGGCGAAACGCGTCGCCCACGATATCGTGAGGAGTGATCCGGCGTTTTGCCTATCCGACTACGCAAGCAGTCAGCCTTACAAGGACCCGTCAACGCTCGACCACCTTATGCAAACCCTTCGTGTAGCTGGCTTGCCGGACTGAGCACCAGACTTGGATTTCAGGTCCTTGTCGAAATTGATTCAGCATGCTTACTCAAATTAGCGCATTGATCCTAAAAAATCATTGCCCGTGTAAAGCGATAAAACGAAAGCTCGGCTATCGGGAGTATCGCGGCGAGTGGAGATGTCAGATTTAGGCTCGAGGCTGGCTGCTATCTCGTACTGAAATTGCCTGTCCGGTAAGGTTTCGGATATCACTCTGTCGTGGCATTCGACCTGCTTGAGAATTTATCGACCCTTTCTCAGGTCAGTGCGATCAACCACCCGCCCCAGACAATCAAAACCAGGCCAAATCCTCGGCTCAGAAATCGCCCGAATGGCAACGTCTTTTCCGCCAACACTGCGATTGTAAGTACGGCAACCCATGGCAGGTTCATGACGCCCAATACAAACAACAGCACCATCAGCATCCAGCAGCAGCCAAGACAGTAGGCCCCGTGCTGAAGCCCCATCTTCGCGGCACCCAGGGTTCCCTCATGCCAATGAGCCGTCAGAAAACTCATGGGCGAGCGGCAATGCTCTAGGCAAGCGTTCTTTAGTGGCGTCCATTGGAACAACCCGGCGAATATCAACATCACGCCGCCTACGGTCGGCGCAACCCTCCCCATCATGGAGGAAAGCGCGCCACCCGTGTGCAGCCACCAATTCAATACAGTCGCCGCCAGCGAGAACCCCAGCCAAACCAACAGATACCCTGCAACGAAGCTGCCCGTCGGCACGAAGGGGCGCCCTGCCTCCTCCCGTTTCGCGCGCACTCTTTCGTAGATCATTACGGCGGGTGTAACCGAAGGCAGCATCATCGCGAACATCATCACGGCCCACATGATAAGCATGAAGACAAAATCCGCGACTGACCACTGCATCATCATCGGCATGGTTACGTCGCTGGCCATCGTCATCGGGGACGAACCACGCCCGAGGTAAATTGTATAGGCCCACGCCAGCGCCGTGAGCGCAACTAGCGCAGCCAGAACCAGCGCCCGATCCCGTTGTGCAACTCCTAAAGCATTCATTATTTTAGCCTGACGATCCGGCCCAGCCTCAGCCGGCCCAGGCGACTTGCCCAACCACACCCGACCGGCCTGTCCAGCTCATGGGCATATCCGAGTCGTTCCAGGTGGTGCCGTCACTGGGGGCCAGATCACCTTCATGCCCCTCATGCCCGAAGGCGAGGCTGAACGCGGCGTTCTGCAGTTTCATCTTGTTGCCGAGATCATTGACCAGACGGCGGGATTTCATCTCGCCCACACCAGCCACACTCGCCGTTAGTTCGCCTTCGGCCTCGGTCACGCTGATCCCGGCGCGTTTGGTCGGAAGCCAGGTCGACAACAGGCTTGCTGGTACTTCCATGCCGCCGCCGGACGCACCCTGCAAGATGGTCTCCAATGCCGCTACCTGCGCATCGCTGGCGTTTTCATCAATGTACACTCGCCCGGTGCCGTTGGCGTCGAACAGGGTCGGCCCGGGGAAATGAAACGAGACAATCGCGTTCTGACCGGAAAGGTCCACGCCTTCATGAGAGCCCTCGCGAATGCGTACCAACAGTGTCGTTGCGCAATACCCCTGGTCCATGAGCATAAGGTCGGCTTGTCCGAACCAGCATGGGCAAAGCATGTTGCAACTGCAGGTTTCGACGAGCTCGCCCGAAACATTCCAAGCCATGACTTCTCCTCCCGTCTCACGTTTTCCGCAGCCGAATTTTAGCATAAAGGCCGCGTTTCACCAATCAACCACAAGGCTACTCGTGCTTGCTCAGGGCTCATTGCGAACACGCCATCAATTTAGCTGGGCGTCTGCACTCCGGACGGTACCAACTGAACGTCTGCTCTACGCCCAACAGAAGCTCGCAGCCGACGTTTCTGTCTTTTTTCAGAGTGAAACCAAGGGTAGTTGGCGAGCGACGAGCTAATCGTTTTCAACGATTGCCGTTGGAAGGCCTTGCTCGACCCAATCTGGATACCCACCGGCATAGTACCGAGAATCCTCAAAGCCCCAGAGGTGGGCCTTTATTGCGGCATACGCAGAATATGGGCAATGTGGCCCATGGCAGCTGAATACCATAGTGTCATCAAGTTCCGCTATTTCCAAAAGCGCGTCTCGTGACAGACCAACTAACAGCGAGAAGTTGAAGGAATTGGGTATATGCCCGGCATTAAAATCCAACTTCGCGCGCACATCGACGAATTTCGCTGCGCCTTGTTCCCAAAGAGTATGTGCTTCTTCAGTATTAATACGAGAGATTGATTCAGGGTAATATAAACCTTCATCACGTGTCATTTGGTCTGCGACATCATCGTAATCAATGTCATTGCCAGTGCTGGGTGGTACCCCGGCTTTCAAAACGCCCTCATACAAATGTCGGCGATAATCCGGGTCGTAACCGTACATGTCACCGTACCACCAGATAAGGCTTTCTTCAGCCGTGAAGGGATCATAAAACGACGGCAGGGCAAGAGCGTCGTACTGCTTTACCAGATCAGGGACTTCCTCTAGCCGCTCCAAGTGACCAAGCGCGGATACTAACGTTGTAATATCGGCCACTATGTCAGAATTGCGGTTGAGCACGCGTCGCATCGTTGCCACGACATCCTCATATTTTTTTTGGTGAAGCTGGGAAACACCCAGTTCGCGCAAATAGCGGGTTGGTTCAAGCGGGTCAAAACGCAAAGCATACTGAACCGCGGCTTCCGCTTCCGACGCACGCCCTGTCGCGTTAAGGACCTTGGCTTTTACGAGATGTATGTCAGGGTCATTTGGCGCCAGAGCCAACGCTTTATCTAATTCCTTATATGCCTCATCGTGGCGGCCCTGCTCCACAAGAATCTCTGCCTGAACCGAATATGCTAAAGCCGATGGTTCCTCCATCGCTTTTTCAAGGCTTCTTTCCACTTCTTTCCAAGACCGTTCAAACCCGCCACTCATGGCCAGAAACCAGACACTCTGAACAATTCGCCAATGGGCCGCAGCTAAGGCAGCATAAGCCCTGTGGTAATCGGGATCGATTGCGATCGCGTCTTCAAATCTGGAAATCGCGCTCAAGGTGTCATCAGAATTGCCACTGCGCAGAAGTTCAAGGCCGTACAGCAGCGAGTCATACGCTTCAGGATGTTCAGTTTCTGTTGTTCCAAACTCCTGTTTTTCTTTGGCTGTCAATTGAACCGCCAATGCAGATGTTATTTCTTCTAGGACCTTGTCCTGAAGTTCAAAAACCTGCTGAACATCACTGTCATATCGGTCGGCCCAAATATGATGACCGCTCAAGGCATCGATCAACTGTGCATTTACACGGACTTGATCTCCCGCTCTGCGCAGGCTCCCTTCAAGGATGTATTGTACCCCCAATTCTTCAGCGACCTGCTGGGATTTCACGGCCTTGTCTTTGTAAGTCCAACTTGAATTTCGTGAAATTACGAAAATGCCAGACAGCTTGCTCAAGTCTGTGATCAGGTCTTCGGTGATCCCGTCTGCAAAAAATGCGTGTTCTGGATTGTCACTAAAATCGTCGAACGGAAGTACCACGAGTGAAGGCTTGTCCGGCAGAGGAAGGGCCATCTGATCAACTGAGGCAGGATCGAATTCCGGTTTCCATGGTCGCCAAATCATTAGTGCAAGCAAGAGGATGATCGCAGACATTGAAATGCCTACCTTGATTGGAAAATTTCCAGAGCTTGAAACAAGCGGCTTCCCGCCCGGCACCACCCGATACACCCTGACAGGAGTGGATATGTTTTTTACTCTCTTTTCTCCTAGATCTTCATAACCAACTTCCACGTTCGCTTTGAGGTGATCGTAGGCTGTGCCGGATACGACCACTCCTCCCGGTGCGGCCAATTCTTCCAGCCGAGCCGCGATGTTGACACCGTCTCCGTAGATATCCCCCTCGTCGAAGACTACATCGCCAAGGTTGACCGCAACTCGATAGCGGATCTTGCGATCTTCAGGGACATGCTCTTCTCGGGTTTTCATGGCTTCTTGAATCGAAACCGCACAGTGAACTGCCTCTACGACACTGGGGAACTCGGCAATCATTCCGTCCCCCGTTAGTTTTATTATATGACCTTTATGGGTGTCTATCTTGGGGTCGATGAGTTCGATCCGGTGTCGTTTTTGTCGCTCAATGGTACCTGTCTCGTCGGCCTCCATCAGGCGCGAGTACGCAACCATGTCGGCGGCGAGAATGGCAGCAATCCTACGCTCCATGCTAATCCTCCGAGTTTGAGGATAGCAGAAAATGAAATGAAATTCGACTTTAGGCCTGTTTATCGCATTCAACCGTCATTGGCCCCGCCAGCGCCTGTCGCCACTGTAAAATGGGGCTGCCAGCGGCTCTAATTGCCCATGCTGACCCGTTGATGCTCCATTCCGCCCGTCTACTTCGCTTAATAGAATGCCCGATGTTCACCCTCTAAACTCCCCGCGCTCACTCGTCCTTCGTCCTCGTGCCGCCTATCGCTTCGCTCCGCTAAATGCCCCCGAAACCGCCCCAGTTCCGGCCACCGGTTGGAAAAGCTCTTAGGTTTCATCGGTGGGCAAGGATTCCTACCACCCCAGCCAGGTCATCGGAACATCGAGACGTAGACACCCGTGGCACCCGTTTGCTACGGAAAATGCCCCTGTTTATACCCCAGTGGTTTCGGGTGTTCTGACTCCCCCTGTCTACTCCTCTTTCCTGACCTCTAGCAGGGGTTCTATGGGGGTGGGGAATAGGTAAAAATAATGAATAGAAACCGGAGGATAGAGAGACCCGAGTACCCTCCTTCCTGATCCATAATACACAGAGGGAGGAGGAGGTTAGGCGAACGACCGAAATGCGGGCGGAGCGGTCGTCTGCCTCGGTTGAGATTATAACCGCAGTTAGCCGGAATCGGACGTGACCAACGGGAATTTCCGTTTGAGGAAGCGTAGGCTGGCTAGCCGGAGAGCGGTCGCTCGGGGCGCAATTCATAGACAGTCGGTGTGCGGATGAAAATGCAATCAGTGTGATTGACCACCGCAATTCATTATTCCGGTTTCACGGGAAGCTTCTACCTGAAAATGGCAGCATAGCGGGGCGCGAAGAATTTCGCGAAGGCCTTTACTTCGGGGCGACGATAAGCCTCTGGCGCAATCAGCATCAAATGCTCCGAGTTCATCTCCTCGAGCGGCGCAAAGCATTGAATGAGCGTGTCATCGCTTTCGGCAAGTTTCACGTTTATGATGCCAAGGCCATGACCCGACCGGATGGCGGCATGCATCAGGTCCAGCTCGGAATAGGTTTGCCTGATCTGATCAGGTTCCGCATAGCGGATCAGCCAATCGTGAAAGGCTGACGGCACACCTTCACGTAGGAAGCTGACAAACGTATGGTTGAACAAGTCTTCTACCGAGGTCGGCAACCCGTGTTTTTCGGCGTATGAATGGGATCCGAAAAGCGCGTAACGCGCGGTGCTTATCTTGCGGCAGATGAGGTCCGGATGGGGAGGGCTTCTTGTCACGCGCAGTGCTATGTCCGCTTCGCCAGCCGATAAATCCAGGACTTCGACGCTGGGCAGGAATTCGAAGCTGACATCGGGGCGGAGCAAAGAGAACTCGTTGAAGATCGTTGCGACCCGGGGCGAGAAGTTGCCGGAATAGGCCGTGATCCGGATCGGTCTGGTGCTGCGCAACGTTTCGACTGTCTCGGCCAGGCAAATCGCCGCCGCTTCGATTTCTTCCGCCTTCTGCAGGATTGCTTGTGCTGTTTCGGTCGGCCGGAAGCCGCGCGTGTCCCGCTCGAACAAGGTTATGCCAAGCTCATGCTCAAGCGCCTCAATGCGGCGTGCAACAGTTGGCTGGGCCATGCCGAGCTGGGGCGAGGCAGCCAAGGTGGACCCCGCGCGCACGACGGCAAGAAAGACCCTGATTTCTGACCAGCTCCGGAATGCGCTCTTCATTTTTGTAGAATAGCACATCGCCGCGGCCGATACCCGAAAATCCCGCAGCCACTACAGTGGGAGAGCCTTCGCAGCAGCAGAAAAGGCCCGAGAGATGAATGCATTCATGACCAGCACCCGCACAGTCCCGCCGCTTCAAAAGGCTCTTGGCTTCATCCAGCGTGTATTCAACTTCGCCCTGCGCCCCCGCACTGAGGAAACGCAGCCCGATGACGCCCGGTCCCGGCGGGAATTCATCAGGGAGGTTCTTTCCCGCAACCCGGACGCCTTCTCCAGCGATGCCGATGTCCAAAGTATGATGAGCATGTATCCCGGCAGGTACTGACTGGTTCGGGGCGGACCTTTAGCGCAAATCCCCACCCGCTGCAGACCGTCGAATGGCCGCTATCGGGCCGGTCGTGCCGATCCGCAATGCCCAGCGGCCTTTGCCTCGTAAAGTCAGAAAACTGCGGGTCGCTGCCACCCGAGCCGAACGCAGCATCTTACACATTTGGGCTCGAACCTGACATGCCTAGATGTCTCTCCAACCCCATTCAGCGCTAGCCGTCCCAGATGCGGTCGATCAACTCTGCCACCTCTGGATGGTCCGACCAGCGGTGAACGTCGATCGGTCGCGAGTGCCATGGGTTCTCTATCTCCCCCATAACCTCCTCCTCCCTCTGTGTATTATGGATCAGGAAGGAGGGTACTCGGGTCTCTCTATCCTCCGGTTTCTATTCATTACTTATACCTATTCCCCACCCCCATAGAACTCCTGCTAGAGGTTGGGTAACAGGAGTAGTCTGGGGGAGTCAGAACACCCGAAACCACTGGGGCATAAACGGGGCTGGCCTACCCGTCTACGAGTGCCGACAGGTGCTTACGAGATCAACCATCCACTGATGCTGAGACGACCGTTGACGAGTCGTTCCTGGGGCTGACGGGTGGTCGCCGGCGCTGGCGGGTGGCGGGGCCTATGGAGTCGATGGCTTCAAAGCGGTCGCTCAAGCCTAATACACGAATGACCGCCTGGAGCCAAAAGCAGACGTTCATTGCGTTACCCGGAACAGCCAGATTGCGCGAATAACTGAATTTGCATAGGGACGCACAATGATAGAGGGAATGACTGTTTAAAAAACCCATAAGGCGTTTGGGCCGATCACGGCTGAAACCTTGTGATAACAGCGGTTCCTGGGGAAGTCGGTCCATTCATTGCGCGAAGTTCATTGCTAGCCTCTTCCAATCGGATTTCTCTGGCGACCATTGGCTGGATATCCACTTCGCCACGTTCGATCATTCCTAGAAGGCGGGGGTATTTCCATGAAGGCATACCACGAGTGCCAAAAAACGAGAGTTGTTTGGAATAGATTGCACGCATGTTCACCTGCGTCTGGCCGTCGCCCGACGGCATACCAATTTGCACGTGTCGACCAAGGATAGCGAGACACTCTACGGATGCGTTCGTCGTTGTTTCGATACCCAACGCTTCTATGGAAACCTGTGCTCCTCCATCCGTGATATCTCGGATCGCTGCTGCGGCGTCTTCTTTGCTTGCATTTACGGTTGCGTCCGCGCCGTTGAGCTTTGCATGCTCAAGCTTCTCTTCAACCACATCCACTACGACAACTCGGCATCCAAGCATTTTTGCCAATAGAAGAACTGACAAGCCAATCCCTCCGGTTCCGTGGACAGCCACCCATTCACCAGCTGCGACATCTGCACGGTCTGTCAAAGCATGCCAAGCAGTGGTGACACGACACCCGAGCCCTGCCGCCAAGGCAGGGGACAGCGTTTCTGGCAAGTGAACCAAGTTGTGGTCAAAAGGCACTGCAACGTATTCTGCGTATGCACCTTGCGTTCCAAATCCAGGAACGATTTGGTTAGCACAAGTGTTTGATACGCCTGTTTGACAAGCGTTGCAGCTACCGCAGCCTAAGATGAATGGCGCTATGAGGCGATCACCAACTTTGTGCTTCGCTTGAGGCCCTGCCTCTACCACGGTCCCACAGTATTCGTGCCCTAAGATGGAGCCATTTTGAACTTTGGGGTGTGCACCAGACCATCCATGAAAATCCGAGCGGCATACGCCACAGGCAGCGACCTCCAGGACCACTCCATTGTCTGGGCAGGTTGGATCCGGGACCGTCTCAATCGAAAGGTCTTCACAAAACTCTCTTACGACTGCAGCTCGCACTTAGCGCTCCTAAAGATTTGGTTTCATTGATCGAGCAATTCGGTTCAGTCGAGACTAAACAGGTCTATCGCCTTTCACGGTCACACGTCGCCCTTTACGCTCTGCGGGCCAATAGTCCCAGATAGCACGATGCATGCAGCACCGGTTGTCCCAAAAGGCCATGTCGTAAAGCGACCACCTGAACCGGATTTGATAGTTGATTTGTTCCGCATGCTCGAAAAGCATGTCGAGGATCGCATCGCTTTCCTTATCCGACAAGCCCACAATCTTTGTCGTAAATGTTCGGTTCACAAATAGCGATTTCCGGCCCGTTTCCGGATGAGTTCTAACAATTGGATGAACTGCTTCGGGACAATCAATATCGCTGTCTTTTTGTCCCCGGTCGCTATAGCGGCCTTTATAGATATGCTCTGAACTATGAAGCGCAGACAGGCCGTTGATCATATCTTTTATCGGTTCAGAAAGATCGTCGTAGGCCGCATACATATCACTGAACATAGTGTCCCCGCCGCAGGGAGGGGCGATATGGATTTGAAGCATAGTTCCAAGAGGAGGCGTCTCGTCGCAAGAGACGTCAGAGTGCCAGAACTCACCGTTTGCTACCTTGGAATTCTTGGTTGCATGGATTTCGAAAATCTCTGGATATCCTTCCATTGTTGGGGCTGCGGGGTGCACATGAAGCGGTCCAAAGCGTTTCCCAAATTCAATGTGCTGCGCAGGCGGAATTTCTTTCTGCTCTTTGAAAAACAGAACTTGATAGGTGTGAAAAGCGCTGCAGATCTCTGCGAACTGGTTGTCAGGAACAGGCCGGCTTAGATCGACTCCATAAATCTCAGCCCCAAGGTTTGGAGCGAAGGGTTTGGCAACGATGGAAGTATAAGCGTTGGATTTGGGAGCAACCATAAGCACCTCTGGGTTTGGTTTCGTTGGGCATGCCATGCGCAAGGTACACATCAACAAAAATGAACAAAAACGAAAATTCTTTGACTAATCAGTGAAAAACTTTCACATATCGATCACGGTTTAGGCGGTAGTGAGGTTATCGATATGAGCATTCGGTCACTACGAACTCTAATCGCAGTTCATCGACATGGTAGCTTCCGTGCCGCGTCAGAGGCGGAGCATCTAACTCCGTCGGCGGTCAGTCACCAGATGCGGAATCTGGAGGTCACGTTGGGGCTCGTTTTATTTGACCGATCGGCCAAATCAACCAAACTGACTCATGCCGGGCTAACGTTCGCCGAAGAGGCTGCAGCGGTGGTGGCCGCATATGACGGTTTGGCGGAAAGGGTGAGGTCGAACAACGAACTCTTTGGTGAAATAACTTTGGGGGCCGTTCCAACAACTCTGACTGGATTAGTGCCAATTGCGCTAGCGAGGCTAAAGTCCGTGCATCCGGATATCCGTGTAAGAATTGTTCCAGGTTTGACCAATCAGCTTTTGCTACAGTTAGATCGCGGGCAGATTCAAGCGGCGATCATTTCCCGACCAGATGTTCTGCCAAACACGTTGGAATTCTCTGAAATTGTATCCGAAGAATTGGTCCTGCTTGTCTCGGAAAACACCCCAGATTTACCTCCGAAAGAACTGCTTGGTGCGTCACCGTTTATTCGTTTTACGCGTGATGCGGTTGTAGGAAGGCAAATCGAGACTTGGCTGCAAAGAAAGGGCATTGAAGTCAAAGACGCCATGGAACTAGAGAGCCTTGAAGCAATCTCAAGTATGGTGGCGGCTGAACTTGGCGTATCAATCATACCAGACAGCCGCTTAGCTGCATATGACCACTTGCGGCTCAAAAGTATTCCCCTTGAACAGAACGGACCTAAGCGCATTGTTGGCCTGGCGAATATGAGAGCCTCACCTCGCACTAAAATGATCGACGCAGTTAAGACGGCACTATTGGAAGCAGTAGAAAACCAGCTGGTATATTTGTGAGCTCGCACTCCAGCAGGTATCCACAAGAAAAATTTTGCCACTTAAATAACCGAGACTGGAAATCAGTTTTGGCCGGTCTCTAACGCCAAACCTGATTACCGCGATAGGTTGTGTCGCCTACAGAGCAGCCTTACGTTACTTTTTGGTGGATGAGCGCCAGGCGCCCAAGTTGCAAAACTCTGCAGTGTCTACCAAAGTTCGCTTCGAAACAGAGTTGGGACTCTTATAATGACTGGTACATTTTGTTCCATTCTCGGAGCGATTGGAAACACACCTTTGGTGTCTCTTGATCGGCTGGTAAAGCATTATGGTTGCGAGGGAAAAATTTTAGCCAAGCTCGATTACTTGAACCCCGGATTCTCCAAAAAAGACCGCGCGGCGCTTGGGGTCATTGAAGCAGCTGAGGCCAATGGCACGTTAGAGCAAGGGCAGACAATCGTTGAGCTGACAAGTGGCAATATGGGCACCGGCCTTGCCATCATCTGCAGTATCAAAGGCTACCCATTCGTTGCTGTCATGTCCAAAGGCAACTCGCCTGAGCGCGCACAAATGATGCAGGCTCTTGGCGCCGAAGTCGTGTTGGTAGATCAAATGCCGGGAAGTCGCCCCGGGGAAGTATCCGGCGCTGACCTCGCAGAGGTTGATCGCGTGGCTACAAAACTGACGATTGAACGCAACGCATTTCGAGCTGACCAATTCCAACGAGAAGGTAATCCGAGCGCCCATGAACATACGACTGGCCCAGAACTTTGGGAACAGTCCGGCGGCAACATCGATGCATTCTGTGATTTTGTCGGATCGGGTGGCACTTTGTCTGGGACGTCCAAGTACCTGCGATCGCGAAATTCAGAGATCAAATGCTATCCCATTGAGCCCGAAGGCGCTGCTGTTATCGCGGGTCAGGAAGTGACAAGCCCCGAACATCCCATTCAGGGAGGTGGGTATGTTATGGATGATCTCGATTTCCTTCGAGGGTTCGTGTGGGATGGGTTTCTTCAAATTGATGGCAACACGGCGCGTCAGACTTGTCGCAATCTGGCGCGTTTAGAAGGCATTTTCGCTGGGTTTTCTGCCGGCGCCAACGTGGCGGGTGCTGTCGAGCTGCTAAAAGGCCCTCACAAGGGCCAGACCGTTTCCGTGATCATTTGCGACTCCGGATTGAAGTACCTTTCTACTGATCTTTTCACGTAGAACTGCCCTTTGGCGTAGGGTGCGTCCGCGAAGTAGACGCTCACGAAGATACTGCGAATGACCGAATTGAGCCAATATTGTTGAAAAACTCGACAATTCGGCCCACTCGCTTTTTCGCCGATTTCCATCGCGTCAGCAATGCTGACACCACTTGCCCAAAGCAGGCCATGACAGCCTCTCACATCGCGGAACCATTGCTTCGGCCGACCCCCTGGCGAAAAAATCAACCGCCTGACAATGGGTAATTATTTACCGGTTTTGGCCAAAACTGGAGTTTTTTAACAATATCAGCCCAATGCGGATATCACAGGACAGCAGATTGAATTGTGGTACCGGTGCCAAAGCGTAAGCAATTAAAACGCGTCAATTCTGCCCACTTGACGGTTGCGCTACCTGCGGAAACTGAGCCAGCTGCGAGTTCCCCGATGCTGTTAGACAGGGATGAGCTTGACCTAACGGTTCTGCAGTTTAGCCGAGATGGCTACGACAGACTTCAGAACATAGAGTCACTTAGTCGAGTGGGTTTTGGCGTCATTGGCCGACTAATTTTGCCGCTACGCGACAAAGTTACCCTGTTGAAATTGTTTACCAATCGAAGCTGATTTGACTGTTTTTTGTTTCTTGACTTTGCTGCCCTGGGGCTTAATGCGCCGTTTCCTGTCGTAGCTCCCTCCAACTCAGTGTTGGACAGATCGTCGCATGCCGTGCAACGATAAACCTTATGAAACAGCGCTATGGGAGGCAAAATGTCAGATTCAAGTCCCAAAAAGATGCTCGACCCGGACCCACGTGTCTGGGACTTCGAGACTGAGTATGAACTCGGACAAGACAACATCAGGCCGCTCGGGTTGGATATTCACAACCCCGTCTTCATTGTCTCTGGTTTGCTGATCCTGGGTTTCGTGATCGTGGCTTTGGCCAATCAGGAAGCTGCCGCTGCATTCTTCGGCTGGCTCCGGCCATGGCTGACCAGTACCTTTGACTGGTTTCTGGTGTTGTCGGTAAATGCGATCACGTTGTTCTGCCTGGCGCTTATTGTCCTGCCTGTCGGAAAAGTCAGAATTGGCGGAAAGGATGCGAAACCCGACTACTCATATGCGGGTTGGATCGCAATGATGTTTGCGGCAGGGATCGGGATCGGCCTCCTGTTCTTTGGTGTTTTGGAGCCAGTGTATTACAACTTTTCGGAAGACGGGAATGCACGGCCCCTGAACATCGACATTAGTCAACCGGGCAATGAGTATATTGGTGTCGTCGGGACAATACATCACTGGGGTCTCGAAGGCTGGGCTGTATATGCTGCAGTGGGATTGGCGCTTGCGATATTCGCTTACAACCTGAACCTGCCACTCACGCTCCGGTCGGCTTTTTTTCCGCTGCTTGGAGAACGTGTCTGGGGCTTTTGGGGACATCTCATTGACACGCTGGCGGTCTTTGCGACACTTTTCGGCCTTACGACGTCCTTGGGCCTGGGTGCTCAACAGGTTGCTGCAGGTCTGAATGAGGTGTTTGGCATCTCACCGTCCCCGACGCTGACCGTTATCATTATCGTTGCGATCACGCTTATCGCTCTTGGCTCCGTCCTCTTGGGCATGGACGCGGGCGTAAAAAGACTGTCTGAGATAAATATGATAATGGCCGTCGGGCTCTTTATTTTTGTGATCGCTATGACCGGAATTTCTGCCGCAATCGCGCGCTACGTTTCAGTCATGGTGGACTATGTCACATTGCTGCCTGCGCTTTCCAATCCGTTCGGGCGGGAAGATACGAGCTTTTTCCACGGCTGGACAACATTCTATTGGGCGTGGTGGATTGCTTGGTCGCCTTTCGTCGGCATGTTCATTGCACGGATTTCCCGGGGTCGCACCGTGCGTGAGTTTGTACTCTGTGCCCTGATTGCACCAACAGCTGTTTGTGCGTTGTGGATGTCCACTTTCGGAGGTGCGGCCATCGACATGCTGAATGCAGGTGGTGCTGAAGGAGTCAAAGCCACTGTGATCGACAGTTATGCTCCGGAGGGCGCTTTGTTCGGTTTCCTCAAGGAACTGCCGCTGTACAACATCATTGCGCCGATCTCGCTGGTGTTGATTGTGATCTTCTTTGTCACCTCGTCCGACTCCGGCTCATTGGTGATCGATACAATCACCGCTGGTGGCAAGTTGGATGCGCCCGTTGTTCAGCGCGTATGGTGGTGTACGCTTGAAGGCCTTGTCGCTATTGCACTGCTCCTCGGCGGTGGGTTGAACGCCCTTCAGGGAGCCGCCGTGTCCATGGGGATTCCGTTTACACTGGTGATACTCATCATGTGCTACTGCCTGTGGTTGGCCTTGCGATCTGAATACAAGAAGCTCTGAGAAACAGTCGAAAGGAGTTGTGGCTTCCCATTGAGATAGGGGAGCCACTACATCAAACTGCGGTACTTGGCCATTTTGGAACGGCTAGTTACGTACAACAAAAACAGAGCACCTAGCGTGCGTAACGACATGACTGGCGGTTGTACCCAACAGATAGTCTTGGATTTTTGGATTGGCCGCCTCCATTACGATCATGTCGACGTTGCGTTCATCCGCGAGTTTCACGATCTGGCGATGCACCGCTCCGGTCCGGACAGTGGTTTCAAGTTCGACGCCTTCTGCTGGGTGATCTTCAACAAACTTCTTCAGTTGCTCGCTCCAATATCCAACAGAGTCGCGAATGTTCAAGTTTCGCTCCATTTCTGGCGCAACTGTCACCACGAGAAGCCGCGCTTCTCGGCGTTTAGCCATTGCGATTGCTTCTTCGTAGGCGCTGTAATCCAGCCTCACGTGACGAAGATTTATCGGGCATAGGATTAAATTCGTATCAAGTGGCATCTTCACTGTCCCGTCTCACGCATTCAGTCAGTAAGTGTTAGACAATGACTTTGCTAGGTGGACCGTCAAGAGTGACCGCTTCCAATACACAGCAGCCGCTTTGTCCGCGTAGCTGTCGTTCGAGCGACACGCTGCGAATGATCGCTTCAGACTTCTTGGCCACTCGTGGTAAATTTGGTGTGGCGGAGGAAGAACAGTGAGCAAAATTGCATTCAGTATGCGTGATCAGATGGACGGTATGTCCGATGATGAATTCGAAGATGCGATGAGTCTTAGTAAGGCGGATTTTCTTGACTATCTCGACAAAGCGGCAGCGTCAGAAACGAGATGCAAAGCCAACTTAGGTGAACCGGCTCCAGACTTCTTGGCGCACGTATTATGTGAGGATGGAGACGTTTCATCCGACTTACTGAAGCTATCCGATCTTCGCGATGCGCCTGTCTCGTTGATTTTCGGGAGCTACACGTGTCCCATATTTCGTCGTCAATCCGAGCGCATGAAGCAGTTGATTGGCGAATTTGAAAACTCGGTTCAGTTCGTTTTCGTTTACACGCTGGAAGCGCATCCGACAGACGGATGGAACACAAACTCCAACCGTGCCGACAAAATTATGTACGCTCAACCAACAAATATGAATGAGCGTGCCAAGGTGGCCCATGATTGGCGAAGGGCCTTCAGCTTTCACAGCCAAGTTGTCCTAGATTGGCCAGACAATCGGATAAATGACGATTACGCTGGCGCACCAGAGCGCTTGTATATTCTCGACGCTAAGGGTGTCGTGACCTTCAAATCCGAGCAAGGCCCATATCACGATAGCCATCTAGAGGATTGGGCAAAAGCGTTAAGAAGCGCCACAACAAGCCCGTAGCGGTTTCGACCAATTGGCAATCCGATGCCGCTATGCAGCTAATGGCGGTTTTGTCCACTAAAGCGGCCATCAATACCAGATACCGCGAACGACTGGCCTGAGCCCTAAGCACTCATTGACTAAGCCTCAGCTATGCCGGTCAGCCGAAACACTTCCATTGGCTCCCGGATGCCTTTCAGCGTTAACTCCCCACGCGATTCCACGAGGAACCGATCCTCGAGCGCGATGGCCGCCCGCGGACTCAGAAGGATCTCTCCATCCTCTGCCTCGTCGCAAAGACGCGACGCTAGGTTGATCGGTGTGCCAGAAGCCGTGTAGTCGAACCGCCCCTCAAACCCAACGATCCCAATGTTCGCATAACCAAGGGAGACAGCCACACCGAAACCCAGCCGGTGACCCAATCGCTTCCATCGCATGCAAAGATCCACCATCCGCGCGCGCATGGCAATCGCAAGCCGCGCCGCCTCGCCTGCGGGGTCGTCACAGGGCAGCGGATCGTTGAACAGCACCATTATGCCATCCCCCATCCGCAGATCAACTCCCGCCTCGTGGGCGTTGATCAGCTTTCCCATCTCTTCGTGATAGGTTTGGAGAACCTCGATGGTCTCCTCCGGCTCCGCCGTCTCGCAAAAGGCAGTGAAGCCCCGGATGTCGCAGAACAGCGCGCCCAGAAGCGCCCGATGGCTCGACAGCATCTTCTCAGATCCCGACGAAATGACGGTATCTGCCACCGCCGCCGGCAGGAACCGCTTTAGGCGCCCCATGCGCTCGATCTCGCCCACCTGGGCTTGCACCCGATCGCCCAATTCGGCATTGAGCGCCTCCAGCGCCCTGAACTGGCGCACGTTCTCGATGGCAATGGCGGCCTGGGAGGCGAAGCCTTCGACCAGTTGGGTATCCGAGTCACGCGGGAGGCGGTCGGGCGGCCACATGAGGTTTATGCTGCCCCACACTTCGCCGCGGACAAAGATAGGTACACCCACCAGATACTTCAGGCCCCGCGCCCGGACCCATTCGTAATCAAGATAACTTTCGTCAGTAGCATCGTCGATCCGGGCGACCGCTCGAGAGCGGAAAACCCGGCCAGTCAAAGTATTGTCGGCAAGCGGTTCTGCTGGCGTCAGTTCCGTCTCGGCGAGGGCTTCGCCGCGGACGCCATAGCTGGCGCAGTAGTGGATAATGCCATTCTCGACGCGCCACAAAGTGCACACCGGTGCACCACATAGTATCGCCGCGTTCCGCGTGATCAGATCGAACACTGGGCCATCATCGTCCCGATTCTGGCTGATGACTTCCAGAATATCCCGCGTCGCCACTTCACGCTCTAGCCTAGCCTGCAGCTCGCGGAACTGCCGCACGTTCTGAATGGCGATAACGGCTTGTGCAGCGAAGGTTTGCACCAAGGCGATTTCATCTTCTGTGAAGGGCAACACTTCCCGACGGTAGAGAAACAAAACCCCTAGCGAAGAATCCGGTGTTAACAGCGGAACGGTAAGAAGTGTGCGTATGCCCTCAACTTCCACCGCGTGAACCCGGTGCGGTTGACCGGCATCGTAAATTTGGTCTCTTGCATCGGCGATCTGCAGCGGTTCGCGAGCAATCATCGCCTGTACCGTCAGTGATTGTTCCGGGTCCATTGGCAACGGATTGGCATTGATCAGCTCAACGAATTGTGACCGGGCGCCGTGATAGGCGGGGATTGTCAAACAGGTGCGCTCATCATTGGCCAGAAACAGACATGCAAATGGCGCATTACACAATCGTGCCGCGCTTTCAAGAATCACATCAAAAACAGGTTTTTCGTCGTCACGGGACCGTGAAATGACCTGAAGGATTGCCCGCATCGCACGCTCACGCTCACGTGCACGCGCAAGCTGTTTTTGCGACCCATGGCGATTTGTGTTCTGAGGCGAATTAATCACTGTCGCGCCTTTGGTTGCGATGTACTTAATTCAATCTTAGCCGCGCAGGCTTTCGCATTCCAGACTGTGTACTTGAGCACATCTGGCTGAGCAAAATTACATTTTCGACACGGGCGTTAGCATCTACTCGTATTGTGGGAAGCAATTCAGGCGACGTAATGACCGGCAGTTTTGTCCGCACAGCCTTCATTCCGCCACCTACGACCAACGTCATCTTTGGAAAAAGAATGAAAAGCAGAGATCCCCCGGCAAACCGCTAAGGGCCGCCGAGGTTTGGATTTCAGGGTGGTCTGCGGTTAACGACATTGTGGGCTAACCACTGCCAGTAGGCTTCAGCATCCCGGAACCCCTGAGCCCGAGCTGCCAGATCTTCCGCTGCCTTACGGGTGCACCCGCCGTCGTATTCGGCAATCGCTGCTCGCTCCTCGAACGCGTCGATGTCCGGGAAACTCATATCGGGAGCCGTATCTGATCGACGATCGACCGACGCTGCTCATCACTGATCCCAGCCGAGTAAATCCCGTAGGTGATCCCGTTCTCCGATCGAGCCGATTGGTGACCGACCAGAGAGGCTGTGAAGTGCTCAGGAAAACCCGTTCGCTCGCACTGGGCGATGAACCACTTGCGGGTCGAATGGAACACAAACTCTCGCCCCTACGCTCTGGTCAAGCTGCAAACCGATCGGTCACCGTATCGGCTCGCGAAAACCCGACGGAGTATCGGACCGATTAAAACCCGCTCGGTCCTAAATCGTTACTGCGCCGGGAGAGAAGCGAAACTTATCAATTAAGGGAGCACCCAAATGACAGGGTGGGAAGTCACATTCAACATTGCAGCAGCGGGAACGACAATCGCTCTGCTTCTTTATGTACAGTATCTTCTGAAAACCTACGGGCGTTATCGTTCAAACGACCTCGCGCTCGTCGCACAGTTTCGGGACACCGCACCGTATCATTGCTTGGATGAATTGTTCGCGAGCAGGAAGTGAATTTCTGCATTGGCACCACTCGACGTCTTCAGCCTGATGCCACAGCCGGGTATTTCGCGGACCATTTCTATATGCCTGCCTAAGCCAACGGCGCCTATCCATCGAAAGCCGATGCACAGTATGCTTCTCGCAAGGCACTCACTATGCGCGGCGCGTCCCAGTTTACTTTCCGTTGACAAACACGTCTTTGAACTTCTCCGACTGCAAGACTTGTGGGAGAGCCTAGCGCATTTCTTCCATGGTACTAGCCCATTCCCGAAGTTGCTCGAGGTTTTGGTCGATGCGGTTATATGCGCTGACCGATGTATCTTTCGCGCCGCGGCATCCATTCAAGCTCCGGAGATCGTGCTGCTCGATGAAATGGTGAACCAGATTGTTCCGTAGAAGAACCATGTCTCTGAGTTCATTCTCTACCCGAGCGAAATCCTCACTCGATAGGTCAAGTGACATCCGCATGGCGAACCAATTGGCTCCTTCAGGAGAATTGATCGTCGCCCCTTCGGCAGGTTCGATCTCACCAGCAACGACATACGATCCGAGGAGATCGCGCACCAAGGTGCCGAGCGTCTTACGCGCCGTGGCGTCAACCTGCGCGGCCCTTGAACGCTCCAAGTCATGAATCGGCCCTGAGAGCCTATGATGCGCCACCATAGCTTTGATCAGCCGCTCATATTGTTGGAGCCGTAACAGGCATCGCCCCAACAACCGCTGTACTTCGTGCTGTAGCGTGAGTAGATCGTTGTCGGCAAAGTTGGTCATGGTATTGTCCTGTCGCTATACCGTGCACACCGAACATGTATTGAATAAATACAAGATACTACCTGTAAATCTTCCAACCTTGAATTCATTCGGAAGTTCCGACCGGCCCTAAGCGATCCTTTATTGCAAGTGCAGCGAACGACCGCCTGACCGTCCTACTTGACGTTCTGATCCTTTCCGAAAACCCTTTCAGCCCCCTTGACCTCTTCGAATACCAGTTCAGGCACAACAACTTCCCAATTGGCGCGTTTCATCAGGTGATGAAAACGCTCGTCGGCATCTTCTTTACGCCAATTAATGATGGCCGCGATCTCGCCGGTGACAAATTTCGTGCCCATCGGGGGCGCGAATGCTTTTGCCATCCGCCCGAGGATCCTACCTTGAAGATCCTCGATCTGCCAGCGATCTCCGACACTGGAGAGCCTGACTGGCGCGCCAACCTGCGCTTCGGCGATCGCGTCATGAACAACGTGCCGATCACCTTGGCGTCCTGCGAATGACAGGTCGACCATCTTCATTTCTGGCGATTGAAAGAACCGGCGCGGGCCGGGGACTGTCGCCAAGTCGGGCACCACGTGCCGCGTGACAACGGAGGGCGACTCGGTGGGAAGGTATTCGTGATTGTCGTTACTCATGACGATCAAATTTCGCCTTGCACGTGTCATGGCGACATAGAACAAACGCCTCGGCGCGTCCTGATCTTCGTTTCGCGAGGGCCGTTCCCAACCGCCATCGAGAATCACCACATCGTCGAATTCGAGGCCCTTCGCGCGGTGCGCCGTCAGCAATTTGAGGCCGCGCTGCTCGCCCCATGAGTCCTTAGACCATTCAGCAAACCATTCGATCACGTCGGGGCTCGGGAGCGCTTTGCCATCAACTTCACGCGCAAGTTGGCCAAGTCCCTCGCCGATCCGGTCAGTCCAACGGCTTGAGGGTATCGTGTTCAGGGTTTCGGTAAGATCGCTCAAGCTGACCAAAGCTGCGTGCCTCTCGCGCAGACCGTCGATGAACCTCCGCATCTCCCGGGTGCGCCACACACTTGGTAGATTTTCGTTTGCCATTTCGACGGGAATTCCATGTGCCTCGGCAAAGTCGCGGACTGGCAGAAGCTTGCGCCAATCACGAGAAATGATTGCCGCGCCCTTCCAGCTCCAATCCGGGATCAGTTTTGACAGGCGGATCATCTCGTTGACCGCCGCAAGGGCCTGAGCGTAATTCCCGGCCGGGCAGCCAAGGATTTGAACCCGCCCCTGCGCAACCGGATCGAGGTTTTCCATGATACCCCCAGCCGGGTCCTTTTGCCGCGATTGGTCGACGGTAATCCCATGGCCTGTTTTCATACGTTCCCGAGATCCTTCGATCACGGCGTTCGCTGCGCTGACGATGTTTTTCGACGAGCGGTAATTGTCGGTCAGAAAAACCGGCTTGGCGGAATAATCCTGTTCGAATTGTCGAATGTGGCGCACCGATGCGCCGGCAAACGCATAGATATTTTGGTCGTCATCGCCGACTGCGAACAGGCTGATCCGTTGATCGGGGTCGTCGATACTGCGTCCGGCCACCGCCGCGATCAAGGCGTATTCCTCAGGGCCCACGTCCTGATATTCGTCCACGAGTATCCAGCGGAACCCTTGGATCAAGGTCTCTCGCAAGGCTTCGGCCTCGACTTTGTCCAGCCCGTCGCCACGCAAGAGACGTGCCGCATCGATCAGAAGCGTCTCGAAATCAGGTTCATCGGCCGCCACCCGTCCGGCGAAACTCGCGCCAACCAACCGCATTGCTAAGGCATGGATGGTCAAAACCGTCACGAAGCGAGCATCTTCGCCAATCAGCAGACGCAAGCGTTCCCGGATCTCGGCGGCCGCGTGGCGATTGTAGGCGAGCACCAATATACCGTTTGGATCTTCGCGTTTGATCCTGACCAGATAGGCGACGCGATGGACCAGCACGCGTGTCTTGCCCGATCCCGGTCCCGCAAGCACAAGCACATTGGTCTGTTCGCGGTCGTCACGCACGATCTGCTCTTGCGTCGAGTTCCCCAGATTGTCGACGATCTCGGCATAAGACTGGGGCGTTGCCTGTCGTCTGAACTCCGAAATTTTCCCCGGCATCCAAGCTTTCATGAAGTCGGACTGCTCCATTGCGAAATAGTCATGCGCGAGCCGCTGGGCCTGATCGATATCATCGATGCCTTTGCTCGCATAAGCCGCCATCACGTGGGTCTGGACAGTCTGTTCGGTGTAGTGGTCTTCGAGCGGCGCGAAATGCTGAGTGGTAAAAGCGCCGCCTTTCCGATTGATGTGCAACGTCATGGCTGAGCGGAACACGGACAAACCCTTGCCCAGAGTCACCACCTGCTGTTCGTGCAACCATAGAAGCGCCCGGTCCATTAGCTTTGCAGGGTCATTGACAGATGTCCGTAACAGCGCATCGCTGTTGATCGCTGCAAGAAGGTCGCCAAGCGTGGTCTCGACAGGAACATCTTTCCCACGTAGGCCAGCCTGAACCTTGTTGATCAAGTAAGAAACCAAACGCTCTGCGGCCTGCCGGCGAAGCTGAGCGGTCTGTTCGATTACTCCCCATGATCTTTGCATTCGCACCATGACACTGCCTTTGGACACCTTACGCAGGCCGATATTGCCTTTGCCGCCATCCATGTCGCGGCCATCCTGCGCCATCCCACGGAGCAGCCCCTCGACAATATCGGGCCGCACGGAGGCGTGTCCCTGCTCCCGCAGGGCCTGCGCCACTGAGGCCAGATGGCAGGGCACAGCCTCATTGATGTCCGCGTCTGGCGCTTGCTCCCTAAGGACTGCAATCAGGTCAGCTTCCAACCGGGATGCCGCTTCGAAGCGCTTCGACGAGGCATTCTCGACGCCTACATGCACGAAGATGGTGATGTTTGTGTCGTCCTTTGCGATCCCCAGGGCCTCGAGATCCGCCAAGGCTTTACGCAGGCTCGACATCGTAAGCCCGCTGACGCCGCAGAGCTCGTCCGTGGTGATGCCCTCTTCCTGCGGCGCGTTGATGATATGCTGCACGATGGTGGCCAGGTCTTCGCGTCGCCGCCCGGTGATCTCGGCGGATGCAAGGATTTTGCGAACCTCTTGCATGCTTCTTATCCGGAGCGAGGCGGGGAACACCTGCACCCGGTTTTCTTCGCGGTTCAGAAGGTGTGCTTCTTCCAGCCAGGCGACGGCGGTCTTCACCCGCGTATCGTCGGTATTGCTGTCCCGCTGGAAATCTCGCTCTTTCTCCTCATGAACGATCTCACCGGGTGTCGCGACAATTTCGCCGCCTTTTCCGGTCCGAGCATCAAGACGCCGAAGCGCCTTCAGGATCGCGCCGATTTCGTGCCGCGCGAGTCGAGAGCGCGCGCTGAGGCTGAACTGACGATCAACGTCTTCGGTATTGAACAACAGGATGCAGTTTGCAGGCTCGCGGTCCCGCCCGGCGCGACCCGCCTCTTGCAGGTAGTTTTCCAACGACCCAGGCACGTCCCCGTGAACCACCAGACGGATGTCCGGCTTGTCGACCCCCATCCCAAAGGCGTTGGTGGCTGCGATCACGCGGAGATTGCCGACGCGGAAGTCCTCTTGAATCTCACGCTTGTCATCGGGGCTGAGGCCTGCGTGATACCGTTCAGCGGCGATGCCCTGTTGTTTTAAGAACTCCGCCACGCGCTCGGTAGCGTTTTGGGTCGCACAATAGACGACCGCCCCAGACACGCCCTCGCGCGGAAGCTTGGCCTCGATCGTGTCGAGGATATCGGCCATCTTGGTTGCCCGCTGCGTTGGCAGCACCTGGAAGCTTAGGTTTGAGCGCGACGCGCCACCATCGATCAACGCCAGTTCGGACCCCAACCGCTCTTTGAAATGACTGCGGATGTCCTGTACGACGTCCGGCTTTGCTGTTGCGGTCAAGCAAAGCACCGGAGCCGGATCGTCGCCTGAGCTTTCCTTGATAAACCGCGAAACGTAGCGATAGTCCGGCCGGAAATCGTGCCCCCATTTAGACACGCAGTGCGCCTCGTCCAGCACCCACAGCCCTACCTCGCGCTGTGACAGAACGGACCGAACTGTTGTGCTGCGCAGTTGTTCGGGCGAAATCAAAAGGATCGCAGCATCCCCAAGCCGCACCTTGTCAAGCGCATCCTGACGCTCGGGCAAAGACAATAGCCCGTTTATCGTAACCGCCGAGGAAATTCCGGCCCGAACCAAGCCCTGAACCTGGTCTGCCATCAGCGCCACAAGCGGCGATATTACGACGGTCAAGGCCCCGGTCTTGTCGAACCGAGACAGCGCGGGAATCTGATAGCAGATAGACTTACCCGTGCCCGTTGGAAGGATACCCAAGAGGTTGTCGCCTTCCATGGCCGTCGCCACGATCTTTTCTTGAAGCGGGCGTCCGTCCTCGTCGACTGGTTCTGGGCGGAAACTTGGGAAGCCGAACCAACGTTCGAGTGCTCGGGTGGGATCATTGTGCTCTGCGCAATAGGCACAGTGCGGATCACGACAATTCGTATCTCTCAGATCTTTGACGAGCCGTGCTGCGTCACGGAACTGCGCCCGCACCCAAGGCGGCATAACAGAATCCCCACCAGCGACCGAAATCCAGGCAAGGGCATATGCCATCGGCCAGCCCAGCCCGGTGTCCGAGAGCCGCTTGAGTAAGCCGTCCACCTGCGCGCCGCAGGCCACGTCTTTTAGCAGCGTCTGAATGGCATCGTGCGCTTCCGCTTCGGTCGGGATGGGCGCCCCGCGCACGTCGCTGAACAACCGATCAAATCCGACGCTACCAGGACCTCGGCAGCACAGCCAGTGATAGGCTATCATCGTTTCTGGCGACAACGTGTTCAGCGATACGAAGGCGTCGATCTGGTTGCGGAGAACCTCGAACACGAGACGCGCGTCGAACTCGGGATCGTTGACATGACCACTTTGAAGCCGCCCATCGCGGTAGTGTTTGACCAGATGATGATAGGGATTACGCGGGAACGCTAAAGGGTTGAGCCACAGCGTATCAATCGGTCCGTCCGCGAGCTTTGCGAAGCGCGGCGAGGCCGCCATGAGATGCGGCAGGTCATGGCGCAGAATATTGTGTCCAACAACATGTGCGAAACCGGCGCAAAACAGGTCGAGCTTTTCAAGCGCGGCTTTCAGGTCACCTTTCCGATGAACGATACCCTCTCCATCGCCTTCCGGCACGGCTGCAAAGGCGAACAACTTGGCTTCCTTGGGATCAACCTCCAGATCAATCGACAGACAGCGCGACAAGATTTTGGATTGTTCCCGCGGCATTTGAATACTTTTAGTTCCCGGCGGAATAGCCTCTGGCTTTTCAAGCGGCTGTGTTCTGCCACGGCCAAGGGCCTTCGATATGCCACGGGAAATTAAGTTTTTCATATCGGCAAGTTATTTATTATTCCCAGGGAGCGGAACCTTCGGCAGCCATTTGACCAAAAATGTTCCCCCGATGCCATGTCAGATTTATTGAGTGCGGCCAGTTTCTTTTTTTTGGGCTTCCAGATCTTCCCATCCGGAACCGACAGCCGGTCGACAACATCAACCGGCACCTCTTTGCGAGAGCGGAACTGGCAGGATCCTGACAGGCTTGTTGATCAAAGTTCGCTTGTTCCCCGGCCCGTGGGTCTTTTGCCAATGCAGCGAACATCCGGCTCCTGCCCAAAGCGCAAAATTCGTATGGCCGACGAGTCCCCAAACGCCAAAACAATCAAGAGCAAAAAGTGAGACACATGACTGAATTCAAACCGATCCCCCAAAATCGCCCATTGAGCTTTTTCCATTTATTTTAATATGTTGAAAATATCCTGCCACTCCAGCCAGGTCATCGGAACATCGAACGGCAGCAGGCTCTTGGGGCGGAACCCTCAAGGAAATGCTCCCGTTTCTGGCCCAGTGGTTTCGGGGTTTCTTTCTTATCTTCACTCCTTGGCGGTTACGATGAGCCGTAAACCTGCCTTAATCAAAACACCCCAAACTGTCGCATTCGTGCTGATGTTGGCCGAACGACAGTGAGCATGATGGTTTTGGCAAAACTCAGGCTTCAAGATTCACTTTGGTGCTTCACCAAAGTAGCCTCCAAAGAATGCGACCATTGCCAGCAATACGCCGACCAGTATTGCGATGACCCAAAGTGCTCCGCTGCCCTTGGCAAAATATCCCATC
>NZ_JBQFPO010000020.1:0-33472 GCF_056536425.1 Ruegeria sp. D1(2025) | reverse complement strand
AGGCCGTCTCCCCGACCCGTCAGCACCGCCTCAGCAGCGCCGGTGAAGGGGGTTCTAAGCATAACACCTATCAGCCGCAAGCGAAAAAACAGAAGAAATCGAAAAAAGTTTGAGCAACAAATTTTTTCATTTAAAAACATATTATTAAGTCGATTCTACGCTCGAAAAACTACAGACGACGGCATGGAAACGCACTAAATCCAGACAGCAAGACATTTATCCACAAGCTTGCCCACAGACTCGCCCTTGGTCAGGCAGAGTCTGCCGTCCTGAACCGCATCAAGGCTTCGGTCATCGGAAGGCGCAAAGCCAGAAGACCAACGATCAAGCCCAGATAAACCAGCGGCTCGATCTGAAATCCCTTTGCCAACATCACATAGTGTAGCCCGCCCAGAATTGCCGCCGGATAGACAAGACGGTGCAGCTTGCGCCAAACCGGACCCAAATGCCGGACTGACCAATTGTTCGAGGTCAGCGCGAGCGGCAGTAAAAACAAGAAGCCAGCCATCCCGACAGTAATATAAGGGCGCTTGAGTATATCCGCCCAGATTTGACCCGGCACCTGTACGTCCAGAACAAGCCAGACCAGCAAGTGAAAACTGACATATCCGAATGTCAGAACACCGACTGCCCTGCGGAACCTCATCAAGTTCAGGCCCAGATGCTTTCGCAGCGGTGTGATCGCCAGTCCGAAAATCAACAACTGAAGAGCCATTTCGCCATATTCGTGCTCCAGGGCTTCAATAGGCTCCACGCCAAGACCTCCGGTCAATCCCTGATAAAACAACCAGGGTGCCGGCAGGAAACCGACCAGATAGACCAGCCAGACCGGTATTCGTCGCAGGTGTTGATTCAAAAACTGCATGGTCTCAGTAGTTTTTCGCCAGATCCATGCCTTCGTAAAGACCGACAACCTCTGTTTCATAACCATTGAACATCAGCGTGGGCTCGCGTTTTGCAAAAAGCCCGCCTCCGATGCGGCGCTCAGCGGCCTGCGACCAGCGCGGGTGATCCACATTCGGATTAACGTTACTATAGAATCCATACTCACGCGGGTTCGACATGTTCCAGCTGGTTGGTGGCTGCGTGTCTGTAAGCGTTATCCGGACAATCGACTTGATGGATTTGAAGCCGTATTTCCACGGAACCACCAGACGCAGGGGTGCGCCATTCTGGTTCGGGATCGGCTTGCCATAGATGCCGGTCGCCATGATCGTCAACGGATGCATGGCTTCATCCAGACGCAACCCTTCGCGATAGGGCCACTCCAGGATCGGGTATTGCACCCCCGGCATTTCGTCGGGGCGATAGGCGGTTTCGAATGCCACGTATTTGGCGCCCTCCTGAACCCCTGCCATGGCCAGCAGATCAGCCAGCTCGAACCCGTTCCAGGGGATAACCATTGACCACGCTTCGACGCAACGGAAACGGTAGATACGCTCCTCTACCGTCATTTCTGACATGATCTCCTTGAAGTCGTATTCGCCGGGGCGATCAACCAGACCATCTATCTTCACGCTCCATGGTTCGGTTTTCAGCGAAGCGGCATACTTTGCCGGGTCATCCTTGCCCGTGCCGAACTCATAGTAGTTGTTGTATGATGTGATCTCTTCCCACGTGTTCGGCTCAAGCGTATTCTGTGCAGCCGAAGGCTTTGCCATCGCTGTCAATCCAACACCGGCCAGACCGGCCATGACCTGCCGCCGGTTCAGAAACGCCGACTTCGGGGTGACGTCTGCATGTGTCAGTGTGTTTCTCCAGCGATACGCCATTTGGGTCTCCATAATCCGTATTTCCCGGGCTCGGGATCGCCCGCTCATACCACATTGTCACCGCTATATACGCTCCAATCTGATGACATTCTCGCAAGCTGACGCAGCTGTTACCCGTGTTACAGGGTGGATGGGCGGCCAAGATCCACAACGCTTTCATCTGGGCGCAATTTGATCGGCCCGTTGAAAAGCCTTCTCTTTACAAAGCAAATGCCGAGCGCGCAGTCTGTATCATGCTGTCAGATGCGAAATTGTCGCCTATGGAAATGACAGCCTGAAAGGGAGAGGACTAATGTGCGACATCTGCGTAGTTAACGCGGTCAAGGACCGCATGCTGTCAAGACGGGGATTCTTCAAGGCCGCGGCAGCCTCTGGCGCGGCGATTGCCGCAACGGGCGCGACCGCGCCTGCCGCTCTGGCCCTAGGGCATGGCAAGGTCGAAGATATGACCCATACACTAAGTGCCGATTTCCCAACCTGGGGAGGTGACCCCGGTTTTGCCGGTGATCAGGTTTTCAATTTTGGGGAACACGGATTTAACCTTTTCAATCTTACAATCAACGAGCATACCGGCACGCATATCGACGCCCCACTGCATTTTTCCGCGGATGGCCTGTCTGTTGATGAAATACCGGTGACGGATCTTGTTGCCCCGCTCTGCGTGGTCGACATCGCAGCACGGGCCGCCGAAGATGCCGACACGCTGCTTACCCCGGACGATCTGAAAGCGTGGATTGCAGCCAACGGCGACATTCCAGACGGAGCCTGCGTGGCAATGCATTCAGGTTGGGCAGGCAAGACAGCCACCGATGAGTTCCGCAATTTTGATGGCGAGGCCCAGCATTACCCAGGCTTTCACGTTGAAGCCGCGCAGATGCTGATGGAGGAGACCGGCGCACGCTCGATTGCGGTAGACACTTTGTCGTTGGACCACGGGATGTCGGCGGACTTTGCAACTCATTACGCCTGGCTTCCTTCCGGACGTTTCGGAATTGAATGCCTTGCCGGGCTTGATCTGGTACCTGCTTCGGGTGCGACCCTCGTCATAGGCGCGCCAAAACATGCAGGCGGGACAGGAGGGCCCGCAAGAATTTTTGCACTGATCTGACGACACCGGGACGATTAATAAAGGGCTCGCCGCGATGGTGAGCCCTTGCTGCTTGGGCAATTACTTCAGCGAGACCTAAGCAGCCAATCGATTGAAGCCGCCTGAACCAAACATGTTTTGTCTTGACCTAAACCTACCTTGAGCAATCAGGGTGCATTCGAAGACCGGATAGCTATAGAAGGATTCGCATGTGCATGTCCTGACAATTCTTGATCATCCAGACCCCAACTCATTCACCGTCGCTGCGGCGCGGAGTTTTATGGAAGGTGCGACAGCGGCCGGTCACACCACCGAGCTTGGCGACCTGCATGCAGAAGGTTTTGATCCGCGCTGGTCCATGGCCGATGTAGAAGGAAATCTGGCCTCCGACGCGCCGTCAGACGTTGTTGCCGAGCAGTCGCGAATTGCGCGCGCCGACACAATCTGTCTGGCTTTTCCCCTGTTTTGGTGGGGAATGCCGTCCATGATGAAAGGCTGGGTTGATCGCGTATGGACCTGGGGGTGGGCGTATGACCAGTTGAATGATCCAGAGAAATCGCTCCAGAGGCCTCGCACCGGAGTACTGTTGGTACCGGCAGGGGCCCGATCCGACGAAATGGAAAGCGCCGGGTATGTTCAGGCACTGGAAACAAGCTGGATGCAGGGTACCTTTGGGTATTTTGGGTTTTCACCACGCAAGCTTGTTATTCTTCACGGATCGACCGGGTCGGAATCCCGGCGAAAGGCTCTGCTGGAAAAGTGCTACACTATCGGCCAGACCTTGCCCGCGCCTGAGAACCACTAGGATAAATATCAGCTCGTGGTATGGCTTGTTTGAACTCAATTGCGACAGCCGGAGCAATTTGATCGCCGCCCAAACCCGATCAGAATTTCAGACAAGATTGTTTGAATAGCCTGATAAACAATTACTTAAACGTCAGTGCCTATTCTCTTTTAACTTCTTCACCATCAAGCTGGCAGAACTGGTTGCGGCTTCCAGAGACGAATGGGAATGTTCATCTCGGTAGAGTACGATCCCATCCTCACCAAAGTAGTTACAAACCGGCCCTGGGCAATAAAAGTCGAACAGGTCCACAAAGATCGCAGTTTCGTTTTCCTCAAGCGTTGACAGTTCGGTGCGGACCCCGCCAACCCGTTTGAGAGTTTGCTCGCGCGTCAGGTAGTGGCATGGACCGCCATTGGGCGCAAACCACTGGGCAACTGCCACCTCGGGTGTGCACCGAGCCTCGCGGACAAGAGGCAAAGGACCAACAATTGCGAGCGAGATATCTTGTTCATTCAATTCACGGGCAAACCGCTGAATACCTTCCAAGTAACGCTGCAGAACCACGTCATCCTTCCCGCCTGAGCCGTACGAAAGCCCGCCAAGATCGCTAAGCATCAGAACCACATCCCCGGCACGAAGTTCACGCACCAATTCAGGCACTGCGTCTTCCCAATAGTGTTGATTGGCTTCTTTCCATGGTCCATTGTAACCAAGCTCAGGCACTGGCTGTGCGCCCCAACTGGAGGTTAACAGAACCGCCCAGTCTTCGGTTTCCGAAATCTCTCGAAATGCACCGCCAAAGGCGACTGAGAACGAGTTTCCGACTACCAGTATGCGCTTTTCAGCCGTTTCCCAAGAACCGAAGACGCAGCCTTCAATTGGAATGGACCTCCCGACCTCGGTTGCGTCTCTGATAATACAAGGCCTTCCCTGCCAGACAGAACCATCATTTGCTTTCAACGGCGCCTCGAGGGTCGCCGGACCTCGTTGAGCAAGCGCCGGAGACACGCCGGAGTACAGGTTCCGGCTCACATCTTCTGACAAGACCCAAATGGCAATCAACGTTGTGACCAGCGCGGAGGACCCAACCAGGTAACCCGGCATTCTGGCTGCGGTCCACTTGGAATGGCGCAGAGGATTCTCGACAAACCGGTAGGACAGCGTAGCGGCCCCAAACATCACGAGAACAAAAAACGGTGCAGTGATCGCGGTAAGCCCGATCGTCCATTTGGCCAGAACGGCAACTGGCCAATGCCACAGGTACAGCGAGTATGAGATCTTACCGACCCAGCGAAGCGGCGTATTCGAAAGCGCCTTCGAGAAGGTTCCGGTCCGGACGGGGAACAGCAACAAGGTCGCCGACAAGACAACGGCAATGACCGTTGCAAAGTTGCGATTCAAGTCGACCTGTAAGGCAAACAAGATCAGCAACAGCCCCAGACAAACCGGAACGATCAGAGAGTTAAAACGCTGCGGTCGCCAATGTCTGATCAGCACGGCAATGGCCACACCCAGTCCCAGTTCCCAGGCCCGGAAGTAGATCATGTAAAAGGTGCCCACCGGATCCGTCTTTGCATACATCATGTACGCACCAAGCGACGCCAAGCAAAACACCGCCAATACCGTGATTGATATCAGGTTCACCCTGCGCGGCAAAGCTGCTGACAGCGACAACCACGCAGCAAGTGGAAAGAGTATGTAGAATTGTTCTTCAACACCAAGGGACCAGGTGTGTGTGAACAGGTTGAGATCCAGCAACCTGCCGAAATAGTCAAACTGCTGATTATAAAAGAAAAAATTTGAAAGCCCGACAGACGCCCAAAATGCGGTTTTTGTGTTGTCCTCCATGTCCTGAATAAAGAACGAACCCACTAGTGAGGACAGCAGAAGACACACAAACAAAGCCGGCGCCAGCCGCTTGAAGCGGCGCGCAAAGAAATGAGAAGCATTGGGCCAGAACTTCGTCCAATCCCAATCGATGACGGATCGGGCGATGACAAATCCGGAAATCACGAAAAAGACATCGACACCCAGGAATCCGTAAGGAAGAAGATCGAGGCCGAGATGATCAATCAATACAGCCAGAACAGCAACGCCGCGAAGACCTTCAATATCTCCGCGAAACTTGGATGGCTCCCCGCCGGGGCCATGGATTTCTGTCTGTTGCATGCTGGTTATCCGAGATTGCCCTGCGTGATTGCCGTGAGTGAGCGATACGCGGTTTACCAGACTTTTAGTCAAAAAGACAAATAACCGCCAATATGGCGGTTATTTATCAGTTCAAATGTCAGATCAGTGCACCACGGCATCATCCGGGCGGGGCCGTTCCGACGTTCCCAGCCGGTCACCGATGATCAGGCCATCGGCCCCTGCCGTCACCGGAACAGTCTCGCCATCCTTGATCTCACCAGCCAGCAGGGCTTCGGCGAGCGGGTTCTGCAGTGCACGTTGGATCACGCGCTTGAGCGGGCGCGCACCGAAGACCGGATCGTAGCCTTCGTTCGCCAGCCATTCCTTCGCACCATCGTCCAAAGCCAGCTCGATCTTGCGGGCAGCCAGACGTTTTTGCAGGCGCGCCATCTGGATATCGACGATGCCATCCATATCGGCCCGCTTGAGGCGGTCGAAGATGATGGTCTCATCCAGACGGTTCAGGAACTCGGGTCGGAAATGCGCCCGGACTGCATCCATCACGTCACGCCGCGCCTGCGCGCTGTCCGCGCCCTCGGGCAACTGGCTCAGGGCCTGCGACCCAAGGTTCGACGTCAGGATAATCAGCGTCTGCTTGAAGTCTACCGTGCGGCCCTGACCATCGGTCAGGACGCCATCGTCCAGAACCTGCAACAACACGTTGAAGACATCCGGGTGCGCTTTTTCGACTTCATCGAACAGCACGACCTGATAAGGCCTGCGCCGCACGGCTTCGGTCAGCACACCACCTTCGTCATAACCGACATAGCCCGGAGGGGCACCGATCAGACGGGCGACCGCGTGTTTCTCCATGAACTCGGACATGTCGATGCGCACCATCGCGTTGTCATCGTCGAACAGGAAGTTCGCCACGGCCTTGGTCAGTTCGGTCTTACCCACACCGGTCGGGCCGAGGAACAGGAACGAGCCCAGTGGGCGGCCTTCGTCATTCAAACCGGCACGGGCCCGGCGAACGGCGTTGGCCACGGCAGTGACCGCCGCATCCTGACCGATCACGCGGGAATGCAGATCATCTTCCATCCGCAGCAGCTTCTCACGCTCGCCCTCCAGCATTTTCGAGGTCGGGATACCGGTCCAGCGCTCGACCACCGAAGCGATCTGTTCTGGGCGCACCGTTTCCTCGGCCATCATCTCGCTGCTTTCGGCGTTCTCGGCCTCGGTCAACTTCTTTTCAAGCTCGGGGATGACGCCGTAAGACAGCTCACCCGCTTTGGCGAGGTTGCCTTCGCGCTTGGCGATCTCCAAGTCAGCCCGCGCTTTGTCGAGTTGTTCTTTCAGATCCCGCGCGCCTGCCAGCTTGTCGCGTTCTGCCTGCCACTGGGCGGTCATCTCAGCGGATTTCTCCTGCAGGTCGGCCAGGTCCTTTTGCAAGGTTTCCAGACGATCCTTGGAGGCCGCATCATCCTCAAGCTTCAGCGCCTCTTCCTCGATCTGCATCTGCAGAATCTGGCGATCCAGCTGATCGAGCTCCTCGGGCTTGGAATCCACCTCCATCCGCAGACGCGACGCCGCCTCATCGACAAGGTCGATGGCCTTATCGGGCAGGAAGCGGTCGGTGATATAGCGATGCGACAAAGTCGCCGCCGAGACCAGCGCCGAGTCCGAGATGCGCACGCCATGGTGCAGCTCGTATTTCTCCTTGATGCCGCGCAGAATGCTGATCGTGTCCTCGACCGACGGCTCCTGCACCATCACAGGCTGAAACCGGCGCGCAAGGGCCGCGTCTTTTTCGACGTACTTGCGGTATTCGTCCAGCGTGGTCGCACCGATACAATGCAACTCACCCCGGGCAAGCGCGGGCTTGATCAGGTTGGCGGCATCCATCGCGCCTTCGGATTTACCCGCACCGACCAGCGTGTGCATCTCATCGATGAACAGGATGATCTCACCAGCGGCCTCGGTCACCTCGGTCAAAACGGCCTTGAGGCGTTCTTCGAACTCGCCCCGATACTTCGCACCGGCGATCAGCGCACCCATATCGAGCGCCAGCAGCTTCTTGTCCTTCAGCGATTCCGGCACGTCACCGTTGATGATGCGCAAGGCCATACCCTCGGCTATCGCGGTCTTACCGACACCAGGCTCCCCGATCAGAACCGGGTTGTTCTTGGTGCGGCGCGACAGAACCTGCATCGAGCGGCGGATTTCCTCATCCCGCCCGATGATCGGGTCGATCTTGCCTTCGGCAGCGGCCTCGGTCAGGTCGCGGGCGTATTTCTTGAGCGCGTCATAGCCCTCTTCCGCCGACGCGGTGTCAGCGGTACGACCCTTACGGATATCGTTTATCGCTTCGTTAAGCTTCTGGGCGGATACGGCCCCGGCTTCCAATGCCTCTTTGGCCTTGGATTTCACCATGCACAGCGCCATCAACACGCGTTCGACCGGCACAAAACTGTCGCCTGCTTTGGTGGCGAGCTTCTCGGCCTCGGCCAACACCTTGGCTGTCTGGCCGTCCATGTAAATCTGGCTCGCGTCGCCGCTGACTTTTGGAATCTTGCCCATTGCGGTGTCCAGCGCCTCGACCACACGGCCTGGCGCGCCGCCCGCGCGCGTGATCAGATTGCTTGCCAGCCCCTGATCATCATCCATCAATGCTTTGAGTATATGTGTGGGCTCCAACCTCTGATGCCCTTCGCGCAGCGCAATGGTCTGCGCGGCCTGCACGAATCCCCGTGCCCGCTCGGTGAACTTATTCAAGTCCATATTATTCTCCTTTTCTCAAGCGCCCTGAATGTGATGCGCCCGCTTGGCGGCACGCTTCGGTCTGGGCCTCACATTCAATTTGGGAAATGTCTTCACGGCTTCAAGGGGCCAGGTTTCAATATTCGGCCTTATCCCCGCGGTATTGAGTAAACCGTGTAGCCGCCGGTCTCAGCCATTTGCCTGGCTTCGTACATGTCCAAAAGCGATTGCGCCGCATCGCTGCCCGTCGGGCACGACACCAGATCGGCGGTATGATCCAGAAATTCGACGGTAAATTCGGTCTCGCCTGTGAGCTGGCACCAGTCATCCTCTGATCGATATCCACGCACCAGCAGCAGATCATCATTGGTCGGGGCCGGGGCAGCGCCTGTGTCAGGTGTATTGACGCGCGGCGCCTCATCACACGCGAAAAGCGCCAGGGCCGCCCCAAGCAAAATCAGTTTCTTCATATCGCGGTTCCCTATTCATTATCACGAATTGGCAGGATCATAGCACAGAGTTGAATCCGCTAAGTGATCTGCATCACCCGGTTATCATGCATGGACAGAGCGTACCGAACCCGTTAGGACGCAGACGTTTGCCAAATAGGAGCCTGCCCATGTCCGATGACCGCCTGATCGTTGCCCTTGATGTTCCGAATGCCCTGCAAGGGTTGGCCATGGCCGAGCGGCTGGGCGACAGCGTTTCGTTCTACAAGATCGGGTTGGGAATGCTGACCGGTGGCGGATTGGCCCTGGCCAATGAGCTGAAGCAGGACCACGGCAAACGCATCTTTCTGGACATGAAGCTGTTCGACATCGGCAACACGGTGGAAAACGCAGTACGCGGGTTGGCGCAATTCGATCTGGATTTCCTGACCGTGCATGGCGATCCGCACGTGGTTCGTGCGGCCAAAGAAGGGGCGGCAGGCAAAGACCTCAGGATTTTGGCGGTAACGATCCTGACTTCGCTCAACCGCGACGATCTGGATGCCAGCTTGCTGAAAGACGGAACAGTGCAGGAACTGGTCGTTGAACGTGCCGCGCGCGCGCTGGAAGCCGGGGCCGACGGGGTCATTGCAAGTCCGCAGGAAGCAGCCTTGATCCGCGCCCTGCCCCAGGCCGAAGGTCGGCTGATAGTCACACCTGGTGTCCGCCCTGCAGGGGCCGCTTTGGGCGACCAGAAACGCGTGGCCACACCAGCCAGCGCCATCGGCGACGGGGCCGATCATATCGTGGTTGGCCGTCCGATTTATCAAGCTGACGACCCAAAAGCAGCAGCCGAGGCCGTTTTGGCAGAGCTAAATTCTTTGACCAGAACCTAATCTGGCATGGATGATTGACGTAGCCGATACAGCCAAATCGGCTCGCAACGCCTTGACCTTAGGTCAATTTTGGTGACAGCCGCGCCAAATCGTCCCTGTGCCTGAAAACACACATGAAAAACACAAGTTCACAACGCAAGGTCTCAGCTCTGTCGTAATTGTAAGTTTTGGGCGATTCTGTAGGGGTATACTCCCCAACGGGCCATTTCTTCCTGAGGTCCGTTACCTCCCCCCGCGCAAGTGCGGGGGGGCTTCTTTGGCAAAATCCAGGCCTCCCATCACTGCGCGACGCCCGACAAGAGGTCCCGCAATCAGCGGCGTTTACCGGATGCGCAACCACTTCAAAAATCTCGCCTATGGCGCAATCCGCAAGAACATCATGGCCTTCGCGCCGACGCTGCGAAGATCTTTGCAGAACGGTTAAGGAATACTCCGTAAGTCGTTTCGGTGAATCACCACCGATTCTGGTTCAGAAAACAGCACCGCCTTTTGCCGTGTCGAAAACCATGTGCCGCTTTTGCTTTGTTCTGAACCACGTTAGAATCTAGCGGATTGCTCGGGTGAACCAAGCCCGCGCCGGGCGAGGAAGTGACTGAAATGCCTGCTCTCTGTCAGGACTGCCTTACACAAATGGAAGCCGGAAGCAGGTGCCCGTCCTGCGGCAGCCCGCGCGTCAAATCGCACCCGGAGCTATTTGAGCTGAACATCGCGCACATGGACTGCGATGCCTTCTATGCCTCGGTCGAAAAAAGGGACAATCCCGAACTCGCAGATAAGCCGGTTATCATTGGCGGCGGCAAACGCGGGGTCGTGTCCACCGCCTGCTATGTGGCACGCATTCGGGGCGTGCGATCGGCCATGCCGATGTTCAAGGCATTGCAGCTGTGCCCCGACGCGGTGGTCATCAAACCGCGCATGTCGGTTTATGCGGACGTGTCACGTCAGATCCGGTCGATGATGGATGAACTGACCCCGGTTGTGGAGCCATTGTCGCTGGATGAAGCCTTTATGGACCTGTCTGGAACCTATCGCCTGCACGGCGCCCCACCAGCGGTGATGTTGGCGCGGTTGGTCAAGCGCATGAAAGATGAGCTGGGCCTGACCGGGTCAATCGGACTGAGTCACAACAAGTTTCTGGCCAAGGTTGCATCCGACCTTGATAAGCCGCGCGGATTTTCAGTGATCGGCAAGGCCGAGACAGCGGAATTCCTGCACAACAAGCCTGTACGGCTGATCTGGGGCATTGGCCCTGCGGCCCAGGACTCTCTGGATCGGGCTGGCATTCGCAGCTTTGCCGATTTGTTGCGTTGGGATCAGGAGGCTTTGACCGCACGGTTCGGGTCGATGGGTTATCGTTTGTGGCACCTGGCGCGCGGGCAGGACAAGCGCCGCGTTTCCGGCAATGAGCCGATGAAATCAATCAGCAATGAAACGACTTTCTTCGAGGATTCGGCCAGTATCGACATTCTGGACGGGCATTTGTGGCGTATGTCCGAGAAAGTGGCCGACAGGGCCAAGGCCAAGGGGATGGCGGGACGGGTCGTTACACTGAAACTCAAGAAGGCCAATCACAAGATCATAACACGGCGCGTTTCCCTGCGCGACGCGACTCAGATCGCCGACCGCATCTATCGAACGGCGCGTGGGCTTTTTGATCAGGTCGGAGATCAGGGGCCATACCGCCTGCTTGGTTGCGGATTGTCGGATCTGTGCCCCGAACACCAGGCCGATATTTCGGGCGACCTGCTGGACCCGGGTGCGGCAAAACGGTCACAGGCAGAGCGGGCCACAGATGAAATCCGACGACGTTTTGGATCTGAGGCGATCGTGAAAGGGCGCGCGTTGCGCTAGGGCTATTCGGCAGCCAGACGAGCCGGCTCGGCGCCGATGCAGGCAATCTCTGAGATCACATCGCGCAGTATGGTGCGGAATTCATCGAAATTGTCGCTGGGTTCAATGGTGTCTTCGTTCATATACAGCGACCGGTCGATTTCAATTTGAACCGCATGCTGATGGCGTACCGGGCGACCATAGGTCTGGGTCACGTAAGCACCGGCAAACGGGGCATTGCGTGCTACATTCAACCCGGCCGATGCAAAGGCCGCTTCGATTCGATCGACGACCTCACCAGTCGCTGATGCCCCAAACCGATCGCCCAGAACAATTTCCGGCCGTTTGGACTGTGCATTGCTGGCCATGGCGACGGCTTCATGTGGCATCGAATGGCAATCGATCAAAATAGCCTGCCCAAATGCCTCGTGCGATTCTGACAAAAGGGACTTCAGGCGTGCGTGATACGGGCGCCAGCATGTGTCGATCCGCAGGCGCGCTTCGTCCATCGTCAGTTTCCCGCGATAGATGGCCCGACCGTTGGCAACGACGCGCGGAATCACACCCAACCCGGACGCAACACGCGGGTTGTGACCATGTCTGCGCGCGCCTTCGATCAGGGCCGGATCCAGTTCATCAGCACTGCGATTCAGATCCAGGTATGCGCGCGGCATTGCAGCCGATATAAGCGGCGCACCAAATTCGGATGACGGGGCAAACAGCTGATCGACAAAAGCATCCTCCGAGGATCGAATCACGCTTGGGCTTAACACTGTCTTCTTGAGCAGAGACTCGGGGTAGACGCGCCCGCTGTGTGGAGAGGAAAACACCACGCATGACGTACGCTTGACGGGCAATTCCAGTATATAGGCTGCGTTCGACATGGTGACTCCTTGTTCGCTCTCAACATAGACCGGAAAATAGTTCTTCCAAACCCCTTGAACCCCTTTGCGACTCCTTTTATAGACCCCGCTACCGGCGCGGGGTTCCGCGCCCCATTTCGTTATGGGGCACATCTCGCAAAGGTAAGTGGGCGGTTAGCTCAGCGGTAGAGCACTTCGTTGACATCGAAGGGGTCACAAGTTCGATCCTTGTACCGCCCACCATCGTTTTCACTGCTTCGGGTCTGACCCGGGGCACCCGCTAACCCAGGCGCTGGCCACGTCTCTGATGAAGGCGCCGCAGATTGGAGACAGACCATGAAGGTCAAGAACTCGCTCCGCTCGCTCAAGAACCGGCACCGTGACTGCCGTGTTGTGCGTCGCAAAGGCCGCGTCTACGTGATCAACAAGACGCAGCGCAAGTTCAAAGCTCGTCAGGGCTAAGAACTGCATTGAACCGCTAAAAGAAGCCGCGCCGTTGAGCGCGGTTTTTTTGTTGTCTGCATTAGTCCGCGCAACATGGTACGCTTGCCTCATTTGATCGGAGCGCGAATTCCATGAGAGGACAAGGCGTCGACATACTGGTCGGAACGACCAAAGGCACATTCATCATCACCAGCGACCATGACAGGTCGAATTGGAAAGTTTCAGGCCCGCATTGCGATGGCTGGCCGATAAACCATGTGATCGGCGACGCAGAAACGGGCTTGCTTTGGGCGGGTGGCGGCAGCGATTGGCACGGTGCGGGCATCTGGCGGTCTGAAGACGGTGGAGAAACTTGGGAAGTGACAAGGCTTACCACCGGTCAGAGGGACGAATGGGCCAGCAATGACCCTGATTTCGCCAAGATGGTCGGCTGGACCGGTGAACCTATGCCTTTCACCGACGCATTTTCACAAATCTGGTCGCTGAGCTACGGGCACGGCACGTTGTATGCAGGCGCAAAACCAGCGCGTTTGCTGACCAGCCATGACAACGGGCGGACGTAGGAGAGTGTCGAAGGCCTTACCAACCATCCTTCAGCGCCGGACTGGAATCCAGGGGGCGCCGGTTTGGTATTGCACACAATCCTGACGGACCCGGGTGAAAGCCAAAAACTCTGGGTCGGCATCTCAGCGGCGGGGGTCTTTGCGTCAGAAGACGGGGGCAGGAATTGGGAACGGCGCAACCGCCTGTCCAACGCGGAAAGCTGTGATCACCACAATCATCCCGCGGCCCCAAGAGATGGTGAGACAGGCCATTGCGTGCACAACATGGTGAGGGCCCCGAAGACCACGGACTTGTTGTACCAACAGAATCACCACGGGGTCTGGCGCTCGGCCGACGGGGGGCGCAGTTGGGAGGATATTACCGAGGGCCTTCCATCGACTTTCGGGTTTCCGATTCACGTTCATCCGCGAGATCCCGGCACGATCTGGACTTTACCCCTGAACGGCGACAGCATCGGCCGCTATCCACCCCATGCAGCAGCAGCGGTTTGGAAATCCACTGACGGCGGCGCGACATGGCAAGATCAACGGCACGGGCTGCCGCAGGAAAGCTGCTATTTTACGGTACTGCGTCAGGCTATGGCCGGAGACAGCCGAGACCCCGCAGGGGTTTATTTTGGGACAAACAGCGGGTCTGTTTTTGCGACCGGTGATGAAGGGGACACCTGGAACGAAGTGGCCCGACATTTGCCCACCATTCTCTCTGTTGAGGTTCTGGACCACGAATAGATCATTCGTGACGACCAAGCACTGATCTATTCACAGCCAGCGGCTCGAATGGTCATGAAGAGTGCGAAGATACAAGCTGCGCCATTTTGACCGAGTAAATTTGTCAGATTTCCTTGCATCCTCCTGAGAATCGTATAATTGACCAATTCAGTCGGATAACGATCCGCTACAACTTCAATCGTTGGGAAATATGATGCTGAAATCCTCTACATGCGTTGCTGCCGCTCTGACGGCCCTGATTGCAACCTCCGCCACCGCTGACGGCGAGCTGAACCTTTATTCTTCGCGCCACTACGACACGGATGAGCGTCTTTACACCGATTTTGAAGATGCCACCGGGATCACCATCAATCGCATCGAAGGCAAGGCAGACGAACTGATCGCTCGGATGGAAGCCGAAGGCGCAAATTCTCCGGCCGATATCCTGCTGACAGTTGACACATCACGCCTTGCGCGCGCCAAGAACGCAGGCATTCTGCAGACCGTGGACAGCGAAGTTCTGGAAGACCGTATTCCGGCAAATCTTCAGGACGAAGACAATCAATGGTATGGATTTTCGCAGCGCGCACGCATCATCTTCTTTGACAAGGAAGGCGTCGCCAACCCGCCGGCTACTTACCTGGACCTGGCCAAACCCGAATTCAAAGGTCAAGTCTGCATTCGTTCGTCCAGCAATACCTACAACCAAACCCTGCTGGCCTCGATCATTACCAACCACGGCGCGGAAGAAGCAAAAAAATGGGCCGAAGGTGTCGTTGCCAACATGGCGCGTGACCCACAGGGTGGTGACACGGACCAACTCCGCGGCATCGTTTCGGGTGAATGCGAAATCGCGGTGTCCAATTCCTATTATTTCGCACGAGCCTTGCGTAAGGACGTGAAGGGCCTGAGCGACCAGATTGACATGATCGGCGTGCAATTCCCCGCTCAGGACGCCGAAGGCGCACATATGAACCTTTCCGGCGCGGGCGTTGCGGCACATGCCCCGAACAAAGAAAACGCAATCAAGTTTCTTGAATATCTTGCCAGCGAACAGGCTCAGGAGTACTTCTCGTCCGGTAATGACGAATTCCCGGCTGTTGAAGGTGTTGCTCTGGCTGAGCCGGTCGCTGCCCTGGGTGAGTTCAAGGCTGACAGTGTCAACCTGTCCGAAGTTGCCAAGAACATTCCGGATGCGCAGAAGATCTTTAATGAGGTCGGCTGGAAATAAGCTGGCTCCATTCGAGCGGGAACGAGGCGCGGTCAGACGCGCCTCTTTTTCTGTTGATTAAGGCTAAAAATCTGCCAATATTCCCAAATAAGGGAAAACTTCTCGATTCTGAAAAATGCTGGACAATATCTCGAACCGACTTGCAAGCCAGCTGAGTGAACTGCGCAAAAGACAGGGCTGGTCCCTGGACCAGCTGGCCAGCCGCAGCGGACTTAGCCGGGCGACCCTGTCCCGCCTTGAAAAAGGCGATGTCAGCCCAACGGCGGAAAGCCTCGGGCGTTTGTGCGCAGCCTACCGGTTGCCCATGTCCCGGCTTTTAATGATGGTCGAAGACAGTTTCGACCCCAAAATTCCGTTCGAACGACAGGCCGAATGGCGCGATCCGGAAACCGGTTTCACACGGCGCTCGGTTTCACCGCCCGCACCCGGGCTTAGCGGTGAAGTTCTGGAATGTCACTTGCCGCGGAACACCGTGATTTCCTATGACGCACCCCCCAAACCGGGGCAAGAACACCATTTGGTCGTATTGGACGGCGGCCTTTCCCTGACGCTGGATGAAACAACACATGAACTGGCGGGAGGAGATTGCCTACGGTATCACCTGTCTGGCCCGACCCGGTTTGAAACAGGCGCACTGAAAGGCGCGCGTTATATTCTGGTGTTGCTGTGATACAGCGGCTTGACGAAAACAGCTTTGAAGCCGCCCTGCTCGATCTCAGCGAGATTCTCCACGCCTGCGTTCATGCAGGGGCCAGTATTGGCTTCATTCTCCCTTTTTCCCACGAGGATGCCCGGGCGTATTGGCTGGACAGGGTAATGCCGGACTTACAGGCCGGTCTTTTGGATCTGTTTGTGTTTCTGGACCGGGGCCGCGTTTTGGGAACGGTCCAGCTTGTCCCCGCAGCGATGCCAAACCAACCGCATCGCGCGGATGTTGCCAAGTTACTCGTTCACCCTGATGCAAGAAGGCGCGGTCTTGGGCGAAAACTGATGGCGGCGCTTGAGGGGCGTGCGATCGAACGCGGCAGATCCGTATTGGTTCTGGATACGCGCAGCACAGACCCTTCCAGAATCTTGTACCAAAGCATTGGATTCCGGAGCGCCGGGGAAATCCCAAATTACTGCCGCAACCCCTTTGAAGACCGCTTGGAACCCACAACGTTCATGTTCAAATTGCTGGAGTAAGAACGGCGCATGAGAGTTGTCGAACCCACAGTTCAATGTTTTGCTTATCATTAGTGAGTTTAGAAGATCTTGTGGTGCGGGTGGAGGGCATTGAAACCCTATATGTGGATGTCTCAAAAAGTCTCAGATAGATATTAACTATATGAAAAGGTTCAACTTAATTACCTCATCCAGCCTCAATTGATCTCGACTAACGGCAACACATACCATACCTAGGGGTGGACCAATAGGTGGACTGGTAGAGAGATATATGGCGAAAAACAAATTGAGCGCGTGCGGCGTTCTTGCATTAGAGAGCGGGAAGCACTGCGATGGCGCTGGGCTCTGGCTTGTGAAGGCAGATTCCAAAAGCGGTAAGTGGGTTCTTCGACTGACGGTTTTCGGTAAGCGACGGGAAATGGGTCTCGGGCGGTGGCCGGATGTTGGCTTGGCGGAAGCCCGGGAAACAGCCGATGCAGCACGACGCGAATTGCGAGAGGGCCGAGACCCGATTAGAGAGCGGCAAAAGCGGCGTGTGGAAGCCCAGCGCAATTTGTATCTGTTTAGAGACATCGCTCGGGATGCGTTTGAAGCGCGGAAGTCTGAGTTGCGGGGTGGCGGAAAGGCGGGGCGTTGGTTTAGTCCGCTGGAGTTACACGTCATACCCAAACTTGGCCATGTGCCAGTTGCGGAAATTACTCAGATCGATCTGCGGGATTGCCTTGCGCCTATCTGGCATGAGAAAGCCGAGACTGCTCGGAAGGCGTTGACACGGACATCTATTTGCCTGGAGCATGCAGCCGCGCTGGGCATTGATGTTGATTTGCAGGCACCCAAGAAGGCGCGTGCATTGCTTGGCAAACCGCGTAAGGCTACCACCAACATTCCGTCGCTTGCCTGGAGTGAAGTGCCCGAGTTCTACAAAAGCTTGGACGAAGGTACAGTCACCCATCTTGCTCTGAAACTTCTAATTTTGACCGGAGTACGGTCACGGCCAATACGGTATTTGAGGGAAGAGCAGATTGACAGTGATATCTGGACTATTCCGGCGGAACAGATGAAAGGGCGCGAGGGCGCTACCGCTGAGTTCCGTGTTCCGCTTTCGAATGAAGCGCTTCATGTTCTTGGAGACGCGCGGCGACATGCTCGCGATGGCTATCTGTTTCCGAGTATTCGAAAAGGGGTGATCTCGGACGCCACGATGTCGAGATTGATGGAGCGTCGTGGCATGAGCGCCCGTCCGCATGGATTTCGTTCAAGTCTCCGCGTGTGGTTGGCGGAGGCAACCGATGCGCGTCACGAAGTTGCAGAAACCATGCTTGGTCATGTTGTGGGCAGCTCTGTCGAACGCGCCTATCGTCGAACCGACTTTCTCGACCAACGTCGTGTGCTGCTGGAGCGCTGGGCGTCCCACCTCACCGACAATACAGATACAATCATAAAATTGGCCACAGCATGAATCAGGATCGTCGTTATCTTCCCTTGTACAACGAAGAGGGAAAATGGATCTCTCGACCAGACCTCTATGTATTAATCAGAATGTCCGTGACAGACTCTCAAGGAGAAAGCGTGGTTTCAAAGGCTTATCGATACGTGTCTGAAATTTCGGACAATACCACAAACGAATTGGACGATTTGGATGCCGCGATACAAAGTAAATTCATCAGAGCGAAATGGAATGAGCGAGAATTCTCGGCCATGGTTGTCACCGAGCTTTTACGCCTTGATCAGAGTGGGATAAAACCAACTGTGGGAAAGGCGTTACGGCTCGTCACACGCTACTCGCTTGGAGAAAAGCTTAGGGAGGCAGGCTCAGTCTCCGACCAAGCCGAAAGAGCTTTCCGGAAGTGGCGAAATACCTGCCATCTGGAAACCGCATTTCGAATGCATGATTCAAAGCAGATCATATTTGAAAACGATGTGGGGAAATTCGACGACTTTCTTGCAGATGCCAAAGCTCTTGAGCGGTTCATGGACGAGGTTTCTGCTCACGGCCATATTCAATGGAATCCTTGGCGAATACCGGACGACATTAAACCGGGCGCTAAGCCAATCATGGAACCGTTGAGTTCGGAGGAGCGAGAACTCGTTGTCGGCGTTTGACAGCATGACTTGGGGGGGGGAGAAATTTTTTCTCCCCTCCCAATACCATTTTAGATCGCCTCTAGATGACTCAACGCTCATCAAAACAAGGCATCTAGTCACATGAACGCTGAAGCCAACTCAATTCAAACTGAAATCGCTCCTTTGCTAAAGGTGGCGGAAGCCGCAGAGCTGCTTGCGATCAGCGTGCCGAGCTTCTGGCGCCGTATCGCGGATGGGTCGGTCCCCAAGCCAATCAAGCTTGGTGGATCTTCTCGGTGGCCTCGCTCTGAAATCCTTGCCGTCATCGCTGAAGCTAAAGCCAAGCGGTAACAGACACTTGCCAGCGGCTGTATGTCTTCAACCGCTTTTTTCTATCTACTGACCGGTATCCTCACGGTGGACGCTCTTGAGCACTCGGTCAGCCGATCTTGTATGGAGTCTCCATGGCTGGACAGATGGTTTTTGCCCAACTTTCAATTCAAGACATGCGCCGAACAATACAAGATTTGACGCTTGAAGAGCGCGGATTGCTATTCTCGTTTCTTGTCGAGAATTGTGAAGCGCAGGGCTCATTGGAGCATGACGAGGAGAGACTTGCTTATCGTGTCGGCCTTGGCAAATCTAAAAAGTCGCTGGCGCGTCTGCTGTCGTCGCTCATCAAGACTGGAAAAGTGAAAGCGACCGATGAAGGAATAATGGTCGCTCTCGCGGAAAACGCGATCAATCATTTCCAAGCGAAATCCGAAAATGGCAAGTTCGCAAACTCCTGCCGAAACGACAGAGCAAAACTGAAAGCAATCTTGGAGCAAGCAAACGATGTGCATTGTGATCTGTCTAATCAGGCTACGAGCGCGCTCAGCGTGGCGGATTTGCTGAGTCACGCTGAAAAAAATGAACTCACCTTGGAATTTGATCGTCTGATCGCAGCGCTCAGAAATCTCGTACAGAGCAAGGGCGCGTATACACTCGCTGATGCACTTGATAGCGACGCGGCAAAACGCTCGGTGGAACGGTGGTGTGCGCTCGAACTCAGCTCTGAGCAAATCGTTTCAAACGTAAACGACGTGATAGCCAGAAAAGGCGATGGAGCGATAATGTCTTGGCAGTATTTTGACCGAGTGTTCCTGAACTTGGCTGAACGAAAAGCTACTGTGCACGGAATTGCCGGTCGATAGTCAATACAGGCTTAGGCAACGACGAGTGCAACTGACCTATTCCTTTCTGCCAACAGGCCCCTAGGCAACTCGTCCAATTTGATGCCGCCTACCTTTATGGAGGTTTTAAAAGTCCATGGGGTCTTAGGCCGATGCTTAGAATTGCTTACATTTGGAGGTGTTTTTGAGTTTGAACCTAATGCTTCGCGAGGTGTTGCTGTCACTCCAGGAAGAGTTCGCTACGAATGAGACACCGAGCTGTCAAATTTGCCCCTTTCGAACAGTTACTGGGCGCGGCAGAGAAAAAACGTGCTCCGAATGTACTGGTGACCAGTGTCAGGATCTTCAGCACATTGGCTTGGACAATGAGGGGCAACCGCTTCCAACACATCTGCGAGTTCGCTGTGGCGCGAAGACACGCCAGGGTTCAAACTGTCAGCTTCCGGTTGTTCCAGGAAAACGGCGATGTCGCTACCACGGAGGCTTGTCTACCGGTCCGAAGTCCATCGAAGGTCGAGCGCGGATCGCTGAAGCGCAGCGTAAAAGATGGGAGAAACAGAAAACCGAATCTTGACCAACTGTAAAAACTTAAGGTGCAGTGGTCGCAATGTGATCTGACAGTTGGCCGTTTTTTCGACAATTTCCGTCAACGGTAGCTAAGTTTTCGCAAGATATCCCACACCAGAGTTTCCACACTGTCTCAGCTCGAACCAGGTATTCACAACCAAACTTTGCAATTACCGCTATGCGGGACAATCCTGCCGTTAGCTCTTCTTCAGTTGCAGAGTCGATCAGGTCGCACCGACCATCCTAGCCGCTGTGCTTTCTCCCGCCCTGTACGTCATCTGAATAGAACCAGTCGTCGGGATATGGATACCACCAGTCCGCCTCCTTCGCCTTCGGATCAATCACGACCATCTTGGGCCGTCTGAAAGCCTCGAGGCCTTGAAGGCCTAGCGTGCGCCCAAGCCCAGAATTCTTGACGCCGCCAAAAGGCAAGGCATCGTTGTCCACGAGCGGGTTGTTGACCCAGACCATCCCCACCTGTAGCTTGTTCACCCCTTGAAATGCCTCGTCCAAGTCGCCGGTAAACAGGCATCCGCCAAGACCGAATTGTGACGCGTTTGCCAGTTCAAGCGCTTGGTCAAAGTCACTCACCCGAATGACCGAGGCGACTGGCCCAAAGACCTCTTCCTGAGCTAGCGCCATGTCCGTCGTAACGCCGGTCAGGATCGTTGGTTCGAAAAACCAACCCGGCCCGGCGTGATCCGGGGTACCGCCTCCTACCTCAACCACCGCGCCTTTCTCAGTTGCATCACGCACCAACCGCTCGACCTTGTCGCGTGCCTCCTTGGAGGCCAAAGGTCCGATTTCCGCCACCCCCATTCCGTCGCCGATGCGCAGTTTCCGGGTTCGGGTCACGAATTCATCGACAAAATCGTCGTACACGTCATCCACTACAAAAATCCGTTCAGACGATGTGCAAACCTGGCCCGACTGCAAAAACGCAGCGGTAACCGCCCCGGCAGCAGCGACCGCGATGTCGGCGTGTTTACTGACGATCAGTGGATCGCTTCCCCCAGCCTCGATCACTGCGGGTTTTAGGTTCTCTGCTGCGGCCACTGCGACTGCACGACCTGTCGGCACGGACCCTGTAAAAGCGACCACATGGGTTTTGGGGCTGGCAATCAGCTGTTTGCCCACGTCTGCACCACCCGGCAGGCAAGCAATCAGGTCTTGGGGTAAGGCCCGAAAAAACTCCATGAACGCCATCGTGCACAAAGTTCCTGCGGGTGAGGCTTTCAACACTACACCGTTACCTGCCGCAAGTGATGCTGCCATCGACCAGCAGCCAAGAATGAGGGGAAAATTGTACGGAACCACATGCACGGACACGCCGTAGGGCTCGTATGTCTGATACTGAAATGATCCAGTTTGCATAGTGCCGGCGATCTTGCCCGCGTCATTGCGCGCCATCTCGGCATAATAGCGGAAAACCGGCGGGATGTTCGCAATCTCGCCAATCGATTCAGGGTAAGGTTTGCCCGTTTCCAATGTCATCAAGCGGGCGATCTCAGTCATGTCGCCGCTTTCGATGTCGTTGGCGATCTGGTGCAATAACCGCGCGCGAGATTTGCAGTCCATCGCAGACCACCTCCTTTGCGCCGCATTGACCCGGTCCAGGACCTGGTTCACGATCTGCGGCGACGGCTCACCAAAAACCCCGACGGGCTGCAAGGTAGACGGGTTGACCAGAGTGGTCCCACCACCCTCCAATGGCACATGCTTGGGGTTGAGGTAGTAGGTAGATTTGAACGGGTCACGCATTGGGCAGCCCCCTTGTCTGACAGGCATTGCGCCGTTAGCGGATCATGTACACTTTCTTGACCGTCTCGTGGACAGTGCAAACGCCTTTCCAGTCCTGCGGAAAAAAGGCCGCCGTATCGGGCGTAATCTCAATTACCTCGCCGCTTTCATGGACATAGGTACAGCGGCCTTCCAGAAAGTGGCAGAACTCGTCCTTGGTGACGTGACATTCCCACTTACCGGGAGTGCAGACCCAAAGGCCGCATTCGGACTGGCCGTCAGGCCCCTTGTGGATCAGCTTTCCCGAGGTGCGGGATTGCCCTTCAATCATCGTCGGGATTACCCCCCAATCGACAAGATCAGTCTGCTGGAGCGGGTTTTGCATACGTGCCGTGGTCATGTTTCAGGTTCGCGATCCGTTAGGTAGTAGGTGTTGCGCAATGTTTCCTCGACCGTGCATTCCCCTACCCAACCGGCGAAGAATAGAACGGCCGTTCCGGGCGTAACTTCGATGCTTTCGCCTGCATCCGACCGATAGACCGCGCGGCCCTGCACAAAATAGCAGAACTCGTCACGCGGTATCGTTAGGCGCCAGCGGCCTGGAGTACAGACCCACGCGCCGATCTCCGGCCGGTTGTCAGGACCCTTGTGAACCAGCATACCCGATGAATGCGACTGGCCTTCAATCATGTCCGGCTGTAGCCCCCAGTCCGTGAGGTCGGTGCGGGTCGAGATTTCCGAAAGATGCGGGGCGCTGCTCATTCCGCGGCTTTCAGGATTTCGTCGAGAATGCCAGCTGCCTTGGTCGGGCCATGCCGTGACTGCATATGAGCAGAGGTTGCCGCCATCTTCGCCTGCATTCCTGGATCGTTGATACATTTGTCAAGGGCAATAGCCAATTCATCATCGGTCCAGTCGTATCGGTGAAACCCGAACCCGTGGCCGGTTTCCTGAACACGGGTGGCGTTATCGTGGCCGTCCCAGACATAGGGCATAATGATTGCTGCTTTGCCGAAATATAGGCACTCTGTGAACGAGTTGTTACCGCCATGATGTATCACCGCGTCAACCTGCGGAATTACCGAAGGCTGGGGATACCAGCTCTGTATGTGCACGTTGTCGGGAATGTCTGTGTATTCGTCAATGTAATCCCCGACATTTACGAGCGCCCGGTAGGGCAACCTGGAAATGGTCGAAATGATCCTCTTTAGCAGGTCGGTGTCGCCTGCGCCAAGCGACCCGAAAGATACATAGAGAAGTGGTTTGTCATTGTTGGACTTAAACGTTGGCACCTCAAAGGGTTCTTCTTCGCGCACGCAACCTTCAAGATACTGAAACCGGTTTGGGTCCAGTGGGTTCTGCCGTTCGTACTTTGCCGGCTCAGGATAAAGCAGAAGGTTCATTGTGGGCGACGCTTCGAAAAACTCTCCAATCGGATAGGCCTCTTCGTTGCATCTGGCCAGGAACGCATTGTAGTCGTCGTGGATCGGCTTGATCACCTCGTGGAACTTAGCCTCATAGGCCGCCATGCCCTCGCGGTCATCCACCCGGCAGCCTGATAAGTGCGGCGGCACAATCGGGTCAGGGATTTCGTTTTCGGAACATGAGATGATCCGCACCCACGGTACCCCGAACTGCTTAATGGCTGGGAACATAATGACATTATCCACGCAGATCATATCTGGTTTGATTTTTGCCAGTACCTCGGGCAGATCTTTTTGCGCCCATTTTGCGCTGTCGACGATCGCCTCCCAGCAATCCTTGACGTAGTTATCGATCTGGTCAATCGGGCTTTTGCGAAAATTTGGGATGTGACCGTTGATGAAATCTTCCCAGAACTTTGCCATCGCCTCGGGTTCCATCGGCTCGGACAGGGCTACTGGATGTGCTTCAAACCCATAACCTTCGTATACCTCGACAAAGCCTGGATCGCTTAGAAATACTGCCTTGTGGCCCAATTTTTCGCAGGCCTGCGCGATACCAACCGAATTCAGCGCAGGGCCAAAGGCAGCTTCGGGGAAGAAGGCGATGGTTTTCTGTGACATTGTAGTTCTCCGGTTAGATTTGGCTTAGCAGTTGGGAAGGATGCGGGAATGTTTTGCATCCCATACACAGTGGACATCTTGACCCGGCTGAATATTTTCACGGTCGGCTTGGCTGGCGGGAACACGGGCGGAAAGGGTGCTCCTCCCGCCGCGAACGCGCACATTCACACCCAGGTCTGACCCGTGATAGGCGACTTCTTCGACAGTGCCGGGAAGGCAGTTGCGCCCATCTTGAGGGGCGGTCTGCATCAGGCTGACCCGTTCCGGGCGCACAGCAATCGTGGCAGCACCGCGTAGCTCGGAAACGCCCCTCAGCACCCCCGCCCCGTCGACATCGACACCGCCGTCGACGGCGTTACCATCCAGAAAGTTCATCACGCCGATAAAATCTGCGACAAAGCGCGATCCGGGGTGTTCGTAGAGCTCGTGAGGAGTACCGACCTGCGCCAGCTTGCCATCATGCAAGACCGCGATCCGGTCGGCCATGACTAGAGCTTCTTCCTGGTCATGAGTCACAATCAGAAATGTAATTCCCACCTCGTGCTGCAACCGTTTGAGTTCCAACTGCATCTCTTCTCGCAGCTTCTTGTCCAGAGCCGAAAGGGGCTCATCTAACAGCAGGACCTTTGGCCTTTTGACCAGCGCGCGCGCCAAAGCGACCCGCTGTCGCTGCCCACCGGAAAGCTGATCCGGCTTGCGTCCAGCAAAGCCTGAAAGCTTCGCGCTTTCCAGAACCTCGGCCACCCGCATGGCGATTTCTTCCTTGGGCAATCTCTCCATCTCTAACCCATAGGCGATGTTTTTTTCGACGCTCATGTGCGGAAACAAGGCATATGACTGGAACATCAGGTTCAGGGGCCGCCTGCTGGGGCGTATGTTTGTCACGTCCTGCCCGGCAACTATTACCTGTCCTTCCTGTGGTGTTTCGAACCCCGCCAGCGTCCGCAACAATGTGGTCTTGCCGCAACCCGATGGGCCCAGAAGTGCAAAGAACTCGTTATCGCGAATATTCAGTGAAACGTTGTCGATCGCAGTCACCAAACCGTATCGCTTGGTTATATTCCTGAGTTGAATCCCTTGGTTCATCGGCTGAAAACCTCTTTATCGGCACGCTGCGCGAAGAAGACCAGCGTGAACGAAACGAACATGACGATGGTAGCCATCGCGTTGATTTCCGGCGTAACGCCAAATCGGATCATTGCGTAAATCTGCATCGGCAACGTGGTCGAGGATTGCCCAGCACCTGCGGTGAAGAAGGCAATAATGAATTCGTCCACAGACAGGGTAAAAGACAACAGCGCCCCGGCGATAACCCCCGGCGCGATGGCGGGCAACAGAATGCGGCGAAAGGTGGTGAATTCGCTGGCCCCAAGGTCGGCACTGGCCTCAAGTATCGAATGGTCGAAATTGCGCATCCGCGTTCGCACCACGGCGACAACAAAGGCTATGTTAAATACGACATGGCTGAGGATGATCGAATGAAGCCCCAGCGTCATGTTGAGTAGGGTGAAAAAGGACAAGAGCGCGATGGCCAGAACTATGTCGGGGATGATCATCGGTGCGAACAGAACCGCGTCTAGAACTGAAGAATTACGCCGTGTCTCGACACCGACCGCCAAAAGCGTGCCGATTATTGTCGCCAGAACGGTCGAGATTGAGGCCACGATTAGCGTGTTGCGCGCTGCCGACAGTATTGGATCCGCGGTAAACAACTTGCCGTACCATTCCAACGAAAACCCGGTCCATACAGTTGGAAGTCCGGCCCGGTTAAAGCTTAGCGCCATGAGCACAAGGATCGGCACATAGAGAAAGGTGTAAAACAAAACCAGGTGCAGCTTTAGGCCCATGTTAGATCGGCCCCGCATCAGTCCTGCCCTCTCTGTCCCGCTGCGCGATTGGCCAATACCGCCTGTGCGAACAAAAGCCCCATCATAATCGCAATCAGGAACATCGACAGCGTTGCTCCGAACGGCCAGTCGCGGGCGCTCAGGAACTGGTCATAGATCAGGTTTCCAACCATCTGAAGTCGCCCGCCACCAAGCAAATCGGGCGTTATGAAATTGCCGATCGACAGCACAAAAACAAAGACACCACCAGCCGCGATGCCGGGAACGGTCTGTGGCAGTATCACCCGGTAGAAAGTGGCCCAAGCGGGCGCTCCAAGATCTTCCGAGGCTTCTATGGTTTCGACATTTATGCGGTTCAGCGATGAATAGATCGCCAAAACCACAAAGGGGGTGTAGTTGTACACAAGCCCCACGATCACTGCGAAATTGTTATAAAGCAGAGACAGCGGTTCATCGATCAAGCCTGCCCCCTTGAGAGTATTATTGATTAAGCCCTCGCGGTTCAGCATCACGATCCAGGCGTAAGTGCGGATTAAGTAGTTGGACCAGAACGGCAGGATCACCAAGATCAGCAAACCGGTCTGCCAACGGCGCGGCGCCAGCGTGATGGCATAGGCCGCCGGATAGGCGATAAGGATCGCGATTATGGTGGCCAGAAATGCAATCTTGGCCGAGCGTAAGAAGATCCCGAGGTAAAGAGGATCGGCGGCTCGCACAAAATTTTCAATCGTAAAGACGTGGTCGATGCCGCCATAGATACCGCGTTCAAAGAACGCATAGGTAAAAATAAGACCACACGGCACCACCATAAGAAGCGCAAGCCAGCCAAGGCCCGGCCCCAGCAAGATCACCGATTTAAGTCGATTGGTCATATACTTGGCAATCTGTGGAGTGATGTCGTATCGGCCCGACCCTTTGTTCGGGTCGGGTTTTGCTCAGGATTTGATCACTTACTGTGCGGCCATGATTTCGGTCACGGTCCGTGCAAAGGGTTTCTGGCCATTGCCGAGATCGCGCAACTGCTCGTACTTGGTAAGGTCTGCAGGCGACATCCCCATGTTCGGGAAGGTTTCGATCAAGGACGGGTCCAGCGCCTCCATCGCAGCCTTGTTTGGCGTTTTGTAAAGGATATTGCTGGCAACCCAGACACCGACGTCCGCGCCCAAGACATAGTTCACAAAGGCATGCGCGGCGTCTTTGTTTTCAGATGCATCCGTGATGACTAGCGCATCTACCCACAGATCCGATCCTTCTGATGGTATCGTGTACTTGATGTCCGCGTTTTCACCGATGCCGTAGTTACACCAGCCATCCCAGGCGTGAACCATCGTTGCTTCGCCCGATACCAACTTCAGATAAAAAGTTGCGTCGTCGTAGGCCAGTAGATCCTGCTTCGCCGCAACCAGCAGGTCCTTTGCAGCCGCCAACGTCTCATCCGACGTATCGTTCAGCGACTTTCCGAGAGCTAGCGCAGCGGCCCCCATCAGCCAGCGATCCGTCGAGAGCATTGTCACTTTGCCTTTAAGGTCGTCAGAGGGTTTGAGCAGATCGTTCCACGAAGTTGGCTCTGCCATCAGGTCTGACCGGTAGCATAAGCCCGTCGTGCCCCAAGCGTATGGCATTGAATAGTTGTTGCCCGGATCATGGGCTAGTTCTTTAGCATCGTCATACAGGTTGGAGGCATTCGGAACCTTGTCGTGGTCGATTGCGGCCACCAGCCCCAGGTTGTTTAACGCCTCGGCAAAAGGCGACGAGACGAAAAGAACGTCGTAGCCCTTGCCTCCACCGGCTACGACCTTGCCCATGATTTCTTCGTTGGTGCCATGCACCGAGAGCTCGGCCTCGATACCGGTTTCCTTTGTGAAATTCTCCAGCAGGTCCGGCGGCATGTAGCCGTCCCAGTTCGAGATCACGATTTTTTCTGCTTGGGCCGCTCCGGCGAATACGCTGAGTGCGCAGGCCGCCCCGGCGGTGAGCCAAGCAAATGGCAAACGGAACGAATTGGTGAACTTGTTGATCATGTCTTCCTCCCTTGACATCCGCGCTCGCTTCTGGGGCGAGATATTTGATGCAATCACGGTATTTTTTGATGAAATAAAACTCAACAATTATTTGAATCATTTTTGTATAGCCCAGCGAAGCCATTTAAGATACCGTTTTTATTGTATATTAATTAAGCACGACGAAAGCCGTCTTCTTATGCCACCAAGCAAACACTTGAAACTTGCTCAAAAAATACTGGATGTTGCGATGGATCTCGATTTGCATCAGGGCGACAGACTGGTGGAGAAAACCCTTGCTGATTCGTGCAGCGTCTCTCGCACTCCGGTTAGATCCGCATTGAGGCTGCTGGAAAAGGAGGGGATGGCACGCAAGGCGGCAGAAGGCGGGTTTGTCCTAGAATGCGAACCCGAAAAGGGGCATTCGATACTCAACCAACATGCGGTCGGAGCAGGTGTGGATCTCGCTGGTGCCATCCTACGAGATCGCGGCGCCCGACGCCTGGGCGGTGCCATCAATGTCACAGACCTGATCCGCAGATATTCGGTTTCCCGCAGCGCTGCACAGCGTGGGCTCGAAGCCCTCCTGGCCCAGGGTGTGATTCAGAAAGCCGAAGGTCAATCCTGGGTTTTCACGCGCATGCCGGGAGACCGCTCCGGACGAATAGAGAGCTACGAATTTCGTCTGATACTGGAACCTCAGGCCATTCTGTCCGACGGTTTCAAGTTGGACACCAAGCGCGCCGATCTGGTCCGCAGCCAGACCGAAGCGCTTCTGGCGCAGTCGGAAAACTCTTTCAATAGCCAGGATTTCCAAGACGCGGATCTTGCCTTTCACCAGCTCATCGCTCGATCGTCCGGAAACCAGTATCTAGCTTCTGCTCTCATGGCCCATCATGGGTTGCGCCACCTGCCAGGCGGATCATTCGGTATGATCGACTTTCGGATGCGGCAGGCGCTTGATGAACATCTGCGTATACTTGATTTCATCGAACAGGGTCATTTCGATCTTGCGGCGGATCAGATGAGGGTGCATTTGCGGCTTTCAATGCACCAAAGGCCCAGCGTAGCCAATCGTGGTGCTCCGGCGCTAGTCCAAACAACCCGCGGGTCAATCCGGTGAGTGAATGATGAGCCGCAAGGAAGCACCCATAATCGCGTTTTTCCCCGAAGCTAGTTTTGGGGCAGCACTGAATTGTGTGGGGATCGCTCAGGAACTTCGCGCAATGGGTGCACACCCCGTTTTCCTAACCCACGGTGGCTTTGGTGGCGTATTCGCAGATTACGGTTTTGACGAGCTCGCCGTCCCTGTTCAGTCAGAGTTGACAGAAGAGGAAACCCAGACCTACTGGCAGGAATTCCTGAGCCATCATCTGCCGCATTTTAACATGCATCCAACTGACCAACTGACCACCTATGTGGAGCCCGTTTGGAACGCAATCGTCGAGACAGCGGAATCGGTCGAACAGGGGTTGGAATCGGCGCTAGAGCGGGTCAACCCGGATGTCGTCGTCCTCGACAACGTCATCATGTTCCCTGCCATCGTACGATCCGAGCGCCCATGGGTCAGGGTCATTTCCTGCGCGGAAACCGAGTTGCCAGACAAGTGCCTACCGCCGTACCTGTCCGGTCTGCCGGCATCTGACGCTGCCGGGTGTGCGGCATTCCGAGACCAGTACCTGGAGACCCTTGGCCCAATTCATGCTCGCTACAACAATTTTCGCCAGGATAAGGGGCTTGAGCTATTGCCTGAAGGTGAGTTCCTAGAAATATCACCGCATCAAAACCTTCTTTTGGCGCCTTCTATCGTTCGCCATGATCGTGATCAGATGCTGGACCCTGGACGATTCACCTTTCTCGAAGGCTGCGTACGCAAGGAAGGTCCCTGCCGTGTACCTCAAATGCCCCGTAACGACGGGCCTCTGGTGTACGTGAGTTTTGGCAGTCTGGGTGCCATGGATATCACATTCTTTGAAAGCCTCTTCGACGTATTCAAGACAATGGACATGAGGTTTCTGGTCAATGTCGGGGCCCAGATCGATGCCTATTCCAGAGTGCCAGACAATGTTCACCTGCAGGAATGGTTCCCGCAGCCTTCCGTGGTTGAACAATGCGATCTGTTTATTCACCACGGCGGTAACAACAGCTTTTGCGAAGCACTGTATTTCGGGGCTCCGTCGCTTATCCTCCCCTATTGCTGGGACGGACATGACAACGCCCAGCGGGCAGTTGATACCAATGTCGGCCTCAGGCTAAACCGATGGGACTGGACACCGGATCAGTTGGAGAATGCGATTAACCAACTACTGGGGAACACAGAGATGAAGGCCCGGCTGACCGCGAACTCAGAGATCATGCAGTTCAGAAAGTCGGTTCAGTTAGCTGCTCAGAAAATCTTGGATTGTGTGGAACATAACTGAAACTGGTTTAGTCCCGTTGGTCATCCGTTTCGTCAAGAAGGATGGAAGGGTACATCGCAACGACCTCTAAATCACTGAACCTAAAGTGTCGGTTTGGGCTCGGAGCGGTTGTTCGTTGCGCAGCGCATCAATGACCGAGTTGCGGACGGAGCAACCATTGTCTGAAGTTCAGTAGCTTGCTGTGCCGGTAAAGAAGCCACAACCGCACAATAGTCCACAAAGAGGTCCAACTAACGCCAAATCTATGTGGTGACTGCACAATGCAGAGGTCAACTCTGCATTCTCCCTATTGGACTGGCCGGCGCGTTTGCGCCGGTCTTTTTCCTTTTCAGTCACGTGCCCCTATCGTGGTGAGAACGGCGGTGAGAAAGTCGACCACGGTAGCGGCGGGATGAGCCTGCTGCGGCGGCGTAAAAGTCGTCCATCTTTGCCCTTTCTTTTGACGGAGTGAGGGTGGGAGGATCTTCACCGTGGATATGTATCGCAAAGTTCGTTTGGCTTGTGCCGAGGGTATGAGCCAGCGAGAAGCGGCCCGGCATTTCGGGATATCTCGTGACAGCGTTCGCAAGGTCTTGGCGTCCTCGGTCCCGCCGGGATACCGGCGGTCAGCACCGATCCGGCGGCCCAAGCTGGATGGGTTCACCGGGATCATCGATTAATGGCTGTCGGAAGATCGGCAGCGACCGCGCAAACAGCGGCATACGGCCAAGCGGATCTTCGAACGACTTCGCGATGAGCATGGCTTCGAGGGTGGTTACACCATCATCAAGGACTATGTCCGGGAGCAGGGTCGGCGGCATCGCGAGTTGTTCGTACCGCTTAATCATGCACCGGGCCATGCTCAGACCAACTTCGGCGAAGCAGTGGTGATGATCGGTTGCATTGAGCAGAAGGCTCACTTCTTTGCCCTGGATCTGCCGCACAGCGATGCCTGTTACGTTCGAGCCTATCCAGCGGCAACGGCCGAGGCTTGGATGGACGGGCACGTCTATGCCTTTGCGTTCTTCGGTACGGTTCCGCAGTCGATCCTGTACGACAACGACCGGTGCCTTGTGGCGAAGATCGAGCCCGACGGAACTCGCAGACGCGCTCGGCTGTTCAGCGAGATGCTGTCCCACTACGTGATCCGGGACCGCTATGGGCGTCCTGGCAAGGGCAACGACAAGGGGTCCGTCGAGGGGCTGGTTGGCTATTCCCGGCGCAACTTCATGGTGCCGGTTCCGAGTTATCCGACTTGGGATGCCTTCAACAACTGGCTCGAAGAGCAGTGCCGCAAGCGCCAAAACGACAAGCTGCGCGGGCACAATCAGACGATTGGAGAGCGGCTTCAACGCGATCTGGAAATCATGGCGTCGCTTCCCGCCCGGTCCTTCGAAGCCTGTGACCAGGCATCGGGCCGGGTCAGTTCCCTGTCGCTGCTGCGCTATAAGACCAACGACTATTCCGTGCCGGTTGCCTACGGCCATCGCGATGTCTGGATCCGCGCCTATGTTGACCGGGTGGTCACCGGATGTGGTGGTGAGGTCATCGCGCGGCATGTTCGCAGCTACAACCGCGAGGACATGGTCTTCAATCCGGTTCTTTACCTGCCGCTGATTGAGAAGAAGATAAACGCTCTAGGACAGGCGGCTCCGCTGGCCGGATGGGAGCTTCCCAAGGCGTTTGATACTCTCCAGAAGCTAATGGAGGCACGCATGCTGAAAGCCGGACGGCGCGAATACGTGCAGGTCCTACGGCTTCTCGAAAGCTTCGAGATGGAGGAGGTTCATGCTGCCGTGAAGACGGCTCTCCGGATTGGAGCAATCAGTTTTGATGCAGTGAAGCATCTGGTGCTGTGTCGGGTGGAGCGGCGGCCGCCGAGGCTCGATCTGGATGTCTAACCGTTCCTGCCACCGGTCAAGGTGGCGACGACATCTCCGGCCAGCTACATGTGCCTGACAACAGGTGCCTCGACATGAAGGAGACGCCACAGATCCTGCTGAACCACCAACTCAAAAAGCTGAAGCTGCCGACCATCCTGCGGGATTACGACAAGCAGGCTCGGCTCTGCGCTGCCGAAGGGAGAGATCACGTCCAGTTCCTGGCCCGTCTGATCGAGCTCGAACTCATCGACCGGGAACGGCGCATGATCGAACGCCGGATCAAGGCCGCAAAATTCCCGGTGACCAAGAGCCTCGATAGCTTCGATTTTGCCGCGATCCCAAACCTCAACAAGATGCAGGTACTCGAACTCGCCCGTTGCGAATGGATCGACCGTTGCGAGAACGTCATTGCCCTCGGCCCCAGCGGCACCGGTAAAACCCACGTGGCGCTCGGCCTCGGCCTGGCCGCGTGCCAGAAAGGCCTGGCGGTTCGCTTCACAACCGCTGCCGCAATCGTCCACGAGTTGATGGAAGCACGAGACGAGCGCCAGCTCCTGCGCCTTCAAAAGCAACTCGTGAAACAGAAGCTGCTGATCATCGACGAACTGGGCTTCGTGCCCCTCAGCAAAACCGGCGCTGAGTTGCTGTTCGAACTGATCTCCCAGAGGTACGAACGCGGCTCCATCCTGATCACCTCGAACCTGTCCTTCTATGAATGGACGGAAACATTCGGATCAGAGCGCCTGACACGCGCTTTGCTCGACCGGCTGACACACCATGTCAGCATTCTGGAGATGAACGGAGAAAGCTATCGCCTGGCACAGAGCAGGGCTCGGCAGAATTCCAAAAACACAAAAAAGATTGGTCCTGGCGGACCAAGACGCCTTGGCAATCTCCAGCTTTATGGGAGCGCGTTTGCCAAGGCGCCGGTCACCCAATCAGTGGACGGCATTTGCTCCGCCCTATGGCCGGTTTTTACGCCGCCGTTGACAAGCCGATTGTCAGAGCAATCGGCAAAGCCTTTGAAAACACCAGATCAGCGCAATTAGTGTAATGACTGCTTTCGGGACTAGGTTGCAAGTCGAGCTT
>NZ_JBQFPO010000019.1:0-36282 GCF_056536425.1 Ruegeria sp. D1(2025) | reverse complement strand
GGTCAAACAAGATCGCCAGCGAGCCGCGGCGCTTGAGCGCTTCATTGTAGGCTGGCCAGTTCCTGGTCCTGTAGGCCGGGGGAGTAGGTCTTCTCATGCATCCCAGCTAACACGCTGGATTCATGAGATGAATCCCACACGGGATTTGTGCAACAGAGCCCCCCGCTACTATCGATGGGCTGAATACTAGGCTCAGGATGCATTGATTTCCGCCGCGCCGCGTGATTCAGGGCTCCGAAAACGGAGCGGTGACATGAGCGAACATTATTGGCTGACGGACGAGCAGATGGTGAAGCTCGAGCCCTTTTTTCCCGAAGTCGCACGGCAAGCCTCGGGTTGATGATAAACGGATGCTGAGTGGAATTATCTTCATCAACCGCAATGGGTTAAGGTAGCGCGATGCCCCTGCGGCCTACGGCCCGCACAAACGCTCTATAGTCGGTGGAAGCGGTGGAGCGAGAAAGGCATCTTCGCACGTATGATGGCTGGTCTGGCCGCTGAGCACGGCGAACAGAAGACCGTCATGATCGACGCGACCTACCTGAAGGTACATCGAACAGCGAACAGCATGGCTGCCAAAAAAGGGGGCGCGGTCGCCTGATCGGCCGAACCAAAGGGGGCATGAACACCAAGCTGCACGCCATATGCGACGGTCAGGGACGCCCACTCGACCTGTTCGTCACCGCCGGTCAGGTCAGCGACTACATCGCCGCGCGGGCTTTGCTCAGCAGCCTGCCCAGAGTTGACTGGCTGCTCGGGGATCGCGGCTATGACGCCGACTGGTTCCGGGAAGCGTTAAAAGACAAAGGGATACGCGCCTGCATCCCCGGCCGTAAGCAATGCAAGACACCGGTCAAATACGACAAGCGCAGGTACAAACGCCGCAACCGAATCGAGATCATGTTCGGCAGGCTCAAAGACTGGAGGCGCTTCGCTACCCGCTATGACAGATGCCCCAAAGTATTCCTTTCGGCCATCGCGCTCGCGGCAATCGTCATTTATTGGTTATGTATCCTGACCCTAGCCGTTTTTTGTACCGACGGGTCTCCGTCATTGGTCAGAGTCTTCTTGGCTGCATCTCGCAGTTTGCGTGCTTCGGCCAATGCAACATCCGGATACTGGCCGTGCGATCGAAGTCGTTCTTTACTTAGACGACGAAACTTTTGTTGCCATAACGTCGAACCGTTCGGCTTCACCTAAACAAACAAGCCGCCAGCTTCGGCTAACTTGTATGGCTTTTGTTTTGGTTGTGCTTTTCGAATCTTCAGGTTGGAAAGTGCCATTGGGGGTATCAACCTTGGACTGTGGGGGTGATACCGCTAAGAATACCCCAAATGCCATGTTTCCTGGGGGTGTCGAGTGTTCTGGTATGTTCAGAATGATACCAGAATAGCGGCCAAAAACTCAATGAAATTGAGCGTTTATGAGTAGTTATGTTCGGAAGAAATGGTGCCCAGGAGAGGACTCGAACCTCCACGTCCATACGGACACTAGCACCTGAAGCTAGCGCGTCTACCAATTCCGCCACCTGGGCAGGTGTCGTGGAGGGGCGTTTAAGCCTACTGGCGGGGGGCGTCAACAGGATTCGGGAAGTTTTTTGAAAGTTTTTTGATGCGCGCATCTGAAGCGTGGGACAGGTGCCGGACTGAAACGGATTTATCGCCGGGGCGCGGCGTTATTGTGCCTTGTTTGCAGTGCTCTGGGGCGATAGATCGGATCAGGACCCATTTAGCAGGAGCCGTTTCATGTCCAAACTGGTCACGATTTATGGTGGATCGGGATTCGTAGGTCGCTACGTTGCGCGCCGTATGGCGGCTCAGGGGTGGCGTGTTCGGGTCGCGGTGCGGCGCCCGAACGAGGCGATGTTCGTCAAGCCGTATGGTGCAGTGGGGCAGGTCGAGCCGATCCTGTGCAATATTCGCGATGATGCCTCGGTGGCCCTGGCCATGAAAGGTGCCGATGCCGTCGTCAACTGTGTTGGGGTTCTGAACGAGCTGGGTAAAAACACCTTCGACGAAGTGCAGGTTGAGGGCGCGGAACGGATCGCGCGGTTGGCTGCGGAACAGGGTGTGACCCGGATGGTTCACATCTCGGCAATTGGTGCGGATGCGGAGGCGGACAGCGTCTATTCGAGAACCAAGGCCAAAGGCGAGGCGGCCGTTCTGGCCCATATGCCGGATGCCTTGATATTGCGCCCATCCGTTATTTTCGGGACCGAAGATCAGTTCTTCAACCGCTTTGCCGGCATGGCGCGCCTTGGGCCGTTTCTACCCCTGGCCGGTGCAGAAACACGGTTTCAGCCGGTTTATGTCGATGACGTGGCAAAAGCCGCTGTTTTGGGCATTCTGGGTCAGGCAGACGCGGGTATTTACGAACTTGGCGGTCCCGAGGTCAAATCGTTCCGTGAGCTGATGCAACAGATGCTGGGGGTTATCCACCGGAAGCGCATCATTATCGGGTTGCCATTCTTTGCGGCGCGTATCATGGCCGGAGTGCTGGATATTGTGAAGTTTGTCAGCTTTCAGCTGTTCCCAAATACGATCCTGACACGTGATCAGCTGAAGAACCTGCGCCATGACAATGTTGTTTCGGATGGTGTGAAGTCTTTCCCAGACCTCGGGATTGAGCCTGCAACGCTTGAGTCGGTTCTTCCGGATTACCTGTGGAAATTCCGCCCGGCCGGTCAATATGACGACATTCAGAATTCGGCCGGAAACCTGCGGATCTGATCAACTGTAGGCGATTGTCAGCAGTATGACGCCCAGAAAAACGCGATAGATGACGTATGGCGTAAAGCTGACGCTGCGCAAAAGGCGCATCATGAGGCTGAGGGCAAGGAGCGCGGAAAAGAACGCGAAGGCCGCCGCAATCGCGCCGTCTTTGGCCAGTTGCGCGTCCGCGTTTCGGACCACGTCCACGGACAATAGTGTCCCCGAGGCAAGGATCGTTGGGATCGACATTAGCATGGCGATCCGTGCGCCATCTTCCCGCGTGTAGCCAAGTTGGCGTGCGCCCGTGATCGTGATCCCGGATCTTGATGTGCCCGGGATCAGGGCCAGCACCTGCCACAACCCCATGATCGCCGCATCCCGCAGGCTCCAGTCACCGGCGTGTTTGGACTGAGGTCCTTTTTGGTCCATCCAGTACAGCAACAACCCAAATCCAAGCATGGTCCAGCCGATCACGGCGATGGACCGAAGGCTTTGGCTGAGACCGGTCAGGTAGAGGACAGCGCCAACCATGACCGTCGGGATCGTCGCAATGATCAGCCCGGCGGCCAGCCTGGATTGCGGCGTATCAAGTCGACCGCTTAGTGCTCGGGGAAGTCCGGCGAAGGCCTGTTTAACATCTGTCCAGAAATACAGAACAACAGCGCCCAATGTACCGACATGCACGGCCACATCGATGGCCAGGCCCTGATCATTTAGCCCGGTAAGGCTGGGCAGCAGGATCAGGTGCCCCGAAGAGGAAACCGGCAGAAATTCGGTTATTCCCTGAATAATCGCCGCAAGAATCAATTGAAAAATGCTCATCCGCCCGCCGTGACGCTGCCGTGTTTTCGTTATGAACAATGGGTATAAGCGTGATGAAGAAAAGAAAAGCAGGCAGATAGGTCCGAATCGGTTCTAAAATATGACAAATTCCCAGAATTTTTTCACCACTGCGTGCGAATTTCTTAAAATAGGTCAGTACAATTGACTTTTCATCCAACCTGCGATCTCTTAAAGAAAACCGACCTAGCCAATTCATGGAGTCCGACCCGTGGCCAAGCAACCGATGCTGAAATTTGTGCAGATCGACCGCGTCATGCCCAAAAAGCGTGCCGCTGATGACCGCAAGGAAGACTTTTCCGAGATTTATGCCGAGTTTGCTGCCGAAAAGGCGGTCGAGCAGGCCAGTCGCTGCAGCCAGTGCGGTGTTCCCTATTGTCAGTCGCATTGTCCGCTGCACAACAATATTCCGGATTGGCTGCACCTGACTGCTACCGGGCGCCTGGAAGAGGCCTACCAGACCAGCCAGGCGACCAATACCTTCCCAGAAATCTGCGGCCGAATCTGCCCGCAGGACCGCCTGTGTGAAGGTAATTGCGTGATTGAACAATCCGGCCACGGAACGGTCACCATCGGGACAATCGAAAAATACATCACTGACACGGCCTGGGACAAAGGCTGGGTAAAGCCGGTCGCGCCGGGCGCCGAGCGCAGCGAAAGTGTCGGAATCATTGGTGGTGGCCCCGGTGGCTTGGCTGCAGCCGACATGCTGCGCCGTGCAGGTGTTCAAGTGACGGTTTATGATCGTTATGACCGGGCCGGGGGCCTGTTGATGTACGGTATCCCGGGTTTCAAGCTGGAAAAGGACATCGTTCAGCGCCGCAATGATCTGCTGGCCGACGGTGGTGTCGCATTCGAGCTGAACTGTGACGTTGATGCGGACAAATTCGAAGAAATCCGCGCCAAGCATGACGCCGTGATCATCGCGACCGGCGTTTACAAGTCCCGTGATCTTTCCATGCCGGGCAGTGGTCTGGGCGGGATCGAGAAAGCCATCGACTTCCTGACTGCCTCGAACCGCAAGAGCTTTGGCGACGCGGTCGAAGATTTTGACAACGGTCGTCTGAACGCCGGCGGCAAGAAAGTCGTGGTCATTGGCGGTGGGGATACCGCAATGGATTGTGTGCGCACATCGATCCGTCAGGGCGCGACCTCGGTCAAATGTCTCTATCGCCGCGACCGGGCCAATATGCCGGGATCGCAACGCGAAACCCAGAATGCCGAGGAAGAAGGCGTGGTGTTCGAGTGGCTCAGCGCACCCAAAGGCTTTACCGGTGACGACAAGGTCTCTGGCGTGATGGTGCAGAAGATGCGTCTGGGTCAACCTGATGCTTCGGGCCGTCAGGCCCCCGAAGTGATCGAAGGCGCAGACTATGTCGAAGAGGCCGATCTGGTCATCAAGGCGCTGGGGTTCGAACCTGAAGACCTGCCCACACTGTTTGGTCAGCCCGACCTGCCCGTAACCCGCTGGGGCACCGTCAAGGCCGCGTTCCAGACAGGTGAGACCGAGATGGACGGCGTCTATGCCATCGGAGACATCGTACGCGGTGCCTCGCTGGTCGTATGGGCGATCCGGGATGGCCGCGACTGCGCCGACGCGATTATCGAGCGTTTCAACAGCAGGGCTGCCGTCGCAGCCGAATAACCCGAAAGCCCAGCGACAGGAGGGTCAGAATGCCCGAATTGCAAGGCCAATGTATGTGCGGCGCGGTCACAGTGACCGCTACTCCGGCGAAGGAATCGCTGGGCGCATGCCACTGCGATCAATGCCGCCGTTGGACCAGTTCGATGCTGATGACTTTTCAGGCTGAATCCGGTTACGCGGCATTGGGGCCTGTAAAGACTTATGCATCGTCCGACTGGGCCGAGCGTGCCTTCTGCGCGGATTGCGGTTCGGCACTTTGGTACCGGATCACCCTGCCGGGCGAGTTGCACGGACATACACAGATGGCGGCGGGCCTGTTCGAAGATACGGGCCACAAGCTGCAACTGGAACTTTTTATCGACAAAAAGCCCGATGGGTACGCGTTTGCAGGCGAGCGCAAGCAAATGACCACAGCCGAGGTCGAAGCCATGTTTGCCCAGCCGGAAGAAGGAGACAATCAATGACCAAATATGATGCCGATTGGGTGCGGGCCGAAGAGGCCAAACGCAAATGGCTGGCGGAAAACGGTCTCTATTCCGAGGAAGAAGAGCATTCTTCCTGCGGTGTCGGCCTTGTTGTTTCCGTTGACGGCAAGAAAAGCCGCAAGGTTGTGGATGCCGGAATCGATGCGCTCAAGGCGATCTGGCACCGCGGCGCCGTGGATGCCGACGGCAAAACGGGTGACGGCGCGGGTATCCATGTGCAGATCCCGGTTCAATTCTTCTATGACCAAATTCGGCGCACCGGTCACGAGCCCAACCTGAGCGAACTGATCGCCGTTGGTCAGGTCTTTCTGCCGCGTACTGATTTCGGCGCGCAGGAGCGTTGCCGGACCATCGTGGAAACCGAAGTTCTGCGCATGGGCTATTACATCTATGGTTGGCGTCACGTGCCGGTTGACGTGACTTGTCTGGGTGACAAAGCCAACGCGACACGGCCCGAGATCGAACAGATCCTGATATCAAATTCCAAGGGCGTGGACGAAGAGACGTTCGAGCGTGAACTGTACGTGATCCGTCGCCGCATCGAAAAGGCGGCAATGGCGGCTGGGATTTCCGGCCTGTACCTGGCCTCGCTGTCTTGCCGCTCGATCATCTACAAGGGCATGATGCTGGCCGAACAGGTTGCAGTCTTCTATCCCGATCTGATGGACGAGCGTTTTGAATCGGCGTTCGCGATCTACCACCAGCGCTATTCCACCAACACCTTCCCGCAATGGTGGCTGGCCCAACCCTTCCGCATGCTGGCCCACAATGGCGAGATCAACACGCTGAAGGGCAACATCAACTGGATGAAAAGCCATGAGATCCGCATGGCCAGCGGCACCTTTGGCGACTATGCCGAAGACATCAAGCCGATCATTGCAGGCGGATCGTCGGATTCGGCTGCATTAGACTCTGTTTTTGAGGTTCTGGTGCGCGCGGGCCGCTCGGCCCCGATGGCGAAAACCATGCTGGTGCCTGAAAGCTGGTCCAAGCAGGCGGTCGAACTGCCGCAGGCATGGCGCGACATGTATTCCTACTGCAACTCGGTGATGGAGCCTTGGGACGGCCCTGCCGCGCTGGCCATGACTGATGGCCGCTGGGTCTGCGCCGGTCTGGATCGGAACGGGTTGCGCCCGATGCGCTATGTGGTGACGGGCGATGGTCTGGTCATCGCCGGGTCCGAGGCCGGCATGGTGTCGATCAACGAGGCGACCGTGGTCGAAAAAGGTGCGTTGGGTCCCGGGCAGATGCTGGCCGTGGACATGAAAAAGGGCAAACTGTTCCGCGACACTCAGATCAAGAACAAACTGGCCCGCGCGCTGCCGTTTGGCGAGTGGGTCGGCAAGATCAACGATCTTGATGCCACTTTGGCAGGCGTCACCGAACGTCCGTTGTTCACCGGCGAGGAACTGCGCAAGCGGCAGATCGCGGCCGGGTATTCGGTCGAGGAACTGGAGCAGATTCTGGCACCAATGGCCGAGGACGGGAAAGAGGCGCTGGCCTCGATGGGTGACGATACACCCTCGGCAGTGCTGTCCAGGCAATACCGCCCGCTCAGCCATTTCTTCCGTCAGAATTTCAGCCAGGTGACCAACCCGCCCATCGACTCGCTTCGCGAATATCGCGTGATGTCGCTGAAAACGCGGTTTGGCAACCTCAAGAACGTGCTGGACGAAGACAGCAGCCAGACCGAGATCATTGTGCTGGAAAGCCCCTTTGTCGGGAACACGCAATGGGAGAAGCTGGCAGAAAATTTCAATGCGACCCTGGCCGAGATCGACTGTTCGTTTGAACCAGGCGAAGGTGCGCTGGGCGACGCTTTGGCCCGTGTCAGAGCCGAAGCTGAAGAAGCCGTGCGCTCGGGCGCCGGGCATCTGGTCCTGACGGATCAGTATTCCGGTCCGGGCAAGGTGGCGATGCCGATGATCCTGGCCACCAGCGCCGTGCACTCTCACCTGATCCGTCAAGGCTTGCGGACGTTCTGCTCGCTGAATGTGCGGTCGGCGGAATGCATCGACCCGCACTATTTTGCCGTGCTGATCGGATGTGGCGCCACCGTGGTCAATGCATATCTGGCCGAGGATTCGCTGGCCGACCGGATCGAACGTGGCTTGCTGGATGGCACGCTGACCGAAAATGTTGCGCGATTCCGCGAGGCAATTGACCAGGGCCTGCTCAAGATCATGGCCAAGATGGGCATTTCGGTGGTGTCGTCGTATCGTGGCGGTCTGAATTTCGAGGCGGTGGGACTGTCCCGCGCCATGGTGGCCGAATACTTCCCCGGCATGACCAGCCGCATCTCGGGCATCGGCGTGCATGGTATCCGGGTCAAGGCCGAGGAGATTCACGCCAAAGGCTGGGACAGCGGTCTGGATGTGTTGCCAATCGGCGGTTTCTACAAGGCGCGCAAGTCGGGTGAGACCCATGCTTGGGAAGCGACCTCGATGCATATGATGCAAATGGCCTGTAACAGAGCCTCATATGAGCTGTGGAAGCAGTATTCGGCCAAGATGCAGTCCAATCCGCCAATCCATCTGCGCGACCTGATGGATTTCAAACCACTCGGCAAGCCGATCCCGATTGAAGAGGTGGAATCGATCACTTCGATCCGCAAACGCTTTGTCACGCCGGGCATGTCGCTGGGCGCACTCAGCCCTGAGGCACACAAGACGCTGAACGTGGCGATGAATCGGATTGGCGCCAAGTCGGACTCGGGTGAAGGCGGCGAAGATCCGGCGCATTTCGTGCCGGAGCCCAATGGCGACAACCCGTCGGCCAAGATCAAACAGGTGGCCTCGGGCCGTTTTGGTGTGACCGCCGAATACCTGAACCAGTGTGAAGAATTGGAGATCAAAGTCGCCCAGGGTGCGAAACCCGGTGAGGGCGGTCAATTGCCAGGCATGAAGGTCACCGACCTGATTGCGCGCCTGCGTCATTCGACCAAGGGCGTGACGCTGATCTCGCCGCCGCCGCATCACGACATCTACTCGATCGAGGATCTGGCGCAGTTGATCTATGACCTGAAACAGATCAACCCGCGCTGCAAGGTGACGGTCAAGCTGGTTGCGTCCTCGGGTGTTGGCACGATTGCCGCCGGTGTGGCCAAGGCAAAAGCGGATATCATCCTTATTTCGGGTCACAACGGCGGCACGGGTGCCTCACCTGCGACCAGCATCAAATATGCCGGTCTGCCGTGGGAGATGGGTCTGACCGAGGCGCATCAGGTTCTGGCGATGAACAACCTGCGCGACCGCGTCACGCTGCGGACCGATGGCGGCCTTCGGACCGGACGCGACATTGTCATGGCCGCGATGATGGGGGCCGAGGAATATGGTATCGGCACTGCCGCCCTGATCGCGATGGGCTGTATCATGGTGCGTCAGTGCCAGTCGAATACCTGCCCCGTTGGTGTGTGCACACAGGACGAAAGCCTGCGCGCCAAATTCACGGGTAACGCGGACAAGGTTGTGAATCTGATTACCTTCTACGCACAGGAAGTTCGCGAAATCCTCGCCAGCCTGGGCGCGCGGTCCGTGGATGACATCATTGGCCGGGCTGATCTGCTGGCGCAGGTCAGTCGTGGTTCGGCGCATCTGGACGATCTGGACCTCAATCCGCTTTTGATCACGGTCGATGGTGCGCATGACATCGTGTATGACCGCGACAAGGATCGGAACGCAGTGCCGGATACACTGGACGCCGAAATTGTCCGCGACGCGGCGCGGTTCCTGAGAGACGGCGAGAAGATGCAGCTGTCCTACGCCATCCAGAACACGCACAGAACCGTGGGCACCCGTGTCTCCAGTCATATCGTGCAGAATTTCGGGATGCGAAACACTTTCCAGCCGGACCATCTTCACGTGAAATTGCAGGGATCGGCCGGTCAGTCCTTGGGGGCCTTTGCGGCTCCGGGTCTGAAGCTGGAAGTGTCGGGTGATGCCAACGACTATGTTGGCAAAGGTCTGTCGGGCGGCACGATCGTGGTGCGTCCGCCGCAGATCAGCCCGCTGAAAGCGGATGATAACACTATTATCGGCAACACTGTCCTGTACGGCGCAACCGACGGTCACCTGTTTGCGGCCGGCCGCGCGGGTGAGCGGTTTGCGGTTCGGAACTCGGGTGCCAAGGTGGTCATCGAAGGGTGCGGGTCCAACGGCTGTGAATACATGACCGGCGGCGTTGCCGTGATCCTTGGTTCTATCGGTGCAAATTTTGGTGCCGGTATGACCGGAGGGATGGCCTATCTGTACGATCCTGACGGTCAGGCGCAGCTTCTGATGAACATGGAGACACTTGTCACCTGTCCGGTCACGGTGAGCCACTGGGTAGATCAGTTGCAAACGCTGATCAAACGGCACGCAGCCGAGACCGGAAGCCGCAAAGCAGCGGATATCCTGCAACACTGGGATGTCGAAAAGGCCAACTTCCTGCAGGTGTGCCCGAAGGAAATGCTGAATAAACTCAGCCATCCGCTGAGCGAAGAGATCGCAGCAGTTCCGGCGGAGTAAACAGACCCTAAACAAGGTCAAAACCCTGCGTGTTTCCACAAACACGCAGGGTTTTCCTTTGCATGCATATGGCACAGGGGCTGAAATTTAGCCCGTTCCAAACGCGCCTCATGCGTCGTATAGCAAGGGTATGGCAAAAAAAGCAGCGCGCGGAACGCGTGGTAAGAAATCAAAGGCAACAAAGTCAAAGAAGCTATCGATATCGCGGATTCGCCGCTGGCTGACACGTGGGTTGTTGGCCTGTGTCGCGTTTGTGGTCGGTCTTGTGCTGCTCTATTCGGTCGTCAACCCACCGATTACGCATACAATCTGGTCCGAGTGGCGCCGGTTGGGCAAAGTTGAGCGCGACTGGGTTCCGATCGAAAAGATTTCCCCGGTGATGGCGCGATCGGTCGTCGCTGCAGAGGACGCGAATTTCTGTCTGCACTGGGGCTTTGACATCGAGGCCATCCGGGACGCGCTGGAAGATGGGGGCGCACGCGGCGCGTCGACCATTTCGCAGCAGGTCGTCAAGAACGTGTTCCTTTGGCAAGGACGCAGTTGGGTGCGCAAGGCGCTTGAAACCTCGATCACGCCGGTTGTCGAACTGTTCTGGAGCAAGCAGCGCATTCTTGAGGTTTATCTGAATGTTGCTGAGACCGGGAACGGGGTTTTCGGGGTCGAGGCTGCCGCGCAAACGCATTTCAACGTATCTGCCGCTAATTTGACGCCGGTTCAGGCCGCGCGGATCGCTGCAATTCTGCCTTCGCCCAGGAACAGATCCGTTGCGGATCCGTCGGTTCGCACGCGCCGCCGGGCTGCCGCGATACGGGACGGAGCGGCCACCATCCGCGCAGATGGTCGCGCGGATTGTTTCGAGGATTGAAACCCAAGGCTGCTCAAGGCTAAAGCTTGGTTGTATTCACTGCTTTGATTGGAAGCTCATGGCGCGCCTGTTTCACGTTCCCCTGTCCCCCTATTGCCGCAAGGTTCGTCTGTCGCTGGCAGAGAAGAAAATCGAAGTGGAACTGGTTGAGGAACGGTACTGGGAGAAAGATCCGGATTTTCTGCGCCGAAACCCCGCAGGAAAGGTTCCCGTATTGCGCCTGGACGGGCAGGTGATGTCGGAAAGTGCGGCGATTTGCGAGTATATCGAGGAAACCCGCCCCGAACCCGCGCTGATGCCCAAAACGCCCGAAGCGCGCTATGAAGTAAGGCGTCTGGTCGGCTGGTTTGATGACAAGTTTCATCACGAGGTGACATCGAAACTGGTGTACGAGCGGGTCAACAAGAAAGTGACCGGGGAAGGCTATCCGGACAGCAAGCGCGTCAAGGAAGGTGCGCGCGCAATCAAGTACCATCTGGACTACATGACATGGTTGCTGGATCAACGCCGCTGGCTGGCCGGGGATCAGATGACGCTGGCGGATTTCGCCGCTGCCGCGCATCTGTCGGCATTGGACTATATCTCGGACGTGGACTGGAATCGCAGCCAGACGGTCAGGGACTGGTATGCCAAGATCAAATCGCGACCGGCGTTCCGGTCCATCCTGGCTGATCAGGTGCCGGGTTTCCGGCCTCCGCCCCATTACGCAGATCTGGATTTCTGATAGGGTCGGGGCGCAGGGGGCCTTCCGCCCCCTCTTGGCCCGTCGGGCCAATTCACCCCCGAGGATATTTTTGGCCAGATGAAGAACGGATTGGGTTTGAAAGAAAAGCTGGTCGCCCAGGCGTTAAGCGAGGGCTTTGTGTCCTGTCGGATTTGCAGGCCCTGGGACGTGCCGCAGGTTCCGGACCGGTTGGAAGCGTTTCTGCAGGCCGGATATCATGGGCAGATGGGATGGATGGCAGAGCGCACTCATTGGCGTGGTGATCCGGCGGTTTTGTGGCCCGAGGCCCGGTCGGTGATAATGCTGGCCGAAAGCTACGCGCCCGAACATGATCCGACCGAAATTCTGAACTATCCCGAAAAAGCGGCGATCTCGGTCTATGCTCAGAACAAGGACTATCATGATCTGGTCAAAAAGCGTCTGAAACGACTGGCGCGCTGGCTGATTGCCGAGGCCGGAGGCGACGTGAAAGTGTTTGTCGATACAGCACCTGTGCCGGAAAAGGCACTTGGTCAGGCTGCGGGAATGGGTTGGCAGGGAAAACACACCAATCTGGTTAGTCGGGATTGGGGCAATTGGGCCTTCATAGGGTCTGTTTTCACGACATTGGACTTGCCGGCCGATCCAGCGGAGATTGACCGCTGCGGGTCGTGCCGGGCCTGTCTGGATAGTTGCCCAACCGACGCGTTTCCTGTCCCGTACCTTTTGGATTCGCGGCGCTGTATCTCGTATCTGACAATCGAGCACAAAGGTCCGGTCGAGGAAGAGTTGCGCGGCAAATTGGGCAACAGGATCTATGGATGCGATGATTGTCTTGCGGCGTGTCCGTGGAACAAATTCGCGGTGGCGGCCAGTGACATTCGGTATGCGGCCCGGGATGACCTCAAGGCGCCTGCGTTAACTGATCTTGTGGCACTGGATGATGCCGCGTTTCGGGAGAAGTTTTCCGGCTCGCCCATCAAGCGGATTGGTCGCGACCGGTTCGTGCGCAATGTGCTGTATGCCATCGGCAATTCGGGCAATGCAGAACTGTGCAGAGCCGCGCAGGCGCTGACGGACGACCCTGATCCGGCAGTGGCCGACGCGGCGCGCTGGGCGGTAAAACGGCTGTCGTAAATGCCGCAAACAGGCTGGACGTGACGGCGCAAACCGCTAGACCCTTTGTCAGCGAACAGATGGAGGACCCGATGGCGCTGGCTTTGGGGGTGGATACAGGCGGAACCTACACGGATGCGGTGCTGATCCGGGATGAGAAAGAGGTGATTGCCTCGGCCAAGTCCCTGACAACACGGGCGGACCTGGCGATTGGTGTGGGCAGGGCGATTTCGTCCGTGTTGGACGAGGCGCGGGTTTCACCCGACCAGATATCGATGGCGTCGCTGTCGACCACCCTGGCCACGAACGCCTTGGTTGAAGGGCAAGGCGGGCGTGTTGCGCTTGTGTATATCGGCTTCAAGGACAGTGATCTGGAAAAGCACGGGCTGAAGGATGCGCTGAAAGGCGACCCGGCGCTTGTGATTTCCGGTGGCCACAGCCATGCCGGTGGCGAAGCTGCGCCGCTGGATATTGCGGCGCTTGAGGCATTTTTAGACTCTCATAAAGGGATATCCGGCTTTGCCGTTGCTTCGCAATTCGCCACACGCAACCCGGCGCATGAGCTGGAAGCAGCGCGGATTATTGCGGAGAAGACAGGGGCACCGGTCACGTGTTCCCATCACCTGTCGGCCAGGCTGAACGGCCCGAAACGGGCGGTGACCGCCGTTCTGAACGCGCGATTGATTGGTATGATCGACCGCCTGATCGGCCGGGCACAGGACAGGTTGCACGAGCTGGGCATCACGGCCCCGATGATGGTGGTGCGCGGTGATGGTGCGCTGATGAGTGCCGAGCAGGCGCGTGAACGCCCGATCGAGACGATCCTCAGCGGCCCGGCGGCTTCGATTGTGGGGGCACGCTGGCTGACCGGGGTCGAGAATGCGCTTGTCTCTGATATTGGCGGGACCACGACGGATGTGGCTTTGATCCGGGACGGCAAGCCTGCGATTGATCCGGCCGGGGCGCAGGTGGGCGGTTTCCGCACCATGGTCGAGGCAGTGGCGATGCGGACCCATGGATTGGGCGGTGACAGCCAGGTTCACGTGGTTACTGAAGGCTTGGGCGGCGGCGTATTCCTGGGGCCGCGGCGGGTGCTGCCGGTTTCTCTGATCGCGTCGGAAGCGCCCGAAGTCGTGCATGCCGCGCTGGACGAGCAACTGCGGGCAACAACGGTGGGTGAGTTTGATACACGGTTCGCCCGAAGGGTTTCAGGGATGCGCGCTGATGAGGTCGGGCCGCGCGAGAATACCTTGCTGGAGCGGCTTGGTGACCAGGTTTTGCCACTGAGCAGCCTGTTGCGGACCAGAATGGACAACGGCGCGCTGACGCGGCTGGTGGACCGCGGGCTTGTTCAGGTCTCGGGCGTCACGCCTTCGGATGCCAGCCATGTTCTGGGCCGGGTCGATGCCTGGGATTCAAGTGCTGCCCGCAAGGCGCTGGAACTTGTGTCCCGCAAGAGGGTGGGGTCGGGTGATGTTCTGGCGAAGTCTCCGGAACAGCTAGCCGGCATGATCGTGGATCAATTGACCGAACAGACCAGTTTGACCTTGTTAGAGACTGCTTTTGCGGAAGAAGGGCATGGTTTTGGGGTTCCTCCTCAGGACCTGGCCCGTCATGTACTGACCCGGCGCGGCCTGGCAGGGCATCGTGGCCTGTTGTCTCTGGATACGGCTTTGAATGTCGATGTCGTGGGCCTTGGCGCTTCGGCACCCAGCTACTATCCGGCCGTCGGGGAGCGGTTGCGATGCCGTATGATCCTGCCCGAGCATACCGGCGTCGCAAATGCCATCGGTGCGGTTGTCGGGCGGCTGACTTTGCGGCGCTCGGGCACCGTAACCTCGCCTGCCGAGGGGCGATATCGCGTGCATCTGGACAGTGGGCCACAGGATTTTGCGGCGTCAGATCAGGCTTTGGCGCTGTTGGAAGCTGTTTTGAAGGAAGAAGCCGAATCCGCAGTCCGCGAAGCCGGGGCTGAAGATATCCGGGTCATTGTCGACAGGGACATCAAGACCGCGCGCATCGAGGCGCAGGATGTGTTTGTCGAAGCCCTTGTGACGGTCGAGGCAAGTGGCCGCCCACGAGTGGCCACTGGCTAGCCCCCCTTCGAATTCATAGAGGGTCGGGGCAGGTCGCCGTTTACTCGGCCGCATCCGCGCGTTTGGGCAGAACCCACTCCTGGCGCGGAAAGTGGCAGGTATACCCGTTCGGGATGCGGACCAGATAGTCCTGATGCTCTGGCTCCGCTTCCCAGAAATCTCCGACGGGCGCAACCTCGGTCACGACTTTGCCGGGCCATAGGCCACTGGCATTCACATCGGCAATCGTGTCCAGCGCGACCTGTTTCTGATTGTCGTCGGCATAGTAGATAGCCGAACGATAGCTCATCCCGAGGTCGTTTCCCTGACGGTTCACCGTCGTGGGATCGTGGATCTGGAAAAAGAACTCCAGTAAAGTGCGGTAAGATGTTTGTGCAGGATCGAACCAGATTTCGATCCCTTCGGCATGGGTGCCATGATTGCGGTAGGTGGCGTTGGGCACGTCACCGCCCGTATATCCGACACGGGTGCGGGAAACGCCGGGAAGTTTGCGGATCAGATCCTGCATGCCCCAGAAGCATCCCCCGGCAAGTACGGCGCGTTCTTCAGTCATCAGATGTCCTCCACATGGATCAAATATTCGCCATAGCCTTCGGTCTCCATCTCGTCACGATGAATGAACCGCAGCGCGGCTGAGTTTATGCAATAGCGCAGCCCGCCATGTTCGCGCGGACCGTCAGGAAATACATGCCCCAGATGGCTATCACCGTGTTTCGAGCGCACCTCGGTACGGATCATGCCGAGGGTGGCGTCCCGAAACTCTTCCACGTGTTCGTGGATGATGGGCTTCGTGAAACTGGGCCAGCCGCAGCCGGATTCGTATTTGTGGGTCGAAGCGAACAATGGCTCTCCCGAGACGATATCAACGTAAATCCCGGGCTCCTTGTTGCCCAGATACTTGCCGGTGCCGGGGCGTTCGGTACCGCTGCGCTGCGTGACGTGGTATTCTTCGGGTGACAGAGCGGCGATGGCCTCGGGGTCTTTGGTATAGCGGGTCATGGCTCCTCCGGTTTTTGACGCGACTTGGCCTTCTATTTGGGCATAACGAGGCAAAAAGCAAAATCATATTTCAGCCATCTCGCGCGCTCGTGCATGTGATCCGGTTGCCAGGCGGGCACGTAGTTCTCAGTAAAGGAGGTGCCGCCATGTTCAGACTGCTTCTGCTATTCGCCTTGCTGTTGATCGCCCGCGCGGTGCAAGCTGCGCCTTTGACTGGCGAATTTGATTCGATCGACGGCGGCACGTTGTCTATTGAAGACTGGCGAGGCCAGCCGGTTCTGATCGTGAATACCGCGTCCCGATGCGGGTTCACAGGGCAGTATGCGGGCCTGCAAAAGATTCATGACACTTACGCGGAACGTGGGCTGGTGGTTCTGGCCGTCCCGTCAGATTCGTTCAAACAGGAACTGGGCTCCACGGCAGAGGTAAAGCGGTTCTGCGAGTTGAACTATGACCTGACCCTGCCAATGACCGAGATAACGCCGGTCAAAGGGCCTGATGCGCATCCATTCTACAAGACTGTCGCCGCGCGGACGGGCTTTGTCCCCAGTTGGAACTTCAACAAGATCCTTATCGACCCGTCAGGAGAGGTTGTCGCCACGTTTGGGTCGAATGTGCGGCCTGACTCGCGGAAACTATTGAGTCAGGTCGAGGCTTTGCTGCGCTGAACCGGTTGTCTGGATAGCTGAACAGCTAAAATCCCCAGCGTGGTAATGCCTACTCCGACCGCATCCATGGGCCCGAGCTTTTCACCAAGCAACAGTGCAGCAATTGCGACACCGAACACCGGGTTCAGGAAGTGAAAGGTCGCGGCCCGGACAGCACCGATTCTGTTCAGCAACATGAACCAGATCAAGGTCGCCAGCAGCCCGGGGGCAAGGGTGGTGTAGGTGAACGCAAGAAGCAGGGGCAGAGTTGGATGGATATAGATCGTCTCAAAGAATGGCGCAGCCACAAACAGTACGGCTGAGCCGACAAACATCTGCAACCCGACGACCATCATGAAGTTCCCGCCCGATGTTGCACCGCGGACCGCCAGTGTCGCGAAGGTCAGGGCCAGGGCGCCGATCCCGCACAGCATCACGCCAAACATATCGACACCGGCGTTGATCCTGCTGCTCATGATCAGGGCGACGCCGAAGAAACCAGCCAGCAGCCCGACAATTCCCATGGGTCGCAGTTTTTCCCGGAAGAACAACCAACCCGCGACGGCAACCAGCAACGGCATTGTCGAGGCGATGATCGCGGCAACCGAGGCTTCGACCGTTTGCATGGCATAAAAATTCAGACCCAAATAAAGGGCATTTTGGCAAACTCCGAACAAAATGGTCGCCCGCCATTGGTCCCTTGTCAGATGCCAGCTTTGTCCCATGGATCGCGCAATCGCCACCCCGATGATGCCGGATAACAGGAACCTCGGGGCCAGTGAAAACAGCGGTGAAGCATCGGCAACAATGATCCGCGCCGAGGAAAAGGCCGACGACCAGATCAGGGCAAATGTCAGCCCCATGGCTATGGCGCGCAGATCCATGAAACCTCCATCCCGGAACGCCGGGACTGTTGCCGAATTCCGATCAGGCCGCAAGCGCTGCGGGGGTTCAGCGTCAAAAAAGCCACATGTGCCGTGCAAGAATTCTTGGGTTTTCGTTTTTATTGATTGACCAGCCAATTAAAGTTATTCGCGCCAAATCTGACCAATCAAGGGAGGTTTGTCGGTGTTCCTGGAATACATCTTATCTTTTGGCGTCCTGCTGGCCTTGGGCCTGGTCGCTTTCTTCGTCGTGAAATGGTGGAACCTGCGCTGCGTCGGCGTGACGCCTGTCCACCTGTTCACGTTTATCGCGATCCTGTTCACATCCGGGCTGGATGTCGGCCTGATCATGTTCCCTCTGACCGAGTTCGAGGGCTATGCCGAAGACCCGGCCTATGCATTCGCCAACCCGCTGGCGATCGAATTCGGGTTCTGGGGCTTTCTGATCTGGGCCTTCTACTTCCTGACCGCGTTCTATTTCTGCGTCATCGAACCGCGTGTGAAGTTCTTTGAGATCCCGCTGGTCAAGCTGATCAACAACGTGGTCATCATCGGCACCTGTGCTTTCACCGCCAGCCTGTTCCTGATCTACCTGCCCGGCTACCTGCCCGAGGTCGGAGATGGCGAATCCGTGGTCACCACCTTCTACATCATCGTGTTCGTGGTGATTCTGGCGGCGGCCTATTCGTCGACCGATCTGAAATACGTGCGTATCCTGTCGGTGGGATCGACCTTCCTGTTCCTGGCTCTGATCCTGGGGATGTGGGCGGCGGCCGGTATGGGTATGACCGGGTTCGTTGATACTGGCAGCAACATCAGTGCGTATTTCGCTAACCTGCACAAGTTCGTCCTGCCGCTGACCGACTATCACGCCTTCTACCTGTTCTGGTGGTTCGCATGGTCGATTATGATTGGCCAGTTCACTTCGCGCTTTGTCGGCGGTCTGACCACGTGGCAACTGTTGGCCGCGCTGCTGATCTTTCCGTCGATCCCGTTGGCGATCTGGTTCACCGTTCTCTACTACTACCACCTGAACGGCATCAGCACCGCAGGCGTGACCAACATCGCGATGGTGATCGTGGGCGTGACCTTCGTCATCAACTCGCTGGACTCGTTGATTAGACTCTATACCGACAATCTGAACATGACAGTCGAAAGGTTCGGCAAGGCGGCTTACGTGGCGGGCAACGTGGCGTTGCTGTTCGTCCTGACCCTGCTGTTCCAGAGCCAGTGGCTGCAGATCCAGTGGATCGGCGCGGTCGTGGTGGGTCTCTATCTGGCCTGTGTGGTCTATATCCTGCTCGCCAAGCGCAATGAGGTGCTGAGCATCGATTCCATGCCCGAAGATCGTGATCTGGACTTCCACAAGGTTGAGACAGTTCACTGATTGGTTTTCAAACAACAATCAGGAAAAGGGCCCCGATTTCGGGGCCCTTTTTTGTAAAGGCAAAGTCTTTCCGCCTTCGAGCGCTAGCTTGCGTCGGTATTGAGACGGTATTTGAGGAACTTCTCGCCACCGTAATCAACTTCGCCTACGGGACACGCGCCCAGTTTTCTAAGTGCGCCAAGTTTCTTGCGTGAGGGCGGCAGCAAGAATGTCACCGACGGTATCCGTTCGTCGGATTTTGCAAACTCCATGGCTTGTCTTGTTATTCTGACCCCCAATCCAAATGCGCCGGGTTTCAGGACCAGGCCGAAATCCCACTCTTCGCCCTCTTTTTGAAAGCCGCCCCATCCCACATAGTCGCCACCGTGCAGAAAGGCCCAATGGCCAAGTCCATCACGGGTCCAATAGGCCTCTTTCGCCTTCACGAACTCATTGACAGTCTCTTCATCCCAGTCCTGCGTCAGCAGGGGCATGTGTTCCGCAAGTCGCGGGTTCTTCATATGAGCCAGTATTTCTGGGGTCGAGATCTGGGTGAGCCGGGTGAAAGAAATTTCTTGTTTCATAAAACGGGATATAGGGAGGGTCTTGCGCACACAAAGAGGTCCACGCCAAAAACACCGGTCGCGATGATACCGCGCCGGTTCAAATCCGATGACTGCTTGGTGGTGAGCATGCGAGACCAGGACAGGTCTTGAACCCGGTGGGAGCTTACAGGTGCCAGCACAAAAAAAGGGCCGCGAAAACGCGACCCCTTTGAATCTTCATCGGTGATCCGATCAGCCGTTCACGCTGTCCTTCAGCGCCTTCGCAATGGTCATTTTCACAACCTTGTCGGCCTCTTTGGTGAATGTCTCACCAGTGGCCGGGTTGCGGACCTGACGCTCGGGGCGCTCACGGCAGTAGATTTTGCCGACGCCGGGCAGGGTTACTGCGCCACCGGCCGAAACTTCGCGGGTAATCAGGCCTGTGATGGCCTCCAGCGCGGAGTTCGCGGATTTCTTATCGGTCCCCATTTCCTCAGCGAGAGCAGCAACCAGCTGAGTCTTTGTCATAGGCTTTGCCATTTCTTGGTCTCCTTAACGTGCCCGATCTCTTGGGCCTCACCGCGTAACTGTAACGGGATATTGTGTTGGAACACAACGAATAGTAGCGCGGAAAACCCTAAAAATATGGGGAAAACGTTGCTTTTTTGCGTCAGAGGAAGGCCGTTTCGTCAAAAGAACGCAATTTCCGGCTGTGCAGACGCTCCAACGGCATGCCGCGCAGGTGCTCCATCGCACGAATGCCAATGGCCAGATGGCGGCTTACCTGCGTTGTATAGAAGTCCGAAGCCATGCCGGGAAGCTTTAATTCTCCGTGCAGGGGTTTGTCTGACACGCACAGCAAAGTGCCGTAGGGAACCCGGAACCTATAGCCATTGGCGGCAATGGTGGCGCTTTCCATATCCAGCGCGATGGCCCGAGACTGGCTAAGACGCTGAACCGGTCCGGACTGGTCGCGCAGTTCCCAGTTTCGGTTGTCGACAGATGCAACGGTGCCGGTGCGCATGATGCGCTTTAGCTCGTACCCTTCCAGTTCGGTGACTTCGGCAACAGCCCGCTCCAGCGCGACCTGCACTTCCGCCAGCGGCGGGATCGGCACCCAGACCGGCAGGTCGTCATCCAGCACCTTGTCCTCGCGCAGGTAGGCATGTGCCAGCACGAAATCCCCCAACGCCTGCGTATTCCGCAATCCGGCGCAGTGACCGACCATAAGCCATGCATGGGGCCGCAGAACCGCGATGTGGTCAGTGGCGGTTTTGGCGTTGGAAGGGCCGACACCGATATTGACCAGAGTGATGCCGGAACCGTCTGCGCGCTTCAGGTGGTATGTCGGCATCTGGGGCAGCTTCAGCGGTTGCTCCAGGGCGGCATCGGGTGTGGTGATCTCGACATTGCCGGTCGAGACAAAGCTTGTGTAACCGCTGTCCGGATCGGCCAGCTGTTCGCGCGCGTAGTTCTCGAACTCGGACACGTAGAACTGGTAGTTTGTAAACAGGACGTGGTTCTGAAAGTGGCTGGGGTCGGTCGCTGTATAATGGGACAGCCGCGCCAGCGAGTAGTCCACGCGTTGCGCGGTGAAAAGCGACAACGGTCCTGCCAGATCTTCGTGATCATGCACCCCGTTGACGATATCGTCGTTGGTGGTGGTCAGATCAGGAACGTCAAACACATCCCTGAGCGTGAATCCGGCAGCACCCTGCTGCGGCACCACCAGTTCCGGGTTGTTGGCCACGGCGAAGTGTACCGGGATCGGCGTATCCGAAGGCCCGATAGTCACAGGCTGGTCATGGTTTCGGATCAGCAGCGCGATCTGTTGTGTCAGGTAAGACCGGAACAGATCAGGACGGGTCACCGTGGTGGCGTGAACACCCGGTTCCGAAACATGACCAAAACTCAGTCGGCTGTCGACATGTGCATAGGAGGAGGTCTTGATGCGAATTTCCGGGTAATAGGCTCTGAATCGCTCAGTCGGAGCGCCGTGTCCCATGGTTTTGGCAAAGCTGTCGCACAGAAACCTTGTGGCCTGATTGTACAACTCCTCCAGCCGCGCAACTGCGGCTTCGGGGTCGGTGAAGCTTTGCGGATCAGGTGCATCCGGTGTTTTTATGATTGTCATGCAAGTGGTTCCAAAAGGTCGATTTTCTCAAACGTCCGCACATCCACCAGCCCAAGGTCGGAAATCCGCAGTTCCGGGATCACCACCAGGGCCAACAGTGAATGCTGCATGTACGCGTTGTTCAGCTTACAGCCGCAGGCTTCCATCGCCGCGACCATTTTTTGCGCCTTGTCGGCCACTTCCGAGGCCGGCCGGTCCGACATCAGGCCGGCGATGGGCAACTCAACCAGTGCCAGTTCCTCGCCCTCGCGGAAAATGGTGATACCACCGCCCACCTCGGCCAGGCGGTTCGCGGCCAGCGCCATCTGCTCGCGGCTGGTGCCGACAACGATCATGTGGTGGCTGTCATGGGCCACGGTCGACGCCATTGCCATGTTGCCCTGGTATCCAAACCCGGACACAAAGGCATTTGTCACCCCGCCAGTGGCCTTGTGCCTTTCAACCAGCGCGATCTGGCAAACATCACCCTCGCCTTCGACCAGCCCGCCGATGATCGGCAACTCGGCCTTCAGCGCTTTGGTCGGAGCCTGGTTTTCGACCACTCCGATCACATTGGCACGTACCCTGTTTGCGCCCGCCGGGGCCGTGATTTCAAAATCGGCATCCGTCAGGGTGTGTCCCAGGTGAACAGTGTTACGGGCCTTGTCCGGCCAGTTAAGGTGCGGGCAATCCACTGTGGCTTTACCGGCTTCGGCCACGACTTGCCCGCGCGCGATGACCATCTCGACAGGCAATTCGGTCAGATCCGAACTCAGAATAATGTCGGCCCGCCGTCCGGGGGTTACGGACCCTATTTCCCGCTCAAGCCCGAAATGGGTTGCGGTGTTGATCGTTGCCATTTGCAGCGCGATCAGCGGATCGCATCCGCAGGCAATGGCGTGACGGACAACGCGGTTCATATGCCCGTCGTTGACCAGCGTGCCCGAATGGCAATCATCCGTGCACAGAATGAAATTGCGGGGGTCCAGACCTTTCTGTGTCACGGCAGTGATCTGACTTTCGACATCATACCAGGCCGAACCCAGCCGCATCATGGACCGCATCCCCTGGCGCACGCGGGCAATGGCATCCGCTTCGCATGTGCCCTCATGATCATCTGCCGGGCCGCCTGCGACATAGGCCGCAAAATCAGACCCTAAATCGGGTGATGCGTAGTGCCCGCCGACGGTTTTGCCCGCCCGCTGCGTGGCGGCGATTTCAGCCAGCATCTTGGGGTCGCCATGGATCACGCCGGGAAAGTTCATCATTTCACCCAACCCGATAATGCCAGGCCAGGACATCGCCTTGGCTACATCATCGGGGGTGATTTCATAGCCGGTGGTCTCCAGCCCTGGTGCGGACGGTGCGCAGGACGGCATCTGCGTAAAGATGTTCACCGGCTGCATCATCGCCTCGTCATGCATCATACGCACGCCGTCCAGACCCAGAACATTGGCAATCTCATGGGGGTCGGTGAACATCGAGGTGGTGCCGTGCGGAATCACGGCGCGGGCAAATTCGGCCGGGGTCAGCATCCCCGATTCGATGTGCATATGCGCGTCGCACAGGCCCGGGACGATATATCGCCCGTTTGCTTCGATGATTCGCGTCTCGGGGCCGACGCAGTGTGACGCGTCCGCCCCGACATAAGCCACGCGCCCGTCGGCTATGGCGACGGAATGATTGGGGAGCAGTTCGCGGCTGTGTACGTTCACCCAGATACCATCGCGGATGACCATGTCCGCAGCTTCGCGCCCGGCGGCAACTGAGATCAAACGGGGGGCGACATCGGGCCAGCTTGGGAAAGGTGTGTATTCCATGGCTCAACTTTCCCGAATGCGCGGTCAGGTGCAACCCCCGGCAGTCGGGTATCATGAAACCATCACAATTTGCCGGATGGGGCTGAGCACTTGCAATGCGCCGCGGTTCGGGTTTTGCATGGTGCCATGGATTATGACGCAATAGATGCAGACAGTTTTGGGCGCAGCCTCAGTGGGATCGGTCTGAACCTGCTGGTTCGCGATGTACCGGCGGAATGCGCTTTTTTAGAGGCTGTTTTTGACATGACCAGCCACCAAGTGACCGCAGATTTTGCGATCGTCACCTACGGAACGCACGTCTTTCAGTTGCACTCTGACGGGACATACCACTCGAATCCCCTGCTTGGATTGCTGCCCGAGAATCCCCCGCGCGGGGCCGGTGTTGAAATTCGCTTGTACGAAACAGATCCGGACGATGCATCTGCCCGTGCAGAAGGGGCCGGGGGCACCGTTCTGCAGGCCCCAACGGATAAACCGCATGGATTGCGCGAGGCCTATATCCTCTGTGAAAACGGATATGCTTGGGTTCCCAGCCGCCCGAAAGACGTAAATCAGGACTGAGCTGCCAGCAGCGCGCAGCGCTGCTTGGCCCAACCAAAGGAGAGGCCCAACGGGCATAGATGATGGGCGGGAGACCTACTCGCTGGGATCAGCTCGGAACGGGTTCGGCAATTTCCTTTCGCAGCCATTTAGCAAACGCAACTGCCCCTGAATTCTCTTCGGCCTGAGGTGACAGCAACAGGTAGTACGCCTCGGGCATCGCGGCACGATGTGCGAAGGGGGCGATCAGGCTTCCTTTCTCAATCAGATGTTTGGCAATGGCGTCATGGGCCAGGCACAACCCGCCGCCAGCCATCGCGACGGACAGGCCAAACAGATAGGTGGTGGCATAAGTAATGGGCGGGTTTTCCCAATTTAGGCTCTGATCTTCCGCCCAGCTTGCCCAGTTTGACATGAGGTTCGAACAGTCGAACAGGGGCTGCTGTTGCAGGGTCTCCAAAGTGACCGGATAATTCGGAGCACATACCGGATAATAGGCGTCGGAACATAGAAACTCGGTCCTCACGGTATCTGCCGGACGCAAGGAATAACGGATCTCGACCGCCGCGCCCTCGGCCATTTCCCGGGGTTCCCAAAGTTCGGTGAAGATATTCAGTTGGACATCAGGGTGCAAAGCGCGGAACCGCGGCAGACGGGGGGCCAGCCAGTTTACCGCAAAGGTGATATTGCATTGCACCTGCACCGCGTTCTGCTGTGCACCCGTAACGGCCTGGGTGCCCCGGACAAGGGTGCGAAAAGCGTCACGAACGACAGGCAAATAAGTAATTCCGGCCTCGGTCAGCTCCAGCGCTCGGTGGCGACGCAGAAACAGGGGCTGCCCCAGGTGACCTTCCAGCGCCTTGATTTGTTGGCTGACAGCACTTTGCGTCATGTTCAGGTCGCGTGCGGCCCCGGTAAAGGAAAGATGGCGGGCCGCCGCTTCAAAGGTGCGCAGCCATCCCAAAGGCGGAAGCAGTTTTTGCATTTGCATAACCTCGGCATTAGCTGAGCTAATGGATTAACCGTGAATTTTTCGTTGGTCAAACTCGCTTGCAAAAGGCACGGTTCCACGCAGACCCGAATAACAGGAGTTTCTGACATGACCGTTGCCAGCCTGCGCCCCAATATTGACCACTGGCCCGAACGTGTGGACATGGCCGCCGCATTCCGCTGGACCGAACGGTTGAACATGCACGAAGCGGTCGCGAACCACTTCAGCCTGGCGGTGAACGAAGACGGCACGCAGTTTCTGATGAATCCCAATCAGATGCACTTTTCCCGTATACGGGCATCGGATCTGTTGTTTCTGGACGCAAATGACCCGAACGTGATGCACCAGCCCGGTGCACCGGACCCGACCGCGTGGGGCCTGCACGGATCGATTCATCGACATTGCCCACATGCGCGTTGCGTGATGCATGTGCATTCGATCTTTGCCACCGTACTGGCCTCGCTGGCGGACAGCACGATGCCCGCGATCGACCAGAACACCGCCACGTTCTACAACCGCTACGTTGTTGACGAGGAATTTGGCGGTCTGGCCTTTGAGAGTGAAGGCGAACGCTGTGCCTCGATGCTGGCGGACCCGAAAAAGAAAGTCATGATCATGGGCAATCATGGTGTTCTGGTGATCGGCAGCGATCCTGCGGACGCGTTCAACAGGCTCTATTACTTTGAAAGAGCTGCGGAAACCTACATACGCGCGCTGCAGACCGGACAGAAGTTGCGGGTTCTTCCGGACGAGATCGCCGAGAAAACGGCGCAAGAGCTTGATGACTATCCCGGGCAAGCCGAAGCGCATATGCGCGAAATCAAGGCCGTGCTGGACGCCGAAGGCTCGGACTACGCCACCTGAACCAGACCTTCCTGACGGGCAGAGCAACCGGACGTGTCTGCACGGTGCCGGAGCCCTGAATATTGCCGATCCCAACCACAGGATACATCGACGTGACAGACAATTCTCAGATGCAGGACATGAGCCGCGAGTGGAATTACCACCCTGATCTGCCATTGCAGAATCCTTCGGTGTTTCGCTGGCCACCTGATCCGGCGTATTTGGCGGGCTGGCTCGCCCGGAACTGGCTAACCCTTAGCGAACGGGTTCTGATGCTGGGATTGGCCGTTGCGCTGTGGGCGTTTTTCTACCCATCGCTCGAAACCGCCAGGACTTTTGCGTTTGGCTGGATTTTTCAGATCTGGCTGGTGAATTTTGCCATGATCTTCATCGTCGCCGGAGGGTTGCACTGGTACTTCCATATGCGCAAGGCGCAGGGCAAAAAGCTGAAGTTCGAACGGCGCGAGCTGGGCAAGAACAACAAGCTGTGGAATTTCAGCGATCAGGTGCTGGACAACATGTTCTGGTCTCTGGGGTCGGGCGTTCTGCAGCTGACCGGGTTTCAGGCCGTGACCATGTGGTTGATGGCCAACGGATATGCGCCGACCATCACCTTTGCTGAAAATCCGGTCTGGTTCATCCTTTGGCTGATCCTGCTGCCAATGTGGTCGGCCTTTCATTTTTACTGGGTGCACCGTCTGCTGCATCAGCCGTTCCTCTATAAAAAGGTCCACAGCCTGCATCACCGAAACGTCAATATCGGCCCTTGGTCAGGTTTCTCGATGCATCCGGTCGAGCATTTCTTTTATCTCTCGACCCTGTGCATTCACTGGATTGTTCCGTCCCATCCGATCCACCTGTATTTTCACATCGTGTTTCAGGGCCCGGGCGCTGCGATGACCCATACCGGGTACGAGGAGTTGCTGGTGAAGGATAGAAAACGGCTGGCTCTGGGCACGTTCTACCACCAGCTCCACCATCGGTATTACGAATGCAACTACGGCAATCAGGAGATGCCTTGGGACCGCTGGTTCGGAACTTTCCATGACGGCTCGCCCGAGGCGACCGAAGTTACCCGAGCGCGCAAGAAAAAGATGTTCGGCTGACTGGTGGCGGTTTCAAGTTCCGCGCGTCCGCAGGGCGCGCGGTGTCTCACCGAACTCGGCCCTGAACGCGCGCGTCAGGGCGCTGGGATCATCGTAGCCCGTGCGCAAGGCGATCTCGGCGATGCTCAGATCGGTTTCGGAAACCAGTTTGCGCGCCAGATTCAGGCGCAGCCGCCGATAAACCTGTGCTGGCCCTGCGCCGAGTTCAGAGTTCATGCGGATTGAAAGCGCCTTTTGCGAACGCCCCACGCGCCGGGCAATATCAGACACTAACAAAGGTGATTCCAGGTTTTCCTGCATCAGGCCCAAAGCCTTGTTCACATAGCCGCTGGTTGCACCGGCCCCACCGGTATGAGAGCGTGCGGAGTCGCGGGTCATGAACAATTGGGACACTTCCAGGGCCAGGGCCTGCCCGTGATCCCGCCCGATCAGAAACAGGACCAAATCGAAAGCTGCCATGGCGCCTGAACAGGTAATGCGGTTGCGGTCGATGACATATCGCTCACGCAGGGCCGTGACTTCGGGGAAGCGTTCGGTAAAACCTGTCAGTTCCTCCCAGTGGATGGTGGCGCGATGACCGTCCAGCAAGCCGGCCCGCGCCAGCAGCCAGCTTCCGGTGTCCAGGCCGGCCAGTGTCTGGAACCTTTCGGCAGCCGATCTTAGTCCGGCCAGCGTGCGCCAGCCGCCATGGGCCTGAAACCCGTATGACGGCATAACCCACAACATATCGCCATGAGATTTTTGCAGCGTTTCATGCGGTGCGACCTGCAGGCCGGACGAGGATGTAACGGGCCCAGGATCCAGCGACAGGAATGTCCAGTCATAAAGGGTTCGCCCCGACAGGGTGTTCGCCGCGCGCAGCGGTTCGACCGAATTGGCAAGGCAATGGTTGGAAAACCCGTCGAACAGCAGAACGCCCAGTCGCTGCGTTGCAGGAGGAGATTTTTTCCACTTCGGCATGATAATCGTCTAATTCTGTATGATCGTGATTTCAAGCCACGTCAGGATAGCGCCAAGTCCAAATGTGGAGTGAACCGATGCAATATGGCCTGTCCGACGAACAGGAGATGATCGTCTCAACCGTTCGCAGCTTTGTCGAGAACGAGATCTACCCGCACGAAGAACTGGTCGAACGGACCGGTGAAGTTCCGCATGAGATCGCCGAGGACATCAAACGCAAGACTCTGGAACTGGGCTTTTATGCCTGCAACTTTCCCGAAAGTGTCGGTTGCGCCGGGCTGAACCATCTGGAATTTGCCCTGGTCGAGCGCGAACTGGGGCGGGGTTCGATGGCGCTGAACCATTTCTTCGGGCGGCCGCAGAATATTCTTATGGCCTGTGAAGGGGATCAGATCGAACGCTACCTGATGCCTGCCGTGCGCGGTGAGCGGATGGATGCGTTGGCGATGACCGAACCCGGCGCGGGTTCGGATGTGCGTGGCATGAAATGTGCAGCTGTGCGTGACGGAGGTGACTGGGTTGTCAACGGGACCAAGCATTTCATCTCGGGCGCCGAGCATGCCGACTTTATCATCGTCTTCATCGCTACAGGCGAAGATCAGACGCCAAAAGGCCCTAAAAAGCGGATTACGGCGTTTTTGGTGGATCGTGGGACTCCGGGTCTCACGATTCGGGACGGCTACAAGTCGGTCAGTCACCGCGGTTACAAGAACATGGTTCTGGACTTTGACGATTGTCGACTGCCCGATGCTCAGGTTCTGGGTGAGGTCGATGGCGGTTTCGAGGTCATGAACACATGGCTCTATGCCACCCGTATCACCGTTGCGGCCATGTCCGTGGGGCGCGCCCGCCGCGCCTTTGATTATGCGCTGGATTATGCCGCGACGCGCGAACAGTTCGGGCAGAAGATCGGCAAGTTTCAGGGCGTTTCGTTCCAGATCGCCGACATGATCACCGAGATTGACGCAGCCGATTTGTTGACGCTGGCCGCCGCCGACCGGCTGGACCAGGGTTTGCCAAGCAACCGCGAGATCGCCTCGGCCAAGCTTTATGCGTCGGAGATGCTGGCGCGGGTGACGGACGCCGCGATTCAGGTTCATGGTGGTATGGGGCTGATGGACGACTACCCGCTTGAACGGTTCTGGCGCGATGCCCGCGTTGAACGCATCTGGGACGGCACCAGCGAAATTCAGCGCCACATCATCAGCCGCGATCTGTTGCGGGCGCTGGGCGCATGACGCCGGAGCTCGTGTGATGGGTGCTTTGGCGCGCGTTCTGAACCCTTCGACACTGGCGGTCATCGGTGGCGGTGCGTGGTGCGCCGAAGTGATTTCGCAGGCCCGCAAGTTCGGATTTGAGGGAGAAATCTGGCCGGTTCATACCAAGGCTGCGCAAGTCGCGGGTTTACAGGCTTATGCGTCGATTGAGGATCTGCCCCGCCCCCCCGATCTGGCTTTCGTGGGGATCAACCGTCATGCAACCGTATCCGCGGTTGCAGCCCTTTCTGCGAGCGGCGCGGGCGGAGCGGTCTGCTTCGCCTCGGGCTTCACCGAAGCGCGGGCCGAAGACGATCGGGCTGCCGATCTGCAATCGCAACTGGTCTCTGCCGCCGGAGATATGCCGATACTCGGGCCCAATTGCTATGGCTTTGTGAATGGCTTGAACCGAACTGCGGTCTGGCCGGATCAGCATGGAATGCAGCCTGTTGATCGTGGTGTGGCGATCCTGACGCAAAGCTCGAATATGGCCATCAACATGACGATGCAGCGCCGTGCCCTGCCGTTGGCCTTTATCCTGACCTGCGGGAATCAGGCTCAGACGCATCAGGCCGATATCGCGTCGGCCCTTTTGGACGATGACCGGATCACCGCCATCGGCGTGCATATCGAAGGCTTTGGCGATCTGCGCAAATGGGAGGCGCTGGCCACCAAGGCGCACGCGTGCGGGGTGCCGATCGTTGCGCTGAAGATGGGGCGTTCCGCGCATGCACAGGCGGCGACGATCTCGCATACCGCGTCCCTGGCAGGAGACGACGCCGGAGCACAGGCTTTTCTGAACCGCCTTGGGATTGCCCGGCTGGGTGACATTCCGAGCTTTCTGGAATGCCTGAAACTGCTGCATGTCACCGGACGTCTGGATGGCAACGGTCTGGGCATGATCAGCTGCTCTGGCGGCGAGGCGAGCCTGGGCGCGGATATGGCCGAGGGGCGCGATCTGCATTTCCCACCGCTGACAGACCGGCAAAAGACCGATCTGCGCGCCGCGTTGGGGCCGATGGTGGCTTTGGCAAACCCGCTGGACTATCACACCTATATCTGGCGCGACACTGATGCGATGACCCGTGCGTGGACCGGATTGACCGGGCCGGACAAGGCGCTGACGATGTCGATTGTCGACTATCCCCATACCGATGCGACCGACTGGGCCTGCGCCACGCAGGCGGCGCTGAACTGCGTCGCGCACACGGGTCGCCCCTTTGCCGTAACAGCGACCCTGCCCGAACTGATGCCGCAGGACGTGGCGCAACAACTGGTCGACGGTGGTGTTGTCCCTTTTGCCGGCCTGCACGAGGCGCTGGCCGCAATCGAGGCGGCGGCGCGCGTCGTACCTGAACCGGCAGAACCGGTTTTGTTGCCCTCAAACTCTGACCCGGATCAGGTTCTGACCGAAGCGCAAGCAAAAGAGGCTTTGGCAGGTCACGGCGTGAAGGTGCCGCGGCGTGTTGTAGCCTGCAAAAGCAGCGTGGCCGAGGCCGCAGTCGGTTTGTGTGGCCCCTTTGCGGTCAAAGGCATTGGCCTGGCACACAAGTCCGAACATGGTGCGGTTCATCTCGGTGTAAGTTCCGATGCTCTGACCGCCGTGGCAAAGAAGATCGGCACCGACGACATACTGATCGAGGAAATGGCGGATGGCGCTGTTGCCGAGTTGCTGATCGGCGTCACGCGTGATCCGGCGCATGGATTTGTCCTGACTTTGGGGGCGGGCGGGGTACTGACTGAAATTCTGCGTGATACCGTCTCAATGCTCGTGCCTTCGTCCCGGCAGGCCGTGCAGAACGCGCTGGGACGGTTGGCCTGTGCACCGTTGCTGGCAGGATACCGGGGCAAACCGGCAGCGGATATCGATGCAATTCTGGACGCGGTCGAAGCCGTACAGGCGTATGTCATTGCCAATGCGGCAACTGTCAGCGAAGTTGAAATCAATCCTCTCATCTGCACCAAGGAAGGTGCGGTTGCGGTGGATGCCCTGATCCGAAAGGCAAGCTCATGAATCCGGTCAAAACCAAACGCGATGGCGCAATTCTGCAAGTTACACTGGACCGACCCAAGGCCAATGCCATCGATCTGGCGACAAGCCGCGTCATGGGGGACGTATTTCGCGATTTCCGCGATGACCCCGATCTGCGTGTGGCCATTCTGACCGGCGGAGGGGACAAGTTTTTTTGCCCCGGCTGGGATCTGAAAGCCGCGGCTGACGGCGACGCGGTTGACGGCGATTATGGTGTTGGTGGTTTTGGCGGGCTTCAGGAACTGCGCGACATGAACAAGCCTGTGATCGCTGCCGTGAACGGAATCGCCTGTGGGGGTGGTCTGGAACTGGCGCTGAGCGCTGACATCATTATTGCCGCCGATCATGCCAGCTTTGCCCTGCCCGAAATTCGTTCGGGCACGATTGCCGATGCCGCCAGCGTCAAACTGCCCAAACGCATTCCCTATCATGTTGCCATGGAACTGTTGCTGACGGGACGTTGGTTTGATGCGGACGAGGCGCACCGCTGGGGTCTGGTCAATGAAATCGTTCCCGCCGATCAACTGATGGACCGCGCGTGGGAGCTTGCGCGGCTTCTGGCAAGCGGCCCGCCTCTGGTCTATGCGGCAATCAAGGAAGTTGTGCGTGAGGCAGAGGATTCAAAGTTTCAGGACATCATGAACCGGATCACGCGGCGCCAATTGTCGACGATCGATACCTTGTACGGCTCTGATGATAATCTGGAAGGCGCGCGGGCTTTCGCCGAAAAACGCGACCCGGTCTGGAAGGGGCGCTGAACGGCGCGGCTATTCAAATGCGTTCGAACAGCGCGATGAACGCGGTGTCATCCTTGTTTTCGCCTGCTGCAAGATCTCCGTAGATGCGAACTTCGGTCAGGGTCAGATTGCGGATCTGATCCTGTTCCAACTCCCTTAGCGCCTCGGCAAAGCCTAGCTTTTCAAAGTGCCTGGCGTTGATGGACAACGCGAACTGCGCCCCGGCACGCGCAATGCGCAACAAAGCGGGCAGAACATCCGGCCCCAGATGGCCATGCGTGAATGTGCCTGACGAAACGATGCCGGCATAACTGTCTTGGGGAACCGGGATTCCGTGGTTCAGATCGGCCTCGATCGCATCCCGATATATGTCCTTTCGCATTGCCTGACTCAGCATTTCACCACTGATGTCGGTGGCATCAATTGGCCCGACTCCCAGCCCTGCCAGCACTGCGCCGCACAGGCCGGTGCCAGCACCCACATCCAGAACCGGCCCTTGGCCGCCTGCACCGACAAAGGCGCGGGCGGTGTGAACATGAAGCTGATAGTCTTCGAGGGCCGCAAAGCCTTCGTCGTAATCTCCGGCCCATTCGGCATAGAGGCGTTTGTTGTCCTCTGGCGTTTTCAGCGCATAGGCGGCTTTCAGATCGGGGTTCTTGTCGCTCATGACACAATCAAAGGCGCATCAGGGGATTCGAATCAAGTATCCTCGGGCAGGTGCTTGCATCTGGCGCTTTAGCGGATCATCTAAGGGGCCATGACTGGATCTCTTTTTTCGTTTGGACACGGGTATTCGGCGCAGGCACTGTCGCGGCTGCTGATGCATGATGGATGGCAGATTGTCGGGACAACCCGGGATGCGGACGGGGCCGATGCAATCCGGGCCTCAGGTGCCGACCCTCTGATCTGGCCGGGTCAGGCACCTTCACTGGATGGGGTGACGCATTTGTTGATCTCGATCGCGCCGACGGCAAAAGGCGATCCGGTTCTGGCCGCCCTGCGGACCGAGATCGAGGCGCGGGCCAATCAGTTTTCCTGGGTGGGATATCTGTCGACAACCGCGGTTTACGGCGATCATCAGGGCGACTGGGTCGACGAATCGACGCCGCCTGCACCAACGGCTGACCGGGGCCAGTGGCGCTTGCACGCGGAACAGGAATGGGCGGGAATTCCGGGCCTGCCGACGCATATCTTTCGACTGGCGGGCATCTATGGTCCCGGGCGGGGACCGTTTTCCAAACTCAAACGCGGCGGGCTGCGGCGGATCATCAAGCCGGGGCAGGTCTTCTCGCGCATTCACGTTGCCGATATTGCGCAGGTACTGCGGGCGTCCATGGCACGGCCCAATCCCGGTTCGGTGTACAATGTTTGTGATGACGAGCCTGTGCCGCCTCAGGACGTCATCGGTTACGCGGCCGAGCTTCAGGGGCTTCCGCTGCCACCAGCCGTGGCATTCGAGGACGCTGACATGACTCCGATGGCGCGGAGTTTCTATAATGAGAACAAGCGCGTCAGAAACGACCGTATCAAGGAAGAGCTGGGCGTGCGGCTTCTTTATCCCGACTATCGTGTCGGGCTGGAATCCCTGATGAAGCGGTAGCGGTTAAGAAACGCCATTTCTGACTGGATCTTTTACTGTTGAATCCCCTGGTCAGGCGACCTGAGGGGATGAGTGTGGTGTGCATGTCGGGTGTTGGTCCGGCCCGACCAGGTTTCGCTGTCTGAGGTGAATTCCAAGTAATAGCTAAAAGCTATGAAACTGATCGGAAAACAAAACTTTTTTGCATGGTTTGAATTTGCTACTTCTGCCGGTGAGTGATGTGGACGACTCGGCACGATGAGTGCTGTTCGAACCACTATACTTATCTGAGATTTGCACACGCGAACCTGCCGGACTTAGCCAGGATTGGAGATCGATATGGACGGAAGTGATAACCCCAAAACAGGCGGATGCCCTGTCATGCATGGTGCGGGTACCCGGTCGAACCGGGACTGGTGGCCGAACCAGTTGAACCTGTCGATTCTGCACCAGAAAACGCCTGCATCAAATCCGCTGGGTGCGGATTTTGATTACGCCGAAGAATTCAAGAAGCTGGACATGAAAGCGCTTAAGGAAGACCTTTATGCGCTGATGACGGATTCGCAGGACTGGTGGCCGGCGGACTATGGCCACTACGGTGGCCTGTTTATCCGGATGGCCTGGCACAGCGCCGGGACGTACCGGACGGCGGATGGACGCGGCGGGGCCTCGACGGGAAACCAGCGGTTCGCACCGTTGAACAGCTGGCCGGACAACGGCAACCTCGACAAGGCCCGCCGTCTTCTGTGGCCGATCAAACAGAAATACGGCAACCAGATCTCATGGGCCGATCTGATGATTCTGGCCGGTAACTGCGCCATCGAGTCGATGGGGGGCAAGACCTTTGGTTTCGCCGGAGGCCGCGAAGATATCTGGGCACCCGAGGAAGACATCTATTGGGGTGCCGAGACGGACTGGCTGGCTCCGACAGACAACCCGCACAGCCGCTATTCGGGCGAGCGCGATCTGGAAAACCCGCTGGCCGCCGTGCAGATGGGTCTGATCTATGTGAACCCGGAAGGCCCGGATGGTGAACCCAACGTTCTGGCCTCGGGCCGCGATATTCGCGATACTTTTGGCCGGATGGCGATGAACGACGAGGAAACCGTTGCGCTGGTTGCGGGTGGTCATACTTTCGGCAAAGCGCACGGTGCGGGCGACCCCGATCTGGTCGGTCCGGAACCAGAAGCCGCCCCGATCGAGGAAATGGGCTTTGGCTGGATCAATAAGTTTGGTTCGGGCAAGGGGGATGACACCACGACCTCGGGGATCGAAGGCGCATGGACTGCGAACCCGATCAAATGGGACAACGGCTATTTTGACCTGCTGTTCGGCTATGACTGGAACCTGACCAAAAGCCCCTCGGGCGCGTATATCTGGGAGCCGGTCGGCGTGAAAGAGGAAGACATGGCCCCGGCGGCGCATGATCCGTCCAAGAAGGTGAAGACCATGATGACAACCGCCGACATGGCGATGCGCATGGACCCGATCTACGGCCCGATCTCGAAGCGTTTCCATGAGAACCCGGAAGAGTTCGCAGATGCCTTCGCACGGGCCTGGTTCAAACTGACCCACCGCGACATGGGTCCGCGTTCGGCCTATATTGGTCCGGAAGCCCCGACCGAAGAGTTGATCTGGCAGGACAACGTTCCGGCCGTGGATCACGATCTGGTCGATGATGCGGATGTGGCAGACCTTAAGGCCAAGATTGCAGCGGCAGGATTGTCGGTGTCTCAGCTGGTTTCGACCGCCTGGGCCTCTGCTTCGACCTTCCGCGGATCTGACAAACGCGGAGGTGCCAATGGTGCACGTATCCGGCTTGCGCCGCAGAAAGACTGGGACGTCAACGAGCCATTGAAACTGTCCAAGGCGCTGAATGCCCTGTCGGGAGTTCAGAAGGCGTTTAATGACGGACAGTCGGGTGGCAAGAAAGTATCGCTGGCGGATGTGATCGTTCTTGCGGGTGCGGTTGGAATCGAGCAGGCGGCCAAAGCCGGTGGTCAGGATGTCGAAGTGCCTTTCACCCCGGGCCGCACCGATGCGACGCAGGAACAGACCGATGTCGAGAGCTTCTCGGTGATGGAACCCATCGCTGACGGTTTCCGCAACTACCAGAAGGCCGACTACACCGTCTCACCCGAGGAGTTGCTGGTTGACCGGGCGCAGTTGTTGAACCTGTCGGCACCCGAGATGACAGCACTTGTCGGTGGCCTGCGCGTTCTGGGCGCCAACTTCGGCGACGGCAAGCATGGCGTCTTCACCGATCGTGTCGGAGCGCTGACCAACGACTTCTTCACCAACATTCTGGACATGAGCACCGAATGGAAGCCCGCAGGCAAGGGCGTCTACGAAGGGCGCGACCGGTCCAGCGGAGAGGTCAAATGGACCGGCACCCGAGTTGATCTGGTCTTTGGTTCGAACTCGCAGCTGCGGGCACTGGCCGAGGTCTATGGTCAGGCCGACGCCGAGGGCAAATTCGTCTGTGACTTTGTCTCGGCCTGGAACAAGGTGATGAACGCGGATCGTTTCGATCTGCAGTAAACCAGCGACCATTACTGTGATTGCGCCGCCTGAGGAGACTCGGGTGGCGTTTTCTTTGGTTAGCATCTAGGTGCATACCAAACATTGGGTACGATTCCGCCGAAAGGTCGACTTCTTACCCGGTTTCTGCAGCGCACAAGCCGCTCAAACGCGCGAATTATTAAGATAACCTGTTGTTTTCATTAACCCGCGTCAGTTTCTGCAGTGAAATGTGAAGTTTTTTGAAAATGGGGGTTGCAGGTCCCAGACCTAATCCGTAAATACCCCTTCACCGGCGCTGCTGAGGCGGTGCTGACGGGTCGGGGAGACGGCCTGACGGACTGGAAAGACGGTTGAGACGCTCGGGAGAGACCG
>NZ_JBQFPO010000018.1:0-51655 GCF_056536425.1 Ruegeria sp. D1(2025) | reverse complement strand
AAACACGTCCGGCAGCAGCGGTATGACACCTAGAACCGTGGTTGCCGCGGCCAATACGACGGGGCGCAGTCTTGAGGCGCCGGCATTCAAAACGGCGTCGTATCCCGGTTGACCTTCAGCCAAGTTGTCGTTGATCTGATCGATCAGAACAATCGCATTCTTGATCATCATGCCAGCCAGGCTCATGCCGCCGAGCAACGCCACAAACCCGAAGGGTGTGTTCGTGAGAAGCAAGCTGGGGACGATGCCTATCAGCACAAAAGGCACGGTCAGAAAAATGACCAGCGGTCTGCGATACGAGTTGAACAGGCCAACAACGATAAGAGCCATGATCGAAAACGCGGGTATCATTCCGGGGATCAGGGACGCCTGAGCAGATACCGTGTCCTCGTACTCTCCGCCCCACTCCATGCTGTAGCCTTGCGGCAAGTCGGCCTCCAACGCGTCAAAATCGGCGATAACTGCGGCGCGATAGCTTGGCAGGGTAACGCTGTCGATGGGGTTGGCCTGAACGGTGAGAACTCGGCGCCGGTCGCGGCGATTGATCGTTGGGTCTTCCGGCTGGATATTCACGCCGCGCACGACCTGGGCCAACGGGACCGGTTCCACTGAAAACGGAGACTGCAGTTGCAGAAGTTCAAAGTTGTCCACGGCGGCCACATCTTCCGCGCCGGGCCGGACGATGATCGGCAGCAACTCATCGCCCTCGCGGTAGAGGCCAACCGAACGGCCGTCAAACGCGCGTTTCGTCGTGTTGCCAAGGTCTTCATACGTGATGCCCGTCCATCGTGCCCGGTCCTGGTCATAGTCAGGCACGGTCTTCAGGACCCTGTTGCGCCAATCGGTGCGTGCCACCTTCGTCCATTGATGCCGATCCAGTATCGCAACGGCCCGGTCACCGATTTCGCGCAGGGTTTCGGGATCGGCATCTGCCGGGCCGATGATACGGTTTTCAAACGCCCAGGTATTGCTGGGGCCCACACCAAACTGGCGCGTGAACGAGGTTGCCTCGGGCATATTCTCGGACATCCACAGCGAGATGGCTTTGGTCATCTCGGGAATGCCCCGGTAATCCTCGACGTTCACGATGACTTGCGCGTAGGACGGATTGGTCCCTTCGGGATCGACGGGCAAGTAGAAACGCGGCGGGCCTGCCCCGATAAAACTTGCGATACCAGTCACGCGGTCATCCATTTCCACCTGCTCTTCGATGCGTTTGATGGCTTCTGACACGGCTTCAATCCGCGTTCCCTCGGGCGCGTAATAATCGATCATGTACTTGGTCATCGAAGAGGTCGGGAAAAACAGTTGTGTAACCGAACCAAAGCCCACGCCTGCGATAACCAAAGCACCCAGGGCTACACCGATCGTCAGGTAGCGGACCCGGATCGCGGCGGCCAGAAAGCGACGGTAAACGGCGTAGAGACCGGTGTCAAAAGTCTCGCTGGCTCCGCCCTTTGGCTCGGGCAGCATGGCAACACACTGCAGTGGCGTGACCGTCATGGACAACAGCCAACTGACCAGCAGCGCAATCCCGACAACCGAGAAAAGTGTTCGGCAGTACTCTCCCGCGCTCTCGACAGATGCAAAGATCGGGTAGAAGGCCATCACGGCGACGAACGTGGCCCCAAGCAGGGACATGGCGGGGCGCGTTGCGGCGTCGATTGCGGCTTTCGCGCGATCCATGCCTTGCGACATCCGAACCATTGCGCCATCCGCCACGACGATTGAGTTGTCGACCATCATGCCCAGCGCAATGATCAGCGCGCCCAAGGACATGCGTTGAAGATCTATGCCCAGCATCGCCAGCGGAATGAAGGTGGCGAGTATCGTCAAGATCAACCCGCTGCCGATGATGATGCCCATCCGAACACCCATCGCCAGAGTCAAAACGACCAAGACAATCGCAACAGCCTGTCCGAGGCTGATCAGGAAGCTGCTGACTGCCAGATTCACGTCGTCGGACTGCCAATGAACCCGCTCAACCTCGATGCCCACAGGCAAGGCCGCGATCAGTTCAGACACTCTTGCATCTACAGCTTCTCCCACGCTGACGACGTTGACACCTGACTGGAAGGATATCGCCAATCCAATGGACGGAAGACCGTTATAGCGCATCATTGTGGTCGGTGGATCAGCGTAGCCTTCCCTGACCTCGACAACTTCACCCAGCCGGAGCAGTTCCGGGCCCCGACGTTGGCCGCTTTGAACCTGATCCAGACCGCTTGGCCGTACTACCAGATCTGCAATGTCCGTCGGGCTGGTGAATGTACCGCTTGGCGCAATCCGCATTCGGTAGTCGCCAATGTTCACCCGCCCCGCATCCACAATCGCGTTCTGCGTCTGCAAGGTGCTGAGAATGGTCTGAGCCGATACGCCCAGCGCAGCCAAAGCTTCTTCCCGTGTTTCCAGATAGATGACCCTGTCGCGCTCTCCCCACAGATCGACACGTCCGACTCCGTCGATCAATGAGAGTTCTCGCTTGAAGTCTTCGGCGAACCGGTCGAGTTCCTGGGCGGTAAACCCATCAGATGTCATGGCCAGCAGAAGCCCGAAGACATCACCGAAATCGTCGTTGATAGCAGGACGGCCTGCGCCAGGGGGCAGGTCTGTTTCCACGTCCCTGACTTTGCGGCGCAGCGTGTCCCAGATCTGGGGCAGTTCATCGGACCAGTAATTCGGACGGATCTCGACTTTGATCGTCGAAATGCCGGCCCGGCTTTCGCTCGAGATGTAGTCGATTTCCTTGATCTCTTGGAGCTTGAGTTCAATCCGTTCGGTGACTTCCTGCTCAACTTCTTCAGGGCTGGCACCGGGATAGGGGGTGGTTACAACTGCGGTCTTGATGGTGAATTCGGGGTCTTCCAACTGGCCAAGACTGAAGAACGCCGAAATGCCGCCCAACGTGAGCATGACGACCGTAAACCAAACAAACTTGGCGTTGCGGACAGCGAATGCGGCAAGGCCCATTATTCCGAATCCTCAGAAAGCAGCGACACCTTCTGGCCCTCTCGCAAAGAGTTCGCGCCGGCCGTAACGACCACGTCGCCGAACTCCAGTCCTTCGCTGACGGCGACCCCTTGCGACCGGGGTGTGCCAAGTGCAACCTTCCGTGCGGTCACGGTTTCCGAGGTTGCGTCAAACACCCAGACATGAGGGTCGGCTTCCCCTTCGGGCACAAAAACCGCGCTGGCAGGAACCGTGATCGCGTCAAATGGCTCGTGCCCTTCCTTTGGCTGACCGCTGACACGCCCTGCCATGCCCGGAAGAACAAGCGAGTCTTCTGGTTGCTCCATAATCAGCGTGACGGGGAAGGTTCGGGTGGTTGCAGAAGCTTCAGAACCAATCTCACTGATCTCGGCAGGCAGGATCACGTCCCCTAAAGCGTCAAAAGTAACGGTTATGTCCTCGATATGCGGGATCAGGGCGATGTATCGTTCGGGGATATCGATCACCACTTCGATGTGCTCCGCATCCAGAATGCGCAGAACCGGGCTTTGTGCCGCGACCTCTTCAAAATCCTCAATGTATTTTGCGACCACACGCCCATCGAATGGCGCAGTCAGGCTTGTATAGGTCAAATCCAAGGTGGCCCTGTCCAGCGCGCCCTGGACAGAATTGATTGCTGCCTGAGCTGATGTTTCACCCGCGACAAACCGATCAAGTGTCGCTTGCGCAGCAACGTCTTTTTCAACCAATGAACGCTGCCGGTCCGTTTGAAGCTTGGCGTTCTCGAACGTCGCCTGCGCGCTCTCAAGTTCTGCTGAAAGCCGATCGACCTCGGCCTGGTATGGGGCCGGGTCCAAGGCTGCGACAACGTCGCCCTTGGCCACCAGGTCGCCAACCTGAACGTCCACTCCGACCACGTTGCCCGGGACGCGAAATGCCAGGGACACCTCGCGCGCGGCTCTGGCTGTTCCAACAAAGTACCGGTCATGCAAACTGGACAGATCGGATATCTCGGTTGCCCTGACGGGACGGACGACCGTTTCGGCTGTTTCCTCTTCCTTCTCCCAGCACCCCGTAAGCGACAGGAGGGCAAACAACCAAACAGAAAATCTCTTCATTTCCCCCTCCCGTGCTGGCCGCTTTTCCTACCGTCGTCTTCGTGAAGGTGGGCCAACTTGAAAATCCAACGCTAAAAGCTGTTGGAATTGTACGCGCTTATGAAACAAAGTCAAAAATCGGAATTTGTTGGGCAGGTATCAAAAAGAAATCTGTACGCATCTTTCCAAAACCGAATTGGCGTCGTCGGATATGCTCGTTCAGAGAAAAGCGGATAAGTGTCATCCAAAGGTCTGGACAGCCTGCAATGGCTATTTAGACCCAGTGTGTAGTTTAGGCCCCCGAGAATGAGAGCGGCGGGCGCACTACTTTATTGATCACATGCGCGCTGCTCAGGTCGGGAAACGAGGGCCGGTTATGGTGAAGCTGGCGGAACGCTTCGATCAGCAAGACCGGCAGATATGCAATGCACAGTTCTCTCTTCGCCGCCTCATTCGGTTGATTTCGAAACCGGATTCGTATGGACCCTCAAGACGGCAATCAAGAGGTCCCTGCGGGCTTTTGGCACACCCAAGAGAGCATTTATGTGGTACCAAATCAGGTTACGGGTCTCTACTCAGCCCAACTTTGCAAGCACTGCATGGCCTCACCCGGGCAAGATGTTGTGATTGATCCTGAACAGATTATTTGGATCATAGTTGCCTTTGATCTTTGTTAGCTTCTCCCCATGCGCGCCGTACGCGCAAGTCATATGATCCGCTTCGTCCTCTGGCATGAAGTTCACATACGCGCTGCCAGTCGAATGTGGTCGCATCTGCTCATAAAGCCTGCGCGCCCATTCAATGCATTCTCCGTCCTTGCTGGGGTCTTCCCAGCGCGTGTGAACGTTCATGATGAAATGTGCCGATCTTTCCGGATACGCTGTCGCGCTGGATTCAACGCGGGCCATTGCGCCACCTACATGGGCAATGAAGACTTCGCACGCCGGGTCGGGAAGGCTGGAAATTGCCTCCAGCAGACCCGCTATCGCATCCGAGGATAGCGCATCGAAATCATGGCTTTTCCAATAGTTCCGGGCCCCGGGCGTCAACAAGGGGTCAAAGGCGGCTTGCCAGTCCACGAACTTGTGCGGTGATATGACATCGGCAATCGGTTCTCCGAGCGCACGTAAAGGTGACATCGCCTTTTCACCCTCGCCCATCGGTCCACTATAGCAAGCCGCAAAGATCAGCACTTCCCGCCCATGCCATTCCTCCGGCAGGAAAGGCAGAGGCGGTGCTTTGCGCATCACGCTCCAGACGGTCAGTTCATCAGGGGAATTGTCTGCAATGGCCGCAAATTGGGCAAGAAGCTCCGGCGCTTTTTCGATCGGATGTACGATCAGGCCTGACAGAATATCGGGTCCGAGGTCGTGCAACTGGAACTCGAAGGAAGTCACGACCCCGAAATTTCCACCCCCACCGCGGATGGCCCAGAAAAGCTCTGGGTGGCTCGTGGAAGAGGCCGTTACAATCGCGCCGTCTGCAGTCACGACTTCTGCCGAAAGCAGGTTGTCGATAGTCATGCCGAATTTCCGGGTGGTCCATCCAAAGCCGCCGCCCAAGGTCAGGCCTGCGATACCCGTGGTCGAGTTGATGCCAACGGGAACGGCAAGCCCATGAGCCTGAGTTTCGCGATCTACGTCGCCAAGCAGTGCACCTGGCGCAACCCGCGCAATCTTGTTGACCGGATCCACGTGTACAGACCGCATCTGGGACAGATCGAGCATTACGGTCTCGTCTGCGACAGCATGACCTGCAATCTGATGCCCACCGGACCGGACCGACATCATGAGGCCTGCGTCTCTGACAAAGTTCACTGCCTTCTGGACATCACTCGCCCCCATGGCGCGGATTACGAACCCAGGATAACGCTCGAACATACTGTTCCAGGTCGTCCTTGCGTCTTCATATTCCGAAGTTCCCTGCAGGTAGACACCGCCACGAAGTGAGGCATCCAGCGCGTCCAGCGCTTCCTGATCCACAGTTGCTGTGCTTCCGTCGAGTGTTTTCAGGTCATACATGCTTAGGCCTCCCCATTGTCAGGTCAGGCTTCTTGCACGGCTGCCTCATGTACTTATGAAGCCCTTCACGAAGGAGCTACGTTCTTTCAGGTAAAAGACCGGCTGACGGTCAGGCGAATATGCCCGGATCGATCTGATCCACAGGTGTTATGACATCGGCAGGAATGTTCAGGCGCTCGGCCGCCTTTCTGAGGCTCTCCTCATCAGGGGCTTCATACAGGCAGTATGTTTTGCGCTTGTCTGCGCTCAGGAACGAGAAAATCCACTCGACGCCGACCTCGTCATTGATTTGCTTGATGTGGATTTTGTCATCGTCGGTGACGTTCAGTTGCTCGGCGAATTGTCTTTCTATGATGTACCTTGGCATGATGCTCCCCCAAGCATGGTATGGCCTTAACTGGCTGTTCCTTCGAGCTTTGACCTTAAGGAAACCATACTCAATTTCTGCGAAATTGCCAACGCTTCCCCTTCCAGTTGAAACGCCAGCTTCAGATCACTCGCGCTACCCCGACGCCGCAGCGCGGATGCGTAGGCTGCCTTGCTATGCGCAATCCAGGGCGGGCATTTCATGTGCGTGTCTATTTCGATAGCCTTTTCGAACATCCTTTCGGCAATATCCCAGTCCTTCAGCAGCGCGGCCAGACTGCCAAGGCGTCTCGCAGCAGCCCCGGTGCAAACTGTGGTTGCCCCAGCGGTGATCGTCAGCTCTTCGTATGGGGCAAGCATGTCAAAGAGGGTCTTGGCATGCTTAAGGTTCTCAACGGCGACGCAAATGTCGGCAAGATAGGACAATGTGGTCGAATACATGGCATCCGGTGGAAGATCGAAGCCATTTTCTGCCATTTCGTTCAAAATGCGTTCGGCTGGTTCTGTATATCCCAACTCTGCCGCGATCAGGCCAAAGCCCGGTTTCCAGGAAATATCCTCGGGGCTGTCCGTCATCAGTTTTTTGATCACCGGCGCGACCTCGTGCAGACGGTTCTGTTCGCGGCGGATGGTGAACATCTGAACACCGAAGACACCTTCAACGTGTTCGCCGTGGGTCTTCCGACCTATCTGCACCGCCTCGGTTGCATGCTTTTCGGCCTGGTCAAAATCGCCGTCCATAATTGCAATCATGGCGCGTGCGTGTTTCTGAACCCAGTAGAGCTGCAGATGGTTTTCCTTTTCCGAGTTCTCCGCCAGCAATTCGAGCGATTTGTCCATCAGGTCTCGGTCGGCCATTTCGGCTCCGACAAACAGGCTGAGTGTCCAATTCCGGCCCTGATCAATACTTCCCAGGTTCTCGGCCACCCGATGCATGGCATCGAGGTTTTCACGCCAATGGCGTGCCTCTCTTCCTTTGCGCGCGACAAACGGCGCGCCAAAATGCATCATCATCACAGAGAACTGGGATTTGTAATCACCCAGTCTCGCGGCCAGTTCCATGGATTGCTGGCCAAAACGCACGCCCTCGGAAAGCTGGCCAGCAAACATGTGCGCGCGCGCAAGTTGGCTCATCAGCCTGCACCGGCGAACTTCGTCATGGTCGGGCAGGTCCTTCAGCGCGTTGTCACAAAGTTCAATTGCCTCGCTGTATTTCTCGCTCGACATCATGCACGAATCCGCAAAGTGGTTGGCCGCATCTGCAGCGAGCTCTACGTCACGTATGACACGGGCTGCGTCCGAAGCAGCTTTCAAGACCGCTATCCCCTCCGGTAACTGACCCAGGCTGTCATGGCTGCGACCGATCAATATTTTGCTCTTGATCGTTTCAGCACTGTTCTCAGGTCCGAGATTTTCCGCTGCCTTGAGTGTTTCCCGGGCGTTGACCATCGCCTCTTGACTAGCGGATCGCCCGAGGGCCATTTCAGTCGCAGTGCGCCATTTTTCGAACGCAGCGGGCCATTCTTCGGCCTCTGAAAGATGGCGGGCGACCAATTCGGGTCGGCGTTCAATCTCAGCAGATCGCATCTGCAGCAAAGCGCGCGCCACACCTGAGTGCTGCTGCCTTCGGGTAGAGCTCAACATAGACTGATAGGCAGTGTCACGAATAAGGGCATGTCGGAAAACGAAATGCCCACGATTATGCCCGCTTTCAAAGATCAGGCCGGTACGAGAAAGCTCTTCGAGACGCTTGATGATGTCGGCTTCATCTAGGCTCATTGCGGCACTCAATATGCTCGGCTCAAACTCTCGACCAATGACGGATCCCGTAAGCGCGACTTGTTTGGCCTCTGGTGAAACCGCATCGAGCCGCGCCATCAACGCACCTTTCAAAGACGACGGTATGTGGATTTGTCCCTGCTCTCCGGCTTCGACGATTGCGCGGGTCAGTTCCTCGACGAACAAGGGCACGCCATCCGTCTTCTCAACAATTGCGGCGATCAGCGCATCGTCCGGATCCTGACCGGTAATATTGCGAACCAGATTGAAGACATGAGCTGAATCAAACCGCCTCAGCAAGAGGGTCTGAACGTGCGAGGCTCCATCGTCACGGGCCATTTCCCAGCCCGGCCTGTGCGTTATCAACATCATCAGGGGAAGATCGGTGCAAATCGCTTTGAAACGCTCCAACAGGGCCTGCGTCGAAGGATCGATCCAATGAGCATCCTCAACGCACAGAATAACCGGGCGAACGCTTGACCGAACCTGAACCGCGTGGATCAAGGTTTGAATTGTTAGGTCGCGCTGCTCCTGCGGCGTCAAGTCGAGCACTTCTCGAGCGAGCGCGCTACGAGGCGCGACCAAGGCGGCGAAAACAGGCAAGACCTTCTCCCAGTCCAAGCCTTTTCTGCCCTCCAGCATCTTCCTGACATGGTCGAGGATCAGATTGTCATCAAAGTCAGGTTCAACATCCGCGTCCTGGGAAATTCGCTGCGTAACCGGGTGGAAAGGACTGCTGGTCAGATAAGGGGAACAGTTCAGTCTTATCACATCGGCTTCGTCAGTTGCGGCGACTTCTGCAAGGAATTCCTCTGTCAGGCGCGATTTTCCAATTCCGGCCTCGCCCGCCAGAAGGACAACCTCCCCATGACCGCTTTTGGCGCGTTGCCACGACTGCAAAAGGATCCCTTTTTCGTAATCCCTGCCAATCATGGCGCTGCCGGCGTCATTTCTGTGTGAAGCGCGAAAACGGCTCTCCGCGCTGCGCTCCGAAACTACTTTCAACAGAGTGCGTGGTTCTCTGAACCCCTTGAGTTCGGTTTGCCCAAGAGATTTGAACTCAAATATCTGATGCAAGGCTGCTTCGGTTTCTTCAACAGACAAGACGACTGAGTTTGGTTCTGCATATTCCTGCAACCGAGCCGCAAGATTGACGATCGGGCCGGTCATTGCGCCTTCTTCATAAGTGTTTTCTCCGACCGTGTCGCCGACCACCACATCACCACTCGCAACGCCCAGCCTGACCGACAAACGCTCGCCGTCCGGCGTTTTAAGTTCTTTGACCCGTCGAACAGCCTCAAGACCGGCCTTTACCGCGCGAACAGCGTGATCTTCATAGGCCGTTGGCCAGCCGAAGAACACCAGAAGGCCATCGCCCAGATATTTCGCGACGTAGCCGCCATATCGGCTTACCGCCCCTGCGACGGCATCCTGGTAATTCTGCAACAGACCCCGCATGTCTTCGGGATCCAGGCGATTGGTCAGTTCTGTCGAGCCAACCAGATCAGCAAACACGACTGTTAAATGTCGCCTCTCAGCGGCTGTTTGTGTTGTAGATCTTCTTTTCGATGGACTTCCACTTTCAGCCTCATCAGAAACAAATTCCTCATCCTTCTCATGGACTTGCCCGTCCGCTGACTGGGGTGAAGTAGGCAATTTCTGTTGGCCACCCAGTTCCCGAACCGCAGCGAGAATGATTTTTCGATGACCCAGGCTTACCCCAAGCTCCTTGAGGTCGTCGCTTGTCAACAATGGCAGAACGCGCGCATCGATATCGTTTTCCGCAAAAGCATCTGCGTACTGACTCAATCCGAGATCATTTAGCCACTTTTCAATTTCGACCGACATATCTGGATCATGATGAGGTATGAGGCGCTAATCAAGAAAACGCTATCAACACGAACTGATTATTGGCGAAAGAAACTCACCGACGTCAGGGAAACGGCGGGAAGTTGTTTCCGTTTGGCGTCGAATTAGGAACTCAACGTTCAGTCATAAAGGACAGCCCCGAGACGAGTTGCTTCAAACCAAGGGCTGCCCCAGCGAAGATCGCAGCGAATGTGACGGGCGCGCTGTAGGCAAGAAGTGAGAAGGCAGAGATGCCTTGTCCAACGCTGCATCCAACCGCGATGACCGCGCCCGGGCCCATGATGGCGGCACCCAGCATTTGCCGCTTGAGTTCACGTGGATCCTCGCACGCTTCCCATCGGAAATGGCCCTTGGACCAGGATCCAAGGAACGCTCCGATGAGAACACCTGAGACCGAACCGACAGCAAACGAAAGCGTGGTGCCGGATGCCGTCATCAGATAGAGTATCGTGTCACCCAGCGGCCTTGCGAATGTATGGGTCTGCACGGTCTCTGCGTCAAAGCCGTGAGCAGCAACCCAATGCGTTCCAAGCCAACCTGAGGCGACCGCCAGTCCTACGGCTGTGCCCCAAAATACCCGCGACGGGGTGCGGCGAAACCGTTCGTTTGCCAGAGCGAAACCCACCATGGCGGCGCCGACAAGCGTACCAATCAACCAGGCCGGAACAGAGGTCAAGCGCTCGGCCAGAAAGCTGATGCTCTGCGGCTGGCCAATATCCATTTCCACAGGAAATACCGAAACCCTGAGATACGCCAGGGGGCCCGACATTGCGACGTATGCTGACAGACCAAGGACAGATACGATTACGAATGATCGGAGGTCACCGCCCCCCAGCCTTGCCAATGCGCCGTAGCCACAGTTTCCACTGATGGCCATGCCGTAGCCGAACAGCAAACCCCCCACGATCGAGCCGATCGGGTTCCACGATTGCGCAAGATATGTCGTTTCGACGGGATCGAGCCAACCCAACGCCATAGCCGCGTGGCTACCGACAATGGCCACACCGATTGCAACGGCCCACATTCGCAGCCGCCCATCATCATCCGCGTAGAGGTAGTCCTCAATCGCGCCCAACGTGCAGAATCGGCCGATACGTGCCGCCAATCCCAACACTATCCCGCCGATCAAACCGATCAGGGCAACGGAATTGGCGTCTCCCAGCAATTCGAACATGGCCAGTCCCCTCCCAAAGCTGGCGGCCTTTCAGACAGGGTCTCTAGTTTTCCCTGCAGAAAAGATCGTAAACAACTTCGAGAATCTGTGTCGATCGGTCGTCAGCCAGTCTGTAGTAGATCGTTTTTCCTTCGCGCCGGGTTTTGACCAGACCTTCGAAGCGCAGGCGAGACAGTTGTTGAGAGACCGCAGCCTGCCGAGCCGATAGCATCTCCTCCATCTGGGTGACGGATTTTTCCCCCGAGGACAGATAGCACAGGATCATCAGACGCCCTTCGTGACTGATAGCCTTCAGGAAGTTTGATGCCGTCTGGGCATTTTCCATCATTCGGTCCAGATCTTCTGCACACATGTCCTTCGAGAACACAGGCAGTTTCGATGGTTTGTCCAACAAGAATGCCTCGCTGTCTTGGCTTCACGTATTCAAAACAGTTTATATAATTTGCCGCCAATTAGCCAGAGGTCTCAATCGGTATTCCTGCGTCACGAAGCAAAACACCCAACATGCCCCAGAAAAAGTCCTCGCCCGGGTAGCCTTCAATCCGGCCGACCTCGTGACCATTGTCCAACAAAACAAAGGTCGGCGTGTAGTAGAGGGGTTTAGTCAGAGAAATACCGTCTGGCAGTGCCGCGTGGATATCGACGCGCTGCAATGGTGCGGTATGTCCTTCGGGCGTTTTCGGGTAGATCTGAGAGATTTCGGAATCCCAACGGGCGCACCACATACACCCATCTTCCTCTGCCATCAGAAGTGTCATTTCGGCCCGTGAAGACACAGGGAAAACAAGCAATGTGATTGCCAGAACAAGCAAGAGTAAGTGACGCATCTCAAGCTCCGATTGACCGCAACGATATATCTTTACTATTTTGAATGTGTGAATAATAGCGCTTTGGGACGGGTTTGACCATGCTCGACATTACATTTGCAGGAGCTTTGGTCGCGGGGCTTTTATCCTTTCTCTCTCCCTGCATCCTGCCGATTGTGCCCTTCTACCTCAGCTATCTGGCGGGTGTCGGGATGGAGCAGATTTCAGCAGGTTCCGACATTTCGCCCGGCGTCCGTCGCAGGGCCACGTTATCTGCAATCGCATTTGCAGCCGGGATCATCACCGTATTCATGGCTCTCGGAGCGACGGCTTCGATTTTTGGGCAGTTGGTCCGAGAGTATTTCGACATTCTACGCTGGATCGCGGCGGCCATCATCATTGCAATGGGACTGCATTTCCTTGGGCTTGTCCGCATCGGGTTTCTGTATCGCCAGTTTCGCGCGGACATAGGCGAGACGTCGAATATAAGCCTGATCGGAGCCTACGTTCTTGGACTGGCCTTTGCTTTTGGCTGGACACCCTGCGTCGGACCGGTGCTTGCGGCAATCCTGTTTACGGCGGCAGGTACCGAGACGGCCTGGCGTGGTGCAATGCTTTTGTTCGTCTACGGTGCAGGAATGACCGCGCCGTTTGTTCTGGCGGCCTTTTTGGTTCGTCCGTTCATGCAATGGATGGCGCGGTTCAGGAAGCATTTGCCTTTGATCGAAAAGGCAATGGGCGGGATGCTGATTCTCTTCGGCGTGCTGATTGCAACCAACTCTATCAACCTCATCGCCCAGTGGATGCTGGACCATATGCCCTGGCTTGCGGCGATTGGCTAAGACAGGAGAAAGACATGAACCGAGTATTACTATTCCTGGCAGCATGCCTGTTGGGCGGGGCAGTTTCCGCGGCGGAACTGGGCGACGACGGCTTGCACAAAACGCCGTGGATGCGCGATACGTTCAAGGACCTCCGCGAGGACCTTGAAGAGGCTTCAAGCGAAGGTAAACGCCTGGTTTTATTCATTGAACAACAGGGCTGCATCTATTGCAAAAAGATGCATGAAGAGGTTTTCCCCCAGCCTGATCTGGCGTCGTTTATCGAAGACAACTTCTTTGTGGTCCAATTGGATTTGCATGGAAGCACCACCGCCACCGACTTTGACGGGGAAGAAAATGAGCAAAGAGCGCTGATGCGCAAGTGGGGGATTCTGTTCACCCCGACGCTTGTTTTTCTGCCGGAAGAGGTGCCCGAGGACGTCACAGCCATCAATGCGGCGGTTGCCGTCATGCCAGGCGCGTTCTCCAAAGGAACAACCCTGGATCTTTTTACTTGGGTCAATGAGAATCGATACGAACTTGATAATGGTGAAGATTTTCAACGATACCATGCGCGGCGCATTCAGGAGCGAAACAATATTTCGCAGGACTGAGCGATAGCGTTACAAATAAAAAAATTCATTTTGATGAATTTAATGTTGCGACGAACCCTGCCCGTCGACTACGGTACACCAAAGCTTTGGGCCGCAAAGCGCCATCGGCGCGGTAGCAAATGGGAGGGATCATGAAGCTGAGACTCTTAACTTTGGTCTGCGCAATGACAGGTGTCGCCGCTTATGCGGCAGGTACAGGCCCAAAAGACGTAGCCTATGATGATTATGGTGCAATCGAGGTCTCTCTGACCGGCGTTGCAGGTGATGCCGAAAACGGTGCGATCATCGTCGGAGACAAGTCAAAGGGCAACTGCGTGGCCTGCCACGCGGTTACGGCCTTGGCGGAAATTCCGTTTCATGGCGAAGTTGGACCGATGCTGGACGGAGCTGGTGATCGTTGGAGCGAAGCAGAACTTCGCGGTTTGGTCGCAAATGCCAAGATGACGTTTGAAGGAACGGTCATGCCAGCCTTCTACAAGGATGACGGCTATATTCGCCCCGGCGACGCCTATACCGGCAAAGCTCCGTCAGCGCCTTTGACGACGATCCTCACCGCGCAGGAGATCGAGGATGTGGTCGCATTTCTGGCGACCCTGAAAGAGGAATGATCACGCGTTAAGGCGTGAAATTGCGAGAATCCGAAGGAGATTGAAAATGGAACTTTCTCGTCGCGAGACTCTGGCCCTTGGCCTGAGCGCCGCGTTCCTGACACTGATGCCGCTCCGCGCCAATGCGGCCGCCGAAGATGCCATCGCGGCGTTTACCGGCGGGGCGGACATGGCGGACGGTGGTGTCACCCTTACGGCGCCGGAAATTGCCGAGAATGGCAATACTGTACCGATTGAAGTCAGTGCGCCGGGTGCTTCCGCAATTCTGATCGTGGCGGCAGGTAACCCCGAGCCGGGCGTTGCCACGTTCAATTTCGGCCCTCTGGCGGCCGAACAGGCTGCATCCACGCGCATCCGCCTAGCCGGAACGCAGGACGTCATTGCTGTGGCCAAGATGGCGGATGGCAGCTTTGCCAAGGCATCCGCGACCGTAAAAGTGACAATTGGCGGCTGCGGCGGCTGATCGCCACGCGCCCTGAAGAACAGGAGTTCAACCAATGGCATCCGGTGTAAAACCCCGCGTCAAGGTTCCCAAGACTGCCGCTGCTGGCGAAACGATCACGATCAAAACGCTTATCAGCCACAAAATGGAAAGCGGTCAGCGCAAAGACAAAGAAGGAAATGTCATCCCACGTTCGATAATAAACCGTTTCACCTGCGAGTTTAACGGTGAACTGGTCGTTGATGTGACGATGGAGCCGGCGATTTCGACAAACCCGTACTTCCAGTTCGAAGCAACTGTGCCCGAGGCCGGTGAGTTTGTCTTCACATGGTACGACGATGACGGTTCTGTCTACGACGAAAAGAAATCGATCGAGATCGCCTGACGGCTCGACCGCTAAGGCAGGTCAGCGCCGGATATGAGTTCTGGCGCTGGTCCACCAAGGGAGGAACGTAATGAAAAATAAGGCACTTACGGCGATTGTTGCAATTCTGGCTTTCCCAGTGGCGGCAGTGGCCGAACCAGACGGCGACAATCTCGTGATCAACGACGAGCTGGATATGATCTCGGTAACCGCGGCACCGGCGCATGTCGAAAACTTCGACAAGATCTATTCGGGGTGGCATTTCCGAACCGATGAAACCCAGGCGCTTCAAATCGACGATTTTGACAATCCGGCGATGATCTTTGTCGACCAGGCGGCGGACCTGTTCCAGGCGGCCGATGGTGCCGCTGGTGAAAGCTGTGCCTCGTGCCATGATGGCGTTGAGAGCTTCAAAGGGTTGCAGGCGTCCATGCCCAAGGTCGATGCCGAAAGCGGCAAGCTGATGGTCATGGAAGATCTGATCAACAAGTGTCGTACGGATCGCATGGAAGCCGATGCCTGGAAATGGTCCGGCGGCGACATGCAGGGTATGGTCGCGCTGATTGGTCTGCAGTCACGCGGGATGCCGATGAACGTCGCTATTGATGGCGATGCCGCCCCCTATTGGGAGCAGGGTAAGGAAATGTACTACACCCGCTATGGCCAGTTGGAACTGAGCTGCGCCAATTGTCATGAGGACAACTGGGGAAACATGATCCGGGCGGATCACCTGAGCCAGGGTATGATCAACGGATTTCCGACCTACCGCCTGAAACAGGCCAAGCTGATTTCGCGCCACAATCGTTTCCGTGGCTGTATTCGCGATACTCGGGCGGAAACCTTTGCCGAAGGATCGGATGAGTTCCGCGCGCTGGAGCTTTATGTTGCTTCACGTGGCAACGGGCTGTCGGTCGAAACTCCGGCCGTGCGCCAATAACACTGAACCCGCGCAAGAGATGTCTTGCGCGGGTTTTCGACTGATTAAACATTCACACATTTATATGTGAAATAGGAAAGCCGATAGATGATTTCGCGACGTGACTTCCTGCAGGTTTCAATGGCCGCTTCCGCGCTCTATGGGGCGTCCGGGTTTGGAAACTGGGCCAGACTTGCCGCGCAGCAAAGCCTGACGCAGGATCAACTGCTGGAGTTTGAGACCTTTGGCAATATCAGCCTGATCCATGTCACCGACATACACGCGCAACTCAAGCCGATCTATTTCCGCGAACCCGAAGTGAATCTTGGTATCGGCGACGCGCGTGGGCACATGCCGCATGTGACGGGTGCCGCGTTTCGCAAAGCCTATGGGATCGAGGATGGAAGCCCGTCTGCCTATGCGCTGACCTACAATGATTTCGCGGCGCTGGCGAAGACCTATGGCCGGGTCGGTGGTCTGGACCGGGTCTCGACAGTCATAAACGCTATCCGCGCTGACCGCCCTGATGCCCTGCTTCTGGACGGCGGCGATACGTGGCACGGCTCTTACACCTGCTACCAGACGGCCGGGCAGGACATGGTCAATGTCATGAACGCGCTGAAACCTGACGCGATGACATTCCATTGGGAATTCACCCTGGGCAGCGACAGAGTCAACGAAATCGTCGAAGGTTTGCCCTTTGCCGCCCTGGGCCAGAACATCTTTGACGCCGAATGGGACGAACCCGCCGAGCTGTTCCAACCCTACAAGTTCTTTGACCGGGGCGGCGCAAAGGTCGCCGTGATCGGGCAGGCATTCCCCTACATGCCAATCGCCAACCCTGGCTGGATGTTCCCGGAATACTCTTTCGGTATTCGGGACGAAAACATGCAGGCCATGGTCGACGAAGTGCGCGATGCCGGTGCCGATGTTGTCGTTGTCCTCAGCCACAATGGGTTCGACGTTGACAAAAAGATGGCCGCACGGGTGCAGGGGATCGACGTGATCCTCAGCGGTCACACCCATGATGCGTTGCCCGAGCCAGTTCTGGTTGGCAAGACCCACATCATCGCGTCGGGTTCGAATGGTAAATTCGTCAGCCGCGTGGACCTGGATGTGCGGGATGGCCAGATGATGAGGTTGAAGCACAAGCTGATCCCGATCTTCTCGGACGTTATCGCCCCAGATCCTGCCATTTCCGCCTTGATCAACGATCAACGGGCACCTTTCGAAACGGCATTGAGCGAGGTCATCGGTAAGACCGACTCGCTGCTTTACCGCCGGGGCAACTTTAACGGCACCTGGGATGATCTGATCTGCGATGCCCTGATCAACCAGCGCGAGGCGGACATCGCGATGTCGCCCGGCGTCCGTTGGGGGCCGTCGATCCTGCCGGGGCAGGACATTACCCGCGAAGACATCTGGAACGTCACCTCGATGTCCTATCCGAACGCGTATCGCACGGAAATGACGGGCGAATTCATCCACGTCATCCTCGAAGATGTCGGTGACAACCTGTTCAACCCAGATCCCTACTACCAGCAGGGCGGCGACATGGTGCGTGTCGGCGGGCTTGGCTACCGCATCGACGTAACCAAACCGCAAGGCCAGCGGATCAGTGAAATGACCCTGCTCAAGACCGGCGAGGCGATTGATCCGTCGAAAACCTACGTCGTGGCGGGTTGGGCCAGCGTCAACGAGGGCACCGAAGGCCCACCCATTTGGGATGTCGTCGAAAACCACATTCGCGGCCAGGGCACCGTGACCGTCGAGCCGAATACATCGGTCGATGTCATCGGCGCCTGAGGCCGCGGCCGGAACTTGCAACACATAAACAAAATTTGCTGATCGAGTAACGGAGGCAAACACGATGAGTGAAAACTCCAGAGAAAAGGCACCCTCCCGCCGCCAATTTCTAAGTGGCGCGGCCGCCGTTGGAGTAGGAGCAGTCGGCGCCGGAGCAGCGCGCGCTGCCGACCCCGACCGGCTGATTACTCAGGTTCAGGAATGGGCACAGGCCACTGGTGAGGGCGTGGATGCAACACCCTACGGGTTGCCGATCCAGTTTGAAGACGACGTCGTGCGCCGCAATGTCGAGTGGCTGACCGCCGACACGATCAGTTCGATAAACTTCACACCGATCCACGCGTTGGACGGTACAATCACGCCGCAGGGTTGCGCGTTCGAAAGGCATCATTCAGGCGCCATCGAACTGAGCAAGGCGGACTACCGCCTGATGATCAACGGGTTGGTCGATACACCCCTTGTGTTCACCTACGAAGACCTTGAACGCTTCCCGCGAGAGAACAGCGTTTATTTCTGCGAGTGCGCTGCAAATACAGGTATGGAGTGGGCCGGTGCGCAACTGAATGGTGCGCAGTTCACCCATGGAATGATCCACAATATGGAATATTCCGGCGTATCGCTTCGCACCCTGCTGGAAGAGGCCGGCGTGAAGCCCGAAGGCAAGTGGGTTTACGTTGAAGGGGCGGATGCATCCTCGAACGGGCGCTCGATCCCGCTGGAAAAGGCCATGGACGACGTGCTCGTGGCCTTCAAGGCCAATGGCGAGGCGTTGCGCAAGGAACATGGCTATCCGGTTCGCCTGGTCGTCCCCGGTTGGGAAGGCAACATGTGGGTCAAATGGCTGCGCCGTGTCGAGGTCACGGAAATGGCGATTGAGAGCCGCGAGGAGACTTCGAAATACACCGACACGCTGGAAGACGGCACATCCCGCAAATGGACCTGGGTCATGGACGCCAAGTCCGTTGTAACGTCGCCCAGTCCACAGGCTCCGATCAAGCACGGACCGGGACCCTTGGTGATCACGGGGTTGGCCTGGTCTGGAAGAGGCTCGATCACGGGTGTCGACGTTTCCGTGGACGGGGGCAAGAACTGGATTCCGGCCCGACTGGCAGCGCCCGGTACGGACAAGGCGCTGACCCGCTTTTATCTGGACTACAACTGGGACGGGTCCGAAATGCTTCTGCAGGCCCGCGCGAAGGATTCCACAGGCTATGTCCAGCCAAGCAAGGCCCAACTGCGTGAAGTGCGCGGCGAGAATTCAATTTACCACAACAATTGCATCCAGACCTGGTGGATCAAAGAGACCGGAGAGGCGGAAAATGTCGAAGTATCCTGAGCTATTAACCGCCTCTGCCCTTGCTTTATGTTTGGCCGTACCGGCTCATGCCGAAAAATTCGGGCTTGGACGGCCAGCACTGTCAGAAGAGATTGCGGCGTGGGATCTGGACGTCGCTCCGGACGGAACCGGGTTGCCGGAGGGTTCTGGTGACGTCTTCACCGGAGAAGAGGTCTTTGCCGAGCAATGCGCGATCTGCCACGGCGATTTCGCGGAAGGCGTGGACAACTGGCCCAAACTGGCGGGCGGCGAAGGCACACTGGCCGACAAGGACCCTCTGAAAACAGTCGGGTCCTATTGGCCCTATCTTTCGACGGTCTGGGACTATGTGAACCGGTCCATGCCCTTCGGAAACGCACAGTCGCTGGAAACGGATGATGTCTATGCGATGGTGGCCTATATCCTTTATTCCAATGACATCGTCGATGACGAGTTTACTCTGTCGCACGAGAATTTCCTCGAAGTCGAAATGCCGAATGCAGGCGGTTTCATCGTGGATGATCGTGAAACCGCTGAGGCCCATTTCTGGACCAGCAAACCTTGCATGACCGATTGCAAGGAAAGCGTGGAAATCACGATGCGCGCGGCTGTTTTGGATGTTACGCCTGAAGAAACCGCAGCAAAGGCGACCGAGGCGCAGCCTTCGGTTCAGGAAGCATCGGTGGAGGTCGAAGAGAAACCGGCGGAAGCTACAGCAGTAGAACAAACCGCCGCACTTGATCCCGAGATGATCGAAAGCGGAAAGAAAGTTTTCAAGAAGTGCCAATCCTGTCATCAGGTCGGTGAAAGTGCCAAGCACCGGACGGGCCCGGCCTTGAATGGGATTATCGGAGCAAATGCCGGTGCTGTCGAAGGGTTCAAATACTCCAAGGCAATGAAGGCGGCCGCCGATGACGGCCTCGTCTGGACTGACGAAGAAATGGCGGCGTTTCTGGCAAAGCCCAAAGCCTACATGAAGGGGACGCGAATGTCTTTCGCGGGACTTAAGAAAGAGGACGATATCCAGGCGGTCATTGTCTATCTCAAGTCGTTCGGAGGCTGACCATGGGGTGGCCGAAGGTACTGAGTTGTGCTGCGGTCTTGGGTGGTCTTGCACCTATGGCAAGCGCAACCGAGGACCTGGGCGATGCGGACGCCGGGAAAGCTGTGTTCGCGCAGTGTAAAGGCTGCCACGAGGTCGGTGACGGGGCTGAAAACAAGATCGGTCCACATCTGAACGGTATCTTCGGCCGCAAGGCCGCCGGGCTGGATGGCTTCAACTATTCGAAAAGCCTGAAACGTGCAGGAAATTCGGGCCTGGAATGGCACGCGGACACCCTGTCGGCTTACATCGAAAACCCACGTGCCTTTGCGTCAGGAACACGGATGAGTTTTCGCGGTTTGAAGACCGCAGAAGACCGGGCCAACGTCATCGCATATCTTCGGGCGTTTTCGGACAACCCCCGGGATATTCCCGAAGCGGATCCAACGGCTAAAAGTACCGATCGCTCGGTCGACCCGGCAATTCTGGCGATCCAGGGTGATCCTGATTATGGCGCATATCTCAGCAGCGAATGTACGACATGCCATCAGATCGAAGGGGCCGACGATGGCATTCCTTCGATCGTGTATTGGCCTGATGAGGACTTCGTGGTTGCCATGCACGCATACAAGCAAAAGCAGCGGCCCCATCCGGTCATGCAAATGATCGCCGGACGGCTAAGCAACGACGAGATCGCGGCCTTGGCCGCCTATTTCAACAATCCAGAATAAAAGTGACTAAGGGGAGGAAACGCGATGACAATCAATAGACGAGCATTTCTTGGAACCGCCGGGGCAATTGCCGCCGGGCTGTCCGCTCCGATGGTACTGGCGCAAGGCAAGCCACGTGTCGTGGTTGTTGGCGGCGGCGCCGGTGGGGCAACCGCTGCACGCTACATTGCCAAGGATAGCAAAGGCGAAATCGATGTAACTCTGATCGAGCCGTCCAGAACGTACTACACCTGTTTCTTCTCGAACCTTTATTTGGGAGGGTTTCAGGAGCTTTCGGATATTGCACACAGCTACGGCACGCTGGCCGCGGACTATGGCATCAACGTGGTTCATGATTGGGCGGTTGGCGTGGATCGCGACGCAAAGACCGTGTCCCTGGCGGGGGGTGGATCCGTCCCGTATGACAAGCTGATCCTGAGCCCGGGTATCGATTTCGTCGATGGCGCGGTCGAGGGTTGGGATATCTCCGCACAAAACAAGATGCCGCACGCATATAAGGCCGGTTCCCAGACCGAACTCCTGAAAGCGCAGGTAATGGCAATGCCCGAAGGCGGGATCTTTGCAATGGTCGCCCCGCCGAATCCCTACCGTTGCCCTCCCGGGCCGTACGAGCGCGTTTCAATGGTCGCGCATGTTTTGAAGGCGAACAATCCGACAGCAAAAATTATCGTAGCTGATCCGAAACCGAAGTTTTCCAAGATGTCACTGTTTCAGGAAGGCTGGGCAAACCACTACGAAGGGACGGTAGACTGGATCGGTGAAGACTTCGGCGGCGGCAACGTCTCGGTGAATCCGGACGCGATGACTGTGACCATCGACGGTGAAGTGACCAAGGTCGATGTCTGCAATGTGATCCCGGCGATGAAAGCGGGGCGCATCGCGGAAATGGCGGGTGTGACCGACGGCAACTGGGCACCTGTCAATGCGGCGGACATGTCCTCGAAAGCCGACCCCGACATTTATGTCCTTGGTGATGCCAGCCAGCAGGGCGACATGCCGAAATCCGGTTTCTCGGCCAACAGTCAGGCGAAGGTTTGTGCAAATGCCGTACGAGGCGCGCTGACCGGGTCGAAAGTGTTTCCGGCCAAGTTTTCGAACACGTGCTGGTCGCTCATCGATGCAGATGACGGGGTCAAGGTCGGTGCCACGTACGAAGCGACGCCCGAGAAGATCGCCAAGGTGGATGGTTTCATCAGTCAGACAGGCGAAAACGCAGACCTTCGGAAAGCAACCTACGAAGAGTCGCTTGGTTGGTACGCGGGTATCACCTCGGACATGTTTGGCTAAAGGACTGGGGGTTTGACCGGTGTCAAAGCCCCTGAAGCACAACCTGAGAAAATGCGGTTCACGAGGAGGATCACGATCATGAAACACTTTATCGCTACGGCCGCGCTTTCCGCTGTCTTGGCAAGCCAGGCGCTTGCGGAAGCGATCATAACCACTCCCTTCGACGGAAGCTTTGACGATGCAACCTTCGCCGTGGAGTCCGCGATCGTGGGACAGGGACTGGTCATCGACTATGTCAGCCATGTCGGTGAAATGCTGAACCGAACAGGCACTGACGTCGGCAGCGACAAACAGATTTTTTCGGCCGCAGATATCTTCATCTTCTGTTCAGCAAAGATCTCGCGTGAGGTAATGGAAGCCGACCCAATGAATATCGGCTACTGCCCCTACGGAATTTTTGTGGCCGAGAACGATAGCGGCGTGATGGTAGGATACCGAAGCTATCCTGACGGTCCGATGCAAAAGGTCCAGACCCTGTTGTCCGAGATCGTCGAAGAGGCCGTTGGAAACTGAAATGGACGACCAGCAGTGCATTCGCGACCAGCTTGATAAGCTGAAGGAAGAAGGGAACTACCGGGTCTTCGCTGATCTGGAACGTCAGTGTGGCAAGTTCCCAACTGCCCGAAGCCACACGAAGAACAGTCCTGAGAATGTAACCGTCTGGTGTTCGAACGATTATCTCGGGATGGGCCAGCATCCCAAAGTCCTCGCCGCTATGCATCAGGCCATTGACAGCTGTGGTGCCGGGGCTGGCGGAACACGGAATATCTCGGGAACCACGCACGAGCATGTGTTGCTGGAACAAGAACTTGCAGACCTGCACGGCAAGGAATCGGCGTTGTTGTTCACGTCCGGCTACGTGTCGAACTGGGCTGCTTTGGGCACTTTGGCGTCCAAGATCCCCGGTATCACTGTTCTGTCCGACGAGTTGAACCACGCTTCGATGATCGAGGGCATACGCCATAGTCGCTGCAACAAGCGGATCTGGAAGCACAACGACCTCGCGGACCTTGAAAGGCACCTTGCGGACCTGCCGGCCAATACCCCGAAACTCATCGCGTTCGAGAGTGTTTATTCGATGGACGGCGACATTGCACCGATTGCCGAGATTTGCGATCTGGCGGATCGCTATGGCGCGATGACATATCTGGATGAGGTTCACGCCGTCGGACTTTACGGCCCACGCGGAGGTGGCATTGCCGAACGCGAAGGTCTGATGGACCGTCTGACCGTCATCGAAGGAACATTGGGCAAAGCGTTCGGCGTAGTCGGCGGATACATCGCGGCCTCCCATGACCTTGTCGACTTTGTTCGGTCTTTTGCCAGTGGGTTCATATTCACCACCGCGCTGCCCCCTGCCGTGGCAGCTGGTGCGGCGGCCTCTGTTCGTCATCTGAAGCAGAGCAAAGCGGAGCGGCATTTGCACCGGCAACGCGTGCAGGAAGTCAGAAACAGGCTGGACGATCTGGGCATTCCACACACACCCAACCCAAGCCACATCATCCCGGTCATGGTTGGCGACCCGATCAAATGCCGCTTTATATCAGACGTTCTGATGCGCGATTTCGGGATCTATATCCAGCCCATCAACTACCCAACCGTCCCGAAGGGAACTGAACGTTTGCGGATCACTCCGTCGCCCGTGCATTCACCGGAAGACATCGACAGGTTGGTAGCCGCTTTGGGCGAGCTTTGGACGCAATGCCAACTGGCTCGAACGCCGATGGCCGCGCAATAGTAATTTGACGAAAGACAAAGACGAACAATCAACGAGGTGAGAGTTTCTGTCCATGGAGAGGCTCATCGATCTGCTGGGAGACCCGGGCGCGCTGGCATTTGCCGGAGCGCTTGTCGGCCTCCTATTCGGTGTGACCGCCCAGAAATCCCACTTCTGTTTGCGCGCCTCGACCGTCGAGGTCGCTGAAGGTGAGTTCGGGCCACGGCTTGCGGTTTGGCTGATTGCCTTCTCCGCAGCGCTGACTCTGGTGCAGGGGTTTGTCTCGTTCGGATGGCTGGACCTGTCCGGGGCGCGTGCGATTGCATCGACGGGAAGTCTCAGCGGTGCGGTAATTGGCGGTGCAATGTTCGGGGTTGGAATGGTTCTGTCGCGCGGGTGCGCCTCACGCCTGTTGGTTCTGGCGTCCAGCGGGAACCTGCGTGCCCTTGTAGCGGGGTTGATTCTGACCTTGGTGGCTCAGGCGGCCTACACCGGTGTTCTCAGCCCGGCGCGCGAGGCGCTTTCCGGCATCTGGACCATCGCTGGAGGCGCGCCGCGTGATCTGTCCAAGATAATTGGGTTTTCTCCGGTGATTTACGCAAGCCTTGCGTCCTTCGGTTTGGCCCTGGCAATTGCATTTGCAATCCGCCGGAATGTCACGATCACCAAGATCGTATCCGCAGCAGGAGTTGGGGTGGCGGTTGCATTTGGCTGGTTGATGACATTTGCAATCGCGCAAGCGTCTTTTGAAGTTGTGCCCGTGTCCTCGGTCACCTTCACGGGCCCCTCCACAGATACACTGATGGCATTGGTTGCAGAGCGTAATGTCGTGCTGTCCTTCGGTATCGGCCTTGTTCCGGGTGTGGCCATCGGTGCAGCGGGATCTGCCATACTTGCCGGAGAGTGGAAGATTGAACGGTTTGGCCCGGATACACCGATGGAACGCTACCTGGTCGGGGCCGTTCTTATGGGTTTCGGAGCGATGCTGGCAGGCGGCTGCGCCGTTGGGGCCGGTTTGTCGGGTGGATCAGCCTTGTCGTTGACCGCATGGCTTGCCGTCTTCTTTATGTGGGTTGGGGCGATCAGCACGCACAGATTGCTGATGCGGTTGCCCGTTCCACAGCAGTCCTGAACTATTCGAATTCCATTTGCTCATAGACACGTCCGGCGTTTTTTGTTGCCAGTTCTTCAAACGTATCCAATTGGGCGTACGGGGACTGATCGACGTAGTAGGCCTCGGCCAGATCGCCACCGGCATCCATGTGCTCCTGAACCTTGCCGCGCAGGTAAATCAGGTAGTCGCGCGTATAGCGGCGTACCTGATCCATGTTTGTCGGGTGACCGTGTCCGGGAATGACATAGGTGGCATTCAAGGCTTCGAACTCATTGTCCCAGGTCTCAAGCCAATCGGCCGTATAGGTCTCCTGAAAGATCGGCAGCATACGCTCGTGGAAGGCCATGTCGCCTGCGATGACAAGGCTTTGGTTGGGCAACCAGATCGAAATATCACCGGGACTGTGTGCGGGCCCAAGGTATTTCGCCTCAATGCGATAGTCGCCCAGCTCGACCACATATTCGTCGTCGAATGTTTCGGTCGGGCCAGCCAGAAACGTCCCTTCGGATTTGTCTTTATTGTAGCTTTGCATCCCCTGAAGGATCTGGGCGCCGTATTCCTCAAACTCTGCCGCTGCATCCGAGTGTGCGATGATTGGAACGCCAAGTTCTGACCAGTAGGCATTGCCAAGCATCGCGTGCCCCTGACCGTTCTCGTTAAAGACCAGTTTGACCGGCTGATCCGTGATCGCCTGGATTTCCTTGTGAAGCGCTTCGGCAAGCACATAGGCCGCACCACCGTTTACAACGACCACGCCCTCACCGGTTACGATGAAGCTGAGGTTGTTGTTGTGACCGGAGTTTTCATAGGTGGGCGGAGCAGTTGCGCCAATGGCAGAATAGACGCCGGGAATGTATTCGACCGGTTTGGAATACAGCACGCTTTGCGGGTATTGATCCGCAATATCTTCGCTGGCCCAGGCTGGTGTGGCCAAGGCAACGGCAATCACGAACGATCGCATCATGAAGGCTCTCCAATGAATTGATATGCGGAGCCGGTCTTTTCGACCCGGCCAATCCCACCGTTCGGCAGGTGGAAGCCAATGATTTTCATTTGCTCCTGAGAAATCTGATCCAGCAGTGATGTGCGCGCAGTTGCTGCAGCTTCAGGGTCCTGATCAGTACCACTGTGCCAGTCCGGGCGTTCAAACGCGACATGCGGATTCCCGAGCGCATCGCCGACGACCATGACGGCCTCGGTTCCATTGCGAATTTCAAATGCCATATGGCCGGGCGTGTGCCCATAACTTGCCCGAGCGGCGATACCGGGAAGGATCTCCTGACCGTCGTCAAAGAACGCGACCTGATCCTCAATCGCCTCCATGCGTCGCTTTGCGCCCACGGCAAACGCGGCGCGATCTTCCCCTATCGACCCTACCGTTGAAGGGTTCCACCAATAGTCCCATTCCTTGCGACCAAAGTGGTGCGTGGCGTTGGGAAAAAGCAGATCGTCGAAGTCGTCCAAAACGCCCCAAAGGTGATCCGGGTGCGCGTGGGTAAAAATCACCTGAGTTACGTCTTCAGGCGCCAGGCCAATTGTTTCAAGAGTTTCCAAAAGCTTGCCGGACGTCGGCATGAAATCAGACCCCGCCCCAACATCGAACAACACCGTGTTTTCATTGTCGCGGTAAAGTGCAACGTTGCACTCCGGCTCGTACTTGGTCGTGTCCACCTTATTGCGGTTCAGAAGCTGCTTCAGCTCTTCATTCGGCATGGATCCGAACACCATCTCCGGCGGCAACGACAGGTGCCCGTCTGACACTGTTGATATCCGGGCCGAAGTACCAAGCTGCACCTCGGCGAGTGCAATCCTGGATTGAGCACCCAATGCCGTCAGGCATGCGGCGTGAAACAAGAAAGTGCGTCGGGACCATGCATTCTCACTCATACACAATCACTAAAATGAATATTTTAATTTGTAAACGGCGAAAAGGAATTTGGTGCCGTGCCGTTTTCCTCAAAATCACAGCGCATCTAAGTCGGAGATACTGCGCAAGCGTCCAAAACAGGTATCAAAACTCGCTTAGCCCCCGATGAGTGCCGGCACCGCTAGCGTCAGGGCCGGTATCGACAGGATCAATGCAACCCGTACGACCTCGGCACCAAGAAAGGGAAAGACGCCCCGGAACACCGTGCCCATGGACGTATCCCTTTCAAGCGACGAAATGATGAACACGTTCAACCCGACGGGGGGCGTTATCAACCCTAGTTCCACAACGATCAGCGCCAGTATTCCAAACCAGATCTTGAGGTTATCGGCGTCCATTCCGAACGCCGCCGTCTCGGCCGTGGCGTACTCGCCCCCATTCAACGCAATCAGGGTCGGCCAGAAAAACGGGACCACCACAAGGATCATTGCCAAGCTTTCCATGAAGCAGCCAAGAATGACAAAGAGGCACAGCATGATCACAAGGATCAGCATCGGATCCATACCACTGGTTGCGGCCCAGTCGGACAAGGCCTGCGGCAGCTGAGTGCGGGCAAAAAAGCCCTTCAGAACTTCGGCGCCAAAAAGGATCAGGTAGATCATTCCACTTGTGATTGCCGTGGCGCGAATGGCCTTCAACAACCCGGAAAACGCCAGGCCTTCGCCGGTAAACACCCGCAGTGCAAAACCGTAGGCCGTTATCACAAAAACCCCAATGCTGGCGGCGGGTGTTGGCGTGAACAAACCAAAGCCCAGACCCAGTATGATGGCGCCGAATATCAGAATAACGGGCCAGAGGCGACGTATAGCCAGTTTTCGTTCAACCGGATCCATCTGCGTCGGCTCTGGCGCCAGCGATGGTTTCATCCTCACCTGAATGGCAATCACGCCGATAAAACCCAGAACGGCCAATATCCCTGGCACGATAGCGGCCTGAAACATCCGCAGGATCGAGCCTTCCACGATGATCGCATAGATCACCAGGGCTACCGATGGCGGGATCAGAATTCCCAAGGTCCCTCCGGCGGCCAGTGATCCTGAGGCAAGACTGGGCGCATATCCCAGCCGTTTCAGTTCGGGCAACGAAACGCGCCCCATCGTGGCTGCGGTCGCCAGAGAAGACCCGCAAACTGCACCGAAACCACCGCAAGCCGCGACCGCAGCCATCGCAACGCCACCGCGCAAACGCGACATGAGCGCTTCGAGGCCTTTGAAGAGATCAGTGGATAGTCGCGCTTCGGCCGCAACATAGCCCATCAGGACAAACAGCGGGACGACGGAAAGGTCATAGTTGGCCACGTTTTCCCACAACAGGCTTTTGAATTGCTTCAGGTAGGGCACGAACCGGATGTAACTGACAGATTGGCTCAACACCCACGTGCCGCCAATCCCCACAACGATCATCGCGATCCCGACGGGCATCCGAAGCAGCAGCAGGACGAAAAGAACGATCAGGCCAAGAATGCCGATGGAAATGGGATCAAGCATCTGCGGTGCCCTCTAATGCCTGAGACACCGCGATCAAAGCCCACAGGATCATCGACAGCAGGCCGGGGAAATAGAATGGCCAGGTCGGCCACCCCAGAACGCTGGTCACCACCGCGTCCGAGCGTACTTCGAGCATACCGAAAACCATCCAGTAGCTTAAAAACACAGCTACAATGACGGTGACCCCCAACCAAAGAAGATCGAAGCCGCGCTGCACGGCTTTCGGCAGATGGTCCATCAGAAGATCCACTGACACATGGCCTCGATTTGCCTGGCAGTAGGGAAAGAACATCAAGGCCGCGCAGCTGATTGCCAGCTGAACAAAATCCTCATAGCCCGGCAGGCCCGACACATCCGCGCCAAACGCCCCGGCAATCCGATCGAGGATGAAGGCAAAAGCATTCGTTGTTGTGACGGCGACAATCGCAAGCAGGATGACGCCGCCGAGCAATGCAAAAGCATCCGCCAGCCGTTTCAGAACCACGCGCATTCTCATATTCCCGAGGCTTCACAAACGACCGGGCGATCATCGGACCGCTCGGTCGGTTTCCAATCAGTTGCCAGACTGGGCTGCGGCAATTGCCGCGCGGGCCTTGTCGACGAGGGCTGCACCATCAATGCCCTTCTCGCTCACCTCGTCAATCCAACGCTGGACGATCTGTTCGCTCACGGCGTTGAACTTGGCCGCTTCTTCGTCGGACAACACGATCCGTTCTACACCTGCGGCCTCAAGTGCCTCGGTGCCGCTTTCTTCGAAACCTTCCCAATTAGACCCGACCTCGCGCGCGACATTGGCGCCTGAATTGGCGTCGATAACGGCCTTAAGGTCATCCGGCAGCGCTTCGTAGGCGTCTTTGTTCATCGCCACCATGAAGGTCGCGGTGCCAAAGCGGTCTCCGTTCGGCAGTTCTGTTATGGACTTGTCCAGTTCCTGCAATTTCAGGGGCCGCACGATTTCCAGCGGGATCAGTGCGCCATCCACAACGCCTTTTGACATGGCTTCGGGCAAGGCCGGCACGGGCATGCCGACGGGTTCCGCACCAATGCCTTCGATCACCCACGCGCCCGTACGGCTGGGGGTCCGCAGCTTCATCCCCTTTGCGTCTTCCAGGGTGCGCACCGGGTCGGACGCTGAATGTATGACATTCCCATCATGGGTGTGCAAAAAGATGACGTGGACGTCATCGAAGTCTTCCGCGAGCATCTCCATCGAGGCGTTCATGGCGACCGTTGTATCCGTCGCAGAGCCTGCATGCACAAGCGGCAGTTCGAAAACTTCGGTGCGCGGAAAGACACCCGGTGTGTATCCCAGGACTGTCCAGACAATATCGGCAGACCCATCACGCACTTGGCTGTACAGTTCAGGTGGTTTGCCACCCATCGACATTGACGGGAAGATTTCAATCGCAATCCTGCCATCGCTATCGGCAGTGATCTTATCAGCCCATGGCTGCAGCATACCTTTGTGCGCCGCTGCGACCGGCGGCAGGAAGTGATGCATCGTCAGCGTCACTTCCTGGGCCAGGCTGGCTGTTGCTGAAACGGCCAGGGCGGCCAGTGAACTCAGCAAGGATTTCCTTATGGTCATGATTTCTCCTCCTCGGTTGTTTCGTGGGGTCGCAGTTTGGTATCTGACGGTTGGCGCGATGTCTGCCTCACGCCTATTCCCGCACCCCCATTGAATCAATTTGCGCGCACAGGGCATTCGATGCCGAAAGCGATCTGGCCGTGCACCTGGCCATGTTTGGCAACAGCATCCATTCCAGCGACCAGGCGCTTCCTGAACGTTCCTGTTCATGCACAAGCGCCTGATGCATCCCCGATACTTGCGTGGCATTGAAGCGCGCCAGCGTCACCAGCAATTCGGCAAGAATCGGGTTCTGTTTGTGTGGCATGGCTGATGACCCGCCGCCGCCTGAAAGCTTGATTTCGTCGACACCCTGCTGCGCCATCAAGCAGATGTCTCGCCCCATTTTTCCAATCGAACCGGAAATAAGCGACAACAGATTTGCATAATCGGCGACGGTTGCGCGATCTGAATGCCAGTTGCGGCTGGGTGGGCGCAGCGACAACGCTTTGGCAACAAAGGCTGCCAGGTCGCGATGCTTTTCGCCAATGGCCTGTCCATCCCCGACTGCCCCGCCCCATTGTAGGCGCTCGACACTCTTGCGCATCTCTTCGATGCGATCGCCGTGCTCGATCAACGGCGCTTGCCAGTTCTCGATCCGGTGCCCGACCGAGATCGGCAATGCGGCCTGCATCCGTGTGCGGCCCATCATCTTGTTGCTGCCGAACCGGCGGCCCAGATCACCTAATCGCTCTGTCAGGTTCGACAGACGATCCGCGATCAGGTCTGAGTTTTCGCGCATTGTCATTGCCAGCGCTGTATCCATCACATCCTGCGAGGTTGTGCCGGTATGGACCGCACCCTCCAACTGTCCAGCCTCGGCCTTCAGACCACGCACAAATGCGGGAATTGGCATCCCGTCTTTCAAGGTTCCGGCCTGCAAATCCTGAAGGTTCGGATTGGCGCGCTCAATCAACTCGGCGGCGGCCTGGGCCTGGTCCTCTGGCACCACGCCAATGGCGCCAAGCCCGCGGGAATAAGCGGCTTCGAAGGCTAGCATATGGGCCAACGTGCGTTCGGCTGACCAGATCGCCTCGGCGTCCTGATCGCCAAAAAGGCCCGACAACCAAGGATGATCGAACACGCCACTCATGCCAAAACACCTAACAGTGCCCGGATCTGACCCGCGACAAATCCCGGCGCTTCGACGCATGGCAAGTGCCCGACATCCGGCAAAATATGCCGCTCTGCGCCTTTGATGAGGTCGGCCAAAGCCTCCACAAGTTCGGGCGGCGTCGCCTGATCTTCACGCCCACCGATACAGATGGTGGGTACTCTGATCTGGCTGGTTGTTTCGGCAAGGTCCGCATCCCGAATGGCCTCGCAGGTCGCGACATAACCTTCGGCAGGTATGCGTGTCAGCATGTTCCGGTAACCGGCCACGGCATGCGGATGCTCGGCTCGAAAACGGTTGGAAAACCAACGTTCCACTACCGTGTCGGCGATGGCATCGATACCGGATTCACGCACGGCCTGAATGCGCGTATTCCAAACCTCGTCATCCCCAATTTTCGTGCCGGTATTGCTCAGGATAAGCCCGCCGGCAAGATCGGGGCGTCGGTTGGCAACGCGCTGAGCGATCAGGCCGCCGACCGAAACACCGCACAGAACTGCATTGCGCCAACCCAACATGTCCATCAGATCGGCAACATCTTCGGCCAGCGTATCAATTGAAGTTGTGGCGCAATCCGACAGGCCATGCCCGCGCTTGTCCCAAAGAAGGCATTCTGTTTTGCCCAGACCTGCCGCGACTTCCCGCCAGATGCGATAATCCGTCCCCAAAGAGTTCAGAAGGACAACAGGCACTCTGCCGACACCGTGGTTTGCCACTTCATAGTGCAGGATTACGTCACGGGGTCTGGCGAAGCTCGGCATCAGGCGGCGACCTCTCGCAACCCAAGGATCGCGCGCGCCTGCGCGACAGTCGCGACAGGGCGTGCGTGCGTTTCGCAGATTTCGACAGCTCGACGAACCAACGCTGCATTCGAGGGGGCAAGCGTGGTTCTGTTCAGGCGCACATTGTCCTCAAGCCCCGTTCGAACATGCCCGCCGGAAACAACGGACCACTCGTTCAACACGATCTGATTTGCCCCGACGCCCGCCGCACACCATGGCACATCCCCCCAAAGGCGGCGCACTGTATGCACGTAGAAATCAAAAACCTCACGATCAACGGGCATGGCGTTTTTCACGCCCATGACAAACTGGACATAGGGCACATCCCTGATTTGACCTGCCTTATGCATTTTGGCCGCTTGAAAGATATGAGACAGGTCGAACGCCTCGATCTCTGGCCTGACATCGTATTTCACCATCTCGCTGGCCAGCCATTCGACAAGATCAGGCGGGTTTTCGTAAACGCGGGTCGGAAAGTTATTCGATCCGACGGACAAGGACGCCATGTCCGGCCGCAGTGGCAACATGCCACCACGGGCGGAGCCCGCCCCGGACCGCCCGCCCGTCGAAAGCTGCACGATCATGCCGGGACAGTGGGTTTCGATCCCTTCTTTCAACGCGGCAAAAAGATCGGGGTCCGAAGTAGGTTTGCCTTCCTCATCGCGCACATGGCAATGGGCGATGGCAGCACCGGCCTCAAAAGCCTCATGTGTGCTTTCAACCTGTTCCGACACGCTGATCGGAACAGCCGGGTTGTCCGCCTTGGTCGGAACCGAGCCGGTGATTGCCACGCAAATAATACACGGGTTTTGTTTTGTTTCGTCAGACATCGAAGAACACCGTTTCATTTTCCCCCTGCAAGCGAATGTCGAACCGATAGCCGTCCGGGGTTCTTTCGGCTATCAGGGTTTGCCGCCGGTCAACCTGTTCGATAAGATTCAGAACCGGATCAACCAAATTGGCGGCTTCTTCTTCCGGGAAATAGAGCCGCGTGTTCAGCCCAACATTTATGCCGCGGGCTACCAGCCACACGCTGATGTGCGGAGCCATTGGCCTGCCATCCCGATACGGAACAGAGCCGGGCTTGACTGTTTCAACGATCCACTCTCCGGTTTCAAAGTCGGGTATGATACGGCCCCATCCACGAAAACCGGGCTCGACCTCACCCTGCCCGGGGTAAATCCCCTTTGCATTGGCTTGCCAGACTTCGATCAGAACATCCTTGACCGGCGCGCCGGTGCCATCCAGCACCCTGCCCCGAATGGTGATCCGCTTACCTTCGGCCTGCGCGCCGATAACGTCCCGGCCCAATTCCTGCCGGTAGATGTCAAACCCTGCATCCCCCGGGGCCAGGCCAATGTGAACGTAGGGTCCGGCCGTTTGCGATGGGGTTTCTTTCAGATAGTCAAGCTTCTGAACCATGATCAATTCCCGTCCGGTCGATTTTCGAAATAGGTCGATCGATGACCGCGCAGCACGATGTCGAACTTGTAGGCGATACTGTCCAGCGGAACCGTCGCGTTCAGATCCAGCGCGGCAACCAGTTGATCGATCGCTTTTTGATCCGGAATCGTGTTCACGATCGGACATTTGGCAATCAGGGGGTCGCCTTCAAAATAAAGCTGTGTGATCAGCCGCTGCGCAAAGGCTGGGCCGAACACCGAAACATGAATATGCGCCGGCCGCCAGCTGTTGACCCAATTGCGCCACGGATAGGCCCCTGGCTTGATCGATCTGAAAGTGTAACAGCCATTCTCGTCCGTCAGCGTGCGGCCACACCCTCCGAAATTGGGATCAATCGCGGCCAGATAGGTGTCTTTCTTGTGGCGATAGCGGCCCCCTGCATTGGCCTGCCAGATCTCCACCAGGGTATTCGGAACCGGCCGTGCGTTTTCGTCCAGAACCCGGCCATGGAGGATGATACGCTCGCCGATCGGATCGCCTGTCTTGGCGTAATTTCGGATCAGGTCATTATCCAGCGGGTCCAGATCATCATGGCCGAATGTCGGTCCTGTGGCCTCGCTCAGCGAAGGTTCCAGCGACAACAGGGCATTTCTGGGCGAGCGCGATACACTCGTCTTGTAATTCGGGGAAAAGGCAGGCGGGTGCCATTCGCGGTCCCGCTGGTACAGGTCCATCGGCCTGGTCATTTCACCTCACCCTCCATTTCGGCAAATGTCTGTTTTGCCAGCTTCACGGCCTGGTTCGCGCATGCAACGCCTGCGTAAACCGCCGCATGCATGAAAGCTTGCATGATGTCTTCCCTTGAGGCACCTGTATTTCTGCACGCCTTCACATGCATCGGGATCTCCTCGAAGTTCCGCGTGGCCGCCAAAAGGGCAAGCGTGATCATCGAACGTTCGCGCGGTGTGATCGCATCGTTGGCCCAAAGGGTGCCCCACGCCGTTTCAGTTATCATTTCCTGGAACGGCGCATCAAAGGCGGATTTCTGTGCCTCCGCCCGGTCCACATGCACATCACCAAGCACCCGGCGCCGGACTGACATTCCCGTGGTATAGCGATCCGTCATCGTTATCTCCTTGGCTATGCCCATCAATATGGCAAACCGACGTAGTTTTCAGCCATCGCCTTTTGGGCCGCCGTGTTTGTCCGCAGAAAGTCGATCTCGGCCTGCTGCATCTTAAGGTCAAATTCGGACTGATCCGGAAACCGGTGCAGCAGCGATGAAAACCACCAGCTGAAGCGTTCAGCTTTCCAGATGCGGGCCAGCGCATTTTGCGAATAACTGTCGATTCCCCGGGTGCAGCCGTTTTCGTAGAAGTCCCTGAGGGCGTTGTACAAGTAGTGTACGTCCGAAGACGCGGTGTTCAGCCCCTTCGCTCCGGTCGGCGGCACGATATGCGCGGCATCACCGCAAAGAAACAGCCGCCCCCAGCGCATCGGTTCCGTCACGAACGAGCGTAACGGTGCAATCGACTTCTCGATCGACGGCCCCGTCACCAAAGCATCGGCGAATTCGCGCGGGATTCGACGCTTGAGCTCGGCCCAGAAAGACGCGTCAGACCAATCTTCGGGTTTGTCGGACAACGAACACTGAATGTAATAGCGGCTAAGAGACTCGTTGCGCATGGAGCACAGCGCAAAACCACGGCTCGATGAAGAATAAATCAGTTCTTCGTGGACAGGGGGCGTCTCAGATAAAACGCCAAGCCAACCGAATGGATAGACTTTTTCGTATTCGCGGCGCACATCCAAAGGAATGGTCTGGCGACTGACGCCGTGGAACCCGTCGCAGCCAGCCACGAAATCGGTATCCACACGCTGCTCCTTACCGTCGACCGTGAATGTTACAAACGGCGTGTCGGTGTCGGCATCATGGATCGTGACATCTTCCACGTTGAAAACAATCCTGCCGCCTGCGGCTTCGCGGGCAGCGTATAAATCGCGCGTCACTTCCGTCTGGCCATAGATGACGACAGGCGTGTCGGTGTGTTCGCGAAAATCGACGCGAAAGCACTCGTCATCATAAGCAATCAGCGTGCCGTCATGTTCGAAACCTTCGGCATGAAGGCGGTCGGCGACACCGGCCTCTTCCATCAGGCCGACAAATCCCTTTTCCAATACACCTGCGCGGATGCGGCCGAGGACATATTCCTTGGTCTTTCTCTCCAAAACGATGCTGTCTATGCCGTGGACATGCAGAAGCTGCGACAAAAGCAAGCCTGACGGTCCGCCACCGATGACCACGACTTGTGTGCGCATCTGTCCCCTCCTCCAACTTCGACCAGATTGCACTACGGTTTCCGTTATGTAAAATGACGTTATGTCCCATTTAGTTTCCAAAAATGGAAAGTGATGATCGATCGCAGGCTAAAAGTCAGGCACATCGAAGCCTTCGTTGAAATCGTGCGGCGACAAAGCATGAAACTTGCGGCCGAGAACCTGAATCTCAGTCAGCCTGCAATCTCGAAAACCCTGAAAGAGCTGGAGGACATCACCGGCACCACCCTTCTGGAGCGCAACAGGGGTGGCATTACACTGACCGTGGCCGGGGACGTGTTCTTGCGACACGCAACAAGTGGAATGACAGCCTTGGACATGGCGATGAACAGCGTCGCCGCGATCAGCAAGGGAGATGCCGGTTTGATTTCCATTGGCGCCCTGCCCAGCGTTGCCGCCCGGTTACTGCCGCATGCGCTAGAGATCTTTTCCCAGCTTTCGCCCGACACCATTCCCCGGGTCGAGGACGGCCCCCATGGATATTTGATCGATCGCTTGCACGCGGGGCAGTTGGAGCTTGTCATCGGTCGGCTGGGAAAACCAACGACGATGAAGGATATCTCGTTCACTCAAATGTATATCGAACGCGTCGCAATCGTTTGTGCGCCCGATCACCCATTGGTCCATGCCCAGAACCTGAGCGAGTTGTCAGACTATCCCGTTATCTATCCGCCGGATGACTCGGCGATCCGACCGCTGGTCGACCGGATGATGATCGCCAACGGTCTGAGCAGTTTTCCAAGAATGATCGAATCCGTCTCCGCAGCGTTCGGGCGGCAGGTTGCGCTTGCCGGCGGTGCCGTATGGATCATTTCAACGGGCGTGGTCGCCGCAGACATCCAAAGCGGACGGCTAAAGGCGCTACCGATCGATACAAGTCTGACTGCGGGGCCAATTGGCATAATGGCCCGGGCGGACAGTGAAATGTCCCCATTGGCAAGTCTGTTCCGGCAAGCATCTGTTCGCGCTGTGAGCAATCTGAACCTTGCTTAGTCATCAGGCAATTCCAGATGCGGATCGACGGCAGCGAGGCACCCAACCTTCAACTGTGCGTTTCCCGGCTGTCCTTCGGGGCCTGTTCCCGGTCGTTCATTCCGTAGTCCCGGATCACACCGGCAACGCGCAGGCGATAACCTTCGAAAATTCCGTCTCGGCCCATGGCCTGTCCGGCCCGGTGACGCGGCAGATTGCGCCAAGCTTCAACAGCCTTCTCATCCCTAAAGAATGAAAGCGACAGCAGTTTTCCGGGATTGGTCAGGCTTTGAAAGCGTTCGACGGATATGAACCCATCCACCTGCTCCAGCAGCGGCTTCAGGTCTGCGGCAACGTCCAGATAGTCCTGTTTTCGCCCGTCGGCGATTTCAACCTCGAAGATGACTGCAATCATGCCAGATACTCCCATTCTTTTTCGGGCCAAAAGGTTCCCGGCGGCAGGTTTCGTTTTCCGAAAACGTCAGTCCCGATGCGAAGCATGGTTGATCCTTCCTGAATAGCAATCTCAAGATCCGTGCTCATGCCCATCGACAGGTGGCGCAGGTCCACGTCGTCTATATCTTTGGATGTGATCTTGTCCCGCAACAGGCGCAAGTCGCGCAGACTATCGCGGGACAGAACCGGGTGCGGGGCCAGCAAACCAACCGTCATCAAGCCCCGCACCCGCAGGTTGGGCAGTGCAGCCACGGCACGGGCGAATGATATGGCGCCGGCTGGATCCATGCCGAACTTGCTGGCCTCGCCCGATGTGTTGAATTGCAGGAAAACATCCAACTCCCGCTCTCCAACCTCGCACAGGCGATTCAGCTTTTCGGCGATCGACAGCCGGTCGACGGATTGCACGCAAGTGACATGTTCCAATGCCTTGCCCGCCTTGTTCGATTGCAGGTGCCCTATCAGATGCCGTTCTATCCTGTGCCCGGCCAGAGCCGGTGATTTCTCGACAAGTTCCTGCACGCGGTTCTCGCCGGTCAGGAAGGGGCCGTGCGCCATGGCTTCCAGGATCCGTGCTGCCGGTTGCGTCTTGGTCGCCAACAGCAGCGTCACCTCCGCCGGGTTTCGGTTGCAGGCGATACAAGCGCGGGTGATCCGGGCTTGCACCGCCGCAAGGTTCTTGGCAATCCGGGTCATGTGCTGACCGGAACAGCCTTGCGTTGCTGCGCGCCGCGTAATGCCGCCATGGTTGCCTCGATCCCTGCCAGGCCGGCCACCAGGATCAGAAGTGCAAAGCTGCCCAATTCGACGATCATCCATCCCGCCACCAGCGGGAAGCCGAAGATGCCAATGAAGTAAGAAAGAGCGAAGAACTGAAGTGTCTGGGGCAAAAGGTCCTGGTCGGCATCATTGGCTGCCATCGCTGCCAGGATCGGATAGCTTACCCCGTAACCGATGCCGAACAGGAAGGCGACGACCAGATACATCTGGACATTGCCGCCGATCCCCATGAACAGCACAACGGACCCGAACATCACGTATTGCAGGGCGGCGATCGTCACGTAGGGATTGCGCCCGCCTTTGAACCGCGCCAGCACCACCCGGAACAGCACGACAGTGACCGTGTAGACCAGGAAATAATCGGCGTAATCCAGTCCACGCTCATCCGCAAAGACAGTCTGAAAGTTATTCATCCCGGCAAAGACCGACGCGCCAAGGCAGACCATGATCACCGGCAGTCGCGCACGCGAGCGCATGATAGCGGCGACGCCGGCCAGCGAGAGGGAGGAGCGCAGCTCGGGGCCGGAGCCCTCGGAATGAGCGCGAACAGGCTTGATGAGGGCAAAGAAGATAGCGCCGGCCAAAGCGCACAGCGCGGCCGTGGCAAAGAACGCGGTGTTCACCGTCATGCCGGCTTTTTCCATCCTCGACGCCATGACCGGCGACAGGCCGAACCCGGCCATCAAGGCCACCGACAGAATGGCAAAATAACGAACCCGTTCAGCGGTCGTGACCAAGCGGGTCAGAACGATGGGCGACAGCGCGTAGGTAAGTCCCCAGCCAAAGCCGATCGCGATGCTGGCAAAGATCAGAAGCGCCCCGACACCTTCGGCGAGGCCAAAGGCGGTCAGCGCGGCCGCGATGGACAGACAGGCCACGCCAAGCGTGCGCAGGCGCCCGAACCTGTCTGACAGATGCCCGGCATAATAGACAGTGATCAACGTGACGATGGTGGTGACGAACAACATTACGCCCACCACTTTCTCATTGGCCCCAAAGGTTTCGAACAGGCGCGGCAACATGAAAGTGAGGCCATAGGCACCCGCCTGAAGGAAACTGGCGGTGTAAAACAGGGCGAACATGGTCAGTCGGTTCATGCGACGTCCTCCGTTTTGTAGAAACTGGCGCGTTCCGGCGCGATCAGGTCCGAGAGCTTCTGGTGCTGCCGGCCGTCTTCATCGAAGTTTTCCGGTGCCAGCCACGTCTGGAAACCACGCTGTACGGGTTCCCATTCCCGACCCAAAAGCGCATACCAAGCGGTGTCACGGTTGCGGCCCTTGTAAGTGGCTGCCTGCTGGAACACACCTTCGAACCGAAAACCGAAACGATCTGCCGCTGCCCGAGAGGGTGTGTTCAACGCGTCGCATTTCCATTCCAGGCAGCGATAGCCGAGTTCGGTCATGGCGCGGCGCATCATCAGGTATATCGCCTCGGTCGCAACCCGTGTGCGTTGCAAGCTGGGTGCGAAAGTGATGCCGCCGATCTCGATCACGCCGTGTTCGGGCTGGATGCGCATAAAGCTGGCAATCCCCGACGCCTTGCCGGTTTCCTGATCGATCACAGCAAAATAGGGTTGCGCGTCAACGCCGCTGGCGCCTTGGGTCCAAGCCCTGAGACTCGAGGCGGTGTCAAACGGCCCAATGAAGTTGTAGGTCCAGATTTTTCCTGATCGATCCTGGCTGAACGCCTCGAACAGTTCTTTTGTGTGCGTCAAAGGATCCAGAGAGATCAAGCGCGCATAGCGCCCGGCCATTCCCTTGTGTCCGGGGTGCTCGGCGCCTGCCCAGTTGGGCAAGGCCATGCCGATCAGCTGGCCGTGTTCATTTCTACGCACTGTCATGGCGGCGTCCTCAAGGTGTTTTTGGTCGGGAATCGATTGTCATGATTTTGGATGTTCATTAATGTCCAAAATGGACAAAAATGAGCATACCAATATGAAGCAAACACCCTGGCTTGCCTTTTCCATCGACCGGTCCGCGAAGACACCGGTCTTCGAGCAGATCTGTGCTGCTATCCGAGACCGCGCCATTTCCGGCGATCTGGCCGAGGGTTCGAAACTGCCGCCAACCCGCGTGTTTGCCACCGAACTTGGTGTGTCGCGTTCGACCATCGTGACAGCCTATGAACAACTGGTTGCCGAAGGCTACCTGAACAGCCTGCAAGGGTCGGGCTACACCATTTGTGCATTGGGTGAAGTTGAGTTGACCAAGTCAGGCAATCGCACAGGGACCCGATCCGCTGATAAACAGATCAAAACTCCGATCCCTTTCGAGGCCAGCTATCCGGACATGCGATTGTTCCCGCACCGGCAGTGGGCCAAGGCGGTTGCCCGCGTCTGCCGAACAAATCCCGAGGCCATGCTGGTCGGGAGTTCCGGTTTTGGAAACAGCGATCTGCGCGAAGCCATCGCCGCACATGTATCAGAGTGGCGTGGGATCGATGCCTCGCCGCATCAGATCATCGTGACCGCCGGCTCAATCGATGCAATCGAGATTTGTTTGCGCAGTCTGGTTGGCCAAGGCGAGATCGTCGGCCTGGAAAACCCCGGCTATCTGCCCGTTCGCCAGCTTGCCGACGCCCAGGGGCTTGCGCCAACCTATCTGGACGTGGATGAAAGTGGTGCCCGTTTGCCCGAACAGCGCACCGTGCCAAAGCTTGCCGTGTTGACGCCGTCTCATCAATACCCGCTTGGTGGGGCCATGTCGCCAAGCCGTCGGCTGGACTTCCTGGCATGGGCGCAAAGAAATGACGCGTGGATTATCGAAGACGACTACGACAGTGAATTCCGGTATGCGGGCCGTCCGATCCCTGCCATGGCGGGATTTGATAGTCTGAACCGAGCAATCTATGTCGGCAGTTTCTCCAAGGTATTCTCTAATTCACTGCGGTTGGGATATGTCATCGTTCCCGAGGTCCTGATTGACCGTTTCCGAACAACGTTGAGGCGTTTCGGGCTGAAAGCAAGCTATATGCCCCAACAGGCGCTGGCCGAGTTCATGAAGTCAGGGGAATTTTACCGACACTTGCGCCGGGTGCGTCGGATATACGATGACCGGCGGAAATATCTTCTGGAACGGCTCAGGCACGATTTCTCGGATTATGGGCACTTCATCAACCACCAGGCGGGTATGCAGGTCGTGTTTCACCTCGCCGATGGCTTCGAAGATACCGAAATTTCCATGCGCGCATCAGAGTCGGGCGTCACAGCGCAGCCGCTATCACGGTTCTCAGTCAAAGGTTCGGCCCACAATGGTCTGATCCTTGGCTTTTGCGGGTATTCCGAGGAAGAAATGGATTCGGCATTGGCCGCGTTAAAAACCTGTTTCATGAGGCGCAATGCCCACCGGTGATCGTCCGTTCGCCCTGCAAAGCCTCAAGTGCGGCCCGCGCCGTAATACGAGTGAATGATCCTGTTCCTTCGATGCGCTGATCCTCACTTCTTAGATCAGCAGACAGAGATCCGTACCCTTCCTCAGAGTCCGGAACTCCGCGCGATGGTCTGCTTCCGCCCAAAGGCTGTCACAGCATGTCGCAAAACCACTTGCTTCGATCTATTCTCTTGAAAATCCGAGTTCCAATGGGTCAATCTTGGCAACAAGGCCAATCCGGCGCACACAACAAGGGACCCTGAATGCGGCTGATCAGGATTTGTTTGATTGCAGTGGTGGTGATCGCAATCGCCGTAGTCGGGTTAAGACTGGCGTTTCCGCTTCCTGAAGAGAACTTCTCTGAGCGAACGCTGAAGCAAGATGCGGACTGGACCGGACCCTTGGGGGAGACGATCAAAAACGCTCTCGAACGGAATCCCGGGCGGGACGGAATTCGGCCTTTGGGCAATGGGCGCGTGGCTTTCGCGGCCCGGGCCATCCTCGCGAGAGAGGCGGTTTCCTCAATCGATGCTCAGTACTACATCTGGCAAGATGACGTCACGGGCCTGATGCTGCTGGACGAGCTTAGGTCGGCGGCCGAGCGCGGCGTGCGTGTCAGACTGCTGGTCGACGATAACGGCATATCCGGAATGGACGGTTATCTTGCCGAACTCGATGCCCTGCCGACCGCAAATGTGCGTATTTTCAATCCGTTCACGCTGAGAAACCCCAAACTCCTGTCATATGCTTTTGACTTCGGCCGCCTGAATCGACGCATGCACAACAAATCAATGACGGTGGACGGCGTGGCAACGATTGTCGGGGGCCGAAATGTCGGCGACATATACTTCGACTACGGCGCTGGCACCCACTACCTGGACGTGGACGCAATAGCCATTGGTCCAATCGTGGACGAGGTTTCGCAATCCTTCGATTCATACTGGAACAGCGCTTCATCCTACGACGCCGACCTCTTTCTTGGGCCTCCGGCGGAACAAAGCCTTCAATCCACGGCCGACGCTGCGCGACAGACTGCCGTTGGCGCGGGCTATCAAAAGGCAATCCAGGAAAATGCGCTGACCGACCAAATAGCCGCACATGATCTGAAGTTCGAATGGAGCGAAATCACCCTTTTTGCTGACGACCCGGCAAAAGGCCTTGGCGAAGTCAAAGGCGAAGACCTGATCGTGGAACGGCTGATCGAATTCGCGCAAGGCTCTGAAACCTCGCTGGACCTTGTTTCGGCGTATTTTATTCCCGGTGAAAGAGGGGCTGACATTCTGGAAGGGTTGGCGAAGTCCGGCGTTAAGGTCCGCGTTCTGACCAACTCGCTGGACGCCACGGACGTCATGCCGGTTCACGCGGCCTATATGCGATACAGGGACGGCCTGCTGAACAGCGGTGTCGAGTTGCTGGAACTTCGGGCGTTACGGCAGGAACATCGAGACCGAAGCCTGCCCGAGATACTGGCCGGTTCAGCATCGGGATTACACGCGAAGGTCTTTGGGTCCGATGGAAAGCGGGTCTTTATCGGTTCCTATAACCTTGACCCCAGATCTGCGCGTCTCAATACCGAAATGGGATTGCTGGTCGAAAGCCCCGCGATTGCAGCGTCGCTTGCCGATCAACTGAACAGGCCCGAATTCGCGTACCGTGTTGAACTGGCCGACAACGGTGAGGTGATCTGGCTGCAAGAAGAAAAAGACGGGACAGTCACCGTTCACACGACGGAACCGGAAACCAGCAGCTTCCAGCGCGCGTTGACGGCGGTCGTAAGATGGCTGCCGGTCGAATGGATGCTCTAGTCACCCCACCGAGAGCAATTTGGCAATATATGGTCGTCTGAGCGCTCGAAAATCGGACTGAGGGTTCTGATCCCATAGGCATGTTCGACTCTGCCCTGGTCTAAGACGCGGACAACGCCAAGTTGCTGTTGGAAGAACATGCCTCTCTCACTCTGGAGGCCATGTGGGCGGGCAATGTCCGCTGTGATTTTGCAGGTTCCCCTTCCTCAACATCTCTCATTTTGGAAGGCGGGCGCACATAGCAGACCGAAAAAAGCAACAGTTTGGCCAGGTCGCGCTCAATGCTCTCCGCTTAGTCGGGGCAACCGCCTTGATGGTGGACATTTCGCTGCACAAGCTCCTTGTAAAGCTCTCGGATGCGACGGGTCATTGGACCGGCACCTTCATGTTCGCCGATCTTTTTCCCGTCAATTGACGCGACGGGTGTCTGGGCGCCGAAAGTACCTGTCAGGAATGCCTCGTCGGCACCATAGACTTCGTAGAGCGAGTAGTTCTTTTCGAACACAGGGATGTCGTTGGCATGGCACAGGTCGATGACCTTTTGGCGCGTTACCCCGTTCATGCAGTAGTCTCCGGTGGAGGTCCAAACCTCGCCACGGCGCACAATGAAGAAGTTGCACGCGTTCGTGGTGTTCACAAACCCATGGGGGTCCAGCATCAGGGCTTCGTCGGCACCCGCCTGCTCGGCCTGCAAACATGCGATAACGCAGTTCAGTTTCGAGTGGCTGTTATACTTGGCGTCCTGGCTCATCGGTAGACCACGCACCTGAGGCACGGTGGCCAGCCGAATGCCCTGGCTCATTAGGCTGGCCGCGGGTTTCGAGTGCTCCACAATCGCAACTACCGTTGACCCGGACCGTGACAACCCAGGATGCTGAAACGGCTTGTCCTTTGGACCACGGGTCACCATGAACCGGCAATGCGCATCCGTTTTCATACCGTTGGCCTTGGCGGTGTCGTTCAGCGCTTGAAGGACCTCGGCCTTGGTCATGCCAACATCAATCGAGACGGCCTTGCAGCTGTTAAAAAACCGATCCATGTGTTCGTCAAAAAACGCCCATACACCGTCATAAAGCCGTAGCCCCTCCCACATTCCATCACCCAGCATGAAGCCGGAATCGTAGACGGACACCATCGCTTCGCTGCGCGGTACGATCCTGCCGTTGAGAAAGATCTTGATGTCACGATTGCGCAGATCTTCCTGCGCGTCATGGGTGGAATGGCTCAGGGATTGCTCGCTCATGTCTTCGCTCGTAGCTGGACGCTGGGTTTAGGTGGTGCAGAGGCGGCGATGGCCGCCGCCCCGGTAAAGGTGGTTAGTTTAACAACCCGACTTCGCGGAAATAGCGCTCTGCACCGGGGTGCATCGGAGCGGACAGTCCGTTTACGACCATCTCCTCTTTCTTGAGGTTGGCAAAGGCCGGGTGAAACGACTTGAATGCATCAAAGTTGTCAAAGACCGCCTTGACCATCACGTAGACGGTTTCTTCCGGCACGTCCGAGGATGTCACGAAGGTGGACGGAAGACCGAAGGACGGAACGTCTCCATCTACGCCGCGGTACAGACCACCCGGAATGGTGACGTTACCGTAATAGGGTTTGCTCTCGACCAGAGCCTGCACGGCTTCGCCTTCAACCGGAATGATGTTGATGTCGCAGGTCGTGGCGGCTTCCAGAACGTTGGCCACCGGGTTCCCAGCGACCATCAGAAACGCCTCGATGGTGTTGTCGCACAACGCTGCGGATTGTTCTGCGGACTTCAACTCGGTCACCAGCCCGAAGTGATTCATATCCCAACCCAACGCGTCTACCAGAACCTCTGCCGTCCCTCGCGTACCAGAGCCGGGATTGCCCAGGTTGATGGTCCGACCGCCAAGATCGTCCAGCGACTCGATCCCCGTATCCTTGCGCGCGGCGATGATGACCGTATCCGGATGCAGAGAAAACAGGCTGCGAAGCTCAGAGTCCGGACCATCTTCTTCGAATAAGCTGGTTCCGTTCAGGGCGTGGAACTGCCAGTCCGATTGCACAATGCCCATCTCCAGTTCACCTTCACGCATCGTGCGCAGATTGTAGACCGAACCGCCGGTGCTCTCGACCGAGCAGCGAATGCCGTGCTCTTTCCGTCCCTGATTGACCAGCCGGCAGATGCCGCCGCCAACGGCGTAATAGATGCCGGTAACACCGCCCGTGCCGATGGTCAGGAACTCTTCGGCTTTTGCCGGAGCGCCCGACAGGAGCGCAGCGGCGCCAATCACCGCGAACCCCGAGTGCATTTTCCGTTTGAGAACGCCGGTCGACAGCATGAATTTCTCCCTTTTCACCTGTTGCGTCATCCCGGTTCCGGACCGGATGAACTGTTCTTGCCGATGGGGTGGGCAATCGCAGCCAGGATTCGCGCTTTTCGAATCCCCACCTGGCATGACATTACAGCAGGATTTTCATATTGTCGACAATTTGTATTATTGTCGACAATACGGTATATTCGAACTAACTCTAGTTTCCACGCCCCACAGCCAGCCATCGAACCGGAATAGAAAGTTCAGCTTCGGTCATTTTTCTGGCTATCCTGACTTAAAGAAGTAATCTCGCCTTCCACCCATCGGGTGTTCCATCAACGGGATCGAAATGACACGGCAAGCATCCTCACCAGAGAAATTCGGCGACACGCTGAAAGACAGAACACTGGAGCGCCTCCAGAAACTGATCCTGACCGGCAATCTGGATCCGGGTGCAAAGCTGCTGGAAACACAAGTTGCCGCCCAATTGGACGTAAGCCGCGCAACGCTTCGCGAGGCCATGGTTCAATTGAGTGAGATCGGGCTTCTGGTCTATCTGCCTTTCCGCGGAACCTTCCTGCGTACACTGGATCCGGTTGATCTGGATGAAATCTATTCGTTTCGCACCGGGCTCGAGAAGATGGCCTTCCAGTTCTGCTGGGACAAGCGCGATCTGATCAGCCTCGCCGACCTGCAGATGCGAAACAACAAGCTATGCGATTGCATCTCGAACAATGATCCATACGGCGCGATCATGGCCGAAATGCATCTTCATTCTTGGTGCTACCAGCTGTCGGGGCATACCCTGCTGTTGCAAAGCTGGGAACGTCTGAAACCCAACCTGCAGTTCTACTTTGCCATGCATCAAAAGGCGCACGGGCGTGGCGGCCCGCTGCATGAGTCCCACGACAAGTACATTCAGCTTGCCAATGGGAACAGCCTGGATGACATGCTGGACCACCTTGAAGACCACATGCGACAAGGCCTGGAAAATACGATGAAGTTTCTTGATGAACGAAACGTTTCGTAAGTCAGGTCATAGCTTTTCCGGACGTTGAACAAACACTGCACACACTTTGGGGTCGCACATCTTGAGATTCGCTCCACTTCCCGAACCGATCGTCCGAGGATGCAAAGGAGCCTTGGTTCAAGCCTCGCAACCGTCAATGCATTATGGGAACGGTCCAAACCGGCACGCGACGTTTGTTGTCAGCGTGCCGGCATGTCACGGCATCAGAGAACGCCATGGGAGGGAGCTTATTTCCTGTTGTGGAAAATGAACCCGATAAAGTTCAGCAACAATTGGGCCGCCAGGATTTGTGTGCTTTCCGAGGGGTCATAAGCAGGCGCGACCTCGACCAGATCGATGCCGACCACGTCGCCGCGTTTGCTGAGGCCCTGCAGGATTTCCAGCACGTCATAGTACTGAAACCCGCCATGGCTAGGTGTTCCTGTACCCGGCGCAATCGACGGACAGAAAGCGTCGATATCGATGGTGACATAGTACCGGCTGCCTTCTGGGATGCGATCCAGAACGCCTTCGACGCCCAGCTTGCGAACCTGCCGCACTGATAGGATGTCCGATCCGCGCGCCCGCGCATCGTCATAACCTTCTTTCGCGGTCGAGGACACGTTACGGATGCCCAGTTGGGTCATGCCCGAGACATAGTCCTTTTCGATGGCGCGGCGCATCGGGTTGCCATGGCCAACGGTGACACCGTGCCGTTCGTCGACGAAATCCAGATGCGCATCGATCTGGATCACGTGGATCGGTCCGTTTTTGGCGCAGTCGTCCTTATATGCATTGATGCAGGGAATATTGACCGAATGGTCGCCGCCGATGGTGACAGGGATCGCGCCGGCATCGAGGATTTTCCTGACGCCGTATTCGATGTTGGCGTGGCTTTCCTCGGTCTTGGTGTGGATGATATCGGCATCCCCCAGATCGACGATGCGAACGTCGCTGCCCAGATAGGTGGCGTCGTCCTCGTGATCATACGCCCCGGCATGACCGAAGCTGAACAGGGTCGATGCCTCGCGGACCGAACGCGGACCAAAACGCGCGCCCGGGCGGAACTGGCAGCCGAAATCAAATGGCGCGCCAAGGATCGCCACATCGGCGTCAATCTCGTCCCAGTTCTCGACATAAGGCTTCTTGCCAAAGGTCGAGATGCCGACAAAAGGCAGATTCAGACGACCAGCTTCATAACCATGTCCCGACATGATTTTCTCCGTTTCTTATGGTTTAGCGATAGGCCAGTTCCGGCAGGAACAGGGCGATTTGAGGGAAGGTTATCAGCAAGCCCGTCACGATCAAAAGGATGATCAGGAACAGAGGTACTCCGCGTACCACCTCGACAAAGGGGCGGCGGAAGACCGCGATGGCAGTGAACAGGTTGCAGCCGAAGGGTGGCGTGGCCGCGCCGATGGCAACCTGAAGCGTGATCAGAACACCGACCAATACCGGGTCGAGGCCGCTGGATTTGATCATCGGCGCAAATATCGGAACCAGAATCAGGATCACTACGATCGAGTCCACGAACATGCAGCCGACGAAGAAGGCCACGTTGATTGCCAGCAACACCATCAGCGGGCTGGCGCTTTCCAGACCCAGTGCGGCGATGATTGTCTGTGGCACCTGGGCAAAACTCAGCGTCCAGCTGAATGCCGCGCCTGCCGCAATCAGGATGAAAACGACCGAAGTGATGGCACCGGTGGACAACGCAATATCGAACAGATCACCCACCTTGATCGAGCGGAAGATCACAACCTCCAGCACGACCGCATAGAGAACGCAGATCGCAGCAGCTTCGGTCGGAGAGAAGACACCGCCATAAATACCGCCCACGATGATCGCTGGGAAACCCATCGGCCATAGCGCTTTGCGCAGGGCGGTAAAACGCTGCGCCCAGCCCTCGCGCGGCAGCACGGGGATGTCATGGCGATAGGCGTAGACCATGCAATAGGCCGAGAACAGCGCCACGATCAGCAGACCCGGCAGGATACCGGCGATGAACAGTTGCGAGATCGAAGTGCCCGACACGACGCCATAAATGATCATGCCGATCGACGGCGGGATCAGATAGGCAAGGTCGGCGGCGTTCACGATCAGACCGATCGAGAAACTGTCGCTGTAGCCCGATTTCAGCATCCGGGGGCGCATCGCACCGCCGATGGCCACCACGGTCGCCTGGGTCGAGCCGCAAACCGCGCCGAACAGTGCGCAGGCCGAGGTGACAGAGATCGCCAATCCGCCCTTGATATGGCCCATGAAGCTCATGACAAGGTCGATCAGCCGGTTGGCAGAGTGACCACGTGTGATGATGTCAGCGGCCAGAATGAACATCGGCACCGCTATCAGCGCAGCCGGTTTCACACCCCCGATCATCTGTTGGATCAGGATCTGCATGTTCATGTCCGGGAAGTAGACAAGGAACCCCAGCACCGCCGCCGAGATCAGCGGCATTTTCATCGGGAAGCCTGCCAGCAGCAGGACGATCATGACGACCAGCATCAACTCGGTCATTTGCCTGCCTCGTTGGAATCTTCGAATTTCTTGATGGCCGCCGCAGTCTCGGGATCTTCGTAGCTGTCGACCTCTAGGTACGAGACGTAGACCTCTTCCTCGGCGAAATTCAGGTTGCGGATCGCGGTCAGCAGGTATTGGAACGAGGCCAGCGCAAGTCCGATCACCACCCAGACATAAGTCAGGTACAGCGGCAGCTGCAGCGCCGGAGTTATCCGCCCGCGCGAGGCGACTTTCTGAACATATTCAAGCGCGTACCAGGCCAGTACCGCCATGACGACTGCGGTGGTGGCGGCAATCACCACCATCAAAGCCTTGCGCAGTTTGATCGGCAGAGCGTCATAGATCGCCGACATGCGGATGTGGATACCCTTGCGGGTGGCATAGCCCAGCCCCATGAAGGTGACGATGACGATCAGGAACTCGTTCAGTTCTTCAGAGAAATAGATGGACTGGTTGAACACATAGCGACCAAAAACATTGGCGATTGTGTTCACGGCCATCAGGATGATCCCCCAGCCCAGGATCCAGACTTCGATCCGTCCGATGACGGCGTCGATCTTTCCCAGAAAGCCGAAGGGAGTGGCGGTGCCGCTTTGCATGGTGTCCTCCCTTTGAAAGCCCTCACGCGCAGGGCGCGTGAGGAAGTTTTGTGTGAGTGGTGGGGAGATCAGTTACCCGCAAGCTCCGCCTGCAGTGCGTCAAGCAACTCCTGACCGCGGGAACCGACGGTATCGACATAGGCCGCCGAAGTGTCGGTGCTGCGTGCACGGAACACGTCACGCTCTTCTTCGGTCAGAACAACCAGACCGATGTCGGGCTTGGCTTCCTTGATGATGTCCAGACGCTGCTGGTTAAAGTCGGCAACGACACCGTCGATGAAACCGGTCATGTCCGCCATGGTGTCACGCACCAGTTGCTGACGGTCAGGACTGAGGGTTTCAAACCAATCCGAGCCGGCCACGACAGTGGTGACAAGCTCCTGCTCGCCAGCCCAGATCAGGTGGCTGGTGACTTCATAGAACTTCATCTCTTCGATGGTCGGGATCGGGTTGACCTGACCATCAACAGCACCCAGTTGCAGCGCCCCGAACACTTCGCCAAACGGCAGCGGTGTCGGGCTTGCACCCATGTTCTTGTAGGTTTCCAACAGGATCGGCGACACCATCACGCGCATCTTGAAGTTGTCGAAATCTTCAGGCGTGCGGATCTCGCGGTTGGTGGTCCAGACCTGCGGGCCTTCGGAATACATCGTCAGAACTTCCAGACCGCGCTGGCGGAAATCATCATTCATCGGGCCGTATATGGTTTCCGAGCTGCTCAGGATGTTCGAGATTGCAGCCGGGTCGGACGGCAGCAGGTAGGGCAGCAGGAACACCTGGCTTTCCGGCACAACAGTGCCCAGGTTGCCGATCGAGACATTGGTGAACTGGATGATGCCATCGGCGGCCTGCTCGACTGTTTCTGTCGGCGTGCCCAGCGTGCCCATCGGATAGACGGTCACGGTCACGTCACCATTCGTCGCGGTTTCGATGCGGGATTTGAACTCCTGCGCATAGGCGTCCATGATCGAGCCCGGAATTTCCTCGATGGCGAATTTCCAGTCTTCCGCCAGCACACCAATGGGCGCCAGCCCGAGCAGCGCGGCGGTCGCAGTTGTTCTGAGGGTACTCAGAGTAAAAGCCACGCGAATATCCTCCCGTTTCGCTTAGTCAGTTGCTTCTGAGGGAGATCACATCACGGTTCCTTTCATTAAAAAATATCATACTGTAAATGTTGACATAAGGATTCTTCATGCAATGACCGCGGTGAGGGCTGATCGTTGAAACTGCTAAGAAATACACTTCTGGAGACTTTTGTTGCCGTGGTCGATTGCGGTGGATTCACCGATGCGCAATATGCGCTGGGTATCACCCAATCAGCCATCAGCATCCGAATCCGCGACCTGGAAGCTGCGCTTGGTTACCGGGTCTGCGAACGGGGGCGCGGCGGTTTCTGGCTGACGGAACGCGGCGAGATTGCGTATAAAAAGGCCAAAGACATATTGCGGAGCGCGCGTGATTTTGATGCCGAACTGCTGGGGCTTCGAAATACGATAGCCGGCGATTTGAGGATCGGCGTCGTGGACGCTGTCAACTCGTTGGCCGAGCTGAACCTGGCAGAAGCCCTCAAGCGATTTCTGGATCGGCCAAACGAGGTGCAGTTGGAAGTCGTCGTTGCCTCACCAACAGAATTGACGCAACGGTTGCTGACCGGGGAACTGCATGTGGCAATTGCGCCCTTTCGCAATCAGGTTGCCGAACTGACCTATAATGAACTGTGTCAGGAAGAACATCGGCTCTACTGCGGACGCGACCATCCGTTGTTCGGTCTGCCCGACAACAAAATCGATTTCGACGTCATCTCGCAACATCAGATTTGCCAGCGGTCCTACGGAATGCTGGTATCGCCAGAACTGCAATCCCAGGAATCCAAAGCGGTCGTGGCGAATATGGAGGCGATGGCGACATTGATTGAAACCGGCCATTTTCTGGGGCCGCTGCCTGTTCACTTTGTGGAAGGCCTTGGGCAAAACGGCCGTCTGAGAGAACTTGCGCCTGAAAGACTGCACTGGACCTCGACATTCTACCTCGCAACGCGATCTTCCAGCCTGCACAGACAGGCAATTGAACTTTTTGTGGCGGACGTGCTCCGGTCATGCGAGGCGGTTGAAACCTAAATGCACTGGCCGTGTAGCTAGTATTTGGGCTCACCTGCCCCAATAAATGCCGGCACCTGCCGGCTCCAGGACAACGCCTGAGACGTTGAATTTTCAGGCCGGTTGCACCCGGCACATCCGGGCTACATTGCGAAATTCGCCTGAATGAACTAGTGACGCGCCATCTGTAGACATGGTGGATAGCTTAATGAAGATTCTGATCACGGGGGGCGCGGGTTTTATCGGGTCGCGGCT
>NZ_JBQFPO010000017.1:0-55676 GCF_056536425.1 Ruegeria sp. D1(2025) | reverse complement strand
CAAATCCGCCGCATAATCAAACCAACCAGATGAGCCACATCCTCTCTTAGATCAGAGCGCCATCTGTCCCAAAATCCCTGACGACGGACACTGTTTCAGTGGGTCTAAGTTTTTGCTTACTAACGCAGACATCCCGCGTTGCCTCGTCCCCTCCAGAACTGGCAGCGCATGTTTTTTTGGTCCAGCGGAGCGATGTCTACGTACTTAAATTACTACCAAACACGGACGAAGGGCGTTTCGCCTTTTAGTTTTGCCAAATGGCGGAGCGAATAGTTAGCTTATTTTGTCGGGTCCGGGGGTTTGGGTTCAGTTAGATCTGGGAGAAAAACCATGGATAGTAGTTTCAACATAAAAACGGCATGGGCTTCGGTAATGGATGAAACCAAAAACCCACTTAGGAACCAATCTTTGTCCACTGCCCATTTGTTGATGCAAATGTTGGCGTGGATGTGGAGTGCGATTTTCTCGCTTATAGTTGGAAGCTACTTCGTATTCGGCGTTACCGCGGCGGCTCACATGTTGTTAATTGGTGGGCTATTTGTGACGTTGATAATATTCCGAAAGGCCGAAGCGTCAGACTTAGACGACTAGAAGTTTCGTGGCTACTAAGCGACCGTTTGCACCTCCGAGTTCCGTTCGGCGTTTTTGATAAGAAAATAATTGCGACGGAACTAACCCAACGCCTTGCGTCACAGTCAGTGTTTGGGATCGGAAAACCAAAATTTGGCGCTCGTCTTCAAGCGACTGGTAGTGGATTTTTCTCGCGCGAGCCAGTCAGCACTTTATCTAGCCTGCAGCCTCAATATTGATGCTACGATTGTATCTGCTAGGTCCGCAGAACCGACGGTCACGCCGAGTGCGAAGAATGTACGCTGCGAACCCAGAGCAGCCGGTTGCGCAAATCTAAGATACCGCAATCATTGCGTCACCTAATCTTCAAATGGTTGGCTGCAATCAATTCCGCTTACCTTTGTAGGCGCCGTCCTGTGGCTTCCATAGAGCCGCCTTCTCCTTGGCCTTTTTGAGCTGAGCTTCCGTCAATTTGTGTCTGGACTTGATTTCTGGCGACATGCGGTAGATTGGCGTATCGTCCTCTAAGATGTAGCTTGGTCGTCTTTGCTTCTTAGGCTTGCCCGCAGTTTTGGACTTAACGGTGTGGGTCGAACTAGCTTTAACTTTTTGTCTCAGTTCACTGGCCATCTTTTCGACGGCTTCTAGAACGTCTTCAGCCACATCATGGAACTTTGCATTCTGTGCTTTTTCAACGAACTCTTCGAACCTAGGCTTGATATCATTCATCAAGGCGTCAACATCTCCTTTCGCTTTAGTCCGCGCCTCTTCGAAAATCTCTGACCAGTCTCGTTCATCACTCTGTGCCATCAGTTCCTCCAAATAGTCAGTTAAGGAATGTTAAGATGCGAGCTCTCTTCGATCAACGGCAACTAGGCCGCAAAGTACCCGAGCAATACAGAAGAAAAATGACGCCAAGCAGCGTTACGGCGTTTTGGGTTAACGCTGTTTTGCGTCAGAAGCCATCATCCGTTTGAATAGAAGGTCAATGATGCAGCAACAATCAAGTGGACTCTTCGGATGAGGCTATTCAAGTACCGCGGCATGCGCATTCTGAAATCACTGAAGCGATAGTTGAAAAAACGTCTGGCCGACTCATGAGCTCCACATGTTTCAAATCTAGTCGGTAAAGGTGTTTGTCGCGCAAGTGCGTATCCAACACATCGCCACTAGTCAGTGAGGGATTGCCACGCGACAAAAACACATGTGCAGGCGGGTCAAAGCGGGGCACGCGAAAACTGCTTATTGCCAATGCGTGGGCAATTTTGACTCCCCGGATCCTTGCTTCTTCGGCTTCAGGCTGCTCAGCTAGAATGCGTTTGATTTCAGGAACAACTCGCCTTGCTTTGAACTGACGCTTCCACCCTCTGATAATGTAGCGCAGCCTTTTGTAGGTTCGAAAGTACAAGGGTTGCAGACCAGGTTCCGCGCCAACCATTTTGAATGGAGGGTCCAAAAGGATCATGCCAAGAGTATTTTCCTGCCCCAATTGCCTCGCCATTTCCATGGCAATCGGACATCCGGCAGAGTACCCGCACAGTACAAATGGACCGCTACTATTACTTTTTTTCAAATGTAAAATGGCCTCGGATGCAAGTTCACTAATAGACCGGTCTAACGGGACAGCAGCGCCTTTTGTCCGATGGCTTGGGATATGCACAACGGAATGATCCGAGCCCAGGCTTCGAGCTATATACTGGCTGAATTGTACAGAGCAGTGTACAATTAGGACTGTTGATTTGGTTTGCCCAAGGCTGGAAATTTGAATGGCGCTTTCGTTCTCCGAAAAGACTTCGCCCGCACGCCTTTCGGCTACTCTTTTGGCCAGTTTGGCAACGGTGGGACAGCTAAAAACATCGGTCGGTTCGAAGTGAATTCCCCTTTCGCAACCGATTGCAAAGGCAGAAAGCGTGGCTAAGCTGTCACCGCCCAAATCAAAGAAATTGCCGTTTCTCGTCCGACATGGCGTATTCAGCGTTTCGGAAAAAATTGCGGCTATTTGCTCCTCAAGCTCTGTCTTCGGGGGGGCGCCAACGTTGGATTGCAGGTGCTCGGTGACTATGGCCTTAAGTGCGTTTTGATCCAGCTTTCCGTTCGGAAGGATAGGAAACACTTCAACACCAACAACCGAACTTGGATGGAACGGTTCTGGAAGACTGGCCTCAATGTGACGTGCGGTGGCCTCACAAATCGGGTCGCTGGGATCGCATTCTATCACCATGAAAATGCTATTTGAGCCCGCAAGCGCCAATGAAACGGCAGCAATACGGCGTTGATCCGTAACAACTTGAGCAGCACCCTCAATTTCCGAAAGCTCGACGCGATGTCCGCGTATTTTGACTTGTTTGTCCCGACGGCCCAAAAAAGTGATGCATCCCGTGGCGTCAGCAACCCCAAGATCGCCTGTTCTATACGCCCGGATGCCTTCACCGCCAAATTCAAAGAACCGATTTTTTGTTTTTTCTGTATCGTTTAGATAGCCATTAGCGACTGTGTGGCCAGCAACAATGATTTCACCAGTCATCCCCGGTTCAGCGGGGCAATCATCGTTGTCGAAGACGCCCACCCAGGTTCCGGGAATTGCCTTCCCAATTGGAACAATCGGGCCCTCTTCAAAAGCGGTAGCATCAAACGAAGTGCACCAAACTGTACCCTCCGTCGGCCCATACTCATTCATCAATACGCAATTGGGCAGCAACTCTTTTAATTCTTGAGACAGGCTGTCGTAGAGTGCCTCTCCTGCAGCGATTAGAACCTGTAGGCTTTGCAAATCACTTTGCGGTACAGACATCAGAAGCGCGCGAGCCAGACTCGGCAGGCACAGAGTATGGGTCACCTTGTGTCGGGAGATCAACTCTCCTAACTGGTTCGGATTTTGCTCGGCGCGTTTCTCGGCGACGACCAAATGCCCACCAGTGCAAAGGGTCCAGTAAATTCCGGCAACAGAGCTGTCAAACGCCAAAGAGGACAACAGTAAGTAGACTTCGGGAGCAGCACCGTAAAGCTCATCTCGCGCGGCCGTTGATACGGTCAGCGCTGAGTGAGAGATCTCAACACCTTTGGGTTTGTTTTCTGACCCGGACGTGAACATGACATAGGCACGCGCACCGAGCTTAACTTCGTCCGGGTGGATCGCTTGATCGAGCACGTCAATTAGAACCGGATGAGCAGATTTGGTGGGCAGGTCATTTTTCGACGCTCGTGACGTCACAATGAACCGTGGCTTGACCGTTTCCATCATCTGCGAGAGACGAATTTCCGGATAACTCAGATCCAGCGGAACATATGCTGCACCTGACATCATCACGCCCAAAAAGGCTGCAATTGCATCCACGCCGCGCGGCAAAGCTACAGGAACTATATCGTCTTCAGTCACGCCTGCTTTTCGTAATGAAAATGCAAGTTGCCGGGCGCGTTTCGACAGTTCGGAATAAGTTACCGTTTGGTGGTTGTCAGATATTGCGACTGCATTTGGCGAAGCGTCAGCGTGTTGCAGGAAGCGTTGAATGACAGTTTCAGCTTTTGGCGCGGGTGAGATGTAAATCGGGTTGGCACCGTCTTTCATCAAATTGCATATTGGCGTTCTAGGATCATTAGCAATTGCAAACAGGACGCGTTTGTAGCTTTCAATGCACGACTGAATGGCTTCGGCGGAAATACGTTCTGGGTCGAAATAGACTTCAACATCCAAATCTTTCTGCGGCGTCACAAGAAGCGCTAAGGGATAATTGCTGAACTGCGCTGTCTTAAGACCAGTGATCTCAATGTCGTCAAAGACGAAATCTTGTTTCTGAACGCCTTCATTCACAAACAGCGTATCGAACACGGGGGTTCCACTGGCGAACGGGGCGCAGCTTTGAACGTCTGCGAGCGAGGCGTGCTCATGTTTAAGTCGTTTCAACTCGTTGCTAGCGTGGTCTTGTAGGAGCTCGCCCACTGATTGGGACGGATCGATTTTGAAACGTACTGGAAGTGTGCTTATGAATGCACCAACGGCTTGAGAAATATTGGGGATTTCAGGTGGACGTCCTGCAGTCGTGGTACCAAACACGATGTCGTTTTGCCCGAGATACCTGCGCAAGACCGATGCCCAAGCCACAGACAAAACCGTATTTGGTGTTACCTTCAATTCTGCCGAAGCCCGATTTACGCTCTCCATCAAGTCGCTGCCTAATCGCTCGGCGTACGAGACCTGGGTCGGAGACTGATTTCGGCTGTCCAGTTCAGGAAGCAAGCAGGGCGCTTCCAAGCCCACAAAGTAATCGGTCCAAAACGCAGTGTCCGTCAGTGGACCCTGTTTTTTGAGCCAGGTCAGATAGGTTTTGAAACTTGGCGCAATCGAACCGGTAGGGCTTTTTCCATGGTAAAGGTCGAAGAGATCTCTGATCGAAACGCTGGTCGACCACCCATCACTGATAAGATGATGAATTGTCCACACAAACCGGTAGCAGTCTTGCGCTTCCTTGATCAGTGTAACAGCCATCAAGGGGGGGCTCTTCAAATCAAACTGCCGTAGCTGCTCAAGTTTCAGAAGGTCGTTGAACCGCCGTTCAAAATCTGAATGCTCAGTCCAATCCAATTCGGTCCACGGCAGGCTAACCTGTTCCTGGATGACCTGAACGGGTTGCTTCACACCCTTCCAAATGAAACCGGTTCGGAATACGTCGCGCGCTTTTACAAGAGACTCCATCGCAACTTTAAGCTGCATTAGGTCCAGAGGGCCCCGCAATGTGCAACTGACTACAGCTACATATTGTCCGTGTAGCTGCGCCTCGCCATTGACATGAAACAATATCCCGCGTTGGGCGGAAGACAGCGGAAGAATGTCGGCTACACCTTGCGGATATCCCATGTCAGCCCAGCGCCTCCGAGATGCTTGAAAGATCATCATCGTCCAGATCGAGCAGAGTTTCTTCCGGGCCTTCCCTAAAGCTGACTGACGACAAACTGTCTGCATGTGCAGCCAGAGCTCGAACGGTTCGGTATTCAAACAGCGAGGTCGCAGGCAGGGAAAAACCCTGTTCATTGGCCTTCATAGCAATCTCTATCGCGGCAAGGCTGTCGACGCCGAGATCGAAAAAGTCATCGGTCGCACCGATCTGGAGTTCACTCATCACCGCTGACAGTATGTCGACCAACTTTTGTTCTGTTTCTGTCTCAGGTGGAACCAAACCCGAGCGCTGCACGCCCCGCCTGCTTCCATTGGGCAGACGGGATGCATCAACCTTTCCATTGGGGCTAAGCGGCATATCCTTCAGTAAAACCACTTCGTCAGGCAACAAGCCTCTTGGAAAATGGGCCTCTAGTGTCTGCCAAACATCTTGTTCCGCGATATCGCGACCGGCCACGTAAACGGATAGCTTTTGTTGGTTGACGGGCTCGTCAAATCCGATCTCTTCTAGGATCGCCTCGACGCGCTGCGTATCGATGTCGTCATTAAGCTCTTCTAATGCCTGTTCGCGGGTTTTGTGGCCTAAGCGCACATCCCAGGAATAGGGCAGTGCGTAGTTGTGGTACCCCTCGCGTGACTTGTGCAAGTGGATCCCGGTGTCATTGATCAGGCAATTGGTCGACCTACCAGTGTCCGATGGGCGTTGCCATGCAGTTTCCTTATCAAGAAACTCGTAAATCTCAGCTACGGGCACGTCGATGTAGCGGTAAATGTCGAGCACCTTGATCTGATCCAGAAAGCGTCCATCTTTCAGGTCATCCGTTTGCAAAAGTTTAGAAAGCGCGTCGTCTTTTGCGTGATAGGCTTTACGCGCTTTGGTAACCATATCGTCCAGCTGAGAGCACGAAGGGGCTGCGTTGCGGAACAGGTCAGGGGTCAACCGTGTTTCAAAGAACTGCCCTCTGGACAATCCTGTCACCACCATAGGCGCGCCTTCGGCCAAAGCCGTGCGGAACGCCAAAGTGTATAGCGCCTTGAAACAACCCTGACACACGTTGGAGTGTGTTTTAAGGCTGTCGACGAATATCTGGTTCATCCTGTCAGTGCTGAGATAGCGATGATCCCAACCAAGATCGTCTGCTACCCTTTGAATATTCGTCTTCGACTTTTCAGAGATATAGCCATTGTCCAAAGTCACGGCGAGCACCCGCGACGTGTAATCAGCAAGCCGGTAGGCGGCGTACGTGCTGTCCTTGCCACCGCTCAGCATCATGACCGCGTCGTATTTCCCGGTGCTCGCTTCGGCTGCACGCGCTATTTCGCGTTGTAGCGCGGGTTCATCCTTAAAGTAGGCCTGCGCCCTGGCTTTATAGTTGTCGAATTCTGCGCAAATTTGGCACAGATCGTTTTCAACAAAATCTACCCCGGGCACGGAATCCGTGAGGCCACATGTTTTACACTGCTTGTTTCTGCCAGTAGACGGCACTGATCCGAACGAGACATGAACGGCATTCACATTCGGCAATTGTCGCAAAACGCGGTCAATCTCTGCGACTTCGAAACGCACACCGCCGATTTTTATTTGTTGATCCGCCCGGCCAAGGTAATCAAATCGTCCGTTTCGATTGATACGACCCAAATCACCAGTTCGGTAAACCTTGCCCTGAATTGCCTTTGGATCCTCCAAGAATTTCCCTTGAGTTTCGGAGGGTGCGCCAAGATATCCCTCGGCCAAGCGGCCGCCGATAACGATTTCTCCGGTTACACCAATAGGGCACAGGTTCATGCCTTTATCCCTGACACTGACCGAAACACCGGCTGCGGGAGACCCTATTTGGATCGAGAGCTCGGTATCAGTTTCGGGGTCATATGTGTGGTGCATGGCGCCGACGACGGCTTCGGTTGGGCCGTATTCATTTATCAGTGTCAAAGATGGTGATAGATCTTGGGTCGCTTTACGGCAGAGTTGGGATGTCAGGTTCTCACCACCCAGAACAAGCGTCTGAATACGCTCGACAACATGACCCTGTTTGCAAGCCAAAGCGAGGTGAGAGGGGGTCAACTTCACGACATCCACCGCGTCTTCGGTAAACACGTCCAGCACTGCAAGGTCAGGGTCGGAGTGCTCCGGGTAGATACGGATCGACCCACCGGTAGCCAAAGGCGCGAACAAGGATGTCAGCGTCAGATCGAATGATATTGAAGAAAAGAATGCGTAGTGCGCAGGGCGGTTGCCTGTGAAAGTCTTTGCAGCCCAGTGAATGTAGCGTGACAGGTTTGTGTGATTAACCTCAACACCTTTTGGTACACCTGTCGAACCAGATGTAAACAGAACATAGGCAAGGTCACCGCCAGATGGCCTCTCGAAAGTGCGTGGTGTATCTGCATTGACCAGTGTGATGTTCAAGCTGCGACAAGAAAAAGCGCGGTTATCGTCAGAGGGCACGAATACTGCCGCGGCACCTGATATTTTGACAATCTGTTCTGCACGCGCGCTTGGTGTATTTGAAGCTATGGGCACAAAGCTGCAACTGGCTTTCAACACACCCAACATGACCAAAATGAAATCCATGGATCGCGGCAGATTGATCGCTACGGGAGACCCACGCGGGATTCCGAGGCCAATGAGGTAAGCCGCGATCTGATCGCTGCGCCGGTCAAGTTGTCGGAAAGTTATCTGATCGTCGGTACACGACAGTGCAATTGAATCCGGGGATTTGATAACTTGTGCCGAGAACGCGTCCAAAACTGTTTCGGGCGCACCCGCAAAGTTTTGTCTTCCAAATACAATCGCCTGATCTTTTTCATCTGCAGCTATGTCCAGTTCTGCTATACGCGTATCCGGAACCTCGACCGTAGCTTTCAGAACACGCAGGAAATGGTTCTGCACGGCCCCAGCCAGTACGTTATTTAAGATTTCCTCATGTACATCCAGGAACAGCTCTGGCTTGCCGTTCCCGTGAAAGTCCATGATATGGAGACGAATGGCATGGCCCGCGTCATGCGCACCGCTATGGAGCCATTTCACCGTTGCCGGCTTCCCGGCGAAGCTTCCAAACTCGGCTTGAATGTAGTTGCAAACGGCGCTTATGCCCGACGTGTCGATGTTCGCAACCGCGCCGGGTTTCGCCCGCCTCAAAAACGTGCCCAGCCCGGTTTTGACCTTTACATGTACATCCAACAGCGTGTCTTCAGCGTCTAATTCCACAGTTAACGGCAAAACTTCGACAAATGGACCCAGCGTTCTTTTGTCTTGGCCCGACAAGCGGTTATGGGATGGCAATCCAAGGGTGATCTGGTCGTCGCCTGTGACCCGATGCAAATACCCAAAATAGGCCGTCAGGTAGATTGCAAGCTTCGACAAGTCTGGCGTGAACAGGCGGAATTCCGATTGGGTTACAGCGTGCTCAAGCGTGTCCTGTATATCCTGCGAAATCTCCACAGCAATACGTTTGGAAAAACCTGCTCGCTTGGCGTTACTACCGTATGGTGGGGACGATGGGTGGAAAGGCGAAGGCGCCGAAAGTACGTCGGCGGTGTTGAGAAGTGGCGGGCTTTCAAAAAAGCTTGGCAGCGGCTCGGCAGTGAAAACACCGTCGTGTTCGATAGCCGAATAGCGTTGCGACACTTGATCAAACAATAGAGCACCGGACTGTGCATCACACACGATGTGATGTTGACATACGGCCCAAACCCAATGGTCGTCCGCCAACTTGATCAGTTGGCTGCGCAGTGTTTCACGCCTTAGATCAAACGGAATTTGAACCCACGCATTGAGCTCACGCTCCAATTCAGTTGCCGCACCAGGCGACTGACTGGCGTCCTTACACTCCAGAAGCCCTTCAACTGCATCTTTGACAACTTGAATGAGCGCATCAGTCCCTTCTCGAAAAACCGTGCGCAGAATTTCATTGTCCTGAACCGTTTCGAAAAGCGCCCGTCGAAACACCTCGGGGTCTACCTCGAAATTCAGGTCAAATCGCCAAGCCATATTGTAAGCTGGCAGATCCGGTTGCAGGAGATGGCCTTTCCAGAACCTCAGTTGGCTTTCAGACAATGGATGCGACATGTTGGCCACCTCAGGAAACTGCGAAGCGCCGATTTTCGGCATAAACGGAAATTGCAGTGATAGAACTGAGGTTTTCCAGCGTGACGTCCTCCAAAGGGATTTCAATGCTGTAGGTCTGTTCGACGAACGAAACCAAAGACATGACGCCCAACGAGTCGATCATTCCGCTTAGCAACAGTTCTTCGTCGTCTGTCACTCTTAGGCCGCCCAACAGCGTGACGCGAACGTAATCGCGCAAAGCCTGTATTTGTTCTTCAGGCTGCATGCTGTGTATCTTTCTGCCCGGCGAGCTTGGCACGGTCTATCTTGCCCGTCGAAGTGCGGGGCATTTCTTCAAGCCATTCGATGTGATGAGGCACGGCATAGCGCGGCAAAACAGCTTCTACTTTGGACCGAACGTTTGACAGATCTTCTTTTGAACCGCCGGTGACATACGCATGGATTTCATCGCCGCATACTGTCGCGACCGCCTCGGTAACCAGTGGCGTGTTGACCAAAGCAAGTTCGACTTCATCCAGTTCGATGCGAAAACCCCTGAGTTTTACTTGGCGGTCTTTGCGTCCGATCAAGAAAATATCGTCGCTTTCCGCTCTTCGAACGATGTCGCCGGTACGGTAGAATCTACGCACACTTCCGTCGGTGTCTGGAAGATCGCAAAACGCGGCTTCAGTCAGCCCGGAATCGCGCCAGTACTCCAACATGACCTGTTCAGAAGCGATCAGGAGTTCTCCGGTTTCCTCATCTTCAGGTCCGATCCCGATACGAGCGGTCACTCCAATATCCGGACGTCCAATAGGCAACGAGCTGGTTCCGTCCAACTCTGCATGCGTCATCACGGCTGTCGTGCAATGGTTCGTTTCGGTCGGACCGTAGGCATTCAGGAATTTTGCGTTTGGGGTATGTTTGGACAGCGCCTTCAAAGCAGCCGGAGGCATTTTTTCTCCGGCAAACATGACGATCCGCAGCGCTTCCAGGTTTCGATCCTCCAGCACGCCGCGTTCTACCATTTGGATCAGGGCATATGGGACAGAGTACCAAACAGTGATCCTCTCCTTCTCCGTCAACTCCGAAAGGCTTGCAGGTAGTTTTGCATGCATTTCGGGAACAACTACGGTGCAAGCTCCGGCCTGGGCGGTGCTGAAGATATCAAAAATCGACATGTCGAAATGAATAGGGGTGTGGTGGCTCACTCGATCTGACGCGCGTAACGCGCACAGTTTCGCCGCCATCTTTGCGTAGGCCAACCCGCTTTTATGGGTATGGACTATGCCCTTTGGTGCGCCGGTGGTCCCGGATGTCATGAGGATGTAAGCAGGATCCTCGGCACGCCTATCCGGACCACAAACGACTTTTGGACTGCCCGAAATTTCATCCAGCGGTTGCGAAATGTCAAACAGCTGGCTTTCGGAAAAAGCGCTCGAAAACTTAGTTTTGCGCGCTGTGTCGGCGATGACCATTCTGGCCGAAACGATCGATACTTGCGCCTCAATGCGCTCGGCCGGTGCTGCGGGATCAATCGGTACATAAACGCCTCCGATGCGGAGGATGGCGTAAATCGCCGCGATGGTTTCAGCGCCTTTGACCGAGCAGACAGCCACTCTATCACCGCGTTCTACGCCCAAAGTGATTAGTGCTTTTGCAATCTTGTCGACTTTGGAATTTAGCGCAGCGTAAGTGGTAATTTCCCCCAGCGTGCTGACCGCCGCAGCTTCGGGCGTTACTTGCGCGTACCGCCTGAGTGCGTCGTCCAGAAACAAGCCCGTTTCGATCATTGGGTCACCATTACAACGGCGTCACCGAACTGCGGGAACCAGCCGATCGTTCGTTCGTAGAACCAGAACATTGCAATTGCGATCAGGGCGGCGGAACCAAATTGCAGAAACACAACGCGGTAGGCCGTCAGGCGCCGCAAAGCAAAGAAGATTGGGAACAAAACGACTACGATGGCGAGTTGCCCGACCTCAACTCCAATATTAAATGTAGCCAGCCCAAGCGCCTTGCGTGAGGGGTCGAGGCCAAGTGGCTCGAGCACATTTGCGAAGCCGAAGCCATGGAATATCCCGAACAGAAAGACGACCTTCCAAGAACTTGCGTGAAAACGAGGTACAAGGTTGCCGACGGCGACGGCAGCAATCGAGAAAGCGATAACCGCCTCCACCAGCGTCACGGGCAGGGTTATGACTTCGAAGGTTGCGAGACAAAGTGTGATAGTATGGGCGATCGTGAACACCGTTACGATCTTGACAGTTTCCAACAGGCTTTCGCGGATGTTCTCGGATGGAACCCAATGCCGGTTCTCGATCCGCATGACCGCTCCCAACAGCAGGGTCACCAAAAACAGAACGTGATCAAACCCAAGCCAGATGTGCCAAACGCCGTGCACAAAGAACGTTCGCGCAATATCGCCTGCCGGTTCATCGTTCAGATAAAGGGCCTTTGTGCCATCGCCCGGCGCGAAAATCAGCGAGATGTAGGCCTCGTTCTCGTCCATCCCGTTTCGGGTATTGCTTCCAATAAGTGCATAACCTCGGTGGGTTGGGTCGACGTCAGAGAACAGGCCGTCATAGGCCATCTCGATAGTTGTCGGGGTTTGCTCGATGTCTAAAACAGTAAAATGCAGTTGAGCGAACGTATCGACCGACGAATCAAAAAATGTGATGTCGTCAAATTCAACCTGAAGGGCTTGCCTATCCGACAAAAGTTTCATGCGATTTTCGAAATATTCGAAGAAGAGCTCTTGTGATTGCCGGACTTCGTCCTCAGTCAGCGACGTCGAAACCTCCGGCGCCCCTAGCTGAATTCGGGTTAGATCCGTCAACGTTGCTTCAATCCTGCCACTCAGGGTGTCATCGGTGACGTCAAAATAAACGTAGCTCTCGTTGAACTTGTGGGCTTGAACCGGCGTTGCGAAGGCTATCAGAATTAAGCCGCCTACCCACAGAAAGAGCGCAGCCAACGATCCACTAAACGAATTTGTCCAATTCGCGGCGCGGGTAGTGGATTCGCGATCAGCGTTTTGCATTGGTTTAGTCTCCCCCGTTTTTCGGTTGGGAACTTTTTCCAAGTTCCATCCTTGCAATTATTTCGCGTTGAATGTCCGAGGTACCCGAGTAGATGACACCGCCGAGGGCGTCATTCACATCGGTTCCTGAATTTGAACTTTGCAGATACCCACGACCACCAAACGTTCGCATTGCATCCACGCTGGAATTTAGAAACGCCTCTGAAATGTGAAGGTTTGCCATCGCCGCAAACTGCGTCAGGGGTTGTCCGGTATCGTACAGCTGTGCCGCCCGGGCCAACATAAGTTCGCAGGTTTCCAGACGTACGCGCATGTCTGCCAAGCGGTTGGAAACGGATTGGAATTCCGAGATCGACCTGCCAAATTGCTTACGAGATACGGCATGCTCAGTGCACTCGTTCAATTGGCGGCGCATCGCGCCTACTTGCGCTGTTAGGATAAAGCACCTCTCCCAGTCGAGCGTGGCTTGTAAAATCGTAGCTCCGGCGCCTTCTCGTCCAATTCTGCGGGCCTCCGGAACCCAGCAGTCACGGAACTCAAGCTGTCCCATGGGGACGGAGTTCAATCCAACTTTGTCCTGCCTATCAGCTCTCAAAAACCCTTCATCGTCGGCGCGCACAACGAAGGCCGACAAACCCCAACGACCTTTCTCGGGCGCGGTTTGTGCGAAAACGATCGCGAAATCGCAAACAGGCCCCATGCCGACAAACGCCTTTTGACCATTTAGGATGTATCCCGCCCGATTGTGTTCAGCAGTCGTTTGCAGCGACAACGCGTCGGATCCCGCCGTAGGTTCGGTAAGTGCAAATGCGCCAATCAATTCGCCGGACAAGAGCCCGGATAAGTAGCTGTCTTGTAGCTCTTGAGAAGCAAATCGAATAAGGGGGCTTTGAACTGTCCAAATCTGTGAAATTATGGCCATCGCCAAGCCGCTGTCTGCGCACAACTCACCAAACAGCAACATTTCTTCAACGAACTCACTGGCACTGTTAATTGAACCACCAAGGTCTTGGGGTAAAACGAACTTAAAAGCGCCACATCCGCCAGCGGCTTTCCAAACCGCGCGTAAGTTCCCATCGGAAACTGCAGGGCTTGCTTTTGCAAAGTCCAGTCTAGCGCATCTGGTTTCGCGGTCTGTATGGCGTGTAGCTTCGTTCACTGTCGGATTCTATTAGCTGTACTAAATCTAGTACGCACGTCGAAGCCGGCCGGATCATCCCATTCAGAAATTGAAATTTAGATGTTTGGACGGAAATATGGTGCAGAAAGCGCATTACTGTTCTTCATCAAACGGTAGACGGCAGTCTTGGGTACCCTTTGAGTCGATTGATAAATGCCCTAATTATCTATTTTACTTGAAATTTATTGTTACTTTAGTTGGTGACAATTTGCAAAAAATCAGCCAGCCCTCCATCAACCTTCTCCTGCTGGCAAGCAGCCTGCATTGCCTTGCAATTCTTTTTGTATTTTGGGTCGGTCAGCAGTTCTTGAATATCAGTTTCGATCTTTTCGACAGTATCCGTGTGGCGCCCTGCACGACCAATTCCATGAAAGACGGCTCTGGCTGCGCTGCCCTGCTGATCGTTGATATGTGGATACAAGAGAACAGGTGTTGCAGCCTCAACGGCTTCGATAAAACCGCCTGTGCCTCCGTGCATTATTGCAAGGTGAGTATGCTTTAGAATCTGGTGTTGGGGGACCCAAGCCACAACATCAACATTGGGTGGGTAGTCACAACTGCTACCATCCTCCCAATTCTGACCTGCAGCAAATAGGAACCGCCACTCTGGATGCTTGCTTGCGACTTCCCAAAGGTTGGCAAGTAAATCAAACTTGGGTTTCATAACTGTGCCGAAGCCGATGAAAATGCGCTTCTCCGCGCCTCGCGCCGAACAAAATCTGCACACTAGTTCGCTGTCATAAGGTTTTTCTGGCCGATCTTGTAATACCATCGCCCCAAAGTACTCAAAATCCGGGTAAAGATGTGTCGGCAAGTCAACCGATTGCGGGAGAAACAACACGGTCGGAATCTTGTAAGTCCAAGGCATTTGCCAACAAATCAGCCGTACTTTTCTTGCTATAGGAACGTTGTAACGTCGGGCGAGTTCGAGCAGCGCCGTCAAGAAATCTGCGCCTTCGTGCTTGGACTTGAGTCTCAGGGCTTTTTTGAACTTCCAAAGCAGGAAGTTTATCCAAATAATCGAGACGCCAATTCGACTTCCGCGTACTCCGACACCTGGACACGTTCGTTTGTTCAAGGGAGGAGCCCGGGGTCCGGGCGGCGACAAGAACATGTTGCTAAACTGGATGATTGGCAGTCCCAAAGACAAGCCAACAATGATATGTGCATGGAGTTCACAGTCGACAAAGATGACATCCGGTTGAAAAGCAGCGATTGAGGCGGCGAAATCATTTACGCCAAGGGCATTTATTGCAGCATTCAAGCGATCTTCGGCAGTTAAAGCTCGGCGCTGTTCCGGCGAAAGTAGTGGTGCAAAAGCGTCGACTCGCGGCGTGGGAATCTCGTAATGCTCCAAGTCGAAATGCGAAATTAACTCAGAGGACGATTTTGGTGCAAACAAGCAGACGTCGCAACCAATAGATCTTGCTTCGTTTGCAAACTGCACAGCACCATTAAGCGGGCCAGTCAAACCACTTGATATTATCGCCAATCGCTTGCTCATCGGCCTATGAAAGTGATCCGGTTGAATTTCCAGTCAAGACCACTTCGTTGTTTAGATCAAAATTTGATAACCGATTTCGACTTCTCTCGATCCTTGGAGCCGGATGTCCGCCCTTGCATAGAAGGAATCAAACACCTTTCATTGACTTAATCTCAATTTCTAAGTCTAGCGGGGTCCCTTTAGCTGAGAATTCACCAGTACTCTAATGGGTGCCATGCTGCAACGAATGGCAGCATTGTCCGCAGAGCCGACATTCAGGCCTGATGCAGCGAACGGACGCTCTGAGCCCAAGGCAGTCATAGTGATTTTGTGCTGTGCGCACACGCAGCGCGAAAATCGCTGCGCCTGCGTGGTTCTCGGCGCTGCTAGGCAGCGGAAAAACCTGCCATTCGTTCGGGGCGCGGTGAGCTACTTAGAGGGCGAAGATAAAGTAGCGGACAAAGGGGCAATTCGCTGCGGGAGCATCAATGTCTCCTATCAAAAAACAGTGGTTCTCGGGAAATTGTCTGGCTTCAGTCAGACTTGTCATACGCTTCCCGTGCGGCATCAATCTCGCTCAAGTGTTCCAGTGCCCAATAGCCTAAGGCGCTGACTGGCTCGCGAAACGACTGCCCCATCTGAGTCAGATTATATTCGACCTTGGGCGGGATCGTTGGATATTGGGTCCGGTTCACAAGCCCATCCCGTTCCAACTCCTTCAGCGTCAAGCTCAGCATACGCTGCGAAATGCCTAGGTTTCGCTTTATCTCGTTGAAGCGCATGGTCCCGTATTGAGCCAGCGAGATGACCACCAGAACGCTCCAACGGTCGCCCACTCGTGACAGGACCTCGTTGATACGCTTGCAATCGGGGCATTGTTTGTCGTCCAGCATGGCAGTTCCCAATTTGTAACTAAGGGTCAAAAATGTGCCTTCTTGCGGCAAATATCAGTTCTCATTAGTTAGTCAGTAACAAAAATATACTTATCATCTCGGGCTCTGACAATGGGATCAACAACCGTGACCGCAAAAACACTGAACGACCACCTGAACTGGCGCTACGCCACCAAGAAAATGGAAGCTGGCAAACCCGTTCCACAAGACAAGGTCGATGCCATCGTCGAAGCTGTTCGCATGGCGCCGTCGTCAAGCGGCACGCAACCATTTGAGCTGATTGTGGTCACAAACTCCGATATCCGGGCAAAGATCGCCGAAGCGGCGTCAGGTCAGGCACAGATCACAGATGGGTCGCACCTCTTGGTGTTTGCCGCTTGGGACAATTACACCGAAGACCGTATTGATACAGTCAAGCAATTGAATGTTGCGGCCCGAGGCGACCTGCCTCTGATCCATGGCTACTACGACAATCTGAAAGCCAACTATTTGCCGCGCGAGACCGAGGTGAACTATGCCCATGCAGCGCGTCAGGCTTATATCGCATTGGGCATTGCCCTCATTGCAGCCGCAGAACAAGAGGTCGACAGCACGCCGATGGAAGGGTTTGACCCCGATACTGTTGACGAAATTCTTGGTCTTAGGGAACGTGGTCTTCGTTCCGTCGTTTTGATGCCATTGGGTTATCGCGAAGAGGCCAGCGATTGGCTGCTGCCGATGCCAAAGGTCCGCAAGTCGCGCGATGCAATCGTGACAGAAATCAAATGAGCGCGGACGGAATCACATGAGCTTTCTAAGAAATCTGTTTAAAGCAGCCCCCACGCCCACAGAGGACGGAGCCTTTCAGCCGTCACCCCTTGCCTTGAAACTCGCGACGGCATCCAAGACGGATTATGATGGCGGGGCCTATGCCAACCCTTACAGGGGCGGTGACAAGCGCGTGCTGATGATCTGCACCGAAGAGCGCAACATGACCATGGCCAATGGCAAGAAATTTTCGACCGGGAACCACCCGGTCGAAATGGGCCTGCCGATGTTGCACCTGCTGGCCGCTGGTTTCCAGATCGACATTGTCACACCCACGGGCGCCCCTGCCGTTATCGAAGACTGGGCCATGCCGCGCGAGGACGAAGCCGTCATGAAGCTGTACCGCGACTATGCCGATGCCTTTGACAACCCTGGCAGCCTCGCCGATTTCGTGGCGAATACGATGACTGATGATGCGCTTTACGTGGGGGTCTATCTGCCGGGTGGCCACGGGGCCATGTTGGGCCTGCCAGAGAACGAAGACCTGGGAAAACTTCTCCGGTGGGCGCACAAACGGGACCTGTTCACGCTGGCGATCTGCCACGGACCGGCCGCCCTGCTTGCTGCGGGCGATGGCCCATCGTTCATCTACAACGGTTACAAGATCGCGGCCTTTCCTGATGCGGTCGACAATCAAACGCCGATGATCGGCTACATGCCGGGCCATATGCCGTGGAAGTTCGGCGAAAAGCTGAACGCTCTCGGTGTGGAAATCATCAATTCCAAGGCCGACGCCACATGCCACATCGACCGCCGTCTCGTTTCGGGCGCAAGCCCCAAAGCGGCGAACGCATTTGGAAGGTTGGCGGCGGAAGCGCTGTTGAAGAACGTGCGGTAGACGGAAGCAGGTGCGGCGTGCATGCGGACATTCGTGCATCACGCAGCATCGGTAACTCCGGGCTCTCCTGGCACCTTCGCCGCGATCTGCGCTAAGGGCGGGTCTGATATGGATCGACTTTCGCTACACACCGCATGAACAAGCAAGACGCAAACAAATTCGCCATCGGCAAAATCGCAAACAATGGCGGTTGTCCAGCCCACAGCAGGTATAGTTTTTTTGACGCCGAGCAGTTTGCGAACATACGATAGGGCGATTGTGAATACCACAACCGATGGCGAGACATTTGACCAATCATTCACCCAATTTTCGTGGCAACCACGTAGCCTTGGCAACAAAACAATGGGAAACAAATATTTAGCTATTTCCTCTCAACACACTCATAAATTTTTCTGTTACGCCCCCGGTCAATTTGAATTTGAGCGACCGTGATTGGCTGACACAATATTATTTCCAATCAACTTAATAAGCTGACCCATTGGATGAACTGTTTTAAGTTTGATCAAATTCCATTTTTTCGTCTGATTGCCAGCGCTTCCCGGCTCGGGAAAGTGGATTGTCTTGAACTAGGACTGTATCTTCGTCACTCTATGAAACCGTCTATTCATTTGCCAATCGGCTTTCCAACAACTGTCCACTTTCTTTCAAAAGCGGATAGGCGATCATCGCGAATGCCGTGTTTAACATTTTCAGGGCGCGCAACAGATCAAGGTGAATCGCACTGGTTTCGATGGTTTCGGACGCCCCAGCACGCAGCCGGGTAAGATGCGCGCGCTCCAGCTTTCTCTCGATCTCGCGGATCATTTCCTTTTGCTGCACCAGCTCCCGTGCTGCCCCGGCATCCTCGGTCATCAGTACCGCGATTCCGTGCTGAACGTTGCGCAACACACGGTCATAGAAATCGGTCAGTTCCTGCCAACCCTCTTCCGAAAAGTTCACGTTTTCCGCACTCTTGCGCTTGGCCAATTCGACCATTTTCCGTGCAATCGTATCCGCCCCGGCCTCAAGGTTCACTGCCACGCCGGACAGATCAAATGCCCGCGTACCGGTGTCCTCTTTCGGATTGTCGCTTTTGACTCCTGACAAATAAACCCGCAGGTCAAGCGACATTCGGTCAATTTCGACTTTTTCCCTCTTCAGTTGTTGAGCAATGGCATCATCGTAATTGTCAAATAGTGACATTGAGTCCCGCACCATGATCTCGATCCTATTGCCCATTTCGACCAACTCACGATGCGCACAGGCAAAGGCGCGCGCCGGCTGGTTCTGAACCGAAGGATCCAGGGCCGTACGTCCGTTGGCCTTGGTGCTGTTTTTATTGTCATCAGCGAAAACACTCTCCGCCAAACGCATTATCGGGCCAAGAAACGGAATACAGACAACAAGAAGCGCAAGGTTGAACAGGAGATGCAGGTTCAAAACCTGCTGAACGGGGCTGGCCCCGGGAATAAGGTCAACACCGTCAAGCCGGTAGAGCAAAAACAGCACCAGCCCCGCCCCACCGCCACGCAGGAACAAATTGCTAGACACGACCCGCCGCACCGAGACATCGGCCTGCAAGGTCAGAACAAACGCAATAAAGGCACCGCCCAGATTGGCCCCAAGGACCATGGCAAACGCCGCCGACAGCGGCATAACGCCCTGAGCCGCAAGGGTTGCAAACAACAATATCGCCGCAACGCTGGAATGCACCAGCCAGGCAAAAACCGCCGCCAGCAAAAAGGCCGTCAGTGGATCAGCAGACAGGTAAATCAAGGCCCCCGAAGCGGCCTCGCTGTTTGCCAGCGGCGCGCTGGCATCGCGAATAAGGTCAAGCGACAAAAAAATCAGGGCCAATCCAATCAGGATCCGACCAACCTGGCGCACGCCGCGCCGGGAACTGCGCAGGAAAATCAGCACCCCGATCAAAAGTAGCAAGGGCGTCAGCAAAGCAATCCGGGAATTCATGATCTGCGCTACGATGGCAGAGCCAAGGTCCGCCCCCAGAATAATGGCCAACCCGGCGGTGCTGCCAACCGAACCCGCGGCCATGAATCCGGCAAGCAGCATTGCGACGGCGGTGGAACTTTGCAGCAGGATCGCGGTCAGCGTTCCGGTTCCCGTCGCGGCCAACCGGTTTCCCGTCGACCGACGCAACCAAAGCCGCAACTGGCTTCCAAAGGCTCTCTCAAAACCGGTGCGCACGAGGCGAACAGCCCAGATCAGAAGTGCCGCAGCAGCAGCCAAATTCAAAACAATAATTATGGGTGAGCTATCCATCATCACCGGGTCTTTGGTTTCCGGGCCAATCCGGCCACTTCAGAATGAATACGGTCCCTCGGCAGCGTCTAGCGAAACAACGCTCCATATACCGCTCTTTCCGGTTTCGAGAACTGCACAGCCCGTAGGACCAGAAAAAAAACCAGCAGGAGCCACCGCGCGCCGGTCCAGTGCAAAACCGCTGCAAAGGCCCGGCGCTGTCATGGCAACGTGACCGCCAACGCGACCAATGTGAACGCCGTGGACATGCCCAGCCAGCACCGTGATATCCTCTGAGTGCATTGAAAGAATTTCTGCCAGATCGGAACGGTTCTCCAATCCGATAACATCCATGAAATCAATCCCGATGCTAAACGGCGGATGGTGCAACATAACGACAACCGGCCCGTCAAACCCAGAGAGTTCCCGCTCCAAAAGATCAAGACTTTCCCGGCGCAGCCTGCCACCGCCCTGTCCTTCGACCAGCGTATCAAGCCCGATAACACGCGTATCGCCCACTGTATCCGCCCAGTCGACAAGCCCGTCCGGCGGCATGATGCCAAGGCCTGAAAAGGCCTCTTGCATTGGCTTGCGCGCATCATGATTTCCAGGAACAACGTAAATCGGCAGGGCAAACCGCTCCAGTTGAGTGCGTGCGAAATCGTAGCTGTCCGGGCTACCATCTTCGCTGACGTCACCAGTGACTAAAACCGCGTCGAGCGGGCCAAGAGCTTCGCCTTTATCGATCAATCGGTCGATGGCCCCGATCAGGATCGCGCGGGTATCAAGCACGCCTGAACACAGATCGCCATGCCCTACCGCGTGCAAGTCACTTAGATGCAGAAATGTCGCCATGACTATTTGATCCCCGCGCGCAGGAAGGCCTGAACGAATTGACGCTGGAACACGAGGAACGCGATCAACAAGGGCGCAACCGACATCATCGTGGCCGCCGAAATGACGCTTATATCCACACCATTTTCCGGTGCGCCAAAGATCGACAGGCCAACCGTCAGCGGTCGTGTGTCGGGCGAGTTGGTCACGATGAGCGGCCAGAGGAAGTTGTTCCAGTGGGTCGATACCGACACCAACGCATAAGCAAGATATGTCGGGCGCGCCAAGGGCACATAGACTCGCCAAAGAATTCCGAACCAGCCGCAGCCTTCGACGCGCGCTGCCTCATGCAGTTCTATAGGAACACCCTTAAACGCCTGCCGCATTAGGAAAATGCCAAAGGCAGAGGCCATATAGGGCATTCCGACGCCAAGAATCGTGTCAAACAACCCGAGGCGTGACACCATTGCATAGTTTTCCACGATCAACACTTCAGGCAGGATGAAAAGTTGCATCAGCACGAGGATGAACACGAAATCCCGACCCGGAAACTGGACCTGGGCAAAGGCAAATCCTGCCAGCGTCGTGACAAAGAACTGACCAATAAGGATCACCGTCACTAAAAGGAAGGTGTTGATGAAATAGCGTAGCCACGGCGCCCCCTCCCAAGCTGTGCGGAAATTGTCGAGCGTCCATGGCGACGTGATGTTAAAGTTGACCGCGTCAGAGGTGCTGTGGAACGCCGCCCAAAAGGCAAAGACCAGCGGGGAAATCCAGATCACGGCCAACAATAGTGCGCCAAAGGATTCGATATGCCTGGAAAATCCGCTCATTGGTAGTGGGTCCGCTTGTCGAGTATGGTGAACTTGACGCCGGCAACCACGCCAAGCACTACAAGCACCAGGATGGTCATTGCCGCTGCGTGGGGCGCATCAAAGAAGGCAAAGGCCATTTCCCAGATGTAATAAAGGATAAGCTTGGAGGCGTCGTTGGGCCCGCCCTTGGTCAGGATGAACAAATGATCGATCAATTTCACAGAGTTGATCAACGCATTGACCATGATAAATAGCGTCGTCGGCATCAACAACGGCAGCACGATCCGGCGCGTATAGGTCCAGCGGCTGGCGCCTTCAATGTCGGCAGCTTCCTTGAGGTCCTCAGGGATCGTCTGCAAGGCCGCCAGATAGAAGATCATGAAAAACCCAGCCTCTTTCCAGATCGTCACGATGATTACAGCCCACAGCGCAGTTTCAGGCTGTCCCAGCCAGTTGATTGAGGGAAGGCCAAACAGACCGCCGATCTGGTCAAGCACACCCAATCCGGGAGTATAAAAAAACAGCCAAAGGTTTGCCGCTGCGATCATTGGCAGGACCGTGGGCGTGAAATAGGCGGTGCGTACAAACCCGCGAGCCGGGATCTTTGAGTTCGCCCAAAGCGCCATCGAAAGCGCAATTACAATAGAAATAGGGATGGTCGCGCCCGCATAGATCAAGTTGTTCACAACAACTTTCCAAAAGGTTGGGTCGGCAAACAGGTCAGCATAGTTCTCACCGCCGACAAATTCGCTGGGGCGTCTTCTGGTTTCTCGGCTGAACAAACTCGACCACAAGGTCGCAAGCGAAGGATAAAATGCAAACGTCGTCAGCAGAATTGCCGCTGGTGACAACAGGATCCAACCGTAGATGGCCTGTCGACGACGCTCGATGTTCACATGCTCTGCCATATAGCGACCCTCAAGGTTGGGCGCGTCGGGCATCTCTGCCCGACGCCAGGGAGTTGAGGTTACTGGTAATCACGCAGCAGGCGCACAGCCGCCGTCTGGGCTTCCCCCAGCGCGTCTTCAGCCGATTTGGTGCCGGTCAAAGCCGCCTGAATTGCGTTGTTCAGACCTTCGCGCACGCGTGCGGTTTCAAAGGTCGAGAATTCGGCAACAGCATTTTCCAGTTGGTTTCGGGCAACGAGAGCGGGTGGGAACTCTTCTGTATAGGATTTAAGCGCCTCGGTTTCATACGCTGCCGGAGACACGCCCATATAGCCGGTCGCGATGGACCACGCTGCCGCTTGCTCGGGCGAGGTCATGAATTCGATCAGCTTCATGGCCGCCGCGCGCTCTTCGTCCGATGTCTCCTTGAAAACATAGAAGTTGCCGCCGCCGGTAGGCGAACCCAGCCGCACATTGGCCGGAAGCTCGGCGACGCCAAAGTCAAAACTGGCGTTGTTCTTCACAGCCGTAAGGTTGCCGGTCGAATGCCACATCATCGAGGTCTGACCTTCAAGGAACGCCTGCCGCAGGGTACCCCATTCAACGGTGCCAGTGGGCATGATGCCATGCTCCTGCGACAGCGACTGCCAGAATTCCAACGTATCGACAACGGTTTCGTCATCGAAATAGGTGGTCAGGCCGTCATCGGACATCACCTCCTTGCCGTTCTGGATCGCCAACGCCTGGAACATCCAATAGGGATAGCCTGTCGATGGGATCATCAGGCCATAGGTGTCGTCGTTGGTCAGTGCCTTGCCCATGCTAATCAGCTCGTCCCAGGTCTTGGGCGGTGCCTCAGGGTCAAGACCTGCCGCACGAAACTGGTCCTTGTTGTAATAGGCAACGATAGTTGAACGCTGGAATGGAATGCCCCAAGTTTTACCCTCGATCCGGCCATTGGCCATCAATGCAGGATAAAAGCTCTCTAGCCAGTCCGGGTTAACCCCGTCGATATCTTCGTAGGCCACGATCAGATCCTGCTCGATCAGATCATAGGCATCGATTGAGAACATCACCGCCAGCTGAGCCGGTTCACCCGATGCAAGTGCGGACAAGGCACGAACGCGCGTGTCGTCATAGTTGCCTGAATAGATCGCGTTGACCTTGATGTCAGGGTTGGCGGCTTCAAAATCGGCAACGATGCCATCCACTACCTCGGTCAGCGCGCCGCCAACCGCGATAGGATAATACATTGTTAGTTCCGTCTCAGCCGCCGCCGCCGATGTCAGCGCGGTGGCCGAGACGGCAGCCAAACTTACCTTCTTAATAACGTTCATTTTTTCCTCCCAGTGATGACAGTTATTCTTGTCTTTCCAAAGTTCAGTTGCTCGACCTACCCGGCCAGTCGCTTGCCCATGTCGTCAAAGAAATGCAGGTCTTCATCGGCAAAGCTGATCTCCAGATCTTCTCCTGCCGGAATATGTTTCAGTCCGGGCATGGATACGGTCAGACCATTGGCCGCAGGATGTGACAGGCCAATGAATGTTTCGGAACCCAGGAATTCGCATTCCGATACTTTACAAGTCAGCCTGCCCTTGCCCGATTCCACCACCTTCACCGCTTCGGCGCGAAGGCCAATTGTCGTTGCGCGCTCAAATCCCGGCACGCCTTCTGACTTGATCAGCGCCATTGGCGGGGCACCGACAAACTCGGCGACAAATGTGTTAGCAGGCTTGTAGTAAAGCTCTTCCGGGGACCCTGTCTGCTGGATATGGCCGTCTTTCATCAGCACGACCATGTCGGCCATGCTCATCGCTTCGGTTTGGTCATGCGTGACGTAAACTACGGTGATGCCCAAATCGACCTGAAGTTTTTTGATGTCCTTGCGCACAGAGGCGCGCAGCTTGGCATCAAGGTTCGAAAGCGGCTCATCCATCAGGCACAGCGGCTGGTTTGCCACGATCGCACGTGCAAGCGCCACACGCTGGCGCTGACCACCCGACAATTCCCCCGGCTTACGCTGCTCATAGCCCAGCAAGCCAGTGATCTCGAGCGCCCGGGTCAGTTTCTCGCGCCGTTCCGCCGCGACGACTTTTCGCACCTTGAGGCCAAAAACAACGTTTTCCGCGACACTCAGATGCGGGAACAATGCATAAGACTGGAACACCATCGACAGATTGCGTTCTGCAGGGGCAGAAGTAGTGATGTCACGCCCGTCAATGACGATCCGCCCCTCATCCGGCAATTCTAGTCCCGACAGCAATCTCAGCGTCGTTGACTTGCCGCAGCCCGACGGGCCAAGCAGCGCTACGAACGAACCACGCGGGATCGAAAGATTAATATTCTCGACGCCAAGCTGCCCATTCCAGCGCTTAGCAATATTGTCGACGTGAACAAACGGTTCTGCCATATTCAGCGCTCTCCTTGTGAGTAAGTAATGGCTTCGCCCAAACTGTCTGCGAGATCGGAAAATTCAGGGCCCGGAGGACGGTCGCACACGACAACGTCGACATCCGAGATGTTGCCGCCCAATGCTGGCGCAATGCGACCAAATTTACTGCTGTCTATTACGAGGATCGATTTGGCTGCGTGCTGCTGCATTTTCATTCTCACCCGAACCTCAGCTGGATGAAATTCTAACAACCCACCATCATGCGCCACACCGGCAACGCCAAATATTGCGAACTCGGCACGAAACCTGTCAAAGAAATCGGTTGCTTCTTCGCCGATAAAATCACGATCGGGCAGGCGCAGCTCGCCTCCTGGCAAAAGGATACGGTTTGAGACTTCATTACTCAGCGCCATCGCGGCACTCAGGTTGTTCGTGATGACCGTTAACTCCTGGTGGCCGGACAGTGCCTTAGCCACTTCGAGCGGAGTCGACCCAATTGAAAGGAACACGTTCGCCCCATTGGGGATCATGCTCGCAACAAGTTCGGAAACCGACCGTTTGCCACGTAAGTTCGTTCCGGCTCTCTGATCAAACGGGGTATTCAAACGGCTTTCAGCCAGCTCGATCCGCCCGTGCGCGCGTCGCAGGTTTTCACCGTCGCACAAAATGTCCAGATCACGGCGGATGGTTTGCGTCGAGACCCCTAGCATTTCCGCTAAGGCCCCCACACTGACACCGCCACGCTCTTGCACGACCTGCTGGATTAAATCCCTCCGTCTGATCTTCTTTGACGCCATTTATCCCCCTTCAAGTTGCCAGAACCATATCACCAAAAAACAACAAAACAACATTTTTCAATCAAAGCCACATAGAACGTTGAAGGGTGACTTGATCGCAAGTGTCGAAAAATTATGTTTTTCAAAGTTTTGCGCGCAAGGCTTCAGAACTCGCTAATGGCGACTTGCCAAAAATGTTGTTTTTTCTTCCATTTTGCTTTGTTGATGTTACATTCCGTATTGCGTCAAACCTGTCGGGGGCGCCCATCAAAAAAGGACATTTGGACACATGCTTGACGCCAACTCGATATTTTCGCGTTATCAGTCCATACGTCCCAGACTCCCAAAAGCAACATTCAACGCGGCCACTCTGGATATTGAGTCACTTCTGGATATTGGCAACGAAGTAGACGCCTTTGTTTTTGATGCATTTGGCGTTCTAAATGTTGGCGAAACTCCGATTCCCGGCGCGGCAGCTCGTTTGAAAGAGCTCAGGGAGGGCGGACACCAGATTCGCATTCTTTCCAATGCTGCCAGCTATAATCACCAGGGCGCGACTGCCAAGTTTCAAAAACTCGGAATGCAAGTTGACGCAGATGAGATTGTAACCAGCCGCGACGCAGCCTTGGCAAACCTGAACGACGGTCTATGGGGCTGCATCGCCTCTCCGTCTGACGATCTGACGGACATCTTATCCGAGACGATCAGGCTTGAGGCAGACCAGACAGACTTTGACCGCGCTGACGGTTTCTTGTTTCTCTCGACCGAAATCTGGCAACAATCTCAACAATCCATGCTTTGCGACAGCTTGTTGGCGAACCCGCGCCCAGTGGTGATCGCAAATGCTGATCTGGCAGCGCCACGAGACTTCGGATTCTCACTGGAGCCCGGTCACTACGGGCATTTGCTGGCAGATGAGGGCCTTCAAGACATCAAGTTCTTTGGCAAGCCATTTCCGGAAGTATTTGAAATGGTCGAAGCCACGCTTCCAGGAATTCCGCCCGAACGCATCGCGATGTGCGGTGACACTCTTCACACCGATATCCTCGGTGCAGCAGCACGGGGTTGGCGCACAGTCCTTGTCGCGCAAGATGGAGTGTTTTCGGGGCTGGATACTCGCACTTTTTGCGAGCAATCGAGCTTGACACCGAGCTGGCGCCTACTTCGCATATAGAAAACATCGTGATGCTCCCACTTTTGGCGAAGTATCAGACCGAAAATTAGCCTTGGTTCGAACGGCGGCTATGTCCGCATAGCGGACGTTCGTCATGATTGAGCGAATGACTGCACCGAGCCCAAAGCAGACGTGGAGAAAACGGCGATATGTGATAGCCAACAGGGTATAATTCAATGTTGAGTGCCAAATGGTTTGCAACCCCGTACCTAAGAAAGTCACCCATATTCCGGATTTATTTGCCCTTGCTACCTGTCCATTTTGCCGCGATCAGCAGGTTGTTTCCCACCGTGATTTAAAGAGCAAGGGCAGGCCAATTGATGGAACTGCGGAGTGGGTGTGTTCACTTTGCAAGGGCATTCCGCGAAAAGAGCAATTTGATTGAATTATCCCCCGGGGGCGGGGCTGATCTTCGAGGTCATACCCAGCGAGCAGCTATCGCCTCCATTGCAAACGGTAGACTGTGTGATCATCTGGAAGTCCTTTGAGGACCAAAGATCGTACGGCCGCAAATTCGAACTCGTGATTTCCCCCAACTATGGCTCTCGTCACATCCGACACAAGAATTTCACCCGGATTGGCCGATGAAGTTATGCGAGCCGCTTTGTTGACCACGGTTCCGAAGAAGTCGCCACGCGCCAAAACAACGTCGCCGGTATGAATGCCAACTCGTAGGCCCAAGCGCGGTTCCACATCGCTCAAAGCCACGGCTTCCTGTATTTTGATCGCCGCCAGAAGCGCTTCAGTCGCTGATTGGAAACTGGACAATGTCCCGTCTCCCAGCGACTTCACGAATTGCCCCCGATGTGTTGCGACGATACTCTCAACAGTCTGAAAATGCTGATCTATCAACGCCGACCAACCCTGATCTCCCATGGCCGCCGCGAGCATCGTACTGCCTTCGACATCAGTGAACAGCACCGAGGCCAAACCTTCTGCCTGAAGCAATTCCGGACCTTCTTCGAGCGCAGCTTTCACAAGAGTTTGAATGGCCAACTGTTCGCTACCTACAAAATCTATGTTTGGGTAGGGAAGAGAGGCGTGACGATTAATGATCCTCCATGACGCACCCTCTAAGACGAATACCAGCACCGTGCGGACGATGTAATCATCTCGAAGCCCGGGAAACCCAACCCGATGTAGAAAAGCAGACCAGCCCGTCTCTCCGTTCTCGAAGGCTTCGGCTTCGAGAACTTCCCACACATCCGGCTCTGGCATTTCGCCGATGAATTCGCCGACTCCATCGCGGACAACCTGACCTTTCCAAAACTCATTCTCGCCAGTTCCAATGAAGCGCAGATCGACCGAGTCGGAAAGGTAGTCCTTCAAAACGTGCGTATTTAGGGTCCTGATCGCCTCAAACCAGCGTTCTGTAACAGCAAGTATCTCAGGAGAAGCCTTGACCACAACTGATACTCCCAACACAGGCGAAACAAGCGCAAAGTAAATTCGTCGATCTGGAATTAGCCGTACTGAACTCTACCACCTTTATGCTGCCCACGCACAAGCATGTAATCAAGGAAGAAGATGGTAGAGGCGTCAAGCACACCTTGGACCATGCAGACCTGAGACAGAGTTGTTGAAGCTCCGTCTCTCCGGCGCACTTAGGGCTTGCTTCGAGTTTCAGCTTTGTCCGCATCGCTGTCGCTAGCGAAGTTTCGGCGAATGACCAAACCGAGCACGAAACGTCCTATTAGGCTGCTGACAATATCTGTAGTTTTGACTCCTGCAAATTTGAAATTTGCTTTGTGAATTTGGTCACATCTCAATGAGTTTCATTCTGATATTTTGTTAGTATCGAGGGAGATTTAATCATGAACATGGTTGCTGCACTCGCACTGCTATCTGCTCTTTTTTATTGTATTGCTATGGTCGCCATGAAGTCATGGTGGACACTACCCAGCCTGGGCGTGGCAACCATAATCGCTGTTGCCTTACTGACAGCTGGCGCATTCGAAGTTGCTGCTCTGGGGCATGAAAAACTGGGGCTGATTTACGTGGCTGTAATGGGAGCTGAAGTCATAATTTTAGGTGTAGTCTCTCATTTTTTCTTCGAAGAGGTGTACTCAGTCAAAGAAGCTGCCGGGATGGCACTAGTTCTTGTTGGAACAGCTGTCGCCTGGACTTAGCCCTTCGATTTCACAACGATCTTGCTGCTCAGCGACCTCTTTGAGCGCCCCTATAGTTCGCATAGCAGACATTCACGTTTCGCAAGTTTAGGTCTGCCATCCGTCCATAAGCGGATATCTGACCAAATGACTACGATGTCCGCGTTGAGCCCACTTTGGCCGGTGCTGCGCGTTGCCCCAATGACAGCAATGCGCGGAAAGCAGACTTTGCGTCGACAAACATGCGACACGTTTCATCAGTATCTGATCAGAGTATCCAGGATCACTTGCCGCGTTGCGTCATCATTTTGGAAAATCCTGCCGGCGAGAAACTCAGATGGAAACTCCGGCCACGTTTTGCGCATTTCGGAAATAAGTCGCTGAGCTTCTTCGGTATGTCCCAACTGATCCTGCGCGACGGCTTGGAACAGGAGAGAAGGAGCACTCACAGGCGCACCGGCTGCGGGCGCTCCTTTAAAGGCGTCTACTACCTTTTCGTATTTCCCGAGCATCAGTTGCGATACACCCCAAATGTTTCGTGCGCCAAAGCGGCCCGATCCTGACCTGAGTCTTTCTGGATCGCTAACCTCAGCCGCAAGTTCTGGGGCGCCCGCCATGATGGCGGTGATGCCGACAAGATCCAGAATATGACCATCATTCGGCGCAAGCTCGACCGACAGTCTTGCGAATTTCATAGCCTCGACTGGATTGTTTTGGGTGGCCAACACCCAACCATTTGCGCCGCTTGCCCATGCATCGGTGGGAGATAGATCAAGCGCTCTTTCCGACATCTCGGAAGCTTGGCTAAAGAGGTCATCTCTTTGTGAATTATCAGGGGACAGCATGGCCAAAGTCGCCAGGACCTGTGCCGATCCGGCATAACCGTCCGAGAGTGCGGGGTCGAGCTCCGCGGCATGCTGAAACATTCCCAGTGCTATTTGCTGGCGCTTGACGTCAAAAACAGGAAAAAACATGCCTCGGGCCTGATCCGCAAGATTAGCCGCCTGAAGCCTTGTCAAAGACTGCTCGCCAAGAGCAGTTCGCTCAGCCTGTTCGATGGATTGAGCTGTGGGCAAAACCGCCTTGTTATCCCGAGTGAACCACAAGCCTGTCACCGCGATCAACACTAGGCAACCCAGCCCAATTGGCAGCAGTTGCACCAGACGTCGATTCCCGCCAAGCAGATCGCTATCCTGAGCATTTGAGTTGTCGCTTCCTGTCGTCCTGCCTTGCGAAAACCGTGGTTTGTATCCGCCGGAATCAACAAAAATGCGAACTCCCTCACCGTCCCATTGATCTTCATAAAACTCATGTAGCAGTCGCCGCAGGCGCCTGGCTTCGACGCGGACAAGGTTTCGACCACCAGTGCCATCAATACTCCGACCGTAGACTTCGACCGCGATTGCTTTACCCCGGATCTGGGTACCGCGACCCGCGAGAGTTTCTTCGACCACGTATGTAAGAAATTGTTGGAGTCGAGGCGAAGCCTGGAACGCGACGCTGGACACAACGCTCTGAAGTGCCTGTCGAACAAGCTCCGGCGATGGCGGTGCAACATCTTGATCTATCGACAATTCATTAGCTTGGTTCAAAGCAAACTCACCCCCCCAACTCACGGTGACTCACTTGGCATATGTCGTCAACCGCTCTCATCTTGATGTGTGAATAGATAGTGGGAACCGGGGATTATCCAGTGACTTGGGAACTGAGTGATGAGCTTCCAGATCTTTCCGATGCGCTTTCAGGGCGTACCGAAACGGATGCGTTACTCAGCGAGGCAATCGAAGACCTAAAGAAAGTTACTGCGCTGTTGGATGACGCATCGATCACAGCCTCAGAGCGCGCGGAATGGGCCCACATCAGATCCGAACTCGTTAACGAGCTTCGCCGGATGGTGAAGCGCAACCTTCGTAGCATTTCCAACTAAGGGCATAGCCATGACAAAAGAAGACAACGGCAAAGAACTTAAGAACGAACAGATCCAGAAATCTGACGAAATCGAAAACCCTTCCCGGCGACACGTTATGCAGGGACTGGCAGCAGGTGCGGTCGCAACCGGTGCCGTTAGCTTCGGTACAGGAACTGCACAGGCGCACCCCGGTGATGGACCACTAGGCGAAAGCCTAAAGAACCCGTACGGCGGCAGGCCTGCCGGGGGCATCACTCTGCCGGACTACTTCCGTCCTACCAAATACATGACGGGCTCGAATGCGAACTATTTCCCGCTTTCCGAGGACCTCGGGCCCGACGAAATGCGGATATCGTTCTGTGGTTCGACGCCATTTCCGCCCCGCGAAGATCAGGCTGGGACTTGCATCATGGTAGAATTGGGTAATGGAAAGAGGTTCTTCTTCGACTTCGGCTCGGGCTGCGTCCGCAACATTATCGGGATGCAGGTTCCGGGGCAGTTGATCAACGACATCTTCATCACACACCTGCATGTCGATCACTATGCAGACATCCCTTACATCTACCCGTTCCGGGCTTGGTCTGGTGGATACACGCCGCTGCGCATTCACGGCCCTTCTGGTCGGACACCAGAGCTTGGTACAGCCGGAATGGTGAAAGGCATGCAGCAGATGCTCAAATGGCATCTTGAGGCCTTCGATGTGTTCCCGATTGGGGACGGCTACGAGATCGAAGTTAACGAATTCGATTTCCGTCAAGAAGGCGGCATCGTCTATGACGAAGATGGTGTGACTGTTCGGTCCTGGCCTCGTAGCCACGCCAAAGACGGTGCAGTCGGGTATCGGCTGGATTGGAACGGACTGAGCTTTGTTTGGACCGGCGACGGCCGCCCCGATGAACTGAGTCTTGAATACGGAAAAGGCGTCGATGTGTTTGTGACCGAAATGTCCGGACAGGATATCGGTCAGTTGATGACCTACAAATACGGTCTGCCGCAAGAGCTGTTCAACTACACAATCGATACGCACCATACATCGCACTATGCGGTCGGTAAGATGATGGCTGAGGCGCGCCCGCGGCTTGCAATGGTAACCCACTATACGCAAGACGAGGACATCGATGCCGAAATGCTGGCGGGAATCCGTGCCCACTACGATGGGCTGTTCGCTTGGGGTTTGGACGTCGCCGTCGTCAACGTCACCAAAGATGCAATCTGGTATCGGAAGGCGACACTTCCCGGAAAATCTGGTTCGGTCGCGCCATTCCGCGAATTGGGCAAGATGGAAGCAGAAGGCAAGATCACATTGCCGGATGAAATCAAGCCGCCAGCACCGCGGTCATCACGTGCTGAACAGCAAGACCAGAAGTACCGGGACATGGAGATCGATCCTAAAGAATACTACCCAGCTGATGTATTCCGGGCTCCCGATCCAGAGTGGCCCAGTGATTTCGTAATCAAGGTCGATGACGTGATCCCGAACCGCAAGAAGAAGACGGAGTAACGACATGATCGAATTTGGGTCGTCGTCCGCAATCCCCGTAACGATCCTTACCGGCTTTCTCGGAGCCGGTAAGACAACACTTTTGAACCGCATCCTGACAGGCAATCACGGGTTGCGGGTTGCGGTTCTGGTGAATGACTTTGGATCAATAAACGTTGACGCCGACTTGGTAGTCGGTCTCGAAGATGATGTGATGAGTTTGGCAAATGGCTGCGTTTGCTGCTCGATCCGAGATGACCTGATCGAAACGGTAGAGGCCGTTCTCGCCCGGCCTGAGAAACCGGAATACATCGTCCTTGAAGCAAGCGGAGTGTCGGACCCGTCATCAATTGCGATGACATTCACCGATCAGAAGTTTCGGGACATGATCCGCTTGGACAGTCTTATGTGTCTTGTTGATGCAGAACAGTTATTTGCCGCGCCGGAACAAATGGAACTGAAGCTCCGTCAAATCGCGTTCTCGGACATGGTTATTTTGAACAAGGTCGACCTCGTCGACAGGGCGGCTGTTCAAAGGGTGCACGATTGGCTCGGGTCTCGCTTCCGTCGATATCGTCTTGTCGAAGCGGTCAACGCGGATGTCCCACTGGATATTCTTCTTTCTGTTGGCCGCTTTGCCGCCGAACAGCTCGAAACAGAAATACCCGATCATCACGAACATGGACCGGATTGTGGTTGCCACCACTTTGATCACTCGGACAGCTTCTCAACAACAATGATGAAAGCTGAACGCCCGATAAGCTTGTCTTCTCTTCGGAGTGCAATTCGCAAGCTTCCAGGCGACGTCTATCGCCTCAAGGGCTTTGTTTTTAGCGAGGAGGATCCGGATCATCGCATTCTTGTTCAGGTAGTCGGAAAGCGCATGGACATCGCAAGGGATGGCGCTTGGGGCCAACGAAAACCCGAAACAAGGCTTGTTGCAATAGGTGCACCAGGGGCCCTTTCGGAATACGAGCTTTCCGATGCGTTGTTGGCGACCGCATAGCAGCAAGTTAGACCAAACTTGTTTGCGTGTGTTTATAAAACTCCAACACGTAACAGCTCGAAAGCCCGCAACACCGCGGACCAAATATGGAGAGAAACCTAATTGCTGAAGCAGCTTAGGAAATGGAGCCAAGCGATCAGATTGCTCGCACCTGCCACTGCGTTTGTCTTGTCGGGGGCGGCTTTGTGCGCGCAGGACGTTTCAAGTCGAGAACTTGAAGATACAACCCCAAACCTCGGATTGCCGAGTTCAGCTGGAGGACAAGATGCCGAGTTGCTTTCCGCTTTCCACGGGCTCGAGGCGTTGCCCCGCGTAGCAAATCTCATTTGCAGAGGTTCCAGGGGCAAAGACGGGGTGCCTGTCATCTTTTCAACCGAGGTAGATCTGGAAACTTTGCAGGCAGGTGACTTCAGAGTTGTAACAAAGTCAGGTCAGATCGGAACAATGCACTGTGCGTCAGTGTTGCCTGCTACCGATCCCGGTGAATTGCGCACTTTGCTTCTGATCGGGGATTTTGGGAACGTTTCCGAGGATCCACCGTTTGAAGTCGAGCTTATTGGACACCTTCATTCCATCGATGGAACACTTGATTTTCGCGGTGCCACTGTAGCCGTGACTCCGCTGGAAGACGGGCCGCCATTGATCTTGGCCGAGGTTGTCGAAGATTGGACTTTGGTCGGAAACTTGGGGCCACGCCGAACCAGAGGAAGCCTTTGTCCAAGTGACAACATCGTACAGGCCATTCGGGTAACTTGGGCGGGTGGCGTTACGCTGGCGAACGGCAAGGAACCTGGCGATGCGGAACGCGATCTGTACAGGATCATCGTAGAGGCCGAAGATGGATCTCAACGCACAGTTACGCCCGCCGCGCTTGCCGATCTGGGTGACGGGGACAATAACCACATGCTCTGCCTTGATACTAAGGATCGACCTATCTCGGTTTCCTTTCCAGCTGGCATTTTGACGGATCCGAATGATGATCTGAACCCAGAAACCAGCGTATTTGTTTCAAAACCAAATTAACAAACTGTTTTTAGGTTTGTTCGAATGGACTATTAGCCGAAAATGCCCGGCCGGGCCGGTTGCGGGTATTGCAGCGGTAAATGCGAATGAACGGACTTGTTCGCCTCTCGGACATTGCAAACTCGGTTTTGAAGGTCCGCTTTGGGCTGACTGCGGTCCTTTGGAGCAATACTGCGGATGTCTGCAAAGTCCGCAGAGCGGTCATTGCTGCACTGCGCAACGAATGACTGCTTCGAGCCCATCTTGACGGTTGCCTTTTTTGATTATGAATGACGGTGATCAGGTCGGAAGCGGATGTGCCTAGGTTGCCTAGGCTCAGGACTCATAGACAGTAAATGAAGAGTAGGGCATTGGTGATGGCAGGCAGGAAGACCTTTGGGCACTTGTCGTATCGAGTTGCCAAGCGCCTCCAATTCTTCAGCTTGCCGAACATGATATTGATGTGGTTGCGTCATTTGTATCAGCGTTTGTCGTATTTGACCGCCTTATTCAGCTGTTTCCGGCCAGGGAAGCCAATAGTCTAAAGAGGTACCGCAACGCCTCTGTTCAGTCGCCCTCTGGTTCAAAATCGGCTTAAACTCTTCGCTTCCCCTTCGGGCCTGTACTGAGACCACCATGCAACCTGCAACGCCGCTTTCCAGGTACTACCCGGGCCTGACATTGTCCTCCTGCTCGGGTTTTTGCGCCGCATGTTGGGCGCTCTGACTTAGGCAGTGGTTCCCCGGCATCATTCAAGCCCAGCTCCGCCATCTGTTTGCAGTTTGCACCGCGGCACTTTGAGCAATCCCTCCGATAGTTTGGGTGCTTGTGCGCCTCTGCTGGGCACGGCCGCCAACGTAATCGAATTTCACGCCAATCAATGGGGTCACCTTGAAAGCACGCACGGAATTTCTTCTCAAAATTGCTCGGTCGTCCCATCAAAAAACCCAACAATTGTTAACATAGTCTACAAACCCCATGATGAGCGCGAGGCGAAGGGTTTACCGCCCATCTCCTTGGTTTCCACGGTGTCAGGTATTTCCACCGGGTTCATTCTGAACTATCCCAATCGTATCGAATTGACTGCAGTGAATTGGTGGCGGGGAGAGTTTGGGGCTTAGATTCCTCGTGCGCTGCCTTCTTAGCGGCTTCTTGACGTTTGATCATTTCTGCCTCCATCTGGTTTGCTTTTTGCTCGCCATAGACTTCTTTGACGTTTGAGTACCAAGCCATACGAAGCTTGCGCAGCGTGTCCGGCTTCATCAGTCCGCGGGACTGCATTTCAACGCAAATGCGGCCAAACAGGCACCCTTCAGGAAAGCGTTCACCTGCCTCGATGCGGTTGGCGTAAACCTTAAGAGTGTCAATCTCGTCGCCCTGTGCGGGGCGTTGGGTCGTGGTTCCCTGAACCAACTGAGCCGCAGCCTTTATTTCGAATGCCGTGGGCCAAGCGCGTGTTTTGGCGTCCTCGTCCAATTGCTGTTGAAACTTCGGCCACCAATCCTCGTAACCACTCCGAGGCGCGAACTTGCCAACTGTGATTGCCAACGACTTCATTTCTTCGCTTTGGACCTGTTCATTTCCGGCCAGATGCCGGGGCATAGAGCGCCGTTCAAGCAGATCCTTGAGCTTGGATTTCAAGAAATTCTCTCGATGGCTCATTTGTGGCCTCCAAAACTGACACCGTTCATGAGCGCATCAAGGTCGGGCTTGGTTGAGGTAGTGGTTTTAAGAGAGGCAGTGATCCAAGAGACTGGCTCTGTCACACCCATTCGGCTTGCGTCCCGAAGCGCATTAAATGTGGCCGCGTCGCCGGATTGCTTGCGCCACATCCCAATAAGAGTGCGCGCTTTCGGCTCAGGAGTTCCGTATTTGCCAAGGAAGGCAACACCTCTGTCGAAGACTTCTTTTGTGAAATCGACTGTGTCGACAAACGCCGATACGTAAGTATCGGAATTATTTGGGTTGTTGGGTTGTTGGGTAGGTTGCTCCGCGGAAGGATCCACGGATGCTGTCGTATCTTTACTTTTCAAAGGCTTATCTGGATTCTGACCCTTTTTTCGGTTTGACTGTCGTGCAACCTGTTGTTCAACGTAAGCGGCTTCTTTCCGTAACCTCTGGGAAACCAGCATGCCGCATTCGGCTTCAAGGAACTCCCGGATAGCCGACCCGATGCGCGATCTCCAAAGGCGGGGAGACACCCTGGAGACCGCCGCAAGGCGGCGGTCATCATCAGGGAAATCACATGTTTCGCGCACCCACATCGCCATGAGAATAAGCATGTAGGCGCCAACTTCATCGGCTGTGAGGTGTTGTGTATCACGCTGGAATGCGTCTACCCAAATTGGGAAAGGACGTTTTGTGCGGGCACGTTTGGCGTTGAAATTACTCATAGTGAGTAACCTTTCGCAGCTCTACAAATTCCCATGGGCTTACTGCGTCACAAGTGATGTTAGCTATTGTCGATGTATAGAAGCGACCGACCATAATGGATCCTCCACTGCGCGCGATTAGCATATGTCGCCATCGCGCAGAGCGCGGAGGTGGGAATCAATTTCTTCCTCGATCCACAACAAACGGCCACCGAGTTTGACGGGTTTGGGAAGCCGCTCTGCAGCCAGATCCGCATAAATGGATGAACGAGAACGGTTCCCGAGTTTGTCGCGAAGTTCATTTAAGGTCAGGTATTTTGCGGGAGTCGCCGTGAATGTGCTCATTGTGACAGTCGTCCTTTCTTACTTGGGACGAAAGCCAGAGTGATCGCAACCGGCCGCTCGTCCCACCAATGGGTGCCCCGTGTCGGGGAAGACGAGCTGCACATCTTGCGCAGCAACAGTTCCAATGTTAGCGGACTAATTGGTGCAATTCAATATGTAGCTGTTTAGATTTGCGCGGACACTGTATTTAGAGTGGTGCCGGCTGGCGTTAATTACCGTGTTGAGACGCGAGAAACGACTTCCCTAGTTCCACCGCACACGTAGCTCGCCCATTGCTCGCTCAACACCCTGCGCTGCTCAAGAAAATCTGTGCGTCTGTAAGCTCGAACGACACCAGAGTCGGTTACGTGTCCCAGCATCGCTTCGGCTGCTTCGTGTGTCGCGTCGGTGGCTTCAGCCAGCCAGTCGCGAAGACTGCTGCGGAAGCCATGCGGGCGGGCGTCCAGTTTGCGACGTTCCATCATTCGTGAGAGTGTCATATCAGAGATCACGCCCTGCCGTGTATTCGGAAAAAGGAAACCGTTTCTGGAATGCGGTAGGGCAAGGTCGATAACGCGATGCGCTTCCTGCGAAAGCGGCACACGGAAATCACTTGTTGCCCCTTTTCGACCTTTCATGGCCTCACCGGGTATAGTCCAGACGTCTCCTTCAATCTGTTCGAGCCTGATAAAGCGCAAAGGTTTAGAGCGAACGCCGGTTAAGATGAGCAACCTCATTGCCAAGTTCGAGAGCGACGGTTCCTCCAAGCTTGCATAGAAATTGGGAACTTCACTCCATGGCATAGCAGGGATGTGTTTTGGCTTATGACGTGACTTTCCCAACAACTCTTTGGCTTTTTCTGTGGCCTGAAGATCAACGTCCAACCCCAGCGCAGCCGCATGGCGAAAGACAATGTTTAGCCTGTATATTGCTTTGCGCGCTGTGTCGGCTTTTGTGTGCCAGATTGGGGCCAAGGTGTCGCGAATGTCGCGCTGGTCAATGTTTGTTATTGGCACCTTTCCAAGCTTGGGCAGTACATGCCCATTCAGTGGTGAGAGCCAACGCCCAGCTTTTCCATCTCCTTTGAGTTCAGCCTTTCGCGCTTCGAATGCATCTGTGGTCAGAACCGCAAGTGAAACATCTTCCCGCCGCGCCGCACGTGCCTCTGCCTCACGCTCATTAACCGGATCGCGGCCTTCCGCAGCAACCGTGCGCCAACGCTGTGCAACACTTCGGGCACTTGCAAGAGAAAGAGTTGGATAGCCGCCTAAGCCCATTTCGCGCCTTCGGCCATGCACAGTCACACGAAGCATCCACTGCGCGCCACCATCGTCTCGTTTAATAAACCAAAGTCCAGCTCCATCGCAGTGTTTACCGACCGGTGCGGATTTAACAAAGGAAGCCGAAAGTCTGTTTGTTGCCCGCATTTGTATCCACCCTAATATCCACCTTAACCTACCGGATGGCGGAGAACACAACAACACAAACTCAGACACTTTATGTCATATTATTCATGTTCTTAGCTGCCAAATTGAACGAATTAGGGTATGAAAGAACAGAGTGTTGTTGCCGTGTGGGGGCACCATCTTCCAATATCGAAATGTCCAGTGACATCCATATAAACCCTGTATGTAAGGGTTTTTATGAGAATGTTTGACCACGCGCATCGCGCTTCAGCTTTTGGCCCTATCCGTGGTGAGAGAGGCGTTGATAAGTCCGCGCGATCCGATGTTGCAAACATGCACTCCTACCAGGGTCATATCCCGTTTCACCTGGGGCGTTATGAAGAAGCGCTGGACGCAGCCCGGCACTTGGGCACGGTGGTAACAATCAATACTTGGCGGTTGTTTCGTCACCTGTTGAGCGTGGACACTTTTTCCGAGATGGGTAGGTCGGAAAATGCGCAAAAGGCTGTCAACGATGCGCTTGAGATCAATCCGAATCTGTCAATTTCCGCGATGCGCAGGCAGTTTGCAGGATCAAAAAACCATCCCGAAAACCGGCGGATCTGGCTGGCAAGCCTGCAAAGGGCGAGAGAGCCCGAGTAAGGCTGAGTTCTTTGTGAGCGATCTTATCCGCATCCCGCACCATACCGAGGGCTACGTACGTTAACCCCCGCCCTCCGCATCCAAAGGGGCATACTGTCCTTCCGGCATTCCTACAGTTCGATATGCTTTGACAAAAGGAAGAATAAGTTCATCGGGTCGCGCAAAACGCCGATACATCCAGACAATGTCTGCAACTTTTATGCCTGGGCGGATTCTGTTGAGCCGGTCTCTCGCCGCAACGGCAGCACTGTGCGGGCCAAGCTCGGCCATTATCGCGACCTCAATCGAAACCGACCACCACAGGTCAGGCTGCGCCCCTTTGCGGTAAGTTTCCAATGCTGTTTCGTAGTTTCCATTCAGGAAATGATACTCGGCGAGCGCCTGAAACCAATTAGGATCTGCCGCATTTGGATCAAGCGCAATGGCGTTTTCAACTAAAGCGGCGCCTAAATCCAAGCGTCCGGACCAAATGAACTCGTAACCGATTTGCCCCTGCAAATACCGGTCTGTCCCCAGTGCAAGCGCGGTCTCGGCTGATGAAAAAAAACCGTCGAGATCGCGTTGAATTTGCAGGGCAAGCGCCAGCAGAAAATGACTACGCGCAGAATAGGGATTCAGTGAAACGGCCGTACGAGCCGCTTCCTCGGCTCGGGCAATTTTTTCTTCCTGCGTTCCTTCGTACAAACCGGTGAAAAACTTGACGTCAGTCTGAAGCGCCTCGGACAACTGCGCCCAACCCCGCCAGTAGTCAGGTTCCTCTTCCACGACCCGCTCTATACAGGCGCGGACGCGCTCTTGCATGTCGCGCCGGTTCATAAATCCGACACGCAGAAGCGAACATTCGTAAGATGAAAGGTTTTCCGGGGGTTTCGCGCGCGCGCGGCCTGCGTGAATCCGCTTGATGGCACCTCCCGCGTCACCCACAGCAGAGGCGACTTTTTCTGTTATGTGCAATTGAACGTCGAGAATATTGGATGTTGTGAGGCTTTCGTCATACGCATCGGACCAGACCTGAAGGCCTGTCGAAGTATCAATCAGCCGCGCCGTCACGCGCAGGCGATCTGCAACCTGCCGAACCGAACCTTCCAGCACATAGTCCGCTCCGAATTTCTGCCTGATACTGCGCGGGTCGCTTTCACCGGTAACAACGGCATGGGTAGATTGACGCGAAAGAACATTGAGGTCCTGATAGTTCCCCAGTTCAACGATGATGTCTTCGCCTATGCCCACAGCCAATAAATCGTGGGCGTCTGTATTGCTAAGGTTTTGAAATGGCAGAACCGCAACGGTCGGACCCGTTGGGTCTGTCAACAGAGCAGCTTCATCAAAGGTAATGGCATCTGGCGGCTGGTGACCAAAGCCGATCCACCACGTTAACAAGCTTGCAACGCCCAGACCAACCAACACCGATGCACCGGTCACCAATGGAAGCTTGTTTGATCGCCGTTCGGAGGCGGGCGCTTTGTCAGGCATGACGCGGAAAACCCGAACTGGCTCAGCGATGTTCTTTAGGTTTTTCAGTCCGAGATCCTCAAATCCGGCATCTACCTTGCCCATTGCCTGGTGTGCGACACTCTCAGAAACCGCGATACTGCCTGGGTCAGCGAGACCTTCAATGCGCGAGGCAACATTCACCCCGTCTCCATAGAGGTCCCCATCAGCGATCATGACATCACCGAGGTTAATCCCGATCCGAAGTTGCAACTGCGACCCGTTGGCGAGGGTCGGAGCAGCCTCAGCCATTGTCCGCTGGATCTCGACACCACAGTTTACGGCATCGACAACTGAAGCAAATTCGACAAGAGCACCATCCCCCATCAACTTTACGAGGCGCCCGTGATGTCTTGCAATTGCGGGATCAAAAATCTCTGAACGCAGAGTTTTGAGGGCGGACAATACCCCTGCCTCGTCGCTGCCCATCAACGACGAATACCCAACGACATCGGCAGCCATGATCGCGGCGAGTCGGCGCTGCATAGGACCCTCCTGTTCACAGTCTAACGGATGTCACGAAATCTCGACAATGCATGTCTTTCTGGTAGTCCAACCAATTTGGCTGTCATGATTCAGATCAAATGACTTCTTCGCCTCGATGGCTCCTACTCTTTGTAGGTGCAGCGAAATTCAGTTCTCCGCCCCGTACGACCAATTAGGCAAGTCCGCTTGAAGTCTACCTCCGGTAATTGATGCAAGTAGTAGAGAATGACAGCATCGAGCCCGTAGCAGCCGTTTGTCCCGCATCTGCGGGCCGCACTGCATCTAACAACTGCTTTGAGCATCAGGCAGTCGGCCTTCTCACTTGGGCTGCAGTTCTGGGGCTGATATCGAAAAAAGTGAAGAACTTGATTGGCAGGTTGTCTGAAATCCAGTCACTTATGTGATATTCTGAACTCGCGGGGGGACACGCCCGCCTTCGACTTTAAGAACCGTGTGAAGCTGCCCGCCTCACCAAAGCCAAACCATCTGCCGATCTCTGCAACGCTGTCATTGGTCATCGACAGTGCATCCTTCGCCAGCTGAAAATACGGGAAACTCAAGACGTTGAATTTCTCGCCGACATGCACACCGAAGAAAGGGCCCTCGGCTAACGGCAAGATCATGCACAAGCCCATAGACAACCCCACATGAACGAGACGCGTCGGATCATCCATATCCGTTTCTTTCGGGCCAAGACTTCTGAACACCTTTGCCGGATCTACTCCGTTTTTGTTAGACCGTTTCACGAAGGGCGCGACCGTCATCAGCCTGACCAGTGAACCAGCTTGCGAGGCCTTGGGTTTGGAAGGGTGTGATTTTTCATCCAATGGGGCAGCTTAAACAAGCATTGACGCACAAAATTATCATCTTCGAGTGGAACTCCGAAAATGAAGGTCGAACGGACGATTTTTTGATTGGCCGCGTGCTAATTCGGTAATTGTTGCAACCAAGTAGAAATGTCACCCAGTTTGCAAAGTAGAAATGCCACCACCGGGCGCGACGCTGGCACCGCGAACGGGGACTGCGCAGCGAGATAGACGTGGTTTTCTTCAAGGCCCGCGGTAATACAGTTCCGGAGCATGGCTCAGCGCGCGCGGTGGCCTTGGGATCTCATGCCTTACAACTCCTCTCCGCGTGACGTGACGACTTGGATCTTCTGAATATGACGGCCATCGTAGCCGGCGCGGATGACGTGCTAATGCGCGCGCGCAACAACTTCAGAATGGGCGCGACGCAGATCAAGGTGCTTCAGACCGGCGGTGTGGCCAGTGCACCGTGAAGTTTAAGATGCCGGATTTGCGTTCCGAACCCGCGCGCCATTCCCGTTGCCGCCTCGACCTGATGGCGAATTAGATTGCTCAGGCTTTAGGAGGGGAGTGACACACGCTGGTGGCCAAAACCCTGCCGATCGGCAAAGCCGGGATGGGCTCCGATGCCGACGCCACGCTCATGTGCAGCTTTCATTATTCACGCTATCACGTCCGGGTCGCCTGCATGAAATCCACAAGCAATATTAGCCGAGGGTACGGTGTGCAATAGCGCGACATCGTCGCCCATGCGCCATGGGCAAAAGCATTCGCCCATGTCAGCGTTGAGATCGACCGATCTGCTTATAAGTCGCTCCTCTCCAAATCGTCTCCTGCGGTCACTCCGCTGATCAGCTGATACGACAGCAAATCCGCGATCGTTGCCGGATCGCGAACCAAATGAGCGAGCCTGTTTCGCAAGGAATTCTGAAACTCTCGTGCGTGCGCTTGAATCGAAACCGCCTCTTCCAGCGATACGAAAGAAAACCGCAATGTTTCGCCGGGACCGGCCTGAGCGACCCGGGGTAGATCGACAGGCAGGACCGAACCGATCCGGGGATATCCGCCGGTCGTCTGGCATTCGTTAAGCAGCACGAATGGAGAGCCATCGCCGGTGATTTGTATGTCGCCTGGTACTATGACTTCGGAAAGGACGCTCAGCCCCGCTTCGCTGTGAAAGCCCTCGTCATCCTGAACAAGGCGCACGCCCATACGGTTGCCACGCGCGTCCCTTCGAAATGTCGTCGCCTCAAAGCGCGTGAGTTCTTCAGACGTGAAGAAACCGGTCTGGAGACTGGGAACTATCCGAACTGTGCCGCCTCCGAACCGGTCTTCGGGATCGAGTTTCAACCCCGTCTCGCCTTGCCCATCTGGTCCAACGGCAAACCTGTCGCCGGACTGGATCACCAAACCGATGCCCGCAGCCAGATGGGCGCCTTGAGCCGTCAGAACCGGCGCTGTTGCCAGGCCACCGCCCAAGTGCAGATAACCGTAATTTCCGGTGTCGGCGGCGCCGATTTCCAAGCGGGCGCCTTTGGGCAACAGATGGCTTGCGTTCCAAGCGATGCGGGTACCGTCGATGCTGGCCCTCATCGGTGCTCCGGTCAGTGCAAAACGCATATCTTCGGTCGCTTCGAACTGACCGCCGACCCCCGCCATTTCGAGCAGTGCGTGGTCTTGCGATTGCCCGAGCAGAGCAGCCCCTTCGGCCAACGCGAGCCGGTCGGCCGCACCGCCACGCGACAGTCCAAAGGCTAGGTAACCCGGTCTTCCAAGATCCTGCACAGTCAAGCCGGGTCCGGCGCGGTGAACGATCAGCGCGCGACTCATGTGATGACCTCACATGTGGCACCGCCGTTTTCATCGCCTTGCAGTTTCGCAAGCGTGTCGGGATCGGCGGGTTGAAACAGCACCTCGTCCCCCGGGCGTAAGAGGAATGGTTTCGGAGAGTTGGGCCGGAACAGTTGCAACGCAGTCTGGCCAATGTGGCGCCAACCGGTCGGCGTGCTAACCGGAAACAAGACCAGTTGGCGTATAGCAACACAGAGCCCGCCCGCAGGAACCTGATCAGTCAGTTCGGATTGCCGGGGGATGTCCCAGACCGGTGCCAATTCGCCCAGATAAGGCATACCCGGCGCGAAACCGATGGTTTGAACGCGCACAGGCGTGGCGGCAATCGAAGCGATGGCGTCGGCCTCGTTCAGCCCCGCCAGTTTCGCCGCATCGGCAAGTTGAGGAGCGGCTTCGCCGCCGAAAACAGTGGGCACGCGCCAAAGCCTGCGACCAGAGGGAAGAGGGGCTGCATACCAGTCGCGATCCTGCACCAGCCCTTCCAGCGCTAAGCGCATCGCAGCGTGGTCGTTCGTCAGCGGATCAAAGCGCAGATATGTTGAGACCAGCGACGTCGAGCTCTCTTCCACCCCCGCCCAATCCGCGGCCATGACCGCATCCCGAAAGGCCAAGGACGCGCGGTTGGCCGTCTCGCCAAGCCGGTCTCCAAAACTGACGACAAAGCCGTCATACCCGGCCGTTCGTATCTGTGGCCAATTCGAATTTTGTGATCTGGGCATCAGGCAGGATTTCTTCATGCAATGACGGGCAGCGTTTTGACACGATATGAAAGGCTCAGCGAGCGCCCCAGAACCGGGTCGGTCAGGCTCATTCTGTAGGCGGGCGCGGGCCGCACGCCGCCAATGGCGGCGAGGGTGCCGCAGAACATGGCCTGACCATCGGCGAGGCCTGCGCTCTCAGCTAAGTCGGTCAGTGGTCGGATGCCTTCCAGCGTTCCTTCCTGATAGATTACCCACTGTTCGCCCTCATCAATCTCGCAACGAAGGACCAGTTGGTCGAGATGGGGTGCGACCTCTTCGAAACGCCAAAGCCGATCCGAGACGGGCTTCGGGCATGCCTGTTTCGAGGCCGCGACAGACACAGTTTCAAGGTCGCGATCCGTATGGTCCGACGCCAGCCCCAGAAACAATTGGCCCTCCAGCTTGACAAGCAAAGGTTCAACTTCTCCCGATGTAGCTGCCCCCAGCACCTCAATCTCGGGCGACTGCGCCAGAAGCGAGGTCGAGACCTGATAGAACAGCGGTACCTGACGAGGCGGCGCAACGCCAAGGGCTGCCAACTCGTCGATGTGGTGCTGCACTGCATCCAGGTTGCGCCCCGTCCAACCTGCGACAATCAGTTGATCAATCCGGGCAGGGATCTCTGTTTCGTTCACAGAAAAATGCATCACGTATCAGGCTCCGAGAACCGATGGCAGGTAAAGCGCGATCCCCGGGAAGGCGATCAGCAGTGCCGCCATGATCAGCATCGCTACCACGTAGGGAATGCTGCCCAGCATCACTTCGCTCATCGTACCCGATTTCCGCGCGCCCTGAACAACGTAGAGGTTCAGACCCACAGGCGGCGTGATCAGCGCCATTTCGATCAGCACGATCATAAGTATGCCAAACCATATCGGGTCATAGCCCTGCGCGACGACGAGGGGTACGATGATCGGAATAGTGACGACCATGAGAGAGAGCGTCTCGATAAAGAAACCAAGGACGATATAGATCAGCACGACAACGAGTATCGTGCCAAAGGGCGAGAGGCCCAGCCCGTTCAGGAAGACCTCCAATTCGCGCCCTAGTCCGGCCGAGGCCAGTGTGAAGTTAAGGAAGGATGCCGCGATGACCACCAACATGATCATCGAGGTAATCTTCACCGTGCCCAGGATGCTATCGGTGAACATTTTCACACTGATGCCGCCAAAAAACGCAGCGATCAGAACGGCACCGGCCACACCCACGGCAGCCGCTTCGGTCGGTGTTGCCCAACCCTTGTAGATTGTGCCGATGATGATGGTGAAGAGCAAGATGATCGGGATAAGCTGCAAAAGCGCCCTGAGCATTTCGGGAAAGGGAAACACGCGCCGTGTGCCGCCAAGGTTCGGGCGTATCATGCAGATCAACATGGTGATGGCCATAAATCCGAGGGCGAGCGCGATGCCCGGAATAAGCCCGGCCAGAAACAGACGCGGAATAGATGTTTGCGTCAGAAAGCCATACACGATCAGGTTGATGGACGGCGGGATCATGATCCCCAAAGTTCCCCCCGCCGCGATCGCACCAGAGAAAAGTTTTGGGTCATAACCCAGCTTTTCTGCTTGGGGCATCGCCACGGTGGCGACGGTCGCAGCGGTAGCAACGGACGAGCCGGAGGTCGCCGAGAACATCGTCGCGGTGGCAACATTGGCGTGCACCAGCCCGCCTGGCAGCCAGGAAACCCAGCGGTCGAGGGCGGCATATGTGCGTGTTGCGATGCCGGAACGTACCAGAATCTCGCCCAGCAGCACAAAGAAGGGAATGGCGATGAGCGTGGCGTTGTTCGAGGTCGACCAGACCTGATTGCCGAGCCCCCGAATCAAGGGAAAGGGGCTGAAGAAAGCATCGACGCCGAAGCCCAAGAGGAAAAGCACGATGCCAACTGGAATCGACAGGGTCAGAAGTCCCAGGAGTCCAATGGACAGATAGCCGATCATTTCAACGCCTCCTGTTCCTCACCAAAGCAGCCAATGGCGGCCTCGGAGTCTTCGAACCGCCCCTTAACCACCAACAAAACTGCCGCGATCAGCGTGAACCACGAGACGACGGCAAACCAGATCCAGCCAGCGAACCAAGGGGTCTGCACCCAAGCGAGCGGAGTTTCCAAAGGCGTGTTTGCACGAGAGGAATTGGCCAGCGAGCGTGAAAGGACGGGCCAGCACTTGACCGCGATCAATGTCACCGTTCCGGCCATCATGGTCATGGCAAAGAGATCAAATATCGAGCGGCCCATTTTACCGGTGCGCGACCGCAGGATGTCGATGCGTACATGACCAAGTTCAAGAAGCGTGAACGCCATGCCCCAGGACGTAGTAATCGCCATCACATAGCCGGAAATTTCATCGGTGCCGCCAAAGGACGAACCGAACCGGCGCAGGATAACATCTAGAATAACGATGCCAGCGCAGGCCAAAAGGACGATCCCGGTTAGGATGGCAATCTGCCTGTTCAGGTTGCGCAGTTTTTCAAGAGCGATCAGTTCCATGTGGCCCCTTTGCTGGGTCAATCTTAGGACGAGAAGGATTATCGGTCGAACTCTCGCAACCACTAATCCGGCGTGTCGGCAAAAAAGGATGGGCGCTCTGCAGGCCCATCCAGAACGTTTTACTTGGCGATCGTCACGCCAACCGTGGCACCTACGCTGGCATTCCAGCGATCGGCCCAATCGCCGCCCGCGCGTTCCGCCCAGTCGGGCAAAACCTCGCCGACCAGCACTTCGCGCGCCTTGGCAAAGTCAGCGTCCGAGACCTCGACCAGCGTCATGCCGCGCGCGTCACCGGCCGGGCACTCGCCATTACCAGTCAGACAGGCGATGTCATTCACCAGTGCATTTTGCGCGGTATCCCATGCCGGGCCTTCGAATTCGGCCGCGACCTGCTCGGTGATCAGCGCCTGCGTGCCGGCATCAAGGCTGTTCCACTTGTCCATGTTCATCGCGGTTACGACACTGTCCCATCCGCCGAGCGGGATTGGCATCAAATGGGTGGATACTTCCCACCAGCCGGCGGAGTAGCCCGAACCTGCACCAGTTACAGCGCAATCAACGACGCCCTTCTGAAGCGCGCCGGGAACTTCTGAGAAGCCGACGTTCACGCCTTCAGCCCCAAGCGCCTCGAGGAACTTGGCTGTCATCCGACCGGATGCGCGGACCTTAAGACCCTTAAGGTCAGCCAGTTCACCGACCTCGGCGTTACAGAACACCACCTGCGGTGGATAGGGTGCAATGGCCAAAACGTGGCTGTTGAACCGGTCCGCGAAAATGTCCACAACCATTGGACGGGCGGCGTCCACCATGGCTCGAGCTTCGGCGGCGGTCAGGGCCAGAAGAGGCACGTCGAGGCCCTCAAGCTCGGGGGCGTCGGCCACGGCATAATCGGCCACAGTCATCGCCACGTCATAAACGCCATCACCCAGCAGGCGGAACACGTCGCCTACACCCAAGTTCATCTGATTGTGCGTGGTCAGGTTGACATTGATCGCTCCCCCCGAAGCGGCGGGCAGTGTTTCACCCCAGAACGGTGCTTCATACTGCTTGTGCAGGGGCAGACCGGACCAACTGCCGACGACGGACAGGTCTTCGGCGAAGACTGGCGACGCCAGTGCCGTAGTTGCGGCAAGAATGGTGGTAATACGTTTCATATTGGTCTCCTTGTTGGTCGGGTTCGTTGTTGTCTGTCAGGTAAACGTCAGGACCGGGATCTCTGCGTCTTCGGCAACATCAGTGATCAGCATGTGCCCTGGTTTGTGCGTGATACAAAGTGGCATGCGCGCCGCTTCGAGTGCCACCTGCGGAGTCACTCCGCAGGCCCAGAACATCGGTACTTCGCCAGGGCCAATCGGTGCGGGGTCGCCCCATTCAGGACGCGAGACGTCGGTGACGCCAATTCCATCAGGATCACCCCAGTAAACCGGCGCTCCATGGGCGAGCGGGAAGCGGCGCGAGATTTCCACAACCTCCCGCACCCGCGACTCGGGTATTGCGCGCATGGAAACGACCATCTTTCCGGAAAATGGTCCGGCAGGCACCGTATCAATGTTCGAGCGGAACATGGGCACGGTCGTATTGTTTTTGATGTGCCAGACGGGCACCCCGGCGCGTATCAGCGAATGTTCGAAGGTGAATGAACAGCCCAGCGCAAAGGCTACCAGATCATCTTGCCAAATATCGCGGATATCTTTTGCCGAACCGGCAAGAATGCCGTCACGATAGATATTGTAGGCGGGCACATCCGTCCTGATATCAATGTCCCGGCCCATGGTGGACATCATTGGGTTGCCAGTGTCGGACACGCCTGTCAAAGGGCAGGGCTTCGGGTTGCGCTGGCAGTACCGCATGAAATCGAGTGCATAGGCCTCTGGCATAATGGCCAGATTTGCTTGCAGATGACCCTGTCCCAGTCCGGCGGTATGCGAGCAATATTGCCCGGAACGTATTGCGCCACGCTGTTCTGTCAGCGTTCGAGATTTCAACAATTCGTAGGTTTTGCTCACAGGTGCCCCTCCGTCGCCGACAAGGTCACAAGTTCAAGCTATAAAATCAAATCGAATAATTTTCTCAATATCGATCAGATATTTTTATCACCACTGTAACCGGTCGCGACGTCCAGCGCCATCATTGCGGCGGTTTCAATAAGATGGCTCTTCGGTTCTCCGAGATAGGAAGCGGTAAACTGGAGCGGAGAAGGCACCCAGCCCGGGTCGAACTCGGTGATGCGCCCGGCGGCGACGTATTCAAGTCCCAACACCCGCGGAAGAACAGCGACGCCGAGATCGGCTTCCACCAGCCGGAAGCAGGCAGAGAGAGAAGAGGAAGGGAAAAGCGATACTTCGGGTCCGACACGTTCAAAAAGCATCTCTTTCAATTCGCGATAGGGACGCGTGTTGCGGGCATAGGTCAAAACCGGACGCTTCAGATTCAGGGCGTCTATCCCGTCGCGCCGCGACCCTGCCGCGTACCAGGCCAGATCAAAGCAGGGCAGTTCGATATTATTAACCTTATGCTCCGAAACGGGTCCCAAAAGAATTGCAAGGTCGATTTCGCGGTTCATCAGGCCATCACGCAGGTTTGAGGAAATATCCACGTTAAATTCGATTTCAAGGCGGGGGTAAAACGCGTGCAGCCGCGCCACCAGATTCGGTAACCAGCACTGCGCGATAGTCTCGGATGTGCCAAGGCGTAGACGTCCATCAACCCCCTTGGGGTCGACCACATCTCTCTCGACAAGCTCCGTCAGATGTTCGAATTTTTCCGCATGAGCCAGAAGTAGCTCTCCGCGCTTGGTCAGCCGCATCCCCCCCGAGCGCCTTTCAAACAATTCACAAGCAAGCGCGTCTTCAAGATTCTTGATCCGGGCGGTTGCGGCAGGCTGTGTTAAATTAAGTGCCGACGCAGCCCTTCGCACCCCACCGTGACGCACGACAGCAAGAAATGTCTTGAGTTGATCGATATTGATTCTAGTCATTGCAGCTTTTTCGGTTGATCTCGTCTTGACTAGTCTATCCGAACGAAATCGCATTCAACACATGCCGAATGACAGCATCGATGGATTGGGTCGCGTCACAACAAAGCCCTTCCGCGCAAGCAATACCTCCTGTGGTCAACTGTAGCCACTGCCCAATCCTGCGTTCACCAGGAACATCCGAAACCGTCATTCCTCAAACTGCCCAACGGCGATGTCAGTATCTTTCGGCGAGTGCCAATGTTGCCTCTCGACCGCTTTATCCTGCCCGGCCCCGGCGCGCTCTATCTGTAGCAGACATCCAAGTGTTGTTCTGGAAAGTTCAACGTTGCGACGGTTCGATCTGACTATTGCGAGCCAATGGCTTAGGCCCGCCAAATCGGTGCTTCTGAACGGCTGCGATCAGGATTATCTCTGCACCGCGACAAGCTGCTCGCCGTACGCACAAGTCATTTCTGCTAGAGCAAAAGCCTTCCGTGCGAAAGACAACTTCGTGTCGCGTCTCGATTGTCGAATCCGGGTGCAGCGAAAGATCGGTTTGGGATCTGACGATCTGCGTACTTTTGAATGTCCGGTCTCGCGAAAGTCGCTGCGGCGCTTAATAGAAGCCGCCGCAGATGCGGGAAAATACTACGCCAGCAAGGTTCCGGAAACGGAATGTCGGCACAGTCCGAATAATGAACATTCGCTAAATTTCGTCGAACGTCCGCATCGAACCCCGAAGCTGACCTTCTGGACCCAAAGCTGCCAAGCTTACTGCAACACGTGTCTATTTTCGTCTAATGAGTGCCTTGCGCCTGATATTGCTGCCTGCGGATTTTCCCCGGAGACACGTTAAATACCCGTTTGAACGCTTTGCTAAAGGAAGGTTCAGATAGATACCCTACGTCAGCGACGATTTGCGAGATTGGTTGATCGGTGGAAATCAATCGTTCCCGAGCCAGATGCATCCTCCAGGTCGCAAGATATTGGATTGCCGGAACACCGACGAGCTCAGAAAAACGTGCAGCGAATGCCGACCTGGACATACCTGCAACCTGCGCAAGGGATTCGACTGTCCAGTTTGCTGCGGGTGCGCGATGTATGGCTACAATGGCGCGGCCAATCTGTTGGTCTCGGGCCGCTTTTAACCAACCGCGATTAGCGTCGGGTGCGCTGTTCAGCCATCGGCGAATGGCCTCGATGACAACCACATCGGCCAAGCGGGTAATCACTGTTTCGCCGCCCGGTCGCAATTCACGCGCCTCTCTTGCAATGAACTGCAAAGTTGCTTGTAGCCAGCTCCCTGCGTCCTCTTCCCAAGGATCGATTTTGAGTACGTCGGGAAGCAGGGACATCAACATTCCACTGGCTGCATGATCTATCCTGACAAGGCCATACATGATGCCGGTTTCGACTCCACCGCCGCCGTATTCCAGCGTTTCATAGAGCTGGGTTACCTTACGTATGGGCAGTTCTTCGAGTGTCAAAAGTGGAGTGTCTTCCGAGCTGAAGAAACCAACCGGTGCACCATTTGTCATCAGAACCAAGTCGCCTTTCTCGACTTCAAACGGCACATCTTCTCCGACCCTCAAAAAACAACGCCCGTGTGTGATGACGGCAAAGCTCAGTACTTCGGGAATGCCCGGTATAGAAACACCCCAGGGCGCAGACATGCGCGACTGGCAGTAGAATGTGCCTGTCAGCTTCAAAAGATGAAGAATTTCCCCAAGCGGATCGCCAATCGGCTGCGCCAGTGCATCGGGGTCGGGAATGTGAGGGGTATTCTGGTTCATTACACCAGCCTGTTAGAAGCTTCCTCAATTGTCTACATTGTTTGGACGAATGGATAATAAAATAGGATGATGGAGAATACATCATCCTGCATCCTTCCCTAAATACGGGTCATTGACAGATTAACGGAGATGACCGATGACACAGAAATCCATTCTCGTGCTTGGCGCAACAGGTAAGACCGGATCACGTATAGTGAAGCGCCTGGAAGACATGGGCCATGCAGTTCGGCGTGGATCGCGGAATAGCCAAACCCCATTTGATTGGGAACAGCCGCAGACCTGGCCTGCAATCCTGGACGGTGTTTCGGCTGCCTACATTTCCTATTTTCCTGACATCGCATTTCCGGGCGCGGTCGAGCAAGTCGCGACCTTCGCGGCACTGGCCAGGGAAAAGGGACTGCAGCAGCTCGTGCTGTTGACAGGGCGCGGAGAATTCCATGCCGAGCGTGCTGAGGAGGTTGTTCGAAACTCCGGTGTGCCGTTTACGATTGTCCGTGCTGCGTGGTTTGCGCAAAACTACTCTGAAGGTGCATTGCTGGAGCCGGTAATGGCTGGTGTGTTGCCCATGCCCGCTGGTGACGTACGTGAACCGATTATCGACGTGGACGACATTGCCGACGTCGCTGTCGCCGCCTTGACCGAGGAAGGACACACTGGCGAGCTTTACGAAGTTACAGGGCCGCGTCTTATGACTTTCGCCGAAATGGCAGCCGAGCTTTCGCGCGCAATGGGCACAACTGTGCAATACGTTCCGATTTCGTTTGATGAATTCCACGCGGAAATCATGAATGCAAGCGGTGAGATGATTGCCAACGTCATTACCGACATTGCAAGAGAAACGCTTGATGGCCGCAATTCGAATGTTGCAGACGGTGTTCAACGCGCCTTGGGGAGGGCACCGCGCGACTTTTCCGATTTTGCAAATGAAGCCGCAAAGTCTGGCGCTTGGACACAGGCTGCATGAGTTGGTCTGACAGCAAAGGAACACAATCATGACGTTTGACGTAAAACGCAGGCTTGTCCTGGGGGTGGCGGGTTTGATCGCAGCCACCTTGGGGCTGATCATCACGCTGGCCCCACTGGGTTTTTACTCCAGCTACGGCATTGTTATTTCGCCGCAGCCGAACCTGATGAGTGAATTGCGCGCACCTGCGGCCAATCTGGTTGCACTTGGCCTTATCATCCTGTCGGGAGCGCTATACCAAAAGATGGCCCAGACAGCAGCTTGGCTTGGAGCCACTGTGTTCTTCGCCTTTGCCGCAGGGCGATTGGTCAGCCTTGCCCTTGACGGACGACCATCGGACAGCATCCTTTCTGCCCTTGGGATAGAGGTGATGCTTGGCCTGATGTGTTTGTGGGTTGCAAGCAAAGAGCGGCAAAAGAAAGCTGGCATGCACTCGTTGTAGTTACACAAACTTCGGACTTGAGACCCTTGAAAGCTGTCTGTGAGCATTTGGCCATTCGCCGATTCAGAGTGGGTGGCCAACACACGTTAGTACGTCCGCGACATTCTGAACGGTTGCGGCTACTGATGGTGAGTTATGACGTTAAAACCTTGTTCGGGTGATGGTGGCACGAAGTATCGCGCAATACGCCGATAATGGTCTTCCGTTGCTGCAAAGGCATGCTTGCCATCTCTGTTGCGCTGTTGCAACCGACGCAAACAAACCTCATCTGGCAAGTCTAGGAAATGAAGGCGATGCTTCGCGGCTGTGTTTTCCAGAATGCAACGCATCCAATCCCTGTTTTCAATTGTGTTCGCCGGAAAGTCGAGAACGACTGAAACCCCAGCCGTCAGTAATGAAGTCACGTGCCGTCCCATGACCATTCGCAGTTTCAAAGCACAATTTACATAATCCTGCAGGGAGTTCATTTGGTCGCCGAACAGGGCGCTGAGCCATTCATCTTCTGAAATGAGCACCGTCCCATCGCTACTCGCAAGTTTCGCAGCCAGACTTGATTTTCCTGACGCGACTTTACCACAAAGCAAGTGAAGCGTTGGAATAGCATGTGACATAGGGTGAACTCCCGGATTACCTGATAGTCCCCGTGCTCAGTTGGTCAGCCAGTTGATCAAACACCAACCTGATCCTTCTTGCGGTATGTAACTCCGAGTGCGTGGCCAGCCAAATCGGGAACTTAAACGGCTCACGATCAGGGAGCACGCGCTCCACGCCGGGTGTTAAGGCAGCCACGTCATCTGACATTACGCTGATGCCAAAACCTTGGCGCACCAGCTCCCAGGATACAATCCCGCTTTGTGAGCCAATCCGGAAGCTTTTTCGGGTCACCTTAATGCCCGCCGGATCGAGAAAACCGATCATCGTGTCAATGTCGCCAAATCCGACAAAGTCCAACTTAGCGAGTTCGTTTTCATTTTTTGGCCGTCCCACCTGATCAAGGTACGAAGGTGCTGCGTAAAAATGTGCCTTCGCCTCGGCGACAAGCTTTGCGGTCAGATCTGGCTGCGTCGGGCGCACATGTCGGATGGCGATATCAGCCTCACGTCGCTGTATGTCGCGTAAGTCATTGGCTGCAACGACGTCGATCTCAAGTCGCGGTGCTGCAAGTCTGATCTTTTTCAGTATAGGCGGCAGTTGATAGGCAGACATCACATCGGACGCGGTGATCCTGACTTGCCCTTCGACAGTTTGCGACTGGCTTGTCGCGGTAAGAGAAATCCTGCTCGCGACATCCGCCATTTCTCTGACATGCAACAAAAGCTCGGTGCCAGCGGTCGTCAGACTGAGCGATTTGCCAACTCTTTCAAACAGGGTGATCCCGAGTGCCAATTCGAGCGCAGCAACCTGACGGCCGACAGTAGGCTGAGTTTGCTCAAGAACGCGCGCCGCTGCGGAAAACGAGCCTTCTTCAGCTGTCGCAAGAAAGGATCGTACCTGATTCCAGTCGAAATTGATGGCTTTCCAGTTCATGCATTTATGCATAACGCTTCTGCGGCATGTGGCAATTCCATAAATGAGTGTTTGGATGTATGGAATGCGGCAACAACCTTGAAAGAGAGTAATGAAATGGCTGCTTTGTCCAAGGATGCCGCGTTCTGGAGCAAAATCTCGCGAAAGTATGCGGCGGACCCAATCCGGAACGTGGAAGGGTATCTGAACACACTCGAACGTACGAAGTCGTACCTGAAAGCGGAGGACAGCGTACTGGAAATCGGGTGCGGTACGGGTTCAACCGCGCTGTTGCTGGCACCGCATGTGACCCATATCACTGCCTCGGATCTCGCTCCGGGCATGATCGAGATTGCCGATGAGAAGTGCGCTAAGGAAGGGTTTGAGAATGTCACTTTCAAGGTGGCCGAAGTTCTTGAGCACAGTCTTGATGAAGGTTCATACGATGCGGTCTTGGCGCATAACCTGCTTCATCTCCTGCCCGATCTGGACCAAGCGCTCGAGCACATTTCCACGCTGACAAAATCCGGTGGGCTTTTCATATCCAAGACCGTCTGCGCGCCTGAGAATGGTGGTTTCAAGTATACGATGATCAGTCGGATTGCGATCCCGATCATGCAGATACTCGGGAAAGCCCCATTTGTGAATTTCGTTTCTGGATCGATACTTGAGAGGAAAATTGAGCGCGCAGGCTTCGAAATCCTTTATACTTCCAATCAAGCCTCGATGCTGCAAAGTCGTTACATTGTTGCGCAAAAAACTTGAAGCTGCCCTTCTCTCATCTTCGTTGCTGAAACGATCTTTACGTTGCAAAATCTAACAATTTTCAGCCTCGAATGTGCGAATGGTTTTGACTTTGTTTGCACCATAAAAAGCTACTGCGAGCGGCAAGTTTGTCCGCAATGTGGACATTCGCTGCGACTGAGCGAATTTCCACTTCGAGTCCTTCGCAGTCATAGCGTGACGTTCCGATTGAGGCTAAAGTGCATTCAGCATTTGAGAAGACATGACACCGCGCCTCGTAGATATCCCAAT
>NZ_JBQFPO010000016.1:0-56514 GCF_056536425.1 Ruegeria sp. D1(2025) | reverse complement strand
GACGCGGATTGCATCGTCTTGGCCTCGCACAAGCCTGGTTTTGAGGACATATTTCTAGGTTCCACTGCGAACAGAGTCGTGCATCACGCCAGGTGCTCGGTTCACGTAATTCGCTGAACCAAACCTTGCGGTGCGAGATCTTGATCGAATGGCCTCTTTCTTCGTTAGTGTTGATTGTCACTGAGCGGCAATTGAGGAGACGAATTCCCGATACAACTACTGGCACTTTGGAAAGCACTGTTTTCCGGGGCGCTTAAATGCGGGCTCGTTTGCCGCAAGTTGGCAGGGAAAATGGGGCGTGTATGTAGCTTACGACATCTGCGCAAGCGACATACAAAATGGTCGACTTGATGCCGCTGTGGCACAAGCTGTCTTTAGGTAAGGGTTTCTATTCGCAGACGCCCAAGCCGACTGCCAGCGTATCAAGAAAATAATCGAGACTTGGCTGAAATCCGGGGCGTTGGTCACAGGGCAGAAAACAGGTGCTCAACGCAAGCCTGTCCCAACTGTGGAGGTAGGCGAATGGGCAACGGTATGATGTGCGCCACCACCCAAAAATCATGGGTGGCGCAAGGTGACGCTAACACCCCCAAAAACAGTTGCGCTACCACCACCTCCCCTAAAAGGGGCGGGGGTGGTGGTGGCGCTGCGCCACCTGTCCGCTCGCGGGGTGGTCCAAAACAAAGTTGCAAACGCGACGGCGAGATGTCGGCAGGGACCTTGCGAAGACCACGGACGAACAATTTTCACGCGTCATGGGGTTTGCAGACTATGTTAATAAATGCTGTTGTTTATTGATGGGGAGACCGACGAAGCTGGAAGTCAAGATACGTTCGCTCTTTCAAGGCGATCCCATTGATTGGTGTGAAATTCGGTCACGTTGGCGGTCGTGCCCAGCAGAGGCGCACAAGCACCCAAGCGTTGTCTTCAGATAAAAGGGTAACTTCGAATCCAAACACAATGTGTGTATTGACACCTCCTAAGTGATCATTACACACTTAGGGAATGAAGTCTGGTCATCTGATAAAAACGATATCGAATGCGCTTGGTATCGAGCGAGCGACAGTTCACTTTGTTGCAAGGAAGCTCCGCGAAGCAGGCTTTCTGACGACAGGAGCGCGTGGTGTGAACGCACCGGAAATGACAACGCGTGATGCTGCGAGGCTTACGCTTGCGCTCATGACAGGCGCTCCACCAAACCGTATAGTCGAGACTTTTGAGATTTACCGTCAATTCCGGAATGATGAGTTCGAGCAGATCGAAACTGCAAGTGTAATTCAGCGTCTCGATTTCAAGCGAGAAAACAACGCCGAAGACTTCCTTGTTTACCTATTCGATTTCGTGTCGTCGCATCGGGACGAAGTGGATTCAGATATATCAATATATAACTTAGAATATAACGTCCATGAAAGACCAGCATACGTGATTTTTAAGAACGCCGGATTAGAAGTGTATTTCACAGCGGCTCACTTTCCCGAAATGGAAAAGTATGAATTCGAAGGTTACCCGACTGCGTGGCATAAGTCAGGGATTGCCAGATTATTTGAAATGGAAGGCATGCATGTCAAGCGCCAGATTTCGTTTAGAGAGATAGAGGCTATTGCTTCAGAGTTTGGATCTGAGTGATGCGACAAGTAGTCGAAGTAAACCAACCGGCCAAAACAGCGCCAATTGATCCTCGGGGTAAATTGACCCCGAACGGACATCTTGGTCAACGCTATGGAACAACGAGCGTCTTGGGAGGCACTAGCAGTGGCTAACGCTAGTCTCACTATCAACGTTAATGAGAAACGCATGCTGAAACAGTCTGAGGCGGCGGTTTACACTGGACTTCCTCCAAAGCTCTTCAAAACAACGTGCCCCGTCCAACCAATTGAAATGCGGCCCGGCACAGTCCTTTGGGACAAGCGCGATCTGGACAATTGGATTGATGCAATGAAGGAAGGGGCCGAGATGGCAACGCAGGACGTCATTCTTGGCAAGTTGTAATGACACGTGTCAGGGTTAGAGGTTTCAAGATATTCGATGATCGGCACGGGAAACCGCGCTGCTATCATCGCGCCACGAGTCACAAGATCGACCTGGAAAAAACTCCGTTAGGATCGGCTGAGTTTTTTGCGGAATGCGCCCGCATTGCTGCCATTGTAGAGGCGAGGAAGGCGCAAGCACCTAAGCCGGGAACCCTTGGCGGGCTGGTCAATGCCTATTTCCAGACTGAACACTATGGCAATTTGTCGGACGCCACCAAGCGCGACTATCGCAAGTGCTCTGACTTCCTGTACCCAATCCGGGACACGCCTGTTTCCGCAATCACGACGCCCCTCGTTTCGGGCATCCATGACAAAGCGGCGGACAAGATTGGCTGGCGGCGAGCAAACATGGTCCGCACCTTCCTGAGTCAAGTTTTTCGTTATGCCATTCCGCGCGGTCTGATCGACCGGGATTATGCGGCAGGTGTCATTCCCAAGCCGCGCCCGAAAAATCGGCCCTATGCCAACCGGCCTTGGACGGTGGAAGAACGCGCAGTTGTGCTGGATCGGGCCGCCCCGCACGTTCGAGTGGCGGTGGCGTTGATTATGAATACCGGCCTTGATCCGTCCGATGCGCTTAAGCTGACCCGTCGCCAGATAGACGGCGACACGATCTGGGGCGTCAGGGGCAAGACGGGCCAGGAAGTTGCCGTTCCAATCGGTCCGACGCTGCAAGCGGCTCTGGATGCTGCGCCCACGCACGACGCCGTGACCATCCTTGCCTCATCAAACAGAAAGCCTTGGACCTACAACGGCTTTTCGACGGTCTGGTACCGCTTCAAGAAAAAGCTGGAAGCTGAGGGCGCTGTGCAACCCGGCCTGACACTCAAGGGGCTGCGGCATACCGTGGCCACGACACTGCGAGAAGCAGGGCTTGAGGAACGCCAGATTGCGGACCTGCTGGGGCAAAAAACCCCATCGATGGCTCGCCATTATTCCCGATCCGCCAACTTGGCAGAGCGTAACCGGATAACGATGGAAACTCTGGAGAAGGAGAACGAACGCCGATCAAAAATTGTCAAACCCTTCAAGAAAACTGTCAAACCCTGAAAGGTTCAAGGATGAATATTGAGCATTATCAAGAGTTTGAATGGTGCCCGGGGGCGGAATCGAACCACCGACACGAGGATTTTCAATCAAGATACCATACGTGATTTCAATAGGTTACAACAAAGTGCATCACTTCGTGTATAACTTTTGAAAATCAAAGTGCCAAATTGAGTTTAAGGTATTGAAATATATCTATTTTTAAGTCAATCGAGTGGCGACTAGATCAGCCTACGCAAATATCCCACAACGGATGTCATCACAGAATTGATAAGCCCCAGTGCTGGCCAAAGCGCTACTTTTTTAACGCACGAATCTAAATCTGACGATCTACGAAAGCATAAAATGAAGATCAAATTTCAAGGTGTACTTTCGTATCGATCTTTACAGCAAATGCCATCACGCTCCTTACGACGGGATGGGCAGTAACTTGAAGCCAACACGATCATTGACGATCCCGCCAAGAGTGTTAACCAAATTCATCACGGCAGCTTTCACATTTCGTTGCTTGAGTGCCCTCTGAGAGGCGTAGATACTTGCTGCAGCTTTAGTCGCAAAAGCCACATGCTTTTGAGCTCGGCGCTTACTCCAACTACCATTCTTGAACTTTTTTGCTGCAAATGCCGTTTCCTTTGCGACCACGTCTACGACAGAAGTTTCAGGCTTTCCAACAGCAGTTCCGAAGATGTTTGCAATTTCGGAAGCAACGGCTTTCTTTTCGTCAGGGTTTAAAGGTTTCATTTACGAACTCCCAAATTAAAATGTTTGCACCTTGGATGCAGCAATTAAAGAACTAAGGTTCGTGTCCAGAAGCCGCCAAGTTCGCGCAGCCTCGTCGGCATCCAAACAGGGCCAAAGGCTGCCATTTGACAGTTTTGTAGGGTCTTCTGATGCGATAACTTCTTTGTCCTTCGCCTCGTCAAGGGTTATCGCTAGCTTCGAAACACTTTCTGCAAGATCATTATTGTCAGGCCAATACTCAGTACGTGCTTTCAAGAGCTTAAGATCAGACATCGTAGTCGCCCAAAAAGACTGACTTTCCTTATTGCTTACTATGCAAGACGACGGGTTCGTGCTGGAAATGATCCTTGAATAATGGGCGTCCACACCCTTTGACACACCAACGAGCTTGTCAGTTAAAAACGCATCCGTTGGTTTTGGAGTGCAGTTGCTCAAAGCAAAGAAAGGCAACGAAAAAGCTATCACTTTTCGATAAATCATGGTGAAAATCATCCTTATACAAAGACTATTCCATATCAAATATCTAACCATCCATAAACTTACCCGGCTGCTTCGAAAAACCACGCCGTTCGCCTTCGGCATCAAGATTTTCCGAACAGTGTGCAGCAGAATACACTAGGCTCAGGACTTCGGTAACGGGGTCGCTTGCCCCGCATAGATCTATGCAATCAACCCAAGGCAAAATTCTATAAGAAGTGATACGCTTTAATGAAGTCCACCCAACCCTTTAGACGCGGACTTATGTCTAGTTCATCATAAACTGAATCGTATCGAGCTATTGCAGGAAAATACGCTGACAATCCGGTCGGTTCTTGACGTTCGCTTTGAAAAGCGAAGCGCGAGTAAATCACAACCTCATTAAGCTTAGCGCGCGCAGCCGTCACTTCCCCCAAAGCCTCATGGTCTTTAAGACCATCCTCAAGCTTTTTAAGGAAATGCCCGATGTCTAAGAAGTCCTTGTCACCGCGAAAGCGCGTTGCTGTTTTTTCTGCAGCCTGAAGCAATCTGGTGTGTGTACCCAACAGCGGTTCCAAGGTATTGCCAATATCATTAAGAACTTCGGCCGCATCCTCGAGCTTCTCTCCTCTAATAGCGGCTTGTGTGACAAGGCGTAGGAAATACGCCGACTGGGCGGTCATGTAGTCATCTACGAGCCCAGCACCGACCGCCGCTAAATTTGCTGGAGCAGCGCGTAGCCGTTCCAAAACAAGATCATAACGCCATCCAGTGCGGGGTTCCTCCTCTTCAGAAGCGACGACGACCGGGGCAATATCCTTAAGTTGATAGAGCGCCTCCAAACTGCCCATTAAGCAAGCGTCAAAGCCAATCAGCGAATACTCGAACTCTGGTAAGGCACCGGCCCGCAAAGCGTTGCGCGCATTGACCAAGGCTTTTTTCAGTTCGATTGAATCGAGCGCAGAGAGATCAGTGCTATCCGAAGCTACAGCCCTCGCGAAGAGGTCCTTCACTTGACGCTGATCGCGATTGATCGTGTTCATTACTGAAGGGAGCTCGGCCTCTGCGGGCGCGCCATCGAAATTCGGCTGAACACTCACTCTCCCCGTCAACTGGTCACCATAATTCGGCAACAGTCGATTGCGTACAAAAACGTCAACCAAGCTCTCAACTGTACGCCTGAACACAAGTCCGGACGTGTTCTGTTTGTACATTCCTCCAAATTGCGCACTTCGTGCTGCAAGTTCGACTTCCTCGCCTGCCGATTTCCCAACTGCCTCCTCGATCACCTCTTCACGCCACCCTGTACCATGAGCCCAGATCACAAGAATTGTGTTTTTGGCGGGAAACGCTGTCACACCCCAAACGATAAAATCTCTTAGTACGTCGGGATGGCCAGTGTCCGTTTCGCCGATATCCGTTAAGGGAGAGACATTCTCGACCGGCCGCTTTTGCCAATTCTCATTTTGGACAATCTGGCCCCGCAACGCTGTGCCATCGCGTCCACCACCATAACGGTCAACTTGAACCGCAATTGCAACTTTATCGTCCGAACCGTATTTCTCCATTTCATGGATGTCACGCATTGCGAAGGAGTCTCGACCAAGATCATTGTCCGCTGCCATGAAAACGAGCACTGTATAGTCTCTCATTTGGTGACCTCCGATTGCTTGTTTCGAAAGAAATAAGTGCGAGAAAGCGGCTCTCGGATCTGGTTTGCCTCAAGCCCACGGCGATAACCCGGCTGCCGTAATGGTAATGCGAGCACTTGACCTCCTTCACGTAGTATAAGGCCTCGTGCGTCCAGAGAAGCAAGCACGACATCAAACGCTTTTTCGTTCAAGCCTAGAATGGCGGCAAGGCGATGTTCAGAGATTATCTCTGCAGCATACTCGAGAACTCCCGCTTCACTACGCTTTAGGTCGTATATTCTCTCACAGTTGTCCTCGCGCCGATCAGTGACCCGCACCCGGTCACCAGCCGTTTCTATGAATAGTTCATATTGTTTTCGGTTGCGGTGCCAAGTCTGTACTTCTTCAATAGCGTCAGCTGCGTAAATCTCGGCTTGGTCAACTTCAGGTGAAGAGATGACGAAGTGATAAGCGAGCCTTTGAATTTCCGTGTCCGTGAAAGGGAAAATATGCTTGTAGGCATCAAAAGCTTTCAACTGGATACCATAGACTTCCGGCGTCATAAAATAGGGGCTAAAACGATCAGCGCGAACCTTAGTGACAGCTGCTGGCGATTGCAGGTGTCGCACGCGCCAGATTACCTGGGCCGTTGCAGCGTAGTCCTCCGCTGTTTCGCCCGGGAAGCCGTAGAGAACGGCCCACTCTACAAATATTCCTGCCTCGGCAGCCAGTTTCAGGGTTTGAATATTTTGCAACAGGTTACAGCCTTTTTTCATAAGCTTAAGTACTTTGCTCGACAAGGACTCTACGCCAGGCTGAATCTTACGCACTCCCGCCTCAGCGAGGGATCGAATATTGTTAGCACTTAAATTTACCTTGGTTTCATAGTGAATGAGGTAGTTGATTTTGCTATCACGAAGTGCCGGAAGGAACGTCTTAAAATACTTGAAATCCAGTATGTTATCGACGGCCAGAATATCCGGCCCATATCGTTGAGCTATAAATTCTATCTCTTCGAAAGCACGTTTTTGGTTTTTGCTTCGATAGGACATCCCAGTGCCATTAAGGCCGCAAAATGTGCAATGATGCTTAGCACCCCACCAGCATCCGCGCGCGGACTCAAACAATGGGACAGGCTGGTACCGTTCGCTAATTTCAGGAAAGCTGGCGAGTTGATCAAAAAAATCAGAATAGTCAGGATATGGTAGTTCATCCATCTCCGCAGGGACGGTACCGCTAATTGGACCGTTCCTGCCTTCCTCTAACGCTGCTTGTCGTGATTCATCATCCTCCAATATCCGATGCACAAACTCCGGGAATGCGATGTCAGCCTCCCCTGAAAAAATCGCATCCACAAAAGGATAACTCTTAAGCGTCTGTGCACCCATATCGCCTTCACAATTGGCTCCACCAAAAATGATCACAATTTCTGGATGGCGGGCTTTTATTCGCTTCGCGAGCGCTAGGGCAGGTGTGTGCTGCTGAAATGAACTCGAAAAACCAATAATCTTGTAGACGGACCAGTCGTGAGCCCCTTCACAGTAATCCAAAAATGTACTGATGGCTGATCGAACCTTCAGAACTTCCAACTGACGCTCAAGTGGAAAGCGGTGCGGATAACGCTTGAGCAAGACCTGATTCAGAAAACGGAAGTCCATCAATTCGGCTTCCGAATTAAGCTCAGCGGCAAACAACCATTCACCGAGCATGGCCTCATAGAGACTGTCATCAGAGACCAAATCGAAAGCTTCAAACCCGACATGGTTTACAAAATCAAGATGAAAGTAACGAATTACGCTTTCGATCCCCCGAAGCGCTAACCCAGACTTCAATAGCGAAAGACCTAGGTTGGGATGGTGCGGCGTTGCGACCGGCATTGAGATGAGACAAACACTCATGCCACGCCGCCTTTTTTAAGCAATTGCAACGAAATCTCAACGACCTCGGACTTGGCGCGATCGACTAAAATCTCGCCAAGAGGTGAGCTAAAGAGACGATGGCAATTTACGCAATCGTGAGCCTTTGGATCGACACCTGCGGTTACCAACTCAACATTGCTTGCGAATTTCATTAGATGCGTCGGACCGCATGCTGCAAGCATCGACCACTTGAAACTATCGCGTCGGCGCTTCAGTAGTTCGGCTGCACTCTTACTCGGATAACGGCCAAGCGCGATCGCATCTGTGAATCCACCCACGGCACAACACGGGTAGACAGTACCGTCGTGAATGATGGCAATAGTGTCGAAATCCGAGCCGCAAGCTCGTCCGCGCTCCCAATAAGAGGCTGGAAATAGACTGTGCGGATTGAGTTTCTTCGCTCCACGACCAATTGGCAGAGCTTTGACCTGCACCACGCGAAGCTCAAATCCTTCCTCATCAAGAGCTGCAAGCGCATTTTCAATACTTGATTCACGACTCACTACACATGTCATCTCAACCGTGATTCCAAGTCGTCGGCAAACACGGATCGCCGTTTTTACACGCTCGGCAGAAATGAAAGTTTCGTGGAAACGATCCCAACTGACGCAAAGTGAATGCAAACCAGCATCACGCAAGGGAAGCAATCGGGCTATTGCAGCTTCATCAGAGTGCGCGAAACTGGCGTTAGTTACAATACGAAAGTCAACAGGACGGCTTGCGCAATGTCGCGCTACGGCGAGCACATAGTTGGGGTCGACAAAAGCCTCACCACCAGAAAGAGTAACGACTTCAATGGTGGAGCAGTCGATCAATTCATCTATGAATTTAAGCGCTTGTACTAAGTCAAGGCGCCCCTTCACCCTGGGCGAAGAGTTAAAAACGCAGTGATGACAGGCAACGTCACATTCCCAACTCGGGATTAGTGCGAGGTTGCGAACACCAAATCGGTTATTTGTACTCGCTTGCTGATCCATCTCAAGATTTGGCTGGGCACAACTTTGCCGCCGGACAGACCTACAGCCACAGACCTACAACCGCACGGCCCCCAAGCCTGTTTTCAACTTCATCGGCAGCGTCTGGGAAAGAGCCTGCACCCAGTGCCTTAAAAAAGTTAATTGCATCGTCGGACAATTCCCCATAACCAAGCACTTTAAGAACTCCCTCAGGGTCTGCGATTAGCTTCGCCCGGAAATCGCTATCCATAATTGCGCGACCAAGAATCTTTTGAACGTCGTTAAGTTCAATACTTGAAATGGCCATAATTGACCTCCCATTTTTAGGCTCTAGAGCGAGCATGATGTATTTTGGCAATGAATAAGGGTTAACACAAACGACTAATTTTCGCAATCCATCTCTCAGCCCCCGGCCAAAACCATCTCAATCCTTTCATTAAAACTTTCCGCTGCCCGTTTGAACGCAGCATTCGTAAGATGGAGTTCGTTCACCCAATCATTTTTTGAAAACTTTTCTCTAAAATCAACAACATGGAAGTAATCGTATTGTCGAGAAAGCTCGGCCAACATGTCATTGAAGGCATCAATCAAAAAAGAAACGATTTCTGTTTGCTCCACTGGATCAACAATACGCTTCTTCGTCATGGCTGGCCTAAGCCACGGACCGATGAAGCTGTAACCCAGTATTCGGCCAACTCCTTTCCCCGATGGTATTGCATAAGCGTAGCCATGAGTGAGGATATGTATTTTACGATCAATATTCCAAATTCTCTCAATCATTTCTGTGTAAGCTGATTTGAAAGTGTCGTTTACTAGAAAGCTTAGGTGATCCGAGCGAAGTGGCTGCCGACCACTCGATTTGTGGTTTAGTAACCCCTCCAACTCTGGACCGGCAATATCGTTGCCGCCACCTGAAAAAAGAAAAAACTTTGGTTGATGCTTTTTTATGTCAGCCAAGACGTCTTCGAACTGAGGGGGAATCAGACTGTACGATCTCGATCGAAATTCTGTTCCATACACCATGTTCTCAAGGGTATCTCCAGGCGTAGCATGGCGAATTATTGAGTAATCGGTCGCGTCAGCAAGGAAATCAATAATATCAAGCCCGGCAAAAGAGTAGTTGAACCACGAATCTCCCTCAGCAATGATTTTCGTTCCGCCTCTGTCTGCAAAAACCCGATGGGAGTCCTTATTATATTTCGACCAAATATCGGCTTTTATTGCTTCCACCTCCGCATCACTTAAAGCATTTAGATCAGAAACACTGAGTTTATCTAGAACGCCCATTTCTTCTCCAACTATTTAATTTGGCAGTGAAACTATACCGTATACCAATGCAAGTTCTTGGCACCTCGAGTATTAGGGTTACTTTACTGTTCTTTATGTCCTAGTAGGGGTCGTCGACAGATCTGTCGAAGTTGTAAGATGGTCTGACAGTGTATGTTAGAAACAGTACGGTGCCTAGCACAACCTGAATCGCACGCCAGGAAATTTATCCACATTTTGCTTCGGCGAGGTATCCCAACCATAACAAATGAATTTCAATCGAGTATAAACAGATTTTGGAGTTGATCTACGAGTTCCAGATATAACAATTACCGCTTTTGATAAGTCTCGTGTGCTTCAATCAAGGGGTAATACGACTGCTTGGGGCCGAAGCTTGAAGTAACATGCCCTCCGCGCTGGCAACAAAGGTCAACAGAGCTCCAACTCAATCAAATCAAAAAAACAAAACAAAACAAAACAAAACAAATGACAGTTTTGGGATATCAATTCGACCGTCAACACCTCCTCGCACACTGGACCGAACCGTTGCCCACCCACCCGAGAAATCCGACGCCTTCTACGACAAACCTTGGTTTGTCGTTTACGAAGAAGGGAAGGCATGACCGAGTATGTAGTTTACTATCGGGTTTCGACTGAACGGCAGGGACGATCCGGCCTCGGGCTGGAAGCACAGCGTGCGATGGTCGAGCAATTCCTTACGCCCGCCGATCAGGTGATTGCCGAGTTTACCGAAATCCAATCCGGCAAACGGGACGACCGGGCCGAGCTATGGAACGCGATCAATCTTGTGAAGAAGACCCGCTCGAAGCTGCTGATACCGAAGCTGGACAGATTTTCCCGGAAGGTGTCGTTCATCTCGGGGATCATCGACCAAGGGATTGAGCTTGTCGTCTGCGAACACCCGAACGTCTCAACATTCTTCCTGCACCTGCTGGCCTGCTTTGCTGAGGAAGAACGCCGACAGATATCAGAACGCACCAGAGCCGCACTCAGAGCGGCGAAGAACCGGGGTACCATCCTTGGCCGGAATGCACATGCCTTGGCGGTTCAACGGCAGTCAGAGAAGCGGATGTTCTTCGAATCGATCCGCATCGAATTTGAACGTGCGTTGGTCGAGGCTGGAACATATTCAGGTGCGGCAAGACTGCTCAACGAACGTGGCGTTACAACGAGCAAAGGTGGCCGCTGGCATCCCCAGACAATAAAAAATTACTCTCATTTCATAAACAATGAGGGATTGTAGTATCTTGACTGCTTTAGCAGCAAGCAGCTGCCATAGCCGGAAAAACAGCGACTTTAGACTTATACAAAAGTCAATAACTCCTCAACCGCGCGTCACTTGGAACAATGCATCCACCGTTATTCTGCTGTATCAGCTCATTAGAAGTCCGGCCATCCAATGTGTCATCTCGAACACGAGAAACTGACTACTTACTTGGAGGTTTTGGATTCACAAGAGTCTCCAGCCTTGATATCAGCATATCAATATCAGTGGTCTTTCCGCCCCACAACCTACTTTTAGCTTCAATAAATGGTTCCGATTTAACTATCTCTAAGAATGCAGATACATCCTTTCTTTCAAGATGATCCAATGATAGAGCGGCCAATGCAGCGGACTTAACCTCCCAAGATCGACGTTCTTGCACAGCCGCCACCAAGATGCGTTGAAATATTCCGACTACCACTAGCGCGAGTAGTATTATTGCGGTGCGAACAACTATTATATCCCAATTTGTTCGAGAAACTCCTTCTAACTCACGCCTGAGTTCGGTAAGGCGAGAAATAAACAAGTCCGCCTCTGCCTGAATTTCTCCACCGTCGGTCGTCGCAGAGTTTAACTCATCGAATGTTGATTTTAGAAAATCTGAAAGGCTGACGGTGCCATAAGCCCTTGACTCAAAAAGGATGCTTGAATCTAGTTCAATAATTTTCGGATCCGAACTTTCAGCCGCTGGCCTCGAAGTACCCGAGTTTTTGAATTCCTTAGTGACAGCAATCAAATCCAAAGTGATGTCTTCATACTTTGTGCTAAACGCAATCGGCGACCTCTCGATTTCGTCTATCAAAGAGTTTGCACGTCTAGTAGCCGAACTTTCAAACACAGCTTGGAACATTGCAATTGCGAACAAAACCGTCACGACGATGCAAACGCTGGCCAAATAGAACCGCATCTCGGAACGTAAAATAGCTTCGCGTGCCAAACCTCGAAGTGATTGTGTTTGAGTTAATTCCTGTTCCTGCCCACCCTGCTGTTCACCTGCGTTTGAATTTTCCACACTTTTTAAGCTGACAAATAACTTCAAATAGATGGAGTTAGCAGCCGCCAGCCAAGTTGAGAAAAGTTCAAAGTACGCTCTTAATAACCTAAACGCGATTGGTATGCTTAACGCGATTATTACAATTTCCACCAACTCTTGCGAACTTATGCTTGGTATACCGTCAATTATTGTTATTTCATTTGGTTCCCTTATAAAGTTTCTAGAAATAATTGCCTGGCTTTGATTGTCAATCTGCTGAACTATCAGCCCCAATATTTCAAGAACAATAATTAGCCTCATTATTATGAAAACGGAAGACTTTTCAGTATTCCAGTCATGATTACCCGTGATTGTTTCTCGAGCAAGTCTTAATGTTCGATACCCCAACGCAACAAGAAGAACTGTCATTAGAAATAGCGCGTAAAGGTTTCCGCTTGATACGTAATATCCTGTTAAAAGTGAGTTAACTGGAAAATATAGAAGGCTAGGTATTACAATAAACCCAACCGCGAACCAAAGGAAAGCCCCTCGGTCAGACTGAAATGGTTCCATACGCTAGCCTTTCAGTTTCGACGAGATCATCATCTGCTGCGGAAACAACTGTCATCAAAGCTTAGACTCGCAGTTGAACCACCGCAATTGGTATGGTCTTCCATCCGAATACAATCTTCACTTAGTCTGCCTTGCTGTGCTCCTACACTCTAAGGGTATCAGAGACCGGAACGATCAGCGGGTACAAACACTGTCGCAATTTCAGGTTTTCGCACGGCACGCGAAAACCGGGCCAGTGGGTTGAGGCCTACTATCGCGGCCCAAACTACGCTTCCTAACCTGCCAGAGCATCCAGCGCACCTTTCACCGGGTCCCGAGGGTGCAACGTCATATCAGCGTTCTCCACCGCCAAATCGAACGCAGCTTTCGGCGTCAGGAATTGCTCAACATCCAATTCAGGGAACAACGCTTGCTTGATGTTTGCCAACAGCACAACGGACTGTGCCGTCCGTGGCACCTGATGCGGCACGAACACCTTTTTCTTTCGGGCATTGTCTACATCCGTTTTGGTGCAGGGAATGCCAAAGCCATCGTTCAGGATTTGGGCTAGTTCTTTCACCTTGAGCTTGTAATCGGGGGTGATGCCATCCCGCTCGAAAGATTCCACATTGATCTTGTGAGTACCTGCTTTCCGCAGCTTGTGTGCAATGCTCAGGTCACGGCGAAGGCGTTTCAGGACGCCATCCTCTTTGGCAATGTAGGCCCCAGCCGGACCTTGAGCGGACAGTTTGCCCTCAAAGTACAAAGCCCATGCCCGGAAGTCCGACAGCGACTTCAGACAATGCGCGGTCTGTTTGTTGTAGTCCGACCAGATGTCCCGAGTTGTGTTGAACTGATCCACGGTATCCCACGGCTTGGTTGAGAATGCCAAATGGGAACGGGATTGCCCCCCTTCAGTCGTCACGGCAACATCACCAGCAGCCTCTGGCCTGCGCTTCCAGTCGAACTCCATCGACAGCCGCTTGGTCATCGTCTTGTCAACAAAGTCCATGCCCTGTTCATACATCTCCCGGATGCCAGCACCCATTGTGACGGTCATCGTGTCTGTGGGTTTACGGTCAAAGAACAGATCGACGATTTGGCCATTCTGCTCCGCCTTCGACAGTTTGGAGTTCAGTTTGATACCGCCCTTGGCCAACACCACCCGTTCGTCTTCCTTGGGCACCATGCCGGTGCCATCCCAGTCCTTGGATTCAGACGGCTCCAATGTGGCTTGGCCACGGGTACGCCAACCAATCGGCTTTCGAACGATATGTTTGATTTCATAAATCTTGGTTTCGTTGAAGGGCTCATCGCCAACAGTAAGCCTGCGTCGCGATGCCAGATAGTTCCGTCCAAGGAACCCGGTCGCCGCCGCTTTCATCTGCTCGTCTGTGGCCGTCGTCAGAAAGCCATCGGTCGTCACACTGAAGATACTGACATCCTCAGGCAGAGCGTTCATGATCTCCCCCAGCACACCCCGACAAAAGGCCGTGATGAAGGATGCAAAAACCGGATTGGTGATCTTGCTCGGCCCAAGCGGTTTGGTTTCAGCTTCCCTCAAATCGTAGATACGCCGCTCCCGCAAACCCTGCGCCGTCTTGCCGTATGTGGAATTGACCAGCTCTTTCCAGAACAGATTGTGCAGTGTCTTCTTGGGATGCTTGGACCGTTCTTCGATGCAGTGATGGGTGAAGCCGGTGAAAGGCCGTTTAGCGTCTATTCCATCCGCCCTGCCAACTCTCCGGGAGTCGATCCGCTTGCCATCCACCAACTCAATATCGGCCCCAAGTTGTTGGGCCAGGAATATTTCGCTGACATGGGTGGAACTGTTGCCCTTCCTCGGAAACACCAACCCGTTCTCTGTCCGCACCGGCAAAACCGGGTACCGCACATCGTCCGGGAATTCGAAGTTCACATTGGCGAATGCCAGATCACCATGAACCAACTCACCGCTGAACAGCTCATGTGTATCCCGTATCTCCCGAATGCTTGACCAGTCGGGCACACCAATAAGCGCCATGGCTGACGGATACGCACTTGTCAGGTCATAATCATACCAAACGCCATCAGGTGCAGGGCCAAACCAAAATTGTTCATTGCGGCCACCGTGATAGCACTCGGTGAAGAAATCCTCATTGATAAACAGCTTTCGAATAGGGACGGTCTTTTTCTTGGATTGGTATCGACCGCTTTTCTTGTTCCAGTACTTCTCCTCCACGACTTCTTTGCCAACAACGTCGAGCGGGTCTATCCCTTTTGCCCACCAATGTGCCTGAAACAGATCAACGCCGATGGAGGTCAGTGTTACCGGCAATTTGAACTCACCGGTCTTTTCGAAATACAGTCGGATCATGCGGATTGTGTATTGCGCACAGACCTCTGCATCTCGGATGGCATAGTCCTTGAACAGCGGCCAATTGTCCCTCATCAGGTCGGCCATGTGTTCCTTGTAGTGCTGTTCCTGCTTCGGATCGTCAGATAGCTTCAGCTTCTCATAGCCAAGGATTTCTCCCAGCTTTTCAAGGCTTTTGGCTCCTGCGGGGGCCAGAGCAACCGTGTCCCGGATTGCCACATGCAGCTTGATCGGCCTGAGCGTTTCACCCCGCTTCAGACTAACCTTGATGTCCTTTTCTACATTCATGAACAGATTGCGGACATTCTCCAGATTCATGGCTTTCCGGGTTTTCTCTTCCTTGAAGTCAGAGAACCCCGGCACATCTGCCCGTGTGAAGTGAGCAACCAGATAGACGTTCACCGGCACTTTCAGATTGGGGTGCTGGGTAAACCCATCCCGCAGCGCATGTTCCACAAACTCGGCCAAAGTCAGCCGGTCGTCATCTGCTGGCCCTTTCGGCCGCACAATACCGGACCAGTGCTGTTCTTCCCCTGCGTTGTCCGGCGTGATGACGTGACAGCTATATTGGTATGACAGCACCTGATTGCGGACCTCGGCCAAATCATCTGAATTTACAAACGGTGCCCGCTGGTACTCCGTATCAAAGCCGATGACGAGGTAACGAGTGTACCGAGAGTTCTTCTGGTTCTTCGGATAAAATTGATCTTTCCGAAAAGTGAGCTTGGCTTGCATAGGGTCTCAAGTTCTGATCATGATGCTGGAACGTGCCACGCTGCCATAGCGGCAAAAATGGTAATTGTTAATCCCTTACACCCATACGGAACTTTTACTATTTTTGAGCTCAAGCGGCTGATACCGCAACCACCTCGGCGAACCGGTTGATTGCCTGACGTCCTTTACGGCTCACCACTCTGCTGTTGCAGCTAGCATCCTCTTTCAATGGGCAAACCAAGAGTCTTCGCTGCCTGAATAAATCGATCAATATTGCCAACACCCCACTGATTTGAGACAGCAATTTCTGCATCGGCTAGCGCAATGACTTCATCAGGATTCAAAAAGTGGCGCTTTCGTCCGGTTTGAGAAACGATTTTGTTGGCCTCTTCCAAAGTTGCAAACACCCCTGATGAACCTTGACAGCCCTTTGGAAAAACCTTCTCCAATGCCGAATATGTAATATCGGGATTCATTGAGACGTACTTCTTCGTTACAGCCAGAACCAATCGGCCCTTCCCATAAAGTTCACCTTCGAACAGGTATTTACTGGTATCTTTGATTGAAGCCGTACTTTTGAAATAGCTTTCTGTGACGACGTAGACATTGCCCTTTTCACTTCGAAAACGCTGGATAGTAAGTGCAGCAATCGGAATGTCGTCGTCTTTCGTTGTGTATCCGTTTGCGATCTTGCGAGCCAAGTCTTCGTCGATAGAGCTGCCCACCAATACACCGATCCACTTTGGATTCGGTGCAATCTCATTCGGAATGATGTTTGGGTAGTCGTCTAGAATCCTATCTTTGGTTTCAAGGTAGTCCTCAAGCTGATCAAGGTGCACATCCTTAAGTTGGCCGAGCTTGAGTTCTACAACACCAATGTACTCCTGTGCGTAAGTGACGAGCAGATCAATTCGGCCGTCTGTATCTTTGCTTTTCCGACCTTGCTTCAAAGTGAGTTCTTCAGCGACCACGTCCACATCAACGAATGGCTCGTCGAGAGCCAAAACACCCTCATTCTCAACGAGGTAGGCCTCCATAGAGAGCTCCCGCCGGAAGTCAAACCGCTTGAGTTTTTCGTCATTGGCGGTGAAGTGCCTAAGAATCTTCATCGAATTTCCTTTGCTTCCAATAACCATTGAACACTGGTCAGTGTTTTGTTCAAATGACAACCACCACCTGCATTATCCGGTGTAGTAAATCGGTTATTTTATGCTTGAACGTGATACGCTGTGATGCAGGAAAAAATAGTAATTGTTAATCCTTTACACCCATACGGCACTTTTACTATTTTTCTGATGCCCGACTGCACGGCTGTGGGAAAATTTGCCCCAATCCCGGCATGACGTGGGACATTCTCCCTAATTTGTGCTGACACTGATTTTATCACGGATTCACGACCAAACATCAATCTGTGCCCCCTAAATAGACCATACGCAGACACACACCGTACACGACAACACACATCACCACATTGAACACAGCTCGTAGCTCTCTTGCATCAGGACCGCGATGCAAACCACATATAGACAGCCCGAAGCGTCATGCGATCAGAAGGTACTTTCCGCCGGATGGTGACGAACCGAATTCAGTAGGCCAGCAGACATGACGTCATCGAATAGTAGGGTCAGGAGACAGCGAAAGCGGGGGAAGGATGAAAGCCCCCATGAGAGAGCCAGAGCAAAATAATTGTCATCACGAGACGGGGAAGTGCCGTCGCCGAGCTAGTCAAGCTGCCGTCCACGCAAAACTAGCATATCGGTCCGCTGTTTAAGCAGCACGTAGGCTGAGACCGGATAACCGCCAGCCGTGCTTTGGAAAGCAATCGTGTGTGGATGGTATGACAGAACCAACTGGTTCGTCGGACTTCTCCTCAACGGATAGGAGAAGTATGTTCAAAATCCAAACTGACCAAAAAAGGAATAACATTCGCGAAGCGAATGTCTTGCGAAGCAAGCGATTGATCAATCATTGCAAGAAGATAGCCAATAGATAGCTACCTGCTTCACTGCGTGAAGTGCTTCGCAAATGCTAGCTTGTTTCAACCGGTTGGTTGGGCTGGCCGGGGTAAGTATTTGGTTCCATGGCGTTCAATCTGGTGGCTGTCAGGACCACAAAGGAATGATGATTGCTACCTATTGCCATCCACCAGAAAATGAATAGCCATCAATTTCACTTCGTGAAGTGCTTCGCATGATTTGGGTTTTGTTGCTCGTGAGAGGAACAGACCGGAAAGCAAAAAGTCCCGTTGCGTTCCATCCGAACCCAACGGGACCATTCAAGTTTTCAAAGCAACTGGCTGATGTCACTTTTCGAACCGGCTGCGGATGGCTGTTGCAGCCGTCTCAAGGACCGCATCCAGCTTGCCGTCACTCGTGAGGGTTTTCAGCTTCTCGAGGTTTTGCACAACGTCTTCTGCATCCGAGCATTTGATCGCCGACAGGCCCGGAGCCAGTTCGAGAGACGCTTTGCCGTACCTCGGCGAGATGAACCAATCCCCTTTGCTCGACTGCCAGACCCAAGTGCTTTTCGAGGTATTGCTGGCTTCCCCTGTTACCATTCCGGCCAACTGCTTATCGATGGCTGCGATGAATTTCTGACGACGCTGATGGGACGGCTGGGTCGTCTTGGGCTTTTCTGCTGCTTCCAGATTGAATTGCTTTTCAAGTGCCATTGGGATCTCCTTTGCTACCCCAACGGCGTCCCTTGGTTCACGATTGCAGACAACGGGCTTAGAAACTGAGCACAGCGACTTGGTGGAACGACAAGCTTGAAGCAAAGCAACTCTTCGTTCTTTGGCAAACTGTTCCGTCAGTGTGTTCAGATGTGAATTGGGCTAAGCTCGTTTTCATGACCATCGAACCCAGACTGGACATTATCGGCGCTGCATTGGCCGACCCCAGCCGCTCACGCATTCTGTGCGAGCTGATGGATGGCCGGGCATTCACAAACAAGGAGTTGGCCTGTGCTGCCAGTGTCAGCCCGCAAACAACAACCGCACATCTCAAGCAACTTGAATCGGCTGGATTAACGTCTTCATTGCGCAGTGGACGGCACGTGTATCACCGAATCGCCAATGAAGACGTTGTTGGCGTTCTTGAAAAACTGGCCAGCCTGTCACCAACCGATCATCTCCACCGGAACAGCAAGGCTACTTGCGACACACGTCAGGCCCGCAGTTGCTATAATCACATAGCAGGGCGGCTCGGCGTTTTGATGACGGATCGCTTGATTGCCATGGATGTATTGATCGTAAACGCCGATATTGTTTCTTTTGGCCCCAACTACCACAGCTTCCTAGACAAAATCGGGATTGAGGTTCCGGCCACATCACCCAACAAACCAACTGTAAGACTGTGCCTCGATTGGACAGAGCGGCGTCACCACATCTCGGGTCCATTTGCCGCCACGATAATGAAAAAAGCTCTTGATGCAGGATGGCTTGAACGACGTACAGGCAGCCGTGCATTGACCATTACTGATAAAGGATTTGGCGCTTTCAAGCGTATTTTCGGCCTGAGCAGAACAGAACTGCAAGCCTCAGCCCAAGTATGATTGTTCGGTCGATACCGAACCGTCTTTTGTCTCAGATCGAAAAAAAGCGGATATCCCGGAAGCCTCATAGCCGGAGAATTCCATGACACTTCCCAAGCTTCACAATGATCGGTTTGTCCCAGAACAAGGATTGAGGGTTATCGTCCAGGTGCCCGATACCCACGTGCAAAGGATCGTCGATTCTGTTTTGGCCATCGACACCCTGAAATACGGTGATTACGACAGCGTCACATTCAAGACAGCATCCGGAATACAACAATTCAGATCGCTTGGCAGTGGACGAAATATTGCAACTGACAACACTGTCGAAGTGCCCTGCGTTGAACTCTCGTTCTTTCTTACTCACGATGAAGAACAGGCCGTGCAAGTGCTCAAATCAATTTACGTATCCCACCCCTATGAAGAACCCGTCGTCTTTGTGGAACCGTGCTTGAGGGCAACTCACATCAGGGGCATGGACGAAGATAATCCCAACAGGTTTTGGAACGGGCAAGTCGAAGAGTGGGTGCCGAAGGAACACCGGTAGCCCACGAGACTGCGATGCAGCGAAGCAAAAACTGGGCATTACACCGCCCAGCTTCACTCCCTGTGCTGCAAGTTCTCAATGATCCCTGTCGTGGGAGCCATGTTCTTCAAATAGAACCGCTCCAACTGATCCACGGACGTTCCAGCATTCTTGGCAAGGGTGTGGGGGTTTACCTTCCCATTCGACGACCTCACCCGGGACTGAATGGCATAATGCCGAAGTGAGTACGGCGACAGCTTCCGGTCCTCATCAAACAGGTCGGCCTTTTCCAAGATGTGATTGAAGATACGCCGAGCCGTGTTGATCGCCGTTGTTCGGTTTGGGTATTCCGGCATCCAGACATAGCCATTCGGGTCCGGCCCCTTCTCATCGAACGGGTTCAAGATGGCATGGTAGAGCGGAACGGCCAGAGGCATCGTAACGCTGACACGGCCCCCGGTCTTGCCACCCCGGACATTCATTTCCAGATGCGCAGGTTCGCCCTTGGTCTGGATATCCTTGTGCTTGAGACCGAACAGTTCACCCTCGGTCGGACGGAGGAACGTGTGAACTACAAAGCGGAACATCTTGGCATGGTGTCCGGTGATCTCAACGCCACGAACCTTGTCACCCCGTTTGGCACATTCACCGGCAGCCTTCATGAACCGCTTGTATTCGTCATCGGTGAACGTGTGGCGGGGTGCATCAACCGTCTTCTGCTTCGGCATCACCGGCAGCACATCCAGCAGACCATCCTCAACAGCCAGCGTCAGAACCTTACGGATAATGATTGTGTGCTTGGCCTTTGTCGATTCTGCCAGCCGCTTTGGCCGGTTCTCATCGAGGTGAATCAGATAATCCCGAACCATACCTGTGGTGATCTTGCTGACATCATATTTGCCGAAGTAGCAGATCAGCCCGTCCTTGGATCGGTTGAGAAGCTTGTTGTCACCATCCGACCATTTGGACTTACCTTTCTGCACACCCATCAGCTTTTTGGCATAGTGCTCAAAGCTTGTGGCTTTCTTCTTGGCATGGTCGCTATTGGCTTTGCTCCGGAAGGTTTCTGCAAATTCCTCAGCCGCCTCACGGGCTTCGACCCGTGATGTTTCTTTCGTGGAACGCAGAACATAACCACCCTTTATCGGGTCTCTAAGGCGAACATACCAATAGGGGCTACGGTCATACATTAGGATGGCCAGCCCTTTACGCAGGTGTTTTATCTTGAGTATTCGATTTTTGGAATCTTTGGCCAAGTCGGAACCGTGAGAGGAGTGCATACCTGTGCATAGCTTTTACGGCTGAAAATCAGAACGCTCAACGATCAAAATTAATTAAGTATTTCAGGGTGTTAATGGTGCCCGGGGGCGGAATCGAACCACCGACACGAGGATTTTCAATCCACTGCTCTACCCCTGAGCTACCCGGGCACGGGAACGATTTTCGTCGTTGGGTGGAGGCCTTCTATGACTTGCACCACGCAGTGTCCAGAGGCTTTTTGAGATTTTTTCAATGCGGCCTTGGCGGCTCGGAATTCTCCCCAGAGACATCCGCCTCTTCGTCCTCTTCCCGCTGGGAAGCGACCGCATAGGAGCCGTTCAGCCACTTGGCAAGATCGATGTCGGCACAGCGCTTTGAACAGAAGGGACGGAACCTGGTCACGGTGTCTTCACCACAGATCGGACAACTCATTTCAGCACCTCGGACAGGGGAATACGTCCGCGTTTGCGTTGTAATTCATAGTGGCCCAGGGGCGTCCAGCCCGCCAGAGTGGTCTCGATGCCATCGGCCTTGAATGCAGCGCGCAAAGCCCCTTCGAAGCCTCTGCGGTCCTTCTTGGGCATGGGAGCGAGATCCAGTGTGATCTGCCCACCCAGACCGCGCACGCGCAATGCGCGCGCCAGTGTCTTGGCACAGGCGAAATTGGCTTTTGTTCCGGCTGCAAGCGACGTGTCGGCCCCGGTATTCACATCCACCGCCACCAACGCGCGTGTCGGTTGAATGTAAAGATGACCACCACCTGGAAGTGGTTCGGAAATACCGCGCGCAACATCCAGCGCGTCGAGCACGCCATGGGTTTCGAAGCCTCCGGACTGGGTCATAACCTCGGCCGGATCAGTCCAGTCGCGCCATGCCAGAACGTGTGGGCTGTCGCCTTCCAGCAGCAACTCCGGCTCGGCCCCGGGGTCGTTCATGACCTGATCGGCATTGGCCAGCATGGCTCTGATGTCTTCGGCGATTTCGTCGGCGTTCTCGCCCAGGCAGCACGAGCGCAGGATGAGGCCGTAGTCACTGCCATCCATATTTTCATGCGCGATCTCCAGAAGCCGGTCGCGCTCATCCTCGTCCCGGATCGAGCGCGAGATGTTCAGGCCCGGCGCATCGGGCGTGATGATCGCATAGCGGCTTTTGAACAGGACGCGGTCCGTAACCGGCAGCGCCTTGCCCGGTTCCGCATACCCTGTGACCTGCACCAGCATCGATGTGCCGGGGGCCAGACCTTTGACCTGACGCAGAAACGCGGGGCCGTCGGGCGTGGTCAGGAACATTCCGCCCTGCCCTTTGACCGGGCGGTCGGCACGTGCGCGATAAATCGTACCCGGCGCGGGGGCGTCTGCAGCAATCAGGAAATCGTCCAGCTTGCCATCCACCATCAGAGCGGCGGCTTCGCGGTCGTCGATGTGATCCAGAACGATGGTGCGACCCTTCATGATACCTCACGATACAGGGGATATCCGATGCCCTGCAAAAGGGCGGCGGTTTCGGAAAGGGGCAGCCCAACGATACCGGTGAATGAGCCGGAAATCCACGGTATGAACGCCCCGGCGGGACCCTGAATGGCGTAAGCGCCCGCTTTGCCCTTCCAGTCTCCGGTCGCCAGATAGGCGTTGATTTCAACGTCAGACAGACGCTTGACCTTGACCTGAGAAACCACGTCGCGCTGCAGGATCCGCTCTCCGCGCCGCACGGCGACCGAAGTGATCACGCGATGGCGCCGACCGGACAGGGCGTGCAAATACTCCGCCGCCTGCCCCACATCCTCGGGTTTGCCCAGAATGCGGCGGCCCAGCGCCACAGTGGTGTCCGCGCACAGGGTGACGTCATCGCTATCCGATTGAACTGCCTGTACTTTTGCGCGGGTGATGCGGCTGCAATAGGGAACCGGCAATTCGCCCTTCAGGGGCGTTTCGTCGATATCGGGCGCGCGGATGGCATCGGGCTGCACGCCAAGCTGGGCCAACAGGTCCAGCCGTCTTGGGCTGCCCGATCCGAGAATAAACGCCATTGCGGCAGGCGTTATTTGAAGCGGTAGTTGATCCGACCCTTGGTCAGATCATAAGGGGTCATCTCGACCTGAACCTTGTCGCCGGCCAGAACACGGATGCGGTTCTTGCGCATCTTGCCTGCCGTATGTGCGATGATTTCATGGCCGTTTTCCAGCTCGACCCGAAACGTCGCATTAGGCAGGAGTTCCTTCACGACACCGGGAAATTCGAGCGTATCTTCCTTGGCCATGTTGTCTCCATCATTACGTTGCACCTGCAGAATCTGCAGGGATGTGCGCTTAAATGAGCCTATTTCGGCCTTATTTCAAGGGCGGAATCATCTAAAGGCTGGATATTGTGACCGATTCGGCGCGGGGTGGCTGTTCGTCCCAGTGGGTTCTGTTCAGAACATGGCCATCGGCGCGAACCTCGGCAATGGCGGACAGATCGATATCCGCATAGGTCCAACCCGGTTGGTTCAGGGTGCCTTCGGCCAGCACTCCGGTCTGGGGAAAGCCCTTGTCGGGCGGGCCGAATATGCCACCTGTGCCGGTGTTCATGTCGACCGCCTCGGACCAATCGTTACGCCCAACCAGCGACGACATAACCGTAACACATTGATTTTCCAACGATCTTGACATCGCACCGATGCGAACGCGCCAATATCCCGACAACGCCTCGGTGCAGGATGGCACCAGGATCAGATCGGCCTCGTTCAGGGCGCGACCCAGCAGGGGAAACTCGCTGTCATAGCAAATGAGGATACCGATTTTGCCAAGTGCGGTGTCGAAAAGCCTGAGCGGACCACCGGGGGCAATGTCCCAGATCTCACGCTCGAACCGGGTCATGATTTGCTTGTCCTGATGCGCGACGCCACCGTCCGGCGCATAGAAAACGGCCCGGTTCACGGGGCGGCCCGAACCGTCAATCACCGGGGCCGATGCACCCAGAATGTATGTTTTGTACGTCTGCGCGAGGCGGGTGTGCAGGTTTTGTATGTCCTCCATCCGCCCGGACACCGCCTGGATCGAGCGTTCCAGATCACCGGCCACCCCGGCCCCGTCCAGCGTCGACAATTCCATCGCGCCGTATTCGGGAAAGACCAGCAGGTCGGCGCCCTGCCCCGTGGCCTCGGCGACCCAGCGGTCCAGCTTGTCCTCGTACTGGCTCCAACTGTCGAGCCAGTCGAGATCGTATGCGGCAGTTGCGACTTTCATCGATGTGTCCCCGGTTCAAAGTTGCTGGGACATTAGAGGCGGAGATGGCGCACTGTACAGCGCAATTCCTTCGAATTGTCGAACTACGCAACCAATTAGAGCCGAGACAGGAAGGCAACGATTAGCGGTCAGATCACCCGACCCCGCCATAGCGCGATGTACTAAGGTGTCGGCCATTACGAAAAGAACCCACTGGATGCCGGGTTCGGCCTCATGGGCTGGCGCGGGGTGGCAAATGAGACGTCGGCTGCCTTCCACGAAGGCATAGCGGCGATTTGGACGAGTAAGCTCAGCCTGAACAACTGGTCATTCACCGCGTTGACACGATGAATGGCTGTTTTGTCGGCAAGCGACCAAAGCGGCCTACAAATCCCTGATCCAGAATTGCAAAGGCTTCTGGGTCTCGCCCTTTTCTCCGATATCCTTCCACGAAAACTGCGCGATGGCGCCGGAAAGCGGTGCGTATCCGCGCGCGCGCCAGAAGGCGTCGAGCGGCCGGTATGTTTCGGGGCGCATCGGGTGGTCGGCAGGACGCTGGACGCCGCAAAACGCACATTTGGAAAACCCGTGGCTGCGGGCGTGGGCTTCGCGCAGGTCGAAGAACTTGTGGCCGACGCCCTGCCCGCGATAGTCGGGCAGCAACACGGATTCCGCACAATAGAAGATGTCGCCCAGATCCAGCCCGGTTCCTTTGAACGCCGCCGCGAAATCGTCGGCGTGGTCGGTCAGCGGTGCGCCGGTCGATGCGCCGATCAGGCAGTCGCCGTCGAAGGCGCCGACCATTATGGCGCGGTCGCTGTCGCGGTAGGATTGCAGATACTTCCGTTCGTAATCCAGATCGCCGTCATAGAGATAGGGCCAGGCGCGGAACACCTGGATCCGAAGCCGCGCCACATCATCCAGCGCGGCCTCCAGTGCCGCGCCGGTCAGGGTGCGGACCTCGCTCACCTCAGGCATTTGCGACCTGACGGGTCCAGTCGGCAAGATTGTAGAAGGTGGTAACGCGGGTGATTTTGCCGTCCTTGAGGTCAAAGAAGGACCCTGCAGGCAGGCGGTAGGTCTGGCCGTTGGCTTGCGGCAATCCTTCATCCGTTTCCAGATAGGTGCCGTTGACGATGAACTCGGCGGCGGCGCGGGTGCCGCCATCGGCCTCGAAAACCACGACATCGGTCAGGTTTTCGCGGTAGCAGCGGTTCATATGAGCACAGAAGGCTGCAAATTTTTCCTTGCCCACACGGATCTGGCCTTCGTTCACGTGATGGGCCACATCATCGGACAAACAGGCCAGCATGCCGTCCACGTCACCGGCGTTGAAGGCTTCGAAATAGGTCTTGACGGTCGCGTTCATGATCTCTCCGTTGGTTCGCCCCAGCGATCCTTCAGATGCTGAATGATCTGATCGCGGGTCTGACGGTAGTGATGTAGCTTCTGTTCGCGGGTCTCGCCCAGTCCGGTAGGGTCCATTATTGGCCAATAATCGACATCGAGGTGAAAAACACGGGTGAGTTCCAGCGCCTTGCGCTGACTGGCAGGCGACAACGCCACCACCAGATCGAAGGAACTGAGGTCATCGCCCCATTCTTCCATCTCGTCGAACGACCGTGAGCGGTGGCGCGACAGTTCGACATCGATCTCCTGACAGGCGGCAATGCAGAACCCGTCGATTTCCAGATCGTTATGCACGCCGGCAGACTGAACATAGGTGCCGGTACCATAGAACTTCTTCATGATCCCTTCGGCCATGGGAGACCGGACCGCGTTGTGGTCGCAACAAAACAGGACCGACTGCGGCAACGGCTTCACGCGTCAGCCTCCGAAATGCAACACGCAGATCAGCGTGAACAGGCGGCGGGCGGTATCGGTATCGATGTCGGCCTTCCCTTCCAGCCGTTCCTGCAGCACGCGGCTGCCTTCGTTGTGGATACCGCGCCGGGCCATGTCGATGGTTTCTATCTGGCTGGGCGGCAGGGTCTTCACGGCATCGAAATAGCTTTCGCAGATCTGGAAGTAATCCTTGACCACTTGCCGGAACGGACCCAGCGACAGGTGAAACTCGGCCGCCTTTTCGCTGGCCTCGGTTTCGATGTCGAAAACCAGCCGTTTGTCGCGGATCGACAATTGCAGGTGATACGGGCCGTCGGGCACGGTCCGACCGTCGCGCTGGGGCAGCGTAAAGGTGTTCTCTTCGAGCAGATCATAGATCGCGACCTTACGCTCCTGCTCGATCTCGGGGGTCGGCGGAGGCAGGTTTCGGTCATCCAGTTCGATATGCGAAATGCGGGTCATAGATCATTTGGTCCGTTCAGGTCTGGCCAGACTTATCGTAAGAGTTCTGAATGGGCAATGCGTGGGTTCGGATGCCGCGGGCCCTGTCACAAAGGGTGGTCCGAAGGGTCGATTCCGTGCTTGCGCAGCAGCGTGTCGACCAGTGATCCCGGATTGATCGGGCGCCCCGAGAAGATCCTGCGAAACCAAGATCCGAAGAAATGGACCGACATCTGCTGCTGCCAGTTCAGGGTGTCCAGTTTGGACAGGTCCGGTTCGTTCCACAACGACCGGTGGCGCAGCGGGATCGGGTAGAGCAGCGTACGGGGAACGCTCATCTCGTGTTCGGGTGTCGGGAAGATGTAATGGAACAGCATGGGCGGGCCGAAGCTGAAGATGGGCAGGCTCCAATGCGTGGATTTGCCGTAGAGTTCCAGGTAATTGGTCTTTTGTTGATCACTCCACCAGGGCGGAACCAGATCGCTGTCGAAAGCGAAATCGCACATGTTCCGCAAGGCCGGGCTGTCGCCGGGCAAGGCCAGCACGCCATTCATGATGCGGCGGGTTTTGCGGTTGGCCTTGGGGAATAGGTAGCCGTTTTCGGTTTCAAACGGGCGCAGGGCGTAGGCGTCGGTGTCAGCCCAGATGTAATCTGTCTGCTCCAGCAGTTTCAGTCGGAACAGATCGGCATGCACGGCCGCCGACCGGGTGACAGGGTCGCGGATAATCTCGGGGGTATCGAATATCTCGCGCGCGTCGCGGGCTTCGATATAGTCCGGAATGTCCCGCAGATCGCCATAATGGTAGACGATCGGCGTCTGATCCACGTCGGCGAAGGATTTCAGGCACAAATGTTCCAGAAAGCTGAACCGTTCTCCGATCCACAGGGTCGCCACACGTTCCAATAGACTGATCCTTGCTGGTCGGTGAACGGTTTAGCGGTCAATCGAGCGCCCCGGAACCCGTCCCCGGCCAGGGTCGGGTCGGCTGTGGCTCGCAGGCCATAGCTTTACCCGTTCAGCCGCGTGAGGCGGGCCGTGACGGACAGCCCGTGCGCCTCGAGGCTTTCCGATGTTGCCAGTTGCTCGGCGGCGGGTCCGATCGCGCGCAGGGCTTCGGGCGTCATGTGGCTGAGCGTGGTGCGCTTGAGGAAATCCATAACACTGAGGCCCGAGGAAAACCGGGCGGAACGCGCGGTCGGCAACACGTGGTTGGGGCCGCCGACATAATCGCCAATGGCCTCGGGCGTGTATTGGCCAAGGAAAATGGCACCCGCGTGAACGGTTTTTGCGCTCAGCGCCACCGGGTCGGCCACGCAAAGCTCAAGATGTTCGGGGGCGATGCGATTTGACAGCGCGGCGGCCTGGTCCAGATCGCGGACGGTAATGACGGCACCGAAATCGCGCCAGCTGGCCCCGGCAATCGCGCGGCGCTGCAAGGTCTGGAGGCGCTTTTCGACCGCCTGCGCGACCGCCTGCCCGAATGCGGCGTCGTCAGTGATCAGGATCGACTGCGCGCTTTCGTCATGTTCGGCCTGGCTGAGGAGGTCCAGCGCGATCCAGTCGGGGTCATTGTCCTTGTCGGCGATCACCAGAATCTCGGACGGGCCCGCGATCATGTCAATACCGACCTTGCCAAAGACCCGGCGCTTGGCCGCCGCGACAAAAGCATTGCCCGGACCGGTGATCTTGTCCACGGGCGCGATGGTCTTTGTCCCGTAGGCCAACGCGGCAATCGCCTGTGCACCGCCGATGCGATACACCTCGTCCACACCGGATAGTTGTGCGGCCAGCAGGACCAGCGGGTTCACCTGCCCGTCCGGTGTCGGCACCACGATGGCCAAGCGTTCAACCCCGGCAACCTTGGCGGGGATGGCGTTCATCAGAACAGATGACGGATAAGACGCAAGCCCCCCCGGCACGTAGAGCCCCGCCGCCGAAACCGCCGTCCAGCGCCAACCCAGCGTCGCCCCGGCCTCATCGGTCCATTGTGCGTTCTTTGGTAGCTGTTTTTCGTGATAGGCACGGATGCGATCCGCCGCCAGTTCCAGCGCCTCGCGGTCGTTGGCCGAAACCTGTGCAACCGCTGCTGAGATTTCAGCCGCAGAAAAGGCCATGGTTTCCGGTGTCAGATCCAGCCGGTCAAACCTTGAGGTCAGCTCGATCACCGCCGCATCGCCCCGGGTGCGCACATCGTCGATGATCTGCGCAACCACCGCATCCACATCCGGACTGTCCTCGCGTTTGGCGGACAACAGTGTCTGAAAGGCGCTTTCGAAGTCGGGCGCGGTCGTATCGAGGAAAACGGGCATGATCTGGCACTCCGGACGTTTGACGCGGGACATATCGTCGGGAGGGGCGGGCCTCAACCCTCAGTCGCCTGGGTGCAGCGATTTGCGCATGGCAAAGCAGGACAGATCCATGCGGTCGCAACACTGCCCGGTGGCCTGCCAGCCGTGGCGCAGATAGAAATCCTGCGCGGTTTGCGTTGCCTCAAGTCGGGCATCGGAACATCCCGCAGCGATCAGTTCTTGTTCCATGCGGTTCAACAATGCCGAACCAAGACCACGGCCGGTATGATCCGGATCGATGTAAAGCAGAGTGATCTCTCCGGTTTCAAACAAACCGCCGACAGCAGCCACTTGCCCGGCCCGCTCGGCCAGCCAGATCTGCGAACCGGGTTTGATCCAGCCCCGGATCGTGGCCGGGTCCTTGTTTTCAGTCCATTGCGCGATGGCCCCGGGGTCGTTCTGATGATCTGCCGTGCAAAGCTGGGTGATCGACCGGATCAGAACCCGGCTGATGTCGAACACGTCGAAAACGGTAGCGCGGCGCAGAATGACACCTTCAGGCGCGGCGGAAAACGCCTGAGATATGCCGCGCTTGTTCTGCATCTATTCGGGGTGGTGCGGGGCATGCCCGGACGGGGCGCGATAAGGGCGCGTGACGTCCTTGAGCGTGGCATCCAGCGCCTCGACCGTCAGCCGGATCGCACCGTCCCCGGCCAGCGTCAGCAACACCTGACCCGCGCCTTCTTCGCCCGGTTCAAAATCGACCGACAGCAGTGACATCACCGTATCCTTTTCGCTGCGGTCGACACCCTGGCTGGCAACGGACAGGACCGAGTCGAACACCAGCACGGATTGCACGCGCTCAAACGGGCGGCCCCGGCGGTCGGCTGCGTCCTTGTCTTCCCAGCGGAAGCGGTTGAGCAGCAGGCCAAAGCGGCGCTGCGAAGGTTGCCATTTCATCTCGGTCGCAGGGAAAACCGCGTCCTGTGCAAGGGTCGAAATCACCTGCAGGTCATCGCCGTCCTCGGCCCCCAGATTCAGCGGCACCTCGCGCCCGTCTTCGAAACTTGCGTCTGTCATTCGCCCTTGATCCGTTCAATCTTTGCGCCCACGCCTTCCAGCTTGCGCACCACATGTTCATATCCGCGGTCCAGATGATAGACCCGGCTGACCGTTGTTTCGCCTTCCGCCGCCATTCCGGCAAGGATCAGCGACACCGAGGCCCGCAAGTCGGTCGCCATGACGGGCGCTCCTTTGAGCTTTTCAACACCAGTGACGGTCGCCGTGCCGCCATGCACCTCGATATGCGCGCCCATGCGGACCAGTTCGGGGGCGTGCATGAATCGGTTCTCGAAAATCCGCTCTTCCAGGATTGAGGTGCCTTCGGCCGTGCACATCAGCGCCATCATCTGCGCCTGCAGGTCGGTGGGAAAGCCCGGGAAAGGTTCCGTGACAACGTCCACGGCGCTGACGCGGCCATTCTTGCGCGCGACCTTCAAGCCCTTTTCGGTCTCACTCACGTTGATGCCGGCCGCATCCAGCTTGGCCGCGAAGGATTCGACCAGAGACATCCGGCCGCCCAGCAACTCGACCTCGCCACCGCAGATCGCGGGGGCCAGCATGTAGGTGCCCAGTTCTATGCGGTCGGTCACCACCTGATGCGTAGCGCCATGCAGCCGGTCGACACCCTGAATTTCGATGGTCGACGTGCCCTCACCTGAGATTTGCGCACCCATCTTGCGCAGGCATTCGACCAGGTCGACGATTTCAGGCTCTCGGGCTGCGTTTTTCAGGACCGTGGTGCCCTTGGCCAGCGTCGCGGCCATGACGATGTTTTCCGTCGCCCCGACCGAGGCGAACCGCATCTCGTGCACGGCGCCTTTCAGGCCACCCGGCGCGCTGGCGTGCAGGTAACCGTCTTTCAGCGCGATCTCGGCGCCCAGCGCTTCTAGCCCTTCAACGTGCAGATCCATGGGCCGCGCACCGATCGCGCAGCCGCCGGGCAGCGACACGACCGCCTCGCCAAAGCGGGCCAGCAACGGGCCAAGCACCAGGTTCGAGGCGCGCATCTTACGCACGATATCGTAGTCGGCGACATGACTGGTCAGGGTGTGACTGGACATCGCGATCACCTGACCGTCCTGCAGCGCGGACACCTCGGCCCCCAGCGACTGCAGCAGCGTGGTCATGGTCTTGATGTCGCTCAGCCGCGGTGCGTTGGTCAGCGTAAGCGGTTCTTCGCTCAGCAAGGTTGCGGGCATCAGCGTCAGACACGCGTTTTTGGCCCCCGCAATCGGTATCTGACCTTTGAGAGGGCCGTTGCCCGTCACCAGAATCGAATCCATCTGCTCTTATCCCTCTTCCTTGTCGGCCTTGTCATCGGATGCTGCGCGCGCCTTAGCCTGCGCCTTGCGCCGCGCCATATTCGCCTTGAGCGCCGCTTTCAGTCGCTCTTCCCGCGCGTCCCCGGAATTGCCGCGTTTTTTGGGTGATTTGTTGTCTGCCATGACCTTTCTCTACAGGAGGCGAAAAAAACCGTCCAGACACCCTTGCGCCGCGTTTCGTTTGAGTCTAATCACCCGCCCACAGCGCTGCTGTAGCTCAGAGGTAGAGCACTCCCTTGGTAAGGGAGAGGTCGAGAGTTCAATTCTCTCCAGCAGCACCATATCCCTTAAAAATTCGCCTAATTATCAATATATTACATTTTTGATTCTATTCTCAGTCCACCTCTTGGCCCACCTTTTGAAAATACCATTCTCAACTTCGTTGTTTGCTATCCGAAAAATCGGCGCGAATACCAACCGTCGTATACGAAATTGGTTTTCTCGAAGCCTTGCGACACTACCACCTCTTAATTGGCGGGGCTTAACTGATAGAAAAGTAAGCTGATTCTTGGAGCCCTAAACTTCAAGCTGAAGGACCTTTCTTTAGTTTTCACGTTCGCCGGAAACCTAAGCATTCCGAAAAATATATACAGGTGGTGCTTTATTGAGCGTCCAAAATCAGAGCTTCATTTAAACCGCTGCAATTTCTCCAACACCGATTATTCACTTGAATCGCTACAGTGATTGAGTTGCACAACAAAGGGATCGGGTTGCGGGCAAAAGGAGCATTGGCTACAGCAAAAAAGTCGGCAGCTTGCACCTTACAGCCAAAGGTCACAATAAGTAGATAAGGTTTTTCGGTGAACACCCAATTCACAGGGAAATTGCTGGGCGCTACAACCCAATCCATGCAATGCTATTCAGATGAAAAACCCAGCTAATACAAACGTTAAGGTGCTAAAATGTTAAAGCGGATGTGGGCGAAGATCACCTGGAAACCATCGCGTAAGCGTCCGCAAGGTTTCTATTGCCTTGCACCCTATCTGAACAGCCTAGACCCGATAGAAAATCCCCGCACCCGGATCCGTGACGGACAAAAGGAACGCGAAGTTGGGCGAGACAGAAGAACCGGCAAAACTATCTGGTTGCCGCTTTCGGACTAAGCGATCCTTACATAGTTGCGGGATCGACGCCGATAACGTGGTTCATTGGAGCGTTAAGCCAACACCTCGACAACCCAGTCTCACTGGGCACAAGTACCCCGAACCAACTGAGCCGAAACCCCAAGAAACTCGTTTCCCAACCTTGACCAGCGAATAGGGCGATCGCGAATGTTAGTGGCCAATCGGATGGTAAACTCTTCATCAATTTCTTTCTCTTATTATATATATATGTCTTGATGGGTGTACCTTCGTGTAGCGTTGGTAGAATGCGCGTATTGATTTCATTGAAAAATCTCAATTGGTCTCGGGTTTAAAGATCACTGCTTTCCACTGAAACTGACACGTTTGAAATCTGGAGATTGACCGACGAAAGTTGCAAGACCCAAGAAACCGCGAACCGGGTCAGCTTTTGTTTGATCGAGTGCGTGAGATCTTAATCTAGGCCTGATGGAATTGTCCCGGAGTCAAACCCCTTCGATTGTTTTGACGAATTGTAACATTTCTTCGTTTCGCGCCTTTGCGTCGTATCCGTAGTGAGCTCTGCGATGGTACTTTGGGCACAACCCGATCATGTAACGCGGGTCTCAGGACCACCGTCGCTAAGTCTACGAATGTGATGCACTTCCAAAAAATGGAGCGCCACCAGACGTTTGGAATGGCGCTGGTTCACCACAGTCTTCACACTTGCCATTTGCCCGGGCGAAAACGTAATCCCGGACAGCTCTGCTTCGTTCGAAAACAGTACCCGAGGAAGACTGCCCTTTGCTCGGTTGGTTTACGGCCGCGGCCATGGCTCGCTCTCGCAGTGTGGCCAGGCGCAAACCTTGCTTGAGCTTCTGGGACAGGCGCGACGCTGACGCAGCGGAGATCATCAAGCGGCGACCAATCTCCCGGCCTGAGAGGCCCTGCGCAAAAAACACCTCAAAACGGGCGCGAATATCAGCGGAAAGCGGGTTGGGCATGGTCTGATCCTCCTGAACAGGATGAATCAGAAATCGCGCCTGCTGTGAAGCCCCTTCGATTCAACGAAAGCTGGAACCGCTTTAGCTATATATTAGTGCAGCACGAGCTGCGTATAATATATTGCAATTTCATGACAAAATATGAAAAAAGCAAAGTCATCAGTGGCTTAATCGCCATGTGCTATGTAGCTCTATTTTTCTGCCCAGTTAAGTATCTGTACTTGCTAATCGCAGACTACACATTTTGCACGAATATTTCGTCTAACAAAGAATTGCAGCGGCTTTGATTTGAGGTCGCTGCATACCGACCGGGCCTCATTCCACCAACTGCAGGATCACATGTTGCGCAAGGAGGGGGATGACCGCGAAATGGTCGATAGGGGTCGAGCAAAGAAAGATCTGTCCCCCCCGGAGCACAAAAAATCCGACTCGCATCGGGATTGAGATGCAAATCTAATCTATCGGCTGATGCGGTTAAGAAAACTTGAAAAGCCAACCATCCTAGCCCTCCAGTTCGGACCGCAATCGTCGGTAGAGGGTTGTGAGATCCTGGTTACCACGCGCATCTTCGATTTTTTCGTCGATATCAGCAACCGCCAGATCAATATGATTGCGAAGCCATTTGACGACTTTAGCTCGAGACTCGATAGTTAGTCCTTCGCTGAATCGATTTGGAGTGGCCAGAAGATCAACCGCTCGGCCAACAACTAAATCAAACGCGGCGAAGGTGCTATCTTTAGTTGTGATGAAATCTACTTGACCGGAGTCGCAGCAGCGGCGCCCCGACAAGTAATAGCCAACGACTTGAAGATCTCCAACTTCACGCATCCAAACCACATAGTCGTCGCTTGGCGGATTGTTACAATCCGTTCTCCAAGCGTTATCAAAACAGCCGTCGAAATCATAGCGACTAGCCTGCTTGAGAGCATCTGTTAGCTCTTGGTCCGCCGGAAAGCGAGTTCCCGTACGTTCCTCATAATCGGCAATTCGCTCAAAAAAGTACTCGCCGCCAGTTCCGCTATTGCCCTCAGCGATGGCCATAAGAATTGCTGCCTTTTTATCTTTGGCTCGCTCAAGCTTTAGAGGCAGTGCGTCCGCAAGCAGTTCTGCAGCCAGAGGCGTTTCAAGCTCGGACCAGCCTTCCTCATCGTCGTTGAGGAGGTTTAGCGCTCGGGACCTGAATAGGCGATAGGTTTCCCAATCAAAATTGTCACCAACCGAGTATATCTGGCGGTTCACTTCCACTCCAGGAAACACTTCCTCAAACATTGCGCCGCACTTTTTAATCGGCCTTGTTTTTCCATTTTGCGTTTTAAAGGACCAATAACTGCCGCTTGTCGCTCTATGTTCCGACCAAGCGTCTTCAAACGTCCTCGAAACAGGAAGCAAATTCCTTGCCCAGTCACGGTCGCCACTCTTCAATGCTAAAGGCAGCGCTAGTGCCCTGGACGTTATCGACCAACACGCGGGGAAGGCAAAAAGACGTTGAGCGGCTTCGCCCACTTCGCAGTCCCAAACGTCGCCGCACCATGACGCTGACACGAGATGGCCATACTCAAAAACGGAACAGTCGACGCCATCTTTGGTACAGTCTTCTCCGTCTTCGAGCGCTAGCTTGATATCACCGTCGTCGTCAAAAGTAGCTTGCCATTCCCAACTACAGACTTCACTTCCGCATCGTCTCGGCGAGACGAGGGACGCCTCGTTTTTTTCGGCGACCTCCTCAAGAATTTGGTAATGCAGGGAAAACGCCTCGCGTAACTCAACCGCATGTTCTACGTAAAATTCCTCTCTCATTTCCAACAGGAGCAATGCTGCATGAACATAAGCTCCAGTATAGACGTCGAATGTTCCGCCATAAATTTCTCGAAGATCAGGTATCTCACGGGTGTTTAGCACTGAATTCGAGTCGGCTCTGTCTATGATCAGTTCTTGCGTTCTTAAATCCGCTACATCCAATGCCTCCAAGATCTGCTCAAAGACTAGGTCTTCATTTGCACCGCTCCGAGCGAGAAGCGTCCAAAACGGAAGCGAAGCATAGCGAGACGAAAAACTCTTGGCCGCTTCAAGAGTATCTTCAAAAAGCGTTTGTCTACCTTGGTTTATCTGGCGAGCTTGCTCGAGATACTCATCAATCCTTACTCGTGCTTGGCGAATTTGGTCCCGGTTTCTGGCCCTCTCGTTATTTTCCCAACTGCTATCACCTTCGAAGTATTGAAGCTCTTTGAAACTTTTACCGTCGATTGATTCGGCCTGAATCCTCGCCAACTCCAAAAGAGCATTAGCACCACCTTGGCGCTCTGCATTGACGATAAGTCGCACAGCGATGTAGCGGGTGAAATTTCCGGCTCCTTCGTCAAGCGCAATACGGGCAAGTTCGCTATCGATTTCTTCCGAAGCGCTCGTTTCGAGGAGCGCTTTCGTCACAAAGTCGTTGTCCGCTCCGTCAATGCTAAAGTACGGCTGTGTAACCTCATTTATCGAAAGGTGCGACACGTCTCTTAGAGCTTCACAGAACTCCTTGGTTTCTTCGCCCCACCTACATGGACGTTCGTCCAAGTTCGTTCGCAGAATCTCTACCACTTTCGGTATGTCTAGTGCTCCTATTGCGTTTTTTGGTGGCGAGAGATCCGCGAGGATTTCGGATGTGAGCCGCATTTCCTCTGCCGGGAGATCCGGAGCGCTCAGTTTTAGCCAGGAGAATAGTTGCGGCCAAAGAGCATTCGATTTTTCTTTGAGAAGCGGATCTGCAAGCAGAGCGAGCGCATCGTGGTCTGCGAGAAATTGACCTTCTATGGCGCGTGCAGCCAAGACATCCACAAAAAACTGTGACCGATTTGAGACCCAAGCTTTGGTTGCTTCTCCAAAGCTTTCGCTGCCTTTGAGCTTCACGTACTCGTCAAGAAACGCGAGGCCGAGATTGTCAACTCTCGCAAGAAGTTCGCTGCGCGTGGTTTTCTTGAGAGTTCCCGCACCAATCAATAATCCCCAGCCTGTCTCACGGGTTAGCATCGTCGAGCTTGCGTCGTTAGATTGCGCCATGCTGTAGGGATTGTAACCGGCTACAAGGTTCTCCTCTTGCAAATCACTCAATGCCTGCAAGAGTTCGGGGGGCCATTGGAGCTGACCCGGTTGTTTTTCGAGTATCGCAGAGAAGAGACTCGAAGCTGCCGCCTCCGCGCGCATGGACCTAAGGAAAACATCCTTTTCAACGTCAGCTTCCCAAGCGCCCAATTTGAACAGCGTAGAAGAAATTATGTCGAAATCTGCGTGTCTCAGACCCTTGTCTGAAAACTGATCATAGGCATCGACGAGTAGCTCCCGCCAGTTGGGGTCAGGCGTTTCGAAACTGCCTACGAGATTGATTAATGAGGAAATGACCTCGACGTCGTCCTGCTCGGGAAAAGCGGCTTTGAGGTCTTCGAGTCCACCTTCGTCAAGCGCTTCTTTACTGTGTCGCGCCAAAAGACTTGCAGCCAGTCGTTTTCGCTCCTGGCTGAATCGTGATGACAGCACGCTTAGGAGCTTCGAAGCGCCTTCAGGCGTTTTCCACTGCTCGTCATCCTCAGACAAAGGTTCAGGAATCGTGTACTCGACTTCGAAACCCGTTATCGCAACTGAGCCCTCAAAAACACCGACTCGCAATCCGACATCTCCCAGTAGATCGCCAATTTGCGGTGTCACGACAAAGGACTTGACCTCAAAAGGCATTGGCTGTTCCAAAACTTCGCGGTGATCCCCTACACGAACGAATATTTGGCCGTTTTGCCCAGGAAGCCCTACAGCATCAAATCTAATGAGCAGTCGTTGAGAAGGATCTTTAAAGAAAATTCCAACCGTGAGATCACTGAAAGGTTGGAGAAGAACCATCTGTCCTAAATCTTCTGGAAACAAGCCAGTTTCTACGATCCGTGCATCACCCTCAAGCGACAGAACTTCTGGATGAGAAGACGTTACGGCAAAATCAGTAAAGCTAAGCGATGCGTTGCTAACGATCTGCGCATCTGCGCTGTTGGCTGCTTGTAGGAGGCTAACGAACACGAAGACCGAGGCAATCATGTGCTTTACAAGGGTATTTCTTGAGATCATAGCGGGATGCCTCCTTGGAATTCCGTTTGCCTCGGGACTAACGGATAGCGTTCTCAATCAGGTTTCGCGTTTCACCAAAGCGTTCAATTATCTCGCCACCTGACATACCGAGAAAACTCTCGAGTTCAGGCGGTGCCGTCCAATCAACCTGAAAGATCGGCTCGATTACGCCGCAAATCCGTAGATCGTTGTTTGCCGACGATTGGTTTGAACCCAAAAACTGTTTCATGACTGCCGGAAAACACCTGCTAAGGGCATCCAGGTCCTGAGGGTCGGTCTTCTCTTGGATTTCTTTGGGTACAAGGCTAATTAGTTCGCGGTTCTCGAGACGAGTCAATTCTTCCGTGTTAAGAAATAGCTCGAATGTATTTACCGCGAGATCGTTGTTGGTTCCGGGTTGTAGGCCCTTTGCGATCATCGTTACTTCGCAGCCACTTACCGTGTTCCCGAAAAAGTTGAGCTGAGTTTCGGGAGCGATGCCCGCCAGCGCGAAATGTCTTGTTCTACTATTCCGATTTGCAAGGGCATTGGGAACACGCTCCTCAAGTTCTAACCACAGACAATTAGAGGAAAGCTCCACGCTTATTTCAATCGCTGGAATAACGAGGTCTGGGTTCGTTGTCACTGAAATAGGAATTGGCTTAATTCGGCGATCCCCGCTCGAAAGCGGAACAGCTTTAATAGTATCCGCACGGTGCTTGGGAGGATCAGTCCAAACAAGAGTCTCCGAATGCAGCTGTCTCACCTCGACACTGAAATTCCTTGTTTGGTTTATTTCTCCGGCGTCGTTAGATACCTCGACCCGGATCTGGCAGCTATCAGGATTTCCGGGAGACCCGCTTAGCGTAATGGATGTTTCAGTTCCTTCCTGATCCATCCATTGCGCGCATCCGCCTGACTCAAAAACAATATTGAGCCTGCCCCTGGACACCGGACCTTTGTTTACCGAAGCAGAGACTTCTACTTTGAAATCGCTCCCGATTTTTACTTCGTGAGTCTCAATTGAGGGAAAAAGTTCAATGATCGGCTTATCATCCCGAAGCACAGGTATCTCGCCATCGCGACAGCGAAGCGGTATCTCACTAATAGAATTCTTCATGAACACGAAGACACTCTTAGAAACGGTCTCTGCCTCCTCTACCGAAACACCTGCTGCGGCGAGAACACCAACGCAGCCAGCCCGATAAATCTTACCTGTCCCATCCGGTTGCAAAAACGCAGCGGGTGTTTGATCTCCACTTCCGTCTTCTTCAATAGCGAAGAGTTTGGTCCTTTCGCTCGAACATCCCAGCGGAGCAAGTTTCGGTTCCGGGATATCGGCCTCGTTGACTTCCTCGAGCTGATCGATTTCCGCTTCAGAAAATCCTATGGCGCGTAGGTTCTCCATTTGCTGGTCAGCGTCATCACAGATTAATGGAAATCTCCCCCCTGGGACTACGAGTTGGAATTGAGGAGTGCCTTCGCCGACATCAACTCGAAAAAGTTCCACGTCCCGATCTTTTGCGATTGCGGCCTTGCTCGGAAGGTCTGCTGCATGTCCGATACCGGCCGCATAAACTATGACCAAAGTCCAGATGATACGAAATGGTATCGCTACTGACAGCAGTGTTCCGGAGGAAAATTTAGTCGTCATTTGCAATAGTTTTCACCTCTGAAAATGAGCGCTCCATCGCCTGCTGAGCAACTAAGCACATCGGACGGAGAGGCATTCGTTTGGTCCGCAAACTGAAACTCTATTCTTGGGCTTATCTGCAGCAGACCGGCACCAGCAAATGCGGTAAACCCTTGCCTGGGCAGACCTGAAATTGTGCATGCACCTGAACCACAGCCGATGCTCAGTACCCCGCCATTCTCAGCCTCTGAGTTCACCTGAAACGCAGGAAGTTCGTCACCGCTGGCCAAAAACCGGAAATCTACATCTTCTGCCAAAGCGCCCGTTTCGTCCCCTAAAAATAGGAAGCCATTTCCAGAAATGGTCAAATTGGCAAAAAGCGCATTCGAAGTTTGTTTTAGTTGTATTGTTCGATCGGCATCAGACCTGAGGACAGCATCGTCAGTTCCGTCGCCTCTAATGTAGAGTTTGCTGCGTTCGGCGCTTACAGCCGAGTCATGTGCTGCAACGCTACATCTATTGCAGTAGATTTCTGCACTCGACCCACTTAGACCAAAGTTGAGTTCCGGAAAACTAAGCGAGGCGCCTTCGAGAACAAGCGAAGCTCCGGAGACTTTCACACCGGCCATCTTAACCGACGGATTGTTCTTCAGAATGTCTTCGAACTCATCTACTTCGAGGTCTACATCAGTAAACGCTAGCCTTTTGCCCTCTGAAACCTCGAATAGATCGATAAAGGTCTCGTCACTACCTGGACACCCCAATGAGTTGACCTCGGCACACTGCATCCGGATGCTTACCGTCCTTTGCCCTCCGGAACCAATGAACGAAATATTGCTTGCAACGACTTCTCGATTGACCACAAGATGCCACTCATTCGCATCTGCAAATATTTCAATGTCGTTTTCCAGTATGAGCTCGACCGTGCCTTCTTCCGCCGATTTCGCCGCGTCTCTAATAAGCTTTGACAGGTCGGCAAATGAATAACGGGCAGCGGAGAGGTTTTTGACCACCTTTGGTTCAGGGCACTGAAACACGGGGTCTGAGTGTGCCGCCGCTCGCAGGTCAAGTAGCACGCTCGCGTTCCAGTTGTTGCTCTCATTTTCTAATGTCTGGCCTAAGAATGTATCGATGAAACCGCCTTCGGACTCACAACCGATCAACCAATTTCGAGCATCGTTTTCGGATAATTGGCCCCACAGATTGTCGCCCTTAGCTGTGACAGCTCGAACTGAATCAGCCCAGTTCTGGTCTTCGTCGCAATCGTGGGAACAAAGATCGAGACATTCTGTTCGGTTCGCGATGGCCGAAGTCTTGGCTGGAGTAATTTCGGAAGTGATGACGAAGAAGTCTCGGAGCTTCGTAAGAAGAACCTCCGTCTGATCAATATTCTCATCTAGCCTCTGGCCGTCTACTGAGCATATCCAAATCTGGCCAGATGGTTTGCCACTTTCGTATCTAGCCAGTTGAAACGCGATATAAGGCATCGCTTCGCCAGCAATTTCCGCGAAGTGTAAACGATAGTCGATGGCGGGCTGACCGACTGTTACGCAGTCGAGGGAAACGATTGTAGGGTTTTCAGGGGGGAAGCCAACATTCTTGGCACGACCCTCCAGCTTGAACAAAAGCGAAACGAATTCATACGAGCAATCCGAAGGAAACTTGTAGTACTCGTCAGCCGATCCCGTTGGCACATAGTAGTTGGAGTCTTCGCCAACATATGTTTCTGGGACGAATATTGGCTCATTGGGGTTGATGTCCTTAAAAACGAGCGGGTCGCATGATAGTTCAGCATAATTTGCCGTATCAAACGCATTTGCATCCTGTCGAAAAACGGGTTCGCCCCAACGACCAACGAGCGACCAAAGCTGTTCGGCGCCGCCGCAGTCATGGACAGCGTGGTGGCGTCCATCCACGTCCAGGATAAGTGTGTCTGAGCCACCCTCAACAGGGATGCTCGCCAAGACGCGAAGTGGTCGAAGCGTTCCGTCTGGATCGACAACTGCAAGCTTATCGCCGGGATCTGCGAACGAGACCGCTGGAAGCACGCTACAGAATGACAGTAACAGCGCAGAAAAATTGAATAACCTAATCGAAACCACGTCTGCACTCCCTTGCCTGTTCGATCGGGAGGCCTAAAACGGAGAACTTAGCGGGGAACCCAACGCTCTCACAAAGGCCTGGTACCGTCGACTCTGCTTCCAAGACTTGATTCTCCGCGTTGCACAAGCGGTTTGAAGGCATACCTGGAGACTTGCATGAGAGGTCGAAAGTGCTTCGCACCTCCACGCCAAATCCTGGCAAACTCGCGGCACCGATCTCGCAGTAATAGTGAATGCAGAGTTTCCGAATTTTCTGTTCAATTGCCGACCGCTGTGATTTTAAATTTTCGATGCTTGTTTCTAGCGAAGCAATGTCGTCGCCGATTCTCGAAGCATTTGCACTTGCTGATCTTAATTCCGACGAGCGACCATTACTTCCTGTCAGATCATCACTGACATCATAATCTCCGTTAGCCTTGTCGATTAGTAGACCGCCCGACCAACGCCTGCGGGTATCAAGGATCATCGTGGCAGTCCGGTAAGCAGACTTGTACTCCTCCACGAAAGTCATCGCTGGATTGATCTGATGTTGCTCGTGGTCTTGAAGCGTTTTGACAACATCCGCCAGCGCGTCAGCATCCTCTCTTAGAATGTTGATCTCTTCCTCGGCCGAAGTACTTATGCTCTCCGCAAGTGTTTTTTGCTCAACCAGAAGTCTGCCCAATGGGCCGCTTGAACCATCGAAGAATCTTTCCAGAAGTTTTGTGGTTTCTTCTTCCACCAAGTCCCTCAACTGTGGCGTCGTGACACCGTCATGTTCATCGCAAGAGAATGACTCTGGCTTTTGCAAGGAAGCCGGCCCCATCAGACACTGTGTCAGTTCTTCGACGAGTTTGCTGACCGTTCTTCCCGAGCCCTCTTCGTAGTAGAAATGCGCTGAGGACCAATCGACGTCGTTGAAATTTGCACTGGCCATTTTCCGCGCTTTGCAGAAACGAGTTTGGGCGGCATCGTCGATCCCACCTGCGGCTTCCAGGGCATCCAGAGAGGCCTTAGCAATCCTGCAATGAGACAAACCTTCTGCGAGGGAGGCAAAAGTCTGTTGCGCCGCAGGCAATCCGCGCGACTGCGCTTTCGCGAAAAGCTCCACTGTTTCCTCCAACTGAGAGACACTCGCACCTGAACCGTGAAAACGGCAAACTCCGGAAATGAATCCCGGATCGAACAAGTTGAAGCCACCGACGGTTTCCACTGAAACCGTGCTGCACCCCTCTAAGTCTGCCGCCAACATATCGGAAGTAATTTCGAATTCGCCAGGACGAACGAGGCTATCTTGCCCTTTCGCTGAGACAGCAAAGAGGAGAAATATCGCGAAGAAGAAGAAGTCGACTAGACCTTTTGATTTGTGGGTCACACTCATGAACTACCTCCGTCCTCTCACGGTCTTTGCGTAGACCGGGAAAAGTTCATAACTTGCGCCCTCATATGCACAGCCCTCTGGAGGATCGGGGAGAACGAGCTCGTACTGGCCGATGAGCGGCACACCCATAAGTGGCATATTCGCGTTTACGTCGTTTGGCGGCCCTTGGCCTTCGCGCATAAAGTTGTGCAGATAATGATTGCGCGCCCAATAACTCAATATTGGCTGGAGACGGTCCCGACCTCTGTCCGAAAGAGTGAAATATGAAGAAATGGCTGCTCGTTCAGCTCCGACCGTGAAAATCGGTACTAGTGTAGGGTCTAGCGAAGACGCTTCTCTGAAAGCAAAACCTGCACCTTCGTGGCGCAATTGGTAGCGTCGCTCAATGCACCCTGGCATTGGAAAATAGATACCAAGTTGCATGTCTATTAGCATTAAGTTCTGTGTCATACCCCAACGATCCGGGTCGAAGTCCCCAGACCACAGAGAATAGTGGCCAAGCTCGGACATTCGGCCGCGCGCGTATGGAGAAATCTCAAAGCTAGCGCGTCGGTTCCGCGCAAGTTCGTGTGCTAATCCACTGCTACTCGGAACGACCATCCTTGAAGTCTCGGTGATGACTTGCTCGCGTGACCAGACCGCTTGGTCCGAAATTAGACGTTCCACACGCTCCAGGTCGTCTGCGGTCCGAACATACACAATGTCTAGCTCGCCGCCGGATCCAGTACTGGTGAGGCTTGCCATCGATGCAACACGGTTGCGAAGGGCGTTCAAATGCAGGTTAACGCGTTCAGCCTCGATAGCTTTCCTACGTAGATTGTCTGGGACGCCTCGGGCTAGCTGTGCAATGTTCAGTTGGCTCGTCAGATAAATCTCTTCCTTCTCACCACCATCATCATCGGCCACAATTCTGCCGACGAGGCGGGTTCTTTCTTCGTCAATTGACAGCTGCAGATCTGTCTGTTGTTCACGAAGCCTAACTACAAGCGGTGCACGATCACCGTATATCTTGGCGATTTCGTCGATCATACCGTTAAGTGCATCAGTCCTTGTCTCGGACTGCTCGATGACTTCGTCAACAAAGTCCAGCTCGGCGTCGCCCGCCGCAATGAACGCATTGCGACGGGTTTTGTCGAGGCTTTCCAGCGCACGTCTTTGCGCACTTTCTTCAGTTCGCAGCTCATCGAGCTCACCTGCAAGGTTCGTGAGCCTATCAATACGGCCAGCGGCTTGTTCGATAAGTGATTCAAGAAGTGCCAGATCACGATCGAGTCCCTCGATTTGAACTTCCAGCTCCTGAACGCGGAGATCCGCGATCTCCTTACGTCTTTCTTGCTCCTCGATTCGGCTTTGCTCGATCCGCACATCGTTGTCGAGTAGTTCGTTCCCCTGTTCGGAAGCGCTAAGCTCCGCAGAAAGTTGATCGTGCCTTGCAATGGCTTTTGTAACATTGATTTCCTGCAGCGCCGACTGGCGTTCGCAGTCGACGGCGGTCGAACGAGCTTCCAAGTGCATGGCGCGAAGCTCATCAGACATCTGGAGCGCCTGGCCTCTTATCTCAAATATCGCCCGCTCCGCGCGAAACCGACGCAACTCATCACGAAGGGGAGCAATGTCAACTTCGCGTTGTAGCTGGTTTATGCTGGCCTGTAGAGACGCCGCGCGCTGTCCGAATGTTCTTTTGTATTCACGCATACTTAGATTGCTTGTCTCGAAATCGCGATACGTTGCGTAAGCGGCTTGCGCAGTTGCATATTGGTTTTCGAAAGTGGTCGCCACGCCGGAGGATGTTCCGGTAATCTGACTCATCACCGGTTTGTAAGAAGCCGCAGTTAGCAACGTTCCAAGTTTGGTCATCTCGTTTCTTATTCGCGTTTGATCGCGATAACTGGCATCGAAATCGATCTCGAGACGGCGTGCGCTGGACCTTATGTCCTCGATTTGCATTTCAGCGGAACGAATTTCCTTTTCAGCAATGGCTTGCTCTCGCTGAAAGATCTGCTTTGCGAGGCTTAGGCGGCTATCGCTTGAAAAATCGGCAGGGCACTCCCAGGCCTCGTCTGATGCAATGAGCTCGCGGAGCTCTTCAGGAATGTCTCCACCAAGAACGCATATTAGTACTCTAGACCTGGTGGCAATCCCTGCGTTGTCAAAATCTGTCCGCAAGCCCTCACCATCTGAGCCAGGGCACATTAACTCTTGGTAGTTTGCCTCGGTCATTGCCAGATCTGGCAAGTCGCAGCTTCGGGCACCTGACAATGGCACATTCGGCTTTCCTCCGAGTATCCTAAGTTCAGCTTCGACCTGACAGATTGACCCAACTAAGGCACGCTCGCGGTTTTCCCACATGGCATCCCGGCGAACATCGAGAGCATCTATTCTTTCGCGAGACTGTTCGATTCCCAGATCCGCTATTGCTTTCTGTTGAAGTGCGTTCTCGATGTTAATCTTTAGTCTGCGCCTCTCGTTTTGCGTGTGTTCCTGTTGCCGCGTGTACTCTATTATTTGCGATTCGATCCCTGATATCTGAACTGCTAAGTTCTCTTCTGCGGTTCGCTGATTAACTCTCGCAAGCACTGCCGAGAGTTGGCGCTGCACACCGACGGAATCCAGATCTAGCAACTCAGCGTCCGTCCTGTCCTGAATACTCTCTTTCCTGAATTCGAGTTCGAACACATTCGCCATAAGGTTTGCTTCGGCTTCCCTTTTACGAAGTTCGAACTCGAGATTACCTTGTTCGATTGTATTTAGATCCAGCTGGGAATTGATTTCCCGAGTGAATTCCGCGGCCTGACCCTCCAACTCATTGATGCGGTACATGCTCAAGGTGGATGAGCGGTTGGTAGCGATCCGCCTCTCGTCGACCGCTTGGCTTTCCTGAAATGCTTCACTGTTAATCCATGACCTCAAAAGCCCGTCAATTTCGTTCTCAATTTGGCGCAGCCTTTGAGTTGATAGCTGTAGTTCGGACCGGAGCTTGTCGATGGTGAAGATGCTGAACTGATCTGGGTCAATCCCCAGGAACATCTGTCCCTGCTCGACGGACCGCTGGCGCTTCGTCAAGCTTTCTTGCAGCTGCAAGTAGTCCGCCCGAATATCTCCGAACTCATCAGCATCGGGGATCCGAATTACTGCTTCGGAAACGATACTTTGCGCTTCCCGATAACTCGTTAGTACCTCACTTCTTCCGATGCGAGCCGCTTCGGGCAAAGCAATTTCTCCTCCGGTATCCTCGGTTGCGACTTGAAGCAGCTTTTTCAGCCGATGTTCGGAGGCCGCTTGGTAATTAATGTCACCCTTTGCCATAGCTAATTCGGCCCTAAGGTGGTCAAAGCGAGCGAGGTCGGCCAAATGGCTGCGCAAACGCGAAGTGCTTGCAGGACGTGCGGCCGGTAGTGTGCCGAGGAGGGTTTCTCTTCTCTCGTTCAGGAAGTTTAGACCTTCGTTTGCCATAGCGTTGAGAGCTTCCGGCCGTAAGGGTTCAGTATTTCCGTCGGCCCCTCCTCGGCTCGCGTAATAGCGCACCCATGACGACATGAAGAGATAATGCCGGCCAATTAGAACGTGGCAATTGAAGTCACAGATGCTCGCAAACTCGGAGGGCTCACAGGTTGCGAAGTTTCCATCTAGATAGCTTGTGGCGCTCCTTTGCATCTCGGCGATGTCGCCCCGCGCCATAGCTATTGTCATTGTGCGCTCGAAGAGATTTGTTTCATAAATCGCGTCGTCGACAAGCACACCACAGACTTTTGGCTTATCAGCTTCTTGCGCAGCAGCTCCCGTCGATAAACAAATCAGTGTGGCACAATATTGTGCAGCAATCCTGAGGAGGACGACGAGGCTCAATGAAGCGAAGCGATTCACTGACTTTCTCCTTCTCGAATTTCGACGTATCTTGATGAGAGCTCGCTGAGAGAATTGGCGAAGATGGCACCCAGTGTTTCCAACTGATTGTACTCATCTCGCAACGACTGAACTCGGGTCTCAATTTCCGAGTAACACTTTTCGAGCGCGTAATTTGCAGCCGCTATGCTTCCATCCTCTCTCGAACGGAGCTGCACAGAAATCAAGGCCAAAGAATTGCAGCCAAGAGAACTGTCACTGATTCCTAGAGCTTGCCCTAGGACCGCAATGTCATCGAGATTCTTCGAGATCAGCTCTGCAAGCTGAGCCATGTCGCCCGAAACGATTGCCGATGCTGGGTGCAGCGTTTCCCTTGATAGTGCCGCCGCGATTTCCTTTTCGAAATCAATCTTGGCAAGTTCATCATGGAATTGTGCGAGGTCCAAAGCATCAGTGTGAACGAAGTCTAAGTTTCCTCGGTAGTTAGATATTTTTTCCTCAAGATCGAGAAGTTCAGCCGAAAGCGGATCAACTGTAGATACGCGGTCTTGCATCCCGCGGACGCTACTCTGCTGATTTGAAATCGCTTCAACTATGCCTCCTGTACCGTTAATCTCAGCGTCTAGCTTCTGCGAAACCATTTTGTTCACGGTCGATTGAATCTCTGAAAGCGGGTTCATTGACTCCGAACTCAGAGCGATCGTGCAAGGTGAAGAGGCCTTGAGCTGGGCCTCGAACGTGCCAAGCGCCCAAAGATACTCATCGGCCAGTCCGGATCGATCAGATGGGAATGCTTCTTTTAAGGCATTCGCACCATCCTCTTCCGGAACGAAGCGCTGAACGGTGGCGCTGTTCGCGACAGCCTGCTTTTGCAGAGTACATTTCTGTCGCGATGAGTTAGCATAACGAAACCGGGCAAGTTTAATAATTGCGAGCTCGGCGACAGCCGACAGACGGCGCTTAGAAAGCAGTTCAGCCTGCTCCGCGCCTTCCAAGCCCCGAACTAAGCCGGACAAGTCATGTGAACTATCCCGACTCAAATAGAGATGCAGTGACAACTCTCGAGAGTGCAATACAGCCGCTTGGTCATCTTTCGGCTCGCTTCCGTTGTTTGTAAGTACGGCGCGGTATACCTCAACTTGCGGAGGCGGCAGCATTTCTTGCCAAAAACTATCAAGGCTGGAAAAGCTGTATTTTCGAAATTCATTTGCATCGCTCCAGGTGGCCGAAATAAGCAACACCATGCAGGCAAGTTTCCAAAGGCGCTTCTGGAGCAGCCTCAACAGTACCATTCGTCTGGCCTCCCAGTGCAAAAGCCGCCCGCAGCGCGCGAGGCGGACCAGCGCTTACGAATTTCTTCATACATTCCGTCGAGAGAATCTTGCGCCGGGTCGTCGGCGACGATGCTATTTATTTCGGAAGCACGAGAAGACCCTTCCGGAAAAAGTAATAGACCGTGATCACGCAACACCTCTGACTCTTCGAGGATTTGTCTAGCTTCGCCGACGTGATGTGCCCTTAGGCTTTCATATTCAGCAATATCGACTCCTCCTAATGCCTTTTGAAACTCTTTATCTTTCTCTCGAATTTTACTGGCCATCATTTGAACCACCTCCGCGGCCGAATGCAGGCGTGTATCTTCAGACGGAAGTGGGTCGAATTCTATGGCTTTGGGAATTGGTTGACCGCCGCCTGGCTTGGTTTCCCAAGTAATCGCCGCAGAACCGAATACGGTCGAATTCTCGTTCTCGTCATTCTTGTAGAGCTCGATGATCCGCCCAAAACGGTAAGCGCTTTGATCGAGCGCTTGGCGGCGTAGCGCTAACTTGACTTCCGTATCCGCCGCCGAAATCACGAAGCCGGACAGTGCGGTTTGAATGCTATTGCGGGCGTTCTCAACGGTGACATCGATGGCGCCCACCGAATTTCCCGGAGCGAACAATCCCCGGAGCAAAGGTTCCGCGTAACGTTTGGTTTGCGCTACGACAGCACCGGCGCTCAGCTGATCCTGCCTGCATCCCTCCACATTGGACAACCTACGGTATAGCTTTGAGGCGTGCCCAATTTTTTCCGCGTGTTGCAGGACATCAACTTCTTCAATTGCCGACTGTAAGAACCCAATCAAGTGATGCCGTGCTCGACTTGCGTACAGGCACCGGTAACTCAGCGATCGGCTACGAAGATGCAACCCGTGGAAAGCCGCCCCCAAATAGTACCTTGAGTTGATACTTGGCTGCAGGATCTCTGCAGAATGAGTCTGAACGATGGCGTCGAACTCTCCACATGCATAGAACTTCTGAAGGCAGATTTCTTCAAGCGGGTCATCGCAGCCGGAAAGGTATTCAGCTGTACAGAGCAACTGCGCCTTTAATGGTGTAGGAAAAAGTGCCATCGATGATAGTAAAATTGCTAGAACGGCAACACATTTTTTCATTGTTTGAACCTATCCATTAATCGCCGAGGTACTTAAAAAGGTTGGACGGATCTTGATCGAAGAGGCGAACCCGGTCGATATTCGATGGGTTCAGAGCTTCCGGGCTGAATACTCCTTGTTTCAGGCCTGCCTCAATTCTGGACATCGTCTTCGGACCCGTGAATCTCATCGTTTTAAAGGCATCGCTAAAGATGAACTTGCTCTGGTTTTGCGTCAGCCAGCTTGTACGGCCGGACTTTACTTCTATGAGGCGCAATTTCCCTTTCGGATCGGCAACGAGAAGATCAATGTAAGTTAGCTTCCCCGAAGGCGACTTCATGGCCATCTGCCTGCCGATTATTGTGTAGCCCTTCCTCGTGTGAAGATAATCGAAAACAGCAGCAACCTCGCCTTGACGACCGACTAATTGGTTCTTGTTTGAGGCAAGTTTGTTGAAGTTGGCAAGTTCGTCGGAAAACTTGGCAGCATCACCAGGATCCAAGAAACGCCCGACGCCTCTGACTGCGTCATCTGCGGCACCGTATCCGCCGCCGGGCGCAATAATACCCGCCGCGAAAAACACCATGGATGCGGCCTTTTCGTTGGTCGTTGCTTTGCTATCCGAAAGCGTCGCCACCAAGTCGTAGGCGTCATATAGCGAAAGAGCAATCTCTGTCACGGCCCAACCGATCGCCAAAGCCCCCATAATGGCCAGTGTTCCGTCCGCGTCAGATAGTTTGAGCGGATTATTGAGTGCGTAAGAATACAGGTTGCATTCACGGTGTCGCGTGGAGCAGAGTTCCGGCTCTGCTAGAAACCTGGGGTCCGGACTTATGAAGCGTCCAAGTGAGGGGTCATAAAATCGATTTCCAAAGTCATAAAGGCCACTGTCGCTTTCCAAGTACTGGCCGGCGAAAAGATGGTTCGTCGTGACAATATCATCTTGAGGCGAGCCGGTGGCCGGCACCCTTTGGTCGCTGATTTCGCGACCGAAAGGGCTGTAAGAATTACCTGCAACGGGTCGACCATCAGAGTCGAGCATAAAGTCAGATGAACCGATTTGGTCCTTGAGATAGTAGTACCAGTTCCCGCTTCCGTGGTCGATTTGCGCAAGCCTTTGACCTGCCAAGTAGACAAGGCTAAGCGATTTGCTTCCTTCTATCTCGATGCCGTCCAAAGGAAAAAGCGTAGTTGAGGCATCAATTTGCGTATCCTTTGGAGAACGCAAGATGTAGGAACGGGAACCGTCTGCCATGTAACCCAGTTTGATGACGCTCTCTTTCGTCTCGATTTCAATAAGACGACCCAGGGCATCGAACACTGTCCCTACGACTGTTGGTGACGATTCCAACTGCCCAAAACCGTCAAAAGCCGCGCCACCTGCATGATCTTGACCGCCCGGCCGACTAATCTCGTACAGAAGCCCGGACTGTGTGTATTGATATGTCTCGATCTGTCCGAAGCGTTCGCTCTTAACAATCTGGTCCTTCCAATCGTACTCGAAAACTCCCGAACGCTGCTTGTCCACTGCGTCGCGTATTTGATTTACGGAACCATTGCCGTTCAGATCGAGATGCATGTCTTGAAGACGATTGCGTTGCCCGTCCCAAGTGGCCTCGGTTTTGATGCGTTCAAGCATCATTGTTTCATCATCGTAGGAGAACTTGGTAAACGCTGGCGCTTCTGAGTTCTCGCCCCGATAGTGAATTTCGCCGATCTGCCCCATCGGATTGTAGACAACCTTTTCCATGAGAGTGACATTTCCAGTGGGAAGGCCGTCTAATTGTATGGATTTCAGGCGATCCGAAAGACCAAAATCAAATATGGTTTCAACTCCCAAGGAATTGCGAAAACGCTTCACAACGCCATCGAGCCTGAGTTCGCGTTCGACGAAGTGACGTTCGCCGCCAATCTCAGATGAAGTCTTTATTAATCTCCCATGCTGGTCATACGTGAACCATTTTTGATGATCGAAAAGGCCGTGCGGATCGATTGAAATTACAGAGATCAGCTGCCCAAACGGCTCTCGACTTGTTACTTGGCCGAGCACTTTTTCGAGCAGTTCGTTGCCACCTGAATATCTATCATACTCGTAGCGAAACCGTTCCACGCCATCATAGGACTCGGAGGTTACTCGGTCGAGTGAGTCATATTCTCGCGTTATCAATGTGCGGAGTTTTCCGGAGCTGTCGATCCGCAAGAGCGCCGTCTGCCGCCCGCGACCGTCATACGTTGCATATCGCTCGCCCATGCCTGGGATCTGTTGGTATTCGAGCAATCCGCTCCCATCGTATAAGAAGGTTCTGCCTTCTGTTTTCCCGGGCAGTTTAAGTCGCGACATCACTCCACTAGCTTCGCGGCCGAACTCTGTCGTCTCGCGTAATTGTGTCTCAAGCGAGGGCGCTTCAGAAATAGCGTGAATGCCTCGCTCGTCAGATACAATCTCCTTGATCGAGCGGACCTGATCTTGCCACATATCTGCGTAGGAAATGTCTGATCTTACACCCCAAGATCGGTGATCCAGGACTATCTCTTTTCCACCCGGATAGACGTGCTCGATTAACCGATTGAGCGGATCGTATTGAAAACGATGAAACCTTGACGTCATCGGAGGCGGAATTTGCCCTAGCTCGAAAAGGGTGCAAAGTCCGGCTGAGTTAGATGATGCTTCTTTACAAGTATCGAATTGCTGACTTATGGCTCCAACCGACTTGGCTTGTTCACCAGTCGCTAGTTCGCCAGATACATAAGGAACCCACCTCCTTGTAAGTTGACCGTTACGGTTGAACTCTTCCCGTTGAAGAATGCGAACGCCCGCACCGTCTTCGTTTGGTTCGATTTTGGCTAGAAGGCGCCCATCGCTTCGATAAGCCGCAACGTGCCGCTTCCAGCGGTCTGGGCCACCATTCAAGTCGCCGTCAACTGAAAGTCGGCTGCTCGTAAGCACCAAGGATGGAGCGCCTTGGGCACCTATCCTGTAAGCATAACGCTCTTCTAAACCGTCGTCGGTCCACCGTCTCGCACGACGTCCCAAAGAATCGTAAGAAAACCAGTGCCATACCCCAAGTGCTGTCTTGTAGCCCGCGAGCATCCCGGCGGGTACGGAATCACCATATTGGTATTCAACAACGTGGTCGCGACCGCCGCCGTTCGGATCAGGAATACGACTGCTGAGCGGGAACACGCCAGTCACATCATACCTAACCGTCTCCACGAGACCATCTACATTGTCTGAAACCGATGTGACATTGCCATACTGATCATGTTCGTATGATACGGCGACCTGTCGTTGAGCCTTATGAAAGCGCAAAAGCTCTTCGGGAACAGTTTCAAGACGGGATGGAGCGCGATTATTGTGCCGTAAGACTTGGCCATTGTTCGGATCGTGTGTAACCCGCTCTTCGACGAGCAGCCGGTCATCTGTAGAGATGGTCCTTTTGCTCCACTTGTTCTTGATGCCTAGCAGAGCAAGTTCTTTCCGTGCGGTCGCATAGTCGAACTGCTCAATGAGAACTGAGGCAGGAATCGAAATTTCGTGAGGCCCGCGTAGCTCCCCGTACTCCGTGACCTGACGGCCAGGCAAATTGTGCTCATCGAATTCAAGAAACTCAGTACGAGTTGAAGTGTCAGAGTCGCCAGGAGAGTGAACCATTTCCTCCATGGCGATACGCCTGATAAACCACGTACCTGTTTGCGTCGGTCGCTCAACCACTTCCCAGTCGACCAGGGTCGTCTTTAGGAGGCTATCAATCTTCGGACGCTCTTCGTTTTGAGTTTCCGTCAGCAAAGAATGTCGATCGGGTTCTGCAAATTCGACCGCACATTTGAAATCGCTATCTCCAAGACTTACTGAGAAATGCTTCCGTGAAATCAATCTACCTGCAAGTTCGCGCTGTCCTTGGCGTTCAGATGCCTTGTGAAAACTCTCGCGGACCATTGAAGAGCGAATAGTCGGGTCGGAGCTACAGAGCTCGTCTCCCTGAATAACTTGGTCCACTTCTGCGAAACCCCGAAACGCCCTGTCACCAAAGTCATAGCTTGGTTGCCTATAGTAAAAATGCCGAACGCTATCGGTTATTCGGTTGGCTGTTTTTTCACCCCTAGTCTCAACGATTCTCTTGATAACCACAGAAGGAAAATGAAGCGGCTCGTGGGCAGTTTCGTTTCGGCGATCCCTCAGCAATTCGTCAGTTGTTGTCGAATAGTAGAACTCATACCGAAGGCCGCTCTCGTAGCGTAGTTCAGTAAGCAAATGCGGTTTAACAAGCTGTTTGGAAGGCGTCCGATTGAAGTCAATTACAACCGCGCTCGAATCCCCGGGGCTTTGCCCTTGAAACACGACTATTTCTGAAATCCCGTCGCCATCGACGTCGGCGCTGCGGGAACGGTTTCGTTCGCCAAATGGATAGACAGATCTGCTTAGAGCGAGGCTCAGCGGATCCGATACTGATTTCAAATCGCCAAAATTGAACCAAACCAAGATTTCATCAAATGCTGACCCAAGCGTTGCAATGTCGAGGAGTCCATCACCATTGACATCTACGAACCAAAGCTCGTCCATCTCGAGGCGGCGTGGCGTCGCGGGAAGATTTAATATTTTGCCAGACCCAAAACACGGCGCGTCACCGCCGGAAATTATGCCAAACAAAAGCTTCCCGTGTGCGGAGCTTTTAGTCCGCGCAACACCTTGATTTGCAAAAACGCAAAGGGCATCGCCTTCGGACGTTAAAGTCACTAGGTCTGGCAACCGGTCGGCATTGACGTCGACAAGTTTAACATTCTCCGATGCAAGAACGTCTCGACTCGTAGTTCTCCACGGCAGCTCGAAATGTCGCTCTACGAATCCAGCACCTTCGAGTTTGCGCCAGTCGCCACCAACATTCACCATTAGGCGCCAGACAGTTTGACCGTCCGGCCCTGGAGATGTCCCAAGAAGATCACTCCGACCGTCCATGTCAACGTCTAAGAGGCGTGCGGATCCTCGCGCAAGACTCGAGGCGGAGACTCGAATTTGACTCCCTGGAACCGCTCCCAACCAACGGAAACCCTCGTGGCTAGAGCCCATGTGCCGGTGGACTGAACTGTTCTCAAATTCAAGAATGTCCGCTCGCGCGTCGCCGTCGAGATCAGCAAAAACGAAACGTTCTGACCGCAAGTCGGGAGCAATAAGTCGCTCGCCGCGCTCAAGCGAAATGGAGACGCCATCTTCGTAGAGTTCGTCGAGCCGCCCGTTTCCCCGGTGAAGACGACTTATACCTGGTTTGCCTTGCCGCAAAACGTCAGCTAGGCCATCAAAGTTGAGATCTGCAATTTCGTATGTTCGAGCGTCGAACCCCTCGAGTTGCGTGAGGGCTGGTGCGGGATAGACCAACTCCCTATTACCTAATCGCGAGTAATCCCACAGGCTGTAATCGAAGTGGATAGGCGGTAGTTGAAATGAGTTTTGCGTCAATTCCACCTGATCGCCGAAGCGCAGAACCAGTCGTAGTTCGGGTAGAACCGCGGGGGACTCAATTGGTTCCACTTGCTCGGCGACTAGCCTTTGCGCTTCGATTTCACACTGTGCAGCAGTATGGAAGACTTCACGACCCTCTTTACTGCGGGAAGAATGCACAAAACACCACTGTGCGTGGATCGCATCGTCGAAGCTTGCGAGGAGGCGACTGTAAAGAACTCGGTCGTGTCGTTCAATGCCCGCATCGTAGCTACGTAATGCGGGCTCATTTTCCAACCATTCGAACTTGTAGCGACTATGACCGCCGGCAAATAGAACTTCACTAAGGTATGAATAGCCACCGATTTTGACATACTCATATGCGATAGATTCCCCTACCGGGAAAACTTCGTAGACCAACGGATAACGTACGACGACGTCTCCGCCTTCCGCCACATCTGGCTCTCCCGAAAACAGTTGAATCCGACCATCGGGTTGCTTCAACACAAACCCGTTATCTATACCAATTTGATGGCCAGGAATCGGATGTGCGCGATCTACATCGAAGCGTTCGCCTACATAGAAGATGTCAACATCCGCTTCACTGCCTCTAGGTGCGAAATGCTTAAGTCCGTCCTGAGTTCCGAGGAAGACGATTGGTCGCCCACCAAGGGTTAGAGGTGGCAGTCCTCCTCGCTTTAAGCTTATTTCTGCAAGACCATAATTCAGATCGACTTCGATCGAGGGAACGTTTAAACGCCATCCAATGCCGAATCCAGTTCCGCCACCGCCGGCAACCTGATTGTATTCTATTGAGATTGCTGGCGAAATACCTGCCCGCGAAGGAAGTGGTGGTAAGGGCAGTGAAATCGATACGGCACCTCTGTTTCTATCAACCCGCAGCGAGGAATTCTGCCGAACAATAGTTCCACCGGGGTTCGGGAGCTGCACCAGCCCATTTCGCGTGGCGGATTTGTCGGTTGCAGACGCTGGAGAGCCAATTGTTGCCATCAAAGCGGACAAGAAAATGGCCATTAGAATCCACTGATTCAGTCGACAGAAGCGCGCACCCGAAATTCCCGATAGTGAAAAAGTCTGAACGCAATTGAGTGTTTTCAGACCAGCTTTGCGGCGTAGGAAGCCAATAATCGGTGTAAGTTCATTCAAAATGGACTCCGAAATGACGCTAATTAAATTGATCAGCGAAACTTGCGACGATACAACGGTTCTTCAAATGGGACCGTTTGCCTGAATACTAAGTACGTCCCGCAAGTTGTTCACATTACTTTACGTTGAGTAACTACCCAGAACGTTCACGCGATTCGGACCAAGGATAACGCAACTTTTAGGTTTCACAAACAATTAGGTGGTCTCCATAGTAGTACTCGCAGGTGACGACACTGCTTCGAGGAAGACTCTAGCTGTTGATTTCCGCTGAGAAGTGACCCGGTAGCGTCCCAGATTTTCACTGAGAATTGACCCATGTGAACACGTTACCCTGACGGATTCTGTCGGGGAGATATGGAGTGATCAACATGGGATTTTTGAGTGTTATCAGACGCTGGGCATTGCGTGACAAAGTGCCAATTCGGGAGATAGCCCGGCGGACGGGTCTGTCCCGCAACACCATCAGAAAGCACCTGCGCGAAGGCGCGGTGGAGCCGAAGTTCAAGACGCCATCCATCCCGGCCGAGCAAGCTGGACCCTTATGCGGATCGGCTGCCTTCCGTGTCTTCGGCGGCGTGCCCGGCCGCGGGATCTACGATAACATGAAGACCGCCGTTGATCGTGTCGGCAAAGGCAAGCGGCGGGACGTCAATGCCCATTTTAAATCCATGGCCAGCCACTATGTCTTTGAGCCCGAGTTCTGCAACCCGGCAGCAGGCTGGGAAAAGGGTCAGGTCGAGAAGAATGTCCAGGATGCGCGCAATCGTCTGTGGCAGATCATGCCGGTCTTCAATGATCTGGCCGAGTTGAACCAATGGCTGGAAGATCGCTGTATTGCCTTGTGAGCTGAGACAAAGCACCGGGACCTGCCGGGCACGATTGCCGATGTCTGGGAATCCGAGAAGCCGACACTCATGGCACTACCCCCGGCCTTGTCCGTCGTCAGGGATTTTGGGACAGATGGCGCTCTGATCTAAGAGAGGATGTGGCTCATCTGGTTGGTTTGATTATGCGGCGGATTTGC
>NZ_JBQFPO010000015.1:0-82694 GCF_056536425.1 Ruegeria sp. D1(2025) | reverse complement strand
GCAAATCCGCCGCATAATCAAACCAACCAGATGAGCCACATCCTCTCTTAGATCAGAGCGCCATCTGTCCCAAAATCCCTGACGACGGACACCCGGTCATCTTGAACGGCGTCTTCTCTACGGACATTTATTTTTGCTCCTTGACTGATCGTCGGTTTTTCATAGTTGAGGCTGCCGAATAGTCTACCTTGCTTGTTCGAGCGCGTTTATTCTCAATTTGGTTTAAGCTGAGCCTTTCTGTTCATTGGCCAGAGTTGATTTCATTCTCTTGCGTGTGCAATCTAACCTTTTGACAGCACTGACCTTGACATCTTCTTTGACGTGACGATATCGATGAAGAGAGCGCAAACGGCTTGAGCTATCGTCGACTCAAACAGTTGGTTTTTATATCAAAATGAGCACATCCCATTCCCTTACCGGGTGCGTGTAATCGACGAACAATTCCCGATTTACTAGGAGATTGGATATGTTCATCCTCCCATGCTCGCATGAGTCCGTCGCAGGCATCAAACGAAGCTTGTTACGAAATCAACTTAGAACAACAGACAGTGGCTTTAGAAGCAGTCATATCTCGCAAGCGATAGCAGCCGGGTTCGGATACAAATCAGATGCGGCGCTAAAAGCCGGTATCAACGCCGACAAGTTATATGGTTACGGCACTTTTGATGTTGGTAGCTTCACCAACAGGTTACGAGAGTTGACGGTCAGGGAAACCGACGATCAGGATATCGTGTCTAACTTGGTTTATACATTGTCGGAGCACATTGTGATTGGAACCGGGTTCGTCCCATTCAGGCTGTCACGAACTGACAAGGAACGGGACGAGCTGTTCCGGCGGATCGTATCGAAATTCCATACCATGAACTCCGCACTTGAAAAACATGGGATCGACAGTGTCGTCTATCGTGTTGCAGCCGACGCGAATTCCATGCCGAATGTTGAACACGTTGCAACTGATTTCATACCGGGTGCCAAAGAACTAGAACACGCCGATGCGGTAATAACGGGAACAATAGGCACTGCAAGTGATCCAACATCTGAGTTTGGTGCGATTGTCCACTTTTTGACGAACCGCGTGCGAGAATGCCGAGGTGTCGTGTATCTTTCCTTTTCTATTTTCGCCGGATGGCGATACCGCATCTATGGTGGAGGAGAACAAAAGATCTACGATAAATCGATAAATTGTCCGGTTTGGTTTCCTCTAATTGAACGCGATCCTACATTGCAGCGTATCTTAGAGAAAACCCAATTGGCGTCATGGAATGAGGTAGACTCTCGACGCGGCGTGGAGCTAACAAAGCTAGCCTCGCCGATCTTGCGTGAAATTGTGCGCCTGACGGACAGTTCCCGAGCCCACCGCACGCTTGGGATGGGCTTGCTGATTGGAACACCGCATTCTGGTGATAACCAGGTGCGTGAGATTTTAGCCAACTGCCCTGAGTATGTGCGAGAACCTTGGCGTTTCGTAGATGAAAGGAAGGGCAGACAAATCCCGACCGCAGTTTTCGAAACGCTTAAGGAGTTGGATATGCTAAGCGTTAGGTCTTTCCCCGAGGAGGGCCAGCCCAAAGGTCTGCCTCAGTGGCACTTTCTGAATGATAAAGCATCTCGGGCCGTTAGGCATTTACGCGAATGCCATCCGGAGATTCTTGGCACGAGTGTATCCTACAAGGTGGCGTAACCGTCACACTGTGGAAGTAGGAAATTGCATTTCCACAAAAAAAGTGAGCTTCGAAGATAACACATCCTCGAAGCTCACGAGCAGTCGGACAGAAGAAAGGCTATTTTGCGAACTGTCCGAAGGTGGTGTGACGTTTTGCTTGCTACGCTGGCTGCCGTGTTTAACTGCGTGGGTTACAGCCGCATCAATAACGTCGATCATGGTAAGCTTATTTCCCGTCGACGGTCAGGCAACGACCGAGGTGTGTTTCCGGTTTGATCTTTTTACTTGCCGGAGTTGTGATCGGTTTGCTCTCTGTCCTGCCGAAACCGAGCAAAGGACGATCACGGCACCAATGAACTGGACCAAAGACAAGGATTGGCCGAGCCAGATCCAGCCGAGTATCACCGCTGTTACTGGACTCATCATACCGAGCATCGAGACCGCACTGGGCTCCAGGCGCGCTATGCCACGAAACCAAAGAGCATAGGTTGCCGCAGCACCGATCAACCCAAGCCAAATAAGGCCGGCGACATTTGTTGCGCTTAGCGCAGGTAGAGGCGGCTCAAGGAACAGTGCGACTGGCAGTAGTATCAAACCACCGGCTGTTAATTGCCACGCAGTAAAACTCAGCGCCGAGACCGGAGGTTGCCATTTCCGACTGAGAACAGTGCCAGCAGCCATTGACGCGGCTCCTCCCAAACCCGCTGCTATACCGATCCAATCAAGTTGTGCTTCTGGCCCGATCAGCAGCAAAGACACACCCATTACGCCAGTCGCGGCAGCGCCAAGTGCACCAAGTCGGATTGGGGCTCCCAGCCATCCCCACGCCATCAAAACCACGATCATTGCTTGCAACGATCCTAGGGTGGCGGCCACACCACCAGGTAACCTATGCGCAGCAACGAAGAGAAGCACCCAGAACAGAGCGAAATTGAGGCTGCCTAAGACGAAAGTTCGACCGAGCCATTCGCGTGGTGGAACGCAGCGCGTCACTACAAGCAACAACAAGCCAGCTGGCAGAGCTCGTAACGCAGCCAGGGTAATCGGATAGCCAGCCGGGAGCGCTTCCGTAGTTACCAGATAAGTGCTTCCCCATACCGCTGGAGCGAGCGCAGTGAGTAGAATATCGGTTGAGCGTGACATTGTGTGTCCCCCGTCTGAAGCGTTGGAAAAGTAGAGTGAGACGTCCGAGGCGTGCGGGTTACGCTGCTTCCGCTTGCAGGTTTGATCCAGCGAGGCACGCTGTAATCCTTGCAACATGAGCGCCCTGGAACCGCGCTCCTGCCAGGTCAGTTTCGGTAGGCGTGCGGGAACCATCAGCACCGGCGATCGTTCCGGCACCATATGGTGCGCCGCCAATGATTTCTTCTGATGTAGTCTGGCCAGCAAATGTGTAGGGCATTCCGGCAATCAGCATCCCAAAATGTTGAAGCGGGACTTGCGTTGTCAGAAGTGTGGCTTCATGCCCACCGTGTTGCGAACCTGTTGATGCAAACACCGCTCCGACCTTACCAACCAGTGCATTCCTGGCCCAAAGCCCTCCGGCCTGATCAAGGAAGGACTTCATTTGGCCAGCCATCATGCCAAATCGGGTCGGTGTTCCTAAAATTATTGCATCATAGTTTTCCAGATCTGTCGGCAAGGCAGTAGGTGTATCATCGACAATATAGCCGGCATTCTGGCGGACTTCTTCAGGGACGGTTTCGGGCACACGCCGAACGTCAACTTCGATGCCAGGAACACTTCTGGCGCCTTCAGCCTCGGCATTGGCCAATGTGCGGACGTGGCCATAGCTTGAATAGTAGAGAACGAGAATACGTGACATAGGATACCTCTCAGGGCTGCGACTTGTTCCCTGAGAGAATGGAATTTGTTGCGCCGCCAATTAAGTCGCGCTCTTTGACATCACTCTTTACCTGTATTGAACAATGTCGCGACCTGAGGGCCAGGCGCAGATGATCAAGAAAGGCCGTGACCTTTGCATCCATTCCCAAGCGAGATGCTGTAACGGCGAATACTTCCGGCGCAGGCAATTCGTGGTCAGGAAGAACTCGCACCAAGGCCCCGCTGGCTTCGGGAGCATCAGAGACGAACTCGGGCAGTGTTCCGATACCTTGCCCCGCTATTAGCAGATCCCGCAAAACGAGGCTGTTGCCGACGCGCACGCGCGGATCAAGCTCTAATGTTGTGACACCTTCGGCGGCCGAGAGCTTCCAGCTCGTCAAATGATCAGCAAGCAAAAAGCCGATGATCGCGTGGTTTTTCAGATCCGCCGGCTGGGTCGGCGTCCCGCATCGCTCCAAATAGTCAGGAGACGCAAATATTCTCTGCCGCATCACGCCAATCCGTCGGGCAACAAGGGCCGAATCCGGCATGGCAGCACGGATACGTATCGATAGATCGAACCCGCCCTCGACCATATCGATCACCTTGTCGTCCATCAAAAGCGTAAATCGCAAATCGGGATAGGTTTCCAAGAACTCTGGAAGCATCGGTGCGATAACGGTTTGGCCGAAGGAACTTGACGCATTCACCCGAAGATGCCCGCGCACTGCTTTTGAACCATCCCTGATGGTTTGCTCCGTTTTCTCGACCGCGTCGAGAATTCCAATTGCATCTTGGTAATAGAGACTGCCGATGTCGGTCAGTGACATGGATCGGGTCGTTCTGGTGAGGAGGACGGTTCCCAGACTTTCTTCCAGAAGCTTGATTTCTCTGCTGAGAAGCGCGGGAGAAACACCAAGGTCTTCCGCGGCACGGGCAAAGCTACCGCGTTCAACGATACGGCAAAAAGCTTGCATGACTGATAGTTTGTCCAACTCCAGGCCCCCGAGCATTTTTTTGACCCGCCCAGTTGGGCGAAACGACCTGCAAGTTATACGAATGCGTCACTGGTGCGAAGGGGCGACGCACCAGTGGTGCTGGCGTTTATTTCCGGGCGATTGCCAGGCAACACTCATCGCTCTATTTTCGATGAGGCCAGGAGCAAGGCGCACTGGCCAAATCTAAGAATCCGCTTACGCTGAACAACGTTCCAAGCCGGTCGAACAATGAAAAGTCGGATTGCCCTGTCGAGAGCAGGCCTATACCGGTGAGAGACGCTGTTAGTGAGCCAACTCGGCAGGAAAGACTTAGGGCCATTGCGGAAGATGCGGAAAGACGTCTCAAGGGTTCAATGAAGCTTCTCTCTTGAAGTCGTCATACGAACTTCCGAAGGAATAACAGCACATACAATCAAAGTGCAGACTGCTTTACGCTCCACCGCAGGTTACCGGCTTCCCAATGAGCACTTAGAAGCAACGGAGCATACAGAAGGTCTCCTAAACACAAGCGCAAATTGGGTGCCGCCCCTGAGCACTCCTCCCTACGATTAGCCCTCTACACACTCTCGCCTGTTCTCTCTAGGCACATACGCTCTCTATAGAGGCATTCTCTCTCTAGAGTGCTCTTATGTGTGTCCGTTCTTTTAGGGTGTGTTCTCTCTAGGTGTAGCTATTTCCGTAGTATGAGCAATCGTCGGTTTCTTCTCTCCGGAGACGCTCGAAATACTGCCTGGCCTGCTTTAGTGTGTTTGCTCTCTATAAGGCTTTCTCTCAGGAACTGTCTGCGCTGGCCTGAGTCGCGTCCGTGTTTGTTTGTGTATCAGGTGTTAGATGGCCTGTGTTTCGTCGCTGTGCGCGCTTTTCTGGCCTGTCTTCGGATATGTGGTTTCCGAGAACCGTTGTTTTTATGGGTTTGTCTGGTTCAAAGGTTTACATTTTGGTCTGAAAAAGTGGATTTCGGGTGAAATCTGTCAACTTAATGTAAACTTAGTGTAAACCTTTTGGCCTGATTTGAGGTGTTTTTAAGGTCGAAAGGTTTACATTCCGTCGAACCCGGGAAGGCGGATGTAAACCTTTGTCAACCTTGTGCAACCTCAGTTCAATCAGCGAGGGACCCGGCGAGGCAGGTTTCACCAGCCATTCCTCGCCGCAAACTCGAAAACCCATTCCATTTTTCTTTGTGAGGTCGACAAAGGCGCCTCAATAGCTGCACTCGCCGTAAGGTAGGCTTAGGATCACTTCCGTTGCTCACGTCACGGAGGAACTGCAACCAGGCGCGCTCATTCATTGTTAGGACGTCTTTCTGGTCATACATGGCTCCTACCTCCCGAAGATAGTCTTGATCGCCGTCTCTGACCGGTTGGTCAGCCGAGGATCGGTGTTGTTGGAGGCCTTGCGAATTGCTTTTAGCCAGCCAAGTTCATTCGACGTGACAGGTTCTCCAAACACCTCGACAACTGCCTCTGCTGCAGTCAGGCCGATCGACTGCTCAATTGCGAGGCGCATAAGGTAGGCAGCGTCGCATTCCAAAGCTTTCGCCAAAGCCGGGACGCGATCCAATGCCACCTTGGAACTACCCTGCTTGATCATCGTGATCATGTTCGGGTTGACGTATCCCACCTGCGCCGCGATCTCGGCTTGGCTCTTGGTAGGTTTTAGTTCGAGCACCCTACGTTCGACATACGTCGCCATTCGGGTGTCTCCATACGGTTTATTTGTCATCGCTATCCTCTCAGAAGTGATGCAGCACGCGCTGCATGTCTTCGATATAGCGACGGTGAGAATGGGTATTTCCAGGGAAACGATATACTGTCTGAATTCCCGTGTTTTCGTTGACTTTAGCGACCCCAATAATTCTGCCTTGACGGTCACGACGTCGTAGTTTCAATTTCTCTCATAGGTTTAGTGTTTATTGGAGGAAAATGTTGGCCTTCCGGTTCGTTCACACTGCAGATATTCATTTGGACTCACCGCTAAAGTCTCTAGCCATGCGCGACGAAGCACTGGCCGAAGTAGTCGGGAACGCGACCAGAACCACATTCAGGCGGATGGTCGATCTGTGCGTGTCTGAAGATGTCCAGGCGCTGCTGATTGCCGGCGACCTGTATGACGGCAGTCAAACATCAATGAAAACCGCTCGATTCCTCGCTCTAGAGATGGAGCGCTTAGACGCAGCGGGCATTCCGGTTTTCATTATCCGCGGCAACCACGATGCGGCATCTAAAATCACGCGTGAGCTGGCCCTGCCGGGAAACGTGACGGTTTTCCCAGGCAAAGCCCAGGTCGTCGAGACTTACTGGAACGATCATTCAGTTGCTGTTCACGGGGTTTCATTTCGTGACCCCCATGCACCAAACACTCTGTTGGACCGTTTTGAGGCGCCGGTGATGGGGGCTTTTAATATCGGAATGTTGCATACGTCCCTCGGCGGGGCTCAGGGACATGATCCATACGCACCTTGCACGCTGGCCGACCTAAAAGCTACCGCGTTCGACTATTGGGCGCTGGGACACATCCACCAAAGATCTGTTGACGCCGGCACAACTACTGTCGTCATGCCAGGAATTCCTCAGGGGCGCGACATCGGCGAGGCAGGCAACAAGTCGGTGACACTAGTTTCTGTCGCCGATGACAGTTCGGTCGAGCTGGAGGAGCGTCACATTGCGGTGGCCCAGTTCGAACGGCTCGAGGTGGACTGCCAGCAATTGTCCGACTGGCCTGACCTTATCGAGGCACTGAAGAATGCTTTGCGCTCGGCACGGCGGGACCATGCTGGCGAACATCTGATTGTCCGGCCTGTGCTGACCGGAGCGACACCACTGGCCTGGCGAGCGGGACGTGACCTCGACCTTCTACTCGCGGAAGCACAGAATGTCACCGAGCCGATCGGGTCGCTTTGGATCGACAAGATCGAGCTTGCATTGTCCGCCGCCAGCAATGCGTCGACTGGAGGCGCGGTAGAGGAACTAGCTCAGATCATCGCTCAGCGAAGTCTTCCCCCGAATGATCCGGCTGTTTTGGAAGACGTGGAACGACTGCTAAAATATCTTCCGCGCGAGTTGCGAGGGCTCTTGGGTGATAGCAAGGAAGAAACGGCCGCAACTATTGTAGATGCGATGCAGCAGGGTGCAATGGAAGTGCTTGCGCGCCTCGAAGAGACAGGTGGCTGAACAATGCGGCTGAACCGGCTCGACCTCACACGTTTTGGCAAGTTCACTGATCTAAGCCTTTCGTTTCCCGTTCCAACACCCGGAAGCCCCGACCTGCACGTGATCTACGGTGCAAACGAGGCCGGAAAATCCACCCTGCTTGAAGGCTGGCTGGACGTGCTGTTCCAGATCCCTGTTCGAAGCAGCATGGACTTTCTTCACCCTTACCCGTCGATGCAGTTAGGCGCCGTGCTAGAAATCAACGGGCAGACGCATGAACTGCTTCGGGTCAAGAAACGTGACAATTCTTTGCTTGACGCCAGCGGTAAACCGCTAGGTGAAGCATTGTTGCATGGCGGTCTGCGAGGACTCGACCGCACATCCTATGCAGCGATGTTCTCGCTCAATCGGCAAACCCTGGACGAAGGAGGTGAAAGTATCCTCGCCAGTAAGGGGGATCTCGGTGAGTTGCTGTTTCAGGCAAGCGCCGGGATGACCGATTTGGCGGCGCAGCTGGACGAATTGAATGCAGAGTCGGAGGGGTTCCTGAACAGAACCGGACGCAAGGGTGCGTTGCGGGATCTTTGTGCCGCCTACGACGATTTGGGAAGGCAGATTAAGGAATTAGACACTGCGGCTGCCGAGTATGCCCGCCTTTCAACTGAACGCGACCGCGCCAAAGATACCTGGCACCAGGCGCGCGAGGCGTCTGAAGCCGCTCAAGCCGATGTGATCGAAACCGACCGCCGGATCGCCGCCATGCCGCTCTTACCGCGGCTGGACCGCCTGGAGACACAGATCGCTAGCTACGGAGCGCTACCAGAACCTCCCGTGGGATGGCTTGCCGAGCTTCCGGAACTAGACCGCACGGAAACCGCCATTGCTACTCGACTCGAGACCGCGAAAAAGACTGAGGCAGGCTTGGAAGCTGAATTGAACGACCTCCCAACCGACGAGCCTGTTCTGAATGCAAGCGACGACATCAAAGCGGCGGATCTGTTGAAATCGGCCCATGACTCGGCGCTGGAGGACTTGCCCAAGCGGCGCGGAGAGCTGGAAGCCAAGACAGAAGCAGTCAACGATTGTCTGTCTCGACTGGGGCAAGTCGGGGCAGATCCGACCACGCTACTGCCAGAAGCAAGAACCCTTGGGCGCCTGCGCGCATTGATCGAGCAAAGTTCAGGTGTGGAAACAGCTTTCGATTCTGCGACCAGGGAATTGCAGGTTGCCAAAGATGACGTAGCGCGCGCTGAGCGGCGTTTACGTGAGGCAGGGGGAAGCGCGTCTGATTTGGGTGGGTTGGCCGGATTGGTGCAAAACCTTCGCCGCGAAGACCCCTTAGGCGCGCACGACCGAGCAAGCACCGAGCTCGAAGAGATAGAAGCGGAATTGGAGTCGGCCCTGGCAGCGCTCTCCCCTTGGACCGGAAGCAAGGAAAAGCTAGCGAATTTGACACCCCCAGATCGCTCTGACTTGGAACAACTCGGCGCGAGCATGGCCGAGGCTGAAAGGGCGGCCGACAGGGCGGATGATCGGCTGGTGCAACTGGAACATACAGCGTCCCAGGCGCGCACTAGACGCGATGCCATCGGCACAAGCGCAGCTGTTACTCTGGAGGAGGCAGCTCATGTGCGAAAACGCCGGGAATCGGAATGGTCTCACCACCGAGCTAAACTCACGGATGAAACGGCAGAGCGTTTCGAGTCGGCGATGCGCCTCGACGACCAGGTGACAGCCACCCTTGCGGATCAGCGCGCCCAACTGGAAAAGATTGCCGAGGCTGATCGCGCGTTGATCGAAGCCGAACGACAAGTTGACGCTGCCAAAGTGCAATCGGCCGAGGCTAGCGAGCTGTGCGAAAACCTAGCAACACAGCTTACCGATATCGCAACCAAGGTCTCCTCTGCGTTGCCTGTCGACATCGACCTGGGAACCTTCCTAGCCTGGCTCGCCAAGCTCGACGCAGCACAAAATGCTTTGATTAGGCGCGATGACAAAGCGCGAGATCTTGCCCGGCGTGTGCAGGCTGTTACCAAAGCGCGTTTGGATCTTTCGAACGCGTTGGCACTGGCGGGCCGCGCAATACCAGATGATATGAGCTTAGCCCTCTGTGTTGAAACGGCTCAATCACTGTTAGACCAAGTATCCAAGGTCGAGGCTTTAAGCGAGGCTGAGGCCGAAGCCCGCCAAAACTTGAATAGGCGCGAGCGCAGCAAGCTCGAGGCTGACGATGCGCGCACAGCATGGCAGGCGGAGTGGAAGGCCGCCTGTGCCGACACCTGGATGGTTGGTGCACCGCCCGCTGTCGACGAGATGCGCGCGATCCTTGAAGAGCTCGACCAACTACGTGAACATCAGGGACGCATTGTTGAACTGACCCACCGGATAACGGCGATGCAATCCAACCGCGAGAGGTTTGAACAAGCGGCTTACGATTTGGCAGGTCGCCTCGACATGCCTTCCGGTCTGCCAGTGACCGATCTGTGGCGAGACATTACCAGAAGGCAGCGCGCAGCGGAGAGCCGCGAAGTTCAACAAGCCAGCCTATCAGAACGCTTGACGACGGCAAGAAATTCCCTTTCGGAGCTAGAAGGGGAGGCCGAGATTCATCGCAATCGGACCGTGGAGTTCTGCCGTCACTTTGGGGTCGAAGTTTGGGCCGAAGCGCGCGATGCGCTTACGAAAGCAGGCGAATTGTCAAAGCTGCGTGAAACTCGGCGCGAACTGACCGAAGACCTCTGTGCAGGGATGCAATGCGATACAGTCGAAGAAGCTCGTGAGCAATTGGATGAACTAAACGTCGATGCGCTCGCCGCCCGCGCCGACAGTCTGCGGACCGACTTGAAAACCTTGCGAACAGCACAGGAAGAGGCGCAGGACGGCTTCCGCAAAGCGGAAGACGCCGTCGAAGCTGTCGGTGGAGATGACGCAGTCGCTCGTTTGGAAGAGCAGCGCCAGACATTACTGCTTGAGATTGAGGACGGAGCTCGGCGCCACCTACGACAGCGGTTGGGACTCTTGGCGGTCGACGCTGCTCTCAGGAGCTATCGCGACACTCACCGCAGCGGTATGCTCGAACGCGCATCAGAAGCATTCCGCATCATGTCGCGGGATCGCTATTCTGGCCTTGCAGCACAGCCGGATGGCTCACGCGAGGTATTGGTGGCGCTGGAGGCCGGGAGCGGCTCGAAGCAGGCTGACCAACTCTCAGACGGCACCCGGGCTCAGCTCTACCTTGCGCTACGCATTGCAGGCTACCACGAGTTTACTCGCAACAACGGCCCAGTGCCGTTCATTGCCGATGACATCATGGAAAGCTTCGACGACGACCGCACCGCCGAGGCTTTCGGCCTGCTGGCTGAGATGAGCAAAAGCGGTCAGGTGATCTACCTGACTCATCACGTGCATCTCTGCGACATCGCGAGGAAAATATGCCCCTCTGTGTCTATTCACGAACTACATGAGTAAATTGTCGAAACCGTTAAAGCGCCGTCGCGTATATGCAAGAGATCAAGGAGGCTACCCAAGTATGCCGCAAGAGACTTGGTCGCGGTGGCGATGTTACTTCTACACAGGGATGCGTTCTGCAACCAATCAAACTGAGAAGGTCGATTGTTGATTCGGGTTCAGGTGAATGTGCGCGCCAGTCGGTTGAAAAGTATTGAGAATTGATGTCTATCTGGTTTGAGAGTTGGGCTTTGAAACTAATTTTTCGTTGTCAGTTGGAGTATTAAGTGCAGCAGACGCTATTCAAAAATCCTGTCTCGGTTGTCCGAAGGATTCCAGCTTGGTAGAAGGCCTGAAGCATGTCACTGGTTTTGAAGACGGTTCGGGCTTTTCCGCGAGGTCGGACGACAGAAGAATTACTTGTTCTCGTTGGTGCGGCTTTCTCACATGACAAGCGGCTTGCTACTTTAAGCGAACTGGAGGCTCTATTTCGCGATGGTTTGATAGCGAAAGGCAGGGACGGTCGTTGGCGTGCAAAGGTCGATGGTTTCAAACCCAGACATGAGAGCGTGTCGGCTTCGAGAGGCGGAGGACCTGAGGGCTTCGTTGATGTCATTCACGCTGCCAACGCTTCCTTCTCCTCGGAACCGACGGCGGTCGAACTTCCTGATCAAGAGGACGAAAGTTCAGATGCTCCCGATCCGCAGGCGCTGCTGAGATATTGGCGCTCTGCCTTGCGTGCCGATCCACGAGGAGCCACGACCCAGGTTCTCGACAAACATGGAATCGAGTGGGCGTTGATCTCTGGGCGTGGCCCTATCAGTCCCGAAGAAGGGCGAACTCTGACTGTTTCAATCGAACTCGACGCGATTGATCCTGTCTTTCGAGAGGCTCTGGTGCGAAGGGAAGGTCACGAGAATGCGCTCGCAGTGGGTTGGCCGATTGCGGTCGGACGACGTGGCGGAGTTCCTGTCTTCCAACCCGTTGGCATGTTCGCAGCAGCTTGGGACCGTAAGGATGACCGGCTAATCCTGACGATTGATGCCAATGATGTCCTGGTTAACCCTGATTGGGTCAAAAGTGCCGCTCGTGCCAGCGGTTGGAAGCGCGACGACCTCGCTGACCTTTTTTTTGCGGACGATGGGCTGGGGCTGCGGGCTCAGGATTTTGTGGAGAAGGTAAGGATTGCCGTTGCCAGTCAGATACGTGGTCGCGTTGTCGGCACGGACCTCGCCACTCAGCTCGATTCCTCGGCTCAAGGGATTTTTGACAGCGCTGCGATCTTCCTTCCGACCGACTCTTCTTTCACCGCGGGGGCTGCTCGTGACCTGGATGCGATTGCGACATGGCCGAAGGACCGCCTTGAGAGAACTGCGCTTGGCGCGGTATTCGGGTTGGACGTTCAAGACGGTGCAGACAAGGCTGCTGCAATCGACGCAGTTCCGCTAAACCAGGAACAGTTGCGCGCGGTTCGATCAGCATGCCAAGCACCTTTGACTGTCGTGACCGGTCCGCCTGGGACTGGCAAAAGCCAAGCGATCGTATCTATGGCCGCGTCAGTGCTCGCAAATGGTGGCAGTGTCCTCGTCGCCTCCAAGAACCATCAGGCGCTTGATGCTGTGGAGGACCGTCTTGGCTCTCTTGCTCCGGACGTCCCATTCGCCATCCGGACACTAAACCCGAATGATGAGACGGATACGGGCTTCAAGGACGCCCTCAAACAGCTCATCGACAGCGAAAATGTGACGCGCAACGCAGCTGTTGACGATTTTGCATTGGGCCAGCTTAAAAGCGACGCGATCGCAAGAAGCGAAATGGTCAGCATCATCGACAAGATCACGGATTTGGAATGCGAAATTTCCGATATTCTGGACCGCATGCAAGTCCGAGAGGATCGCGGGCGACCCGACAACCAAGACCCTGAAGACGTTGGACCAAGACAAAGTCCCCTGCTCCGCTTTGTCTCTTGGATTGGTTCGTTTTTCGCCAAGCACCTCGCAAAAGAAGCGCCGGCGACAGACCGTGCTTCGTCTCGTCCCGGGATGAGCCTCAGAGAACTTCAAAGCGCACTGGCCGACAAAAGATCTGAACGCGATGCGCTTGGGAAACCTGACGACCCGATCGCCCTAGGCGAGAAGATTCGGGAAGCGACCGAGAAACTCCTGCCTGGCATTCTGTCTGCCCGGACACATCTCCCGGAGGACGAGCGACGCGAAATCGCAGAACTCTACGATGACTGGACATTCGACGGGGGGCGGGGACATCCCCCCACAGACATTTCGCGCGCCCTCATTTCACATCGGCCCTTGTGGCTTGCGTCGATCTTGGGAACGCCCCGACGCATACCTCTTGATGACGGGCTGTTCGACCTCGTGATTTTTGACGAGGCGAGCCAATGCGACATCGCGACGGCCGTTCCGTTGCTGGCGCGCGCCAAGCGGGCCGTCGTTGTTGGGGACGATCGACAATTGTCATTCATCCCGCAACTCGGTCAGGCTCAGGATCGCAATCTGATGCAGGCTCAAGGTCTGCCGGTTGCCAAAATGGGGCGCTTCGCACAAAGCCGCCGTTCACTATTCGATTTCGCATCGCGCGTGTCTGTTGCCGAAAACAGGATTACGTTGAAGCACCAGTATCGCTCGGCGGGCCCCATCGTCGATTACATCAGCGAGAACTTCTACGGCAACCAGTTGCAGACCTCGTATGACCCGAGGCGTCTGAGAGTGCCAGAAGGGGTGCGCCCTGGCCTCGCATGGGAACATGTTCCTGCGCCCGCGGTCCCGCAAATGGGCAACGTCAATTCGTCGGAAGTGAGCGCGATTGTTCGCCACCTTAAAAAGCTGATCGTTGAAGACAAATACACGGGAAGCATCGGGGTCATAACGCCGTTTCGCGCCCAAGTGGTCGCAATAGAGAGCGCGGTCGATGCCGTTCTCGATGAACCCAAGCGCATTGCCTGCGAGCTCAAGGTTGGCACAGTCGACGGTTTCCAGGGACAGGAGCGGGATCTCATCATGTTCTCGCCGTGCGTCGGTCCACGCAGCCCGCAGTCTGGCTTGATCTTCTTTCAGCGAGATACACGTCGCTTGAACGTTGCGATTTCGCGGGCCCGGGCGGTTGCGATGATCTTCGGCGATCTCGATTTTGCTCGTTCAGGGCAATCGAAGGCGCTGGCCAAGCTCGCTTCGAGGGCGACGGAAGCACGGACTAAACGAGGCGAAGGTGTCTTCGACAGCGATTGGGAACGCAAAGTCTACCATGCTCTGAAGAACCGCGGTCTGGACCCGCAGCCCCAGCACGAAATAGCTGGGCGAAGGCTCGACTTCGCGTTGTTTGGAGCGAATGGTGTAAAGCTCGACCTCGAGGTCGACGGACGCAGATGGCACGAAAGCCCGGACGGACGTCGAAAGACGTCCGATCTCTGGCGCGATCATCAACTGAAGTCCATGGGTTGGCGGGTGCGCCGGTTCTGGGTGGATGAACTTTCAAGGGATATGGAGGGGTGTCTTGACCGAGTCGAACAAGACCTATCATAAGTCGAGCAGGAACACCGCAGTTGCGTTGGGGCTGGGTGGGGCGGCCATCCTTGCCTCGGGCTTTCTCGTCCTGCAAGTAAACTCCCTCGACCGTCGATATGGCCGTATCGAGGAAAATCTCGGCTACTACACCGGGGAACTACAATCCGCGCAACAGCAACTGGCTCTTGCTCGTGAGCAGTTTCGCGAGCTTTCTGACCAGAAGCAGAGTTTGTCTCAAGAAGTCGCGAGCGCCGAAAGCAGCCGGCAAAGCGCGGCTCAGAGAGAGGCGGATGCGCAGGCTCGTCTCGAAGAAAGCCAGGCCCAATTGACTGCCGTGCAAGACCGTTTGGCCGAAGCACAAAAAACGATTGCGGATGCGCAACGAATTGAGCGCGAAACTAATCAGGCTTTGCAGCGAAGAAATAGCCTCGCAACAGAGGTGGTTGACCTTGAAGGCCAGGTGCAGACCCTCAAAGAGAGAGAGCAAGAATTATCAGCGGGTGTCGATCAAACGCAATCGGTTGTCGATCGCCTTGAAGAGAGAAGGACTGATCTCCAGCGTGAAGTGGACAGACTTGCGCCCGCTGTTGAAGACCTTCGTGCGCAAGAGCGTCGTGTCGAACAACTGCGAAATGACGAGGATCGGCTCGAACAGGGCCGCGCCGATTTGAATGCGAATATAGCAAGTGCACGAACTGAATTGGCGGCCAAGGTAGACGAGGCCGTTGCTGCCGAGGAGAGGCTACGCGCGCTTCAGGAAAAGGTAGCATCCGCAGAAGCTCAACTTGAAAAGCTGAATTCAGAACTCGATGACCTTGAGGCTAGAAAAGCCGACATGCAGGCAAGTGTCTCGGGTGCAGAGACGCGACTTTCTTTATTGCAAAACGAAATGGAGGTCGCACAGAACGCGGTGACGCGAGCTGAAGCTCAGCGCGCTGAAACCAGGGAAGCACTTAAAATCGCTCAGGAACTGTTATCGACGCGAAGCGCTCAGCTTTCTACACTTCAGTCGCAAATCGCATCGGTAGATGAAGAGCTGGCCGAACTATCCGAGAAACGGGCGGAATTCAGCAAATTGAAGGCTGAGGTAGATCAGCTGCAAGCACTTCGAGCGACACTTGAGGAAGTGCTGCCCGAACTCGAGAGGCGAGTTCAGGAAAATCGGGCCAACTTGGGCTCGATCACGACAGAAGCGGAAACAGAGCTCGGGCGTGTTGCTGATCTCACAGGACAAGCTTCCAGTCTGAAGGCCGAAGTCGACCGCCTCAAACAGCGACACGACGAACTCCAGATGGAGACGCAGACCGCCGCGACTGCGGCGCAGGCCGCCCGAGCCTCCCTTCAAGCCGAGCGCACTCAACTTGAGGAAATCGAGGCACTTTCGGACGCGCGGACTGCTGACCTCAGGCGTTTGAGAGAGGCTCTCGCTGCTGCCGAATATGAACTTTCCGAGACACGAGCGGAACTGTTGAACCGACAGCCAGTGAACCAGGAACCAGTATCAACCATGAGTGAAAGCGCTGGCACCGGTGAAAACGCTCAGTCTGACAACTCTGAGCCATCGAGCAACGATCAATGAGGTAACCGAGAATGCTTACGGACAATACAATACTTGTGCTGGCGATTGCGGGTGTCCTGATACTGCTCGCCGTGGTTCAACTTTTTTTGGCCGCCCGCCACGACCGGGCGGTGACAGCAGCAGGCCCGATTGAGGAGCTTGCCGTTTACGAGAAGCGGCTTGAAGAAAAGCAGCGGCTCATGGACGACCTCGAAGCAGAAGTCGAGAAACGCCGAGAAGCGATGGCCATCGTCACCGATATCCAGGCTGAGGTCGACGGTCTGCGGCGTCAGAAGGAGGAGCTCCTCACAGAATGGGAGAGCCTCCGAGAACGCCGGGACGAAGTTGCAGCTGTTCGCAAGGAAACAGAGGACGCTGTTGTCGAACGCCAGCAACTCGAAACGGAGATCGCTCCGCTGCGGGCGGAGTATCTGGAGGTTAAGGAACGTCTGGAAAAAGCAGAAGAGCTTATCGAGCGCACTGATGATTTGAAGAGAGATCATGACCGAATTTCCAAGCGTGTCGAAGAGCTTCGCAACCAACAGCAGAAGCTCGAAGAAGCAGAAGAAAGGGTCTCTCGTCTCGAAGAGCGCTTATTCGAACTCGAGGCGTCAAATGCGCGGCTGGAAGGTCGGAAAGCGTCTCAAGAAAGCCAGTTGGCGGAATTGGAAAGCCGCATAGCATCGGAACACGAAGTATTGGCCGCGACCCATACCGAACATTCCCGGTTGGATGCCGAAGTAGCCGCGATGAACCAAGAGACGCGTCGCTACAAGGGGGAAATTGAAACTCTCCAAGAAACGAGGAGCGCGCTTGACGCTCGAATGGCGCACATCAAGGCCGAGATAGCTCGCCGAGAAGGTCGAACTGTCGACGGGGAAACCGGAGAAACGGATTCGCTCCGCGAACTCAAAGAAACGCCACCAGTCATCACGGCAATGAGGACGTGGGACAAAGCGCCCCGAGAGAACGAGGCGGATGCCATCAAACGCGTCGAACGGCGCCTTCGCGCAAAAGGTCTCGACTATCCTGCTCGCACGCTTCGTGCCTTCCATACAGCTATGAAAGTCAACGAGACGACCCAGATGGCAGTCCTTGCCGGCATTTCTGGGACCGGCAAAAGCCAGCTCCCACGTCAATACGCGGCCGGTATGGGCATCGGGTTTTTGCAAGTTCCGGTGCAGCCTCGTTGGGACAGTCCGCAGGACCTGATGGGCTTCTACAACTACATTGAAGGCAAGTTCCGACCCACAGACATGGCGCGCGCTCTTTGGGCGCTCGACGAGCTGAACAACGACGACGCGGAACAGGATCGCATGATGATGATCCTGCTGGACGAGATGAACCTTGCAAGGGTCGAATATTACTTCTCGGATTTCCTCAGCAGGCTGGAAAGCCGCCCCCGCCCCGAAGATGTCGGCGATGCAAACGAACGCAAGGACGCTGAGATCGAGCTGGAAATTCCGAACATGGAACGGCCACCCCGGATTTTTCCGGGTTACAACCTCTTGTTCGCGGGAACGATGAATGAGGATGAAAGCACGCAGTCGCTGTCCGACAAAGTTGTCGACCGTGCGAATATCATTCGTTTTTCCGCCCCGAGGAAAATCAAGGACGGACGGGCAGAAGGAACGGTCGAGCCTACGTTGGCTCTTTCTCAACAGACATGGGAAAGCTGGGGGCGGTCGAGTGTGTCTGTCGATGGTGACCGGAGTGTCACAAGCCGGATCGAACAAATGGTTGATCTGATGCGGGACTTCAAACGGCCTTTCGGGCATCGGCTTGGACGTGCCATCATGGCTTACGCAGCGAATTATCCAGAGGTGGAAGGCGGCCGTGGTGTCGACGACGCTCTCGCGGATCAGGTCGAGATGCGCCTTCTCCCGAAACTCAGGGGTGTGGAAACAGATATGGCCGGTCCCCAATTCTCAAAATTGATAAACTTTGTGGAACGCGATCTGAGGGACGACGCCCTGGCGCAAGCGATCGGTGAGTCAATGTCCCTCGCCGAGGCAACCGGACAGTTCGTGTGGAGTGGGGTCACGCGTTGATGCGGTTTCTGGCACGTCCATGGGCAACAAAAGCCTTTGGAGAGGACGAAGCCTTTGGTCCCGAAGACAGTCTGATCGGTAGCTACCAAGGGGCGAACCCAGGCGGCTATGAATACGTGACGCTCTTGAGAGGAAACGTCCGAGGTAACGATACCGGAACAGTTTTGTTTCCATATCCAAAGCGTGAGGAAGCTGTCGGGCCTGCGCGTAAGGGCTTCCCGGTGCGTCCAAGGTCGGGGCACGATCCTGCCACTCCGGATGAAGAAGAAGGCGCAGAGGCCCTTCGGCACATGAACGAAGTTCTTGCGCGCATCCAAGAGCTGGAAGAAGCGATTGAAGACCCGAGCGACACTTGGGGGCGCCTGAGGGATGCTTGGAAGCGTGCCGAGGATGAAGCCGAGCCCAAAATGGCAGAGATCGTTCGGCAGGCGCGCGGCATGCTTCCGGTGCTTCGCGATCTGGAAAAACGCATCCGCCGGGTTCTACGTAGGCACAGGGAGCTGACTCCCCTTGATCGGGTGCAGGAGATGGATCGGGCCTCGATGGTGTGGCTTAGCCGACAGCCAGGGCGAAACATTGCGGAACGTGCAGGTTCTTCGCAACGAATTCTTGCGACGGTTCGCCGTGAGAATTTCGATACGCTCGAGAACCGTGTGCTGCATGCCTACACGCGTCTTGCCGCAGATGTTGCACGCGAATGGACCCGTGAGCACCCTCGTGCAAAGGACAGTGTTCGCTACAAACAGGTTGAGGCTTTTAGAAAGGCCTGTCGAGTATTGTCGCGAACACTCAATGACCTTGGTGTCATGATCGCGTCGGCCGGCGTCCAGCCAAACTATGTGCTCATTCAAGATCGCAACTATCGAGAGGTTCATGAGGGATGGCTTAGGCTTCTTTTACGCCGAAAAATTGAAGATGATCTTTGGGCTTGGCAGGCCGAAACTTGGACGGATTTTTCTGTTCTGTCGATCATCCTTGCCATCGACGAATTGGAAGAGGCAGAACTTGTCGCTCAGTCGCCGATTTCGTGGAGCGGTGAGGCAACAGGTGGACGCTGGTTCAATCAGGATCGGCCAATCGCCGTCTTTTGGCTTCGCGACACTAACCGCATTGTTGAAGTCCAAGCACGCCCTGAGCGACCAGGAATCATGTTGAGCGCGGCACAAGCGCACGTCGCCCTCAGAATTTCCGATCCAAAACGGGCTGACCTTCCGCGCAGGGTCGCGGTATGGACGCCACATGCGATGCGTAGAATTGACCTCAAGGATGCTGTGCAGGGGGCAGCTCAACTGCTTCACCAAATCCAGCCCCTCGCTCAGACGGAAATTTTACGGAATGGGCTGATCATGACCCCAGCACGTGGAGTCGCAGCTGGAGAGAGCGCAGCTTATGGGAGAGCGAGCGCTACGGCAATCGCCATAGGCCCTGCCGGCGAAGACCTCTCGAAGGGATTCCAAGCGGTGCGCGACTTTATTCGCAGTGAGCTATACGAGGTCGCAACATGACCGACCGAAAACTATGCGGTTTCGACCTCAACGGATGGAGGGATTTCGTCGCGAAGAATTGGCACTCTGTTCCGGGTGAAGACGAAATCATTGGGCCTACCGACATCGTCCCAAGTGGCCCGCTTTCGTCGATTGTGCGGATCGGAGAAAGCCGCCTCGCAGGTTGGATCGGAGGACCGCAGGCTGACATTGCTCCGCATGGTCGCGGTGGTGGTTGGGGGGATGTCGGGTCAGAAGGAAGACGCATTCCCGTTCGGTCACTGCTGGAAATGCAGGATGACGGTGTCGAAAAACTCGCTCAGGCATTTTTGGGATCTGCTAGCGGTTCAGCAAACACGGTCGTTTCGATCGATGAGGGCCCGGATGGCGATGAGGTCATCCAGGAGCACCTTCTCGAAGCAGTTGCTCGAGGGAAGTTCCGCAATGGTGCATTGGTCTGGCGGCCTGTTCTTACCGCGTTGTTCGCCATTCATCGCGATCAGGTTACTGAAGGGCATCTTGTAGGCGTCGTCTCCCATCAGCGCCGAGGCTTGTCTGTTCAAAAACTGCGTATTCGAAGCGCCAGGAATGTTCTCGCTCCGGAGAGACGCGAAGCCGCTGCGCAAATACCGTGCGACGCCGGATACGAGTCCCTTTTCCAATGTGCCCGCCACGCCGCTGTTGGAACCGAGGGTTTTTCGGCGCGAACAGCTCATCGTGCCATCGCAAATTCGGTCGGGAAAGCTGGCTTAGGGATGGATTGCTATCCTGAGATGCTCCGCGTGCCCAACGGTGATTGGGAACTCTTGGACCTTACCAATTATGATGCGTCTGAAGCGGTCAGTATCCCGTGTTCAGAGCTTAGTCTGGCCGATTGCGACATCGTTCTCTTTGAGACACTGGCGGAAGGTAGGCTCAAGGAACGCTTAAGTGATGCTATCCAAGAAGCGTCGCCAGTTGAGGTGCATTCACTTCCCGCAACGGCTGTTGCGGAAGGTGCGTTGGAAGCAGCACGCCGAGCCGGGGACGGGGAACCGATCTTCTTCGACTTTCTACCACGGTTGTCCACCATCGTGTTCGGATCGGACGGCGCAAAGAATTTCGATCTTATACGGAAAGAAGAAACGCTCGAAGCAGGTCGGATTTACAGAAGCCCTGAAGCAGCATCTCTCGCAATTCCGGCCGGGCAGGAGAGCGTCTCAGTATTCCTGCGGAAAGAAGAAGCTCCCTGGCCTCGAAAGGCAAGCGTATTGCTTGGAACTCCCCTGAAGCATCAAGCCGCCGTTTCGCTTTGGGTAGAACAGAAGCCGGCCGCCGGGCGAGCGCGAATCCTCATGGAAGCGCCGGACTTGGGGCGGAATTTCGTGGTGGATTGGGATGAAGCACTGGAAGAGGAAAGGCCCTGGTCTGAGATCATAGAGAGTTTGGATACGCAAGTATCAATTCCCAAACGTCTGGTTCTTCCCTGCGGCATGGAGGCATGGCATGACAGCGAACGTTCCGCGGGTATGCTAACTTTGCTCGAACCCGAACCTAATCGTAGCCGCACGGATTGGGCGACCCTTCGGCAAAAACTTTCACAGCGTCCATTTGGCAAATACTGCATCTCAAGTGACGGCGACGTGCCTCCTGAGATCGCGGCAGAAACCCTTGAGCGGTTTGAAATTCTGACCAGCAAAGCGCTTGAGGTTACTGAAAAGCGCCTGAGGGGCAAAAGCGGTTACGGAACGGAAGACAACGAGGCTCTCAAATTCTTGAGTTGGCAGTTCCGCCGATGCCCGCGCGATGTCGCGACGTGGCTGATGGACTGTATTGAAGCGTCCGGGCGCAACCACCCGTTCGTCAAACATCAAGCAAGTTGGGTTCTCGTATATCAGGGCCTTGGCCGCATCGTAGGAAGTGAAGAGGACGAAGCGAGAGCAATGCGGTTGCTTCTGACTTCGTCAATTGAGGACTGGATCTGGAACCGACAAAGCGCGGCCATGGCGTTCATGCTGTCTCGTTCTGACACCGCTCCATCTTACTTGAAACGAGAAGACGTAGAGAAGCTGACCAAGAGGACTATTGCGGACTTCCAACGTAATATTGGCGGTCAATATACAATGTTCAACTACGCGCCTTTCCTACTTGCAGGCCTGGTAAGATGGCGTCTCGTTGATCCTACAGCATTGGTGATCGGGGCCGACCCGTTGGCGGATGACCTCTTGGCTATCATTGAGAAAACAGAGCGCGACCTGAAGGCCCGTCGTGGGGCCAATACTAATTTCCAAAGGCGGCGGTTGAAGTTCTTGCCCATCCTCCAAGACCTTAAGTCAGAACTGGCGGGAGAAGGTTCGAATCCTGACCTATTGTTGGATATCTATGGAGCAAGTGGAACGTGAACACGAGCGCGCAGGTAGTCTGAGAATTGGCGTGACATAGCCAAACAATATCCCTTAAAAGCGCGGTGTTCAACATCTTTACTTTTTGTTGAACATACGCCATGTTCAACAAAATTAAAATCCGTTGAGCACAGTGGAAGCCAAGATGTTCACGCGCCATTCATCCATAGCACATGCCGCTTATCACGATCTCCTGCGTTCACTGCGGGACGATTCTGTTTCGGACATCCGAGGCACCCCCACACGAGTCGAACGCAACGACAGGACCTACTGGTATGACACCTACCGGGTCGGTTCCGATGTCAAAAAGCACTACTTGGGAGAGGATTGTGAGGAACTGCGCGGCAGGCTGGAACAGCACAAAACTTTGAAAGCCCAACAGGAAGACCGCCGCCGCAACCGGGCGCGCCTCGTGCGACTCCTAAGAGCAGAGGGTTTCCTGGGTCTGGACGCTGCCACGGGCAGCCTGCTCTCTGCGATGGCAACGTCCGGCGTATTTCGTCTAGGCGGCACCATAGTGGGGACGCACGCCTTCCGCCTTTACGAAGGTGAATTGGGTGTGCGTTTCGACATCGATATGACCGCTCACACGGATGACATCGACATCGCCAGCTTTTCCAGGTTGTCGCTGGTGCTGGAGGACACTGCATCACCACCGCTGGAAGATGTGTTCCGCGATTTCGACTTCATGGCGCAGCCCAGTCTCACGGCCGGACGCACCTGGCGTTGGAAACAGACACGAGGCGACACGCTGATAGAATTCCTCACTCCATCATTTGGTGAGGATGAGGATGTGCGCGAACTGCCCACTTTGGGAGTGGATGCGCAAGGACTGCACCATCTGAACTACCTCATCGCGGAGCCTATCAACGCTGCTGTAACCTACCGGAGTGGCGTTTTGGTGCAAATCCCGCAGCCAGAACGCTATGCCATCCACAAGTTGATCGTCGCGGACCGTCGCCGTGCCGGTGGAAATGCCCTCAAAGCAGAAAAGGACAGACGACAGGCCGCGTTTCTAGTCGAGGTGCTTGCTCAGGATCGGCCTGATGAATTGAATGACGCCTACGAAGATGCACTCTCTCGTGGCCCCAAGTGGCGTTCTAGGATTGAGGCCAGCCTGGACCGCATGCCGAAAACGCAGCGGCTGTTACGGGAACTGCAGGATTAACGCGCATGTAGACAGTGCTCTCAGGTTCAATGAACCTGTCGAACCGTGTCTTAGTTGGTTTGCTTGGCAAAGCAGCCTGAAAAACAGGGCTCCTTTGACCAAAAATCAATAACTTGGCCACCTGCACCGATCTTCGGGAGGCAGGGGTCGGAGGTTCGAATCCTCTCACTCCGACCAATAAAATCAAACACTTGCGTTGATTTTGCGCCTCTCGAAAATCCAGAGTTTCTGTTACACCTAACGAAAACCCCCGGATTCAGACTGCATACTCAAGAAGTTGCGAAATGAGACAACCCCGGCTAGGCTAATTGCATTATTAGGGGAAATTTCATGAAACTGATATTAGCGGCTGTCGCCGTGTGCCTTGCAAACGCGGCTAGTGCTTTAACCGTCACATTCGACCATAACCCGCCTTATCCAAGTGCGGGCGGAAGCAAAGCAACTTCAAACGGGTTCATCTATGATTACAGCACCGTTTACCTGACCGGAAATCATCTCGCCTTGCACGATGACAGCGGGATCCTATCGTCATCGATCAGCGCTCTTAACGGCGCGTCCTTTACGCCCAATCAGATTGACGTTCGCGGCTGGTCGCTGCTGAATAAGTCCGGCTCTGGACCTGCCCCTGTAGATGACTACCGAGCCCACACAGCCTGGGCTTATGCTGGCACTGCCCCACTTCCATACCTGACATTTGAGGGGATCAGAAACAGCGCGGTAGTGGCTACTCAGTCGGTCGGACCTACCCTATGGAGCGTGTTGAATTTCACAAGCTCATTTGCGAACATTGACAGCCTGAAGCTGTCGCTGAACATTCCGAGCGCCCTTCGATATACCGACTATGACCAAGTTGGGCCTGATACGGTCTGGTGTGAGGAATGGTGTTCTGAGTTCTGGGTAGACAATCTGAATGTCAGCGTATCTGCCGTACCCCTGCCCGCCAGCGGGTTGTTGCTGATCGGCGGGCTTATGGGGTTGCTGGGTTTTCGGCGCTTTAAGGCACAGTAACGGCTGCAGCAACCGATACTACTGGAAGCGTGGGGGCTGAGACCGCACCTGTATTGCCGCCCAGGTGGCTCGGCAGGGGCGTCAAACAGGCTTCGCCCCAACCGTCTTCGCGCTTGCCGACGCGAGATCCGTGCATGGCGGTGCGACCTGCGGTGCCCGCCTTGATTTCGAAGTCATGATACTGATCGGTGAAACCCTGATTGCCGAGGATCAGGCTATCAGTCGCCGCTGTTGCAGCGTGAACGTCGACGTTGCGGGTGTCTAAACTCAGGCGTCTCTGTTGTACTTGTAAATTGGCTCGAGGCTTTCGATTGCTCCAGGGCTAACCTTCAAGTCTTTGATAAGTCCATCACCAACCGAATAAACCCATCCATGCAGCCGGGGGTACTCACCACCTTCCCGCGCCTTTTGAATGAATGACAGCTTTGCCAGATTCGAAACCTGTTCTTTGACGTTGAGTTCGGTGAAACGGTCCAAGCGTTCTTCTTCCGATTCAATCCCATCCAGAATAGATCGATTGCGCGAATAGACATCCTTTAGATGCAAAAGCCAATTGTCCAAGTAACCATACGATTCATTGCTCATTGCTGCTTTGATTCCGCCGCATCCGTAGTGCCCGCAGACAATAATGTGTTTCACTTTCAGATAGTGAACCGCAAAATAGGCAACGCTCAGCAGGTTGGAGTCGGTGTGAACCACAAGATTTGCAATGTTGCGCTGAACAAAAATTGATCCGGGAAGAGAATTTGTAATCTCTGTAGCGGGCACTCTGCTGTCGGAACATCCGATCCACAAATATTCCGGTGACTGACCTTCGGCCAATCGCTCAAAAAAGCCAGGGTCTTCATCTTTGATGCGATTTACCCAGTCTTTGTTGCCTTCAAGAAGTAGTTTGATTGACTCTGTCATGCTGGGTGTTCCCTTTTTTGATCGCGCGTATGTGAAAGCCTAGTGAGTGGCGCTCGTCGAGTGTTGGTTGGGCCAAGTAATGGATTTTGCGTATCTGAACAAGTTAGTTTGCACCCATCATCCCGGCTCGCATCTTATGCACCGGCCGAACTGTACGCAGGCAAAACCCACAATTTCCGTTCAGCTTCCGGGCTTCACGAAAGGCACCTTTTTGGCAGGACAATTTGGCCCTACTCGACTGTAACGTGATTGGCCGTCAACACTGCGGCAAGCGGTACAGAAGCCCAAAGCCGCATACCTGTTAAGGCGCTGTCTTAATCCGGGCCAACCGAACGCCTTGATCCGGCATGGCTGGCGTTGGGAAATCGGTCTTTTCCAAGCCTGCCAAAATCAGCCTTGGGGTGCATTTTTGGAGAAATCGCCTATGATGAAAGCATTATGAGCGGCAACGATATCTTCCAGTCGATCGGAAGTCTCGGCCCTGAAGGGGTCCAAAAAATTGTCGACCGGCTGGAGTTTCGCGGACGCGACCCGGTCTTTGTCAGAATGCGCGAAGCATATCTACAACACATCGACCTCGGGTTCTGTAAGACGTTGCTTGATCTTGGTTGCGGCACCGGGGTAGTCGCCCGCGCGTTGGCAGCACGTGAAGGGCTCGTCACTGAGATCACTGGAATAGATTACAGCCCGGAATTGGTCGAGGCTGCGACTCGCCTTGCCGCCGAAGAAGGCCTTGCAGGGCGGGTCAATTTCCGGACCGGCGATTCCCACGCTCTGCCCGATCCTGATAACAGCTATGACGTGGTGCTCGCCCACACACTTGTCAGCCATGTCAGCGATCCGGATGCGGTGATCGCAGAAGCTGCCCGGGTTGTGCGCCCTGGCGGCGCGGTCGCTGTCTTCGACGGCGACTACGCCTCTTTGACCTTCGGAGCCGGAAATGCGGCGCGCAATAATGAAGTCGTCAACATGATACTTAATGCCGTGGTTGCCAATCCTCTGGTCCTGCGCAGGATGCCCGCAGTCCTTGCGCGGCATGGCTTGAAATTGACGCATTTCCTGCCCGAGGTTTTCGCTGAAGCCCGCAATGGTTCATTCTTTCTGAACCTGGCCGATAGCTATATTCCGCTGGTCGTGCGAAATGGGGATATGAGCGAAGGTGAGGCCGCCGACTGGTTGTCCGCGCAGCACCGGGCCAGTAACGAGGAGACATTCTTCGGAGCGTGCAACTACTATACCTATGTCGCCCAGAAAACCTGAGCTCTGACTGCACGGGTTGAACACCACATCTCCACGTCATGAGTTTGCCGAGGCATGTGATTTTGTGTTTGACCTTTCGGGCCAGAACCCAGGTGAACCGGGCTTGTGAACCGACGGAGTTCATCTTGGCGGGTTTGATCACGTTTTATGCGATGGCCTTGTTTTGGCCGCCGGCCTCGGATCCTGAAAACTTCCAGTTTTTGCGACCCAAGTTCTGAGCATTTGCGCGAGCGAATTTACCTCGGTAGCCAAATGCGTGTTGAGGAGGAGCAAATCAGCCGGATCGTCGAAGGCGGTCCCCCGGTCCTTCGGCGATGCCGCCTTGATGCCCGCAACAATTTTGAGGGTAAATCCTGAAATCGCCGAGTTCCCAGACTGTTTTTCCTATCCGTGGCGAACCTTCCTGCAAATCCAAGGGTGTTGCTTGCCTCAATCAAGTACTCCGGTTTGATCGCCTTCCCAAAACTGATGACTGACAAATTCAGATGCACTGACTCACGTTATGTGCGGGGGACTGGTAAGGAACCATTCATCATTCTATCGACCAGCGACGGTAGAAACTGTATCGCGAATGTGCCTATTTGGCATGCCCCTGCTCACTCAAGCCAGTAACGCCAGGTCATGGCCGGTGGTTTTTTTGCGCGTGGCCATGGACTTGGCGTCCTTGCCACCAATGGTCAGGGTGAGGTCTTTGAAAAACCCCTTACTGTCGAACCACCAGCGATGGGAATAGACTTTGGTTCGTTTTGGCTTCGGAACGTCGCGCTTGTATTGTTCATTGCAGTAAATGTCCCAATGGCCTTTGGTAGTGAGCGTTGGCATCCCAACATGGCCTGCGCGGTCGCGTCCGCCGTGGACTAGCCCGCCGGCCAGTGCCAACACCTTGTCCCGACCGCTGTAGTAATTCGTGAAGCGTTTACTGCGATTGCCAAGAACCAGCCCCCCCCACGCGCCTTTCTCGAGCCAGGCGGAATCCACATCGGCCGATGCAAACATGACTTGATCGACGCCCCAGTTGCCGCTTCCAGAACCCGCCGAGTCACCAAAATCGGAGAAGGCGCGCAAAACAACAAATGCCCCCATGGAATGCGCGATAAGATGAACTTTTGGGCGCGGCGACATGGCCAGCAACGGCAGTATTCCGTCGCCCACAAGATGAGGGGCCACTGCCTTGGCGTCGGAACGATCCTTGTCATAGCTGAGAACAGAACCGTCGCTTGGCCAGTCGAACGCAACGACCGCGCCCTTATATCCTTTTGATCTCACACCCTTTTCGATCTTGGCCAGCCGGTCCAGCATTTCCTTCTGCGACGTGTTGAAACCGTGAACGTAAATCAGGACGTCTTTGTCACCTCCTGCCTTCTGCACCATCTCAAGCCACTTCTTTTGCTTGATGATGCCTCCTTTTCGGATGCGTCCGTCGGAACTTGTATGTGAGATCGAGACGTACCGGGTTTTCGCGGCAGGTTTTATCGTGAACTTCTTTTTTGAAGCGTTGTAAGTGCGCCGGGAGAAAAACAAAGCCATCCTGTGAACTCCTTTTAACCAATTCATAAAATCTGCCACAGAAAAGCGTTTCTAGCAAAATATTGGAGAACTTCTGATACAATGTAACCGCGCTACTGACCCGAAGCCCGCGAATTTCGGACGGCTGGCCGCAAAGTTAACACCAGGACCCGACTGCCCGGAAATATGAGTATTCGAGAGGGATCTGTTCCAAAGAAATTTCTATCTAAATACCTTGGAGGGAGTAATGACCGCGCGAGATATTTCATTTGCCAGTTTCAATTTGTTGAACCTTCACCTGTCTGGTCAGGCCATCTATGGCGACTCAGATGGATGGGATCAGGCCACCTATGAAAAGAAGATAGCGTTTACCGCGAAGGCGCTGAGCAGAATTGATGCGGACGTGGTCGGCGTGCAGGAGCTTTGGGCCGAGGACGCGCTGCAAGCGGCGCTGGACAACTCGTCTTTGGCTGGAACCCATACACTGTTGGTGCCCGAGGATCACAATAACAAGAAGATCGTATGCGCGGCCGCTGTGCGTTCGGACATACTGGTGGATCAACCAGAATGGATCGAAGATTTTCCCGAGGAATGCGTTTTGCAGTCGACAGGGGATGATCCGCAGCAACCTGATATTTCTGTGGCGCTGGATGGCTTTTCCCGTCCTGTCATGCATTTTCAGGTCCGCCCCGATCCTCGGACACCGGTTATTCATGTGTTCGTCTGTCATTTCAAATCCCGCCGCCCGGCCCAGATTTGGCGCGAGCGGGGTTGGTATGACAAGGACGTTCACGGCCCGCATATCACGTCACTGGGCTATGCTATCTCGACCGTGCGCAGGACCGCCGAAGCGGCCGCTTTGCGCGTGATCATAACCAACCTGACAAAGAAAACGGATACCCCTGTGGTTCTGATCGGCGACATGAATGACGGCAAGGAAAGCAACACGCTCAATATTCTGTCAGAACAGCCAACCTACCTGTCGCCTCTGTCTTCGGGAGGAGCCGACAACGCGCTTTATACCGCGCAAACCATGCAGGAATACCGTTCGACGCGCGACGTATATTACACGCATGTGTTCAAAGGACAGCGCGAAAGCTTGGACCACATCATGTTCAGTCAGGAGTTCTACGATAATTCGAAGAAACGCCTTTGGGCCTTTGACGAGATGCTTGTGCAGAATGACCACCTGAACCATGACGATCATAAAGAAAGCGGAACCACGGATCATGGGATTATTCGCGTGGGTTTTCAGTGGAAGCCTGCGCCCGGCCAAGGCAGTTGATATTGTTTGGTTTCCGGGTACTTCCTGACCATTTTTATGGCCATATGGGATCACGCCGGATTCGCCACCCGGCTACCTGGATAGCTTTTTTGGCACTTCCACAACCTGTGCCATTGAACGCGGACAACCATAGCGGCTTGAGACGGCATCGGTGTAATCGGGCGGAACGCTCCCCCTCAGGTTGCGTAATTGCAAGTTTTATGTTATGTTTTTAGATATTTAGTATGAACATTTGATCGGCGCAGCCGTTTTTTAGTTTTTTGTGGAGTAACTGATGCGGTATCTTGTTGTTATCATTTTGATATTGGTTGCCGCGAACGCGGTGATCAAAGAGTCTGCGGCCTACGCCAATACTTCCTGCAATCCCAAATATGAAAAATGCGGCTGGTAGTGCGGTTACGCGAAACTCTTTGATTGACGCAACAGAGTCGGGGAACCGAAAACATGGGCAACTATGCTGTTTGGGCCATCGGTCTGGGTGGGCTGATACTGCTGTTCGAGGCGTACAAGGAATACACAACCTCTGACGCCGTGGACAATCTGAAATCCAACAACCAGGCATCTCGTAAAGAGCTTGAAAACGTCCGAATGTCGGCACTGACCACCAAGGCCGAAAACCGCCGAGGTCTGGCGATATATATGGTGTTCTTTGTCGGCATCTACTTCGTGATGCTGATGTCGCCGGAACTGATCGCGACCTTTGTGATGGGCAGCAAGGAAGCGACGGCTGCGACAGGCGGGTCCAACGTTGTGGCCCGATCCATCGTTAACCCCGAGGCTGGTACGGGGCCTGCCGTTGATCCGCGTACTCTGCCGTTTTGGCTGGCCATCGCCATCACCTTTGGGGCCGCTTCGCCCACCTTTCAGGTTATCGAGCGCAAAATCCGCGCCATCGCCTATTTCTTTGCCGGTGTACCCAGAAACATTTTTCGGGTGCTGCAATCTCTCGAAGATCTGAATTACGGCAGCTATGGGGATGGCGAGACCCTGCCGCTGTGGAAAGCTTTTCGTGAGAAGATCGCGGCAAGTAAGGTTGACCCGATCATGGATGGAATGGTGCAAAGCATCGAAAGCTCGTTGCGCTGTATCGATTTGCTGCAACCGCCAATCATCGGGCCGCAAAGCTCGGCCTTCCGGCAATTGTTCAATGAAGATACCCCACTGGCGCGGATCGACGACCTGCGATCACGGTACGCCAGCATTCTGGGCCGCATTGCCAACTTCAAGCTGGAAAAAGACACCTTGCAAAGCCTGCAGGATGAAACCGCAAAACTGGCGGACTCGATGCAGTGTCTGTTTGCGCTTTATTCGATCAGGTCGCGCAAAGTGCCCGAAGCGCTGATGAACACGCCAACGGCACAGATCATCGAAAAAGTGACTGGTGAAGACACCGCGCAATCCCTGCACGACATCACGCTTGCAAGTATTTTCGGGGCGGTTTTCAGCTATGTCCTGGTTGAACAGGTGGCCATGTTCAGCAGCAACGTAAACGATGCGACCGAATTGCGCGAAATCTGCGCCGCCATGCTGATCCCCCTGATCCCGTCACTTATCCTGCTGGCGTTTCTTACCATACTGCTGCGGCATCTCAGGATGGATCAGGGCAGCTGGCCCCGCAGTGACGATATACAGATTCCGTTCTGGGATTATGCCAAGCTTGCTTTCTGGCCCGCCTTCCTGGCCACGGTTCTCTATGGTGCGATAACCTGCATCGGCGCGGATGGTGTCGTTCGACACGCGCTGGACGGTGACGGCAGCGCAATGATCACAACAGGCCTGAATTTTCTGAAGGATGAAATCGAACAGTTGCCGCGTATCTTTTTGCTGTCTTACGTGACGGCCTGCGCCCTGTTGTTCGTTGCGGATCAGCATGACCGGATGCGCTGGTTCGTGACGGTTGGTATCGCCCTGTTGGTATCGGCATTCCTTCTGATGGTGGCAAATCTGGCCGCAAGCCTGTTCAATATAGTCCCCCCGGCGACGGGCCTTGGCCTGCTGGACATCGCAATCATGGTAACGCTTCCCTATTCCATTTTCCTGGTCTTTTACGCAATCGCCGCCGAACTGGCTGAAACCGGGTCGATGAAGAAAATCCTGTCAGTTGTCGGCACCCGCATCCGCGAGCCCCAGAGATCGGATGGTCGCTCATGACACGCCCTGCTGTTTTGGCGTTCGCCTTGGCGGCTTTGGCCTGGCAAGGCACTGCCTCTTCTGTCACGGCCGAAGCGGACCTGATCGTTGGCGTGCGAACGGACGCCCCGCCTTTTTCGTATCTCGCGGTGCGTGATCGCGAAGGACGTTTGACCAGCGATACGCCGCCTCTTGCGTCGGGTGAGGTGTTCACCGGCTACATGGTCAATATCTGCGCCACGGTTCTTGAAGAACTGCAGAAGTCCCGCGATTTCACCGTTGAATGGAAGGCTGTCGAGGCGCGGGACCGGTTCACCGACCTACAAAGCGGCAAAATCAACATTCTCTGCGATCCGGCCACCATTACCCAAGAGCGTTTGTCCTATCCCGGCGTGCTTGTTTCCCCGCCGGTCTATCTGTCTGGTGTCGGAAGGGCGGAGACGACGCGTGACCAGTGGGCTGGTCACTGGCCCTGTATCGGCCCGGTCGCAGGGATCGTGGAAGGCACCACGGCACCGCGTTCTATTAGGCTGATTGCAGAAAAATACGGTTTCGGCGAGACATTCTCGGAAATCGTCAGAATGCATCCGGATGTAGACAAGGTTGTTCTCAGCGACGATGAGAAAAAACGCCTGACCGATTGCCCGGATGCCGTGGCTGGGTTGACGTGGGATGTGGGTTCGCTTGCTAAATATGTCAGCGCCGATGCGGCCGATACAGATCCTGACGCTGCCTATGTTGTCCGCAGTTACCCAAACCATGAAAAACTGGCGCAAGCGCTGTGCGACGGGCAAATCTATTACTCGGTTGGCGATCTTGAGATCGTGACGCTGGCATTGAAGTCCTACATTGAAAGAAACCCGGATTGTCAGGCCCGCGCGGACGCTCAGGTCTATTCTGAAGAGCGCTATGGCATTTTCGTCCACTTGTCAGATCAGATGAACAGTTCGGACCAACTCGCCTTGGCGTTTCTTCAGCAGCTCACGATCGAGATTCACAAGGGTCACGATTCAATCCTTGTGCGAAGTTTTTCGGATAATTTTGACCGCAACAAGATTTCACGCTCCTTGGATCTGTTCCTGTGGAATCTGGTCGCCGGGGCCAACTGACGGCGGACGTGTCACCCAAGATAGTCTCGCAGCGCAGGCGGCGGGTTATCAAAAAGTGTGGATGTCTCGGTGACCGGGTGCGCCAGCCCATCCGCCACCAGAACCGAATGACTTGCGATCCGTCTTGCATCCTGTGGATCATGGCTGACCATCATCATTGTCGTTCCGGCCTCGGTCGTCAGGGCAGAGACAAGATCCAGCATTTCCGCCTTGAGCGCCGGTCCCAGAGCGGCAAACGGCTCGTCCAGCAACAGCAAAGGCCGCTGTTGTACCAGCACGCGGGCAAGGGCAACACGGCTTTGTTGACCGCCCGACAATTGTGCCGGTCGCCGGTCCGCCATATCGGGCAAACCAACACGATCCAGCGCGGAATGCACCTGTGCCTGCTGATCGGCTGACAACCGGCCGTTCGGATGCAAACCCAGGGCGATGTTCTGGCCAGCGGTCAGATGAGGAAACAGGTTCCCATCCTGAAACAGCATCGCCAGCGGGCGCTGCCCCGGCGGTAATCCGGTAATATCGCTGCCGCGCCAGTAAATTTGCCCCGCGGCCAGATCGCGAAACCCAGCAATCGCCTCTAAAAGGGTCGACTTTCCCGCACCGGAAGGACCAATGATCGCAACCCGTGATCCGGATTCGATTTGCAGGGTCGCGCGTAATACGAAATCGCCATTTGAAATCGCACAGCCATCAAGCTTCAGCATGCCAGCGCCCTCCTCGATCCAAAAGCCAGAATGCCCCCATCGAAAGCGCCAGCAGCAACAGGGCGCCACCGGCCGCTGCCTCCATCTGATAGGCTCCCATCAGCCGGTAAATCTGAAGCGGAAGCGTGGCAATTTGTGCATCGGCAAATAGCGCGATGACCCCCAAATCCCCCATGGACAGTGCCGCCGCCAGACCCGCGGCAAATCCGATTTGCGGTCGCAGGCGGGGCAGCAGAATGCGTGTCACAAAACTCCATCTGCTCATATCCAGTGACAGTGCCAGACGACCGTATTGAGCAACAACCTCGCGCGTCGATGGAACAAGTATCCTCAGGGCAAAGGGCAACGCCATGACGGCATTCACCAGAGCCGTTACAGGCAGGGCCAGAACAGTAGGGTTGGCAAGTGGGCGGATCAGGATGAACAGCCCGGTGCCGACGACCAGAGGTGACGCTGCCAATCCAAGAACACCGCAGAGTTCGACGATCCCGTATCGCCCGGTTGCAACCGTCATCGCCATCGGCAAGGCCAGAAGCAGCAGAACGACGGTGCTGGCTGCCGCGACCAAAACGGATATCAAGGCCGCCCGGTACACCTGCGCCGGCATCTCGAACACTCCCGAAAGTCCGGAGATCACGACCGAGGTCAACGGCAGCAGGAGAAAGGCAGCCGCTGCGCTGATCCAGAAGGCATCAAACACCCGCGTCCCTTCATCCCAGCGTCGGATCGAACGATCCAGCCCGGCACCAAACCCGTCACCCCTGGAGAACCTGAGCGCTGCCAGGGCCGCCACCGCGGTCAGAACCAGTTGCACTCCGGACAGAAGCGCGGCGCGACCCAAGTTGAAATCATAGGTAAAGGCCTGGTAAATCGCGAGTTCTATCGTGGTCGCGCGTGGTCCACCACCCAAAGTCAGGGCAACTGCAAAACTGGTCAGGCAAATGGCAAAAACAACGGCCAGAATACCGGGCAGGATACGTGCCAGCATAGGCATTTCGATCAGCCGGAACATGGCCCATCCGTTGCAACCCAACTGGGCGGCCAATCGAAACCTTTCGGACGGGATCTCCTGCCACCCCTGCAAGATCAGACGCGTGGCCAAGGGGAGATTGAAAAAGACATGCGCCAGAACCACGCCATGCAGCCCGTAGATACGGATCGGCGGTAGCCCAAAAACCGCTAGAACGTCTGAAATCCAGCCCGCTCGGCCGAAAACCTGCAGCAAGCCGATGATGGCGACAATGACCGGCAAAATGAACGGCGCCCCCAGCAGCGCGATCAGAACCGCCCGCCCGCGAAAACGCCGCCGGGCCAGCGCGCGGGCGACAGGAACGGCAAGCCCTGCACTGAAAATGGCGGACAACACCGCCTGAACCAGTGTGAACCGAAGGGCTGACCAATCGGCCGGTCCGAACCCACTTGCGGAGTCGGCGCGCAGGGCAACTGCGGCGAGCGTACCAAGAATAAGCACGGCAATCAGTATCGCCGCGCCAATACCCGGCGTCGGATTTACTGGCTGAGCGCGCCCAGCCATTCCGCCAACGCCTCATCCCGCACGGCTGCCGCCTGATCAGAATCCAGCAGCAAAGATTTTTCCGGTACGGTCAGTGTATCAAACCCTTCGGGCAGGCCCGCCGCAGGCGTTACCGCCGGATACATCCAGTTTGTTGTCGGGATGATCTGCTGGAAGGCATCCGAAACCATGAACTGTAAAAACTGGTCCGCCAGTTCAGGCTGATCGGTTCCGGCCAGTTTCCCGGCTACTTCGACCTGCATATAGTGACCTTCGTCAAATGCCGCCGCCGCCTTGCTTGCATCTTCTTCAGCGATCAGGTGATAGGCAGGTGATGTGGTGTAACTGAGAACCATGTCAGCCTCACCCTCAAGAAACAGTCCATACGCCTCGGACCAGCCCTTGGTGACGGTCACGATATTATCGGCCAGTCCTGCCCAGATTTCGGGGGCTTCGTCGCCATAGGCGGCTTTGACCCACAGCAACAGGCCTAGCCCTGGCGTGGATGAACGCGGATCCTGAATGATGATTTTGGTATCACCGTCGGCCAGCTCACGGAAATTGGCCGGTGCTGCTGCGTCGGCATTATGGACAAACGCGAAATACCCCCAGTCGTAAGGCGCAAATACGTCATCGTTCCATTCTACGGGCAAAGTGTATTTGGCGCTGACCGAACTGGGCGCAAACAGGCCGGTTTCCTTTGCTGCTGCAATCAGGTTGGTGTCCAGACCCAAGACGACGTCTGCATCCGAGTTTTCGCCTTCCAGACGGATGCGCGACAGCAGGGCGGCACCGTCTTCCACACCAACAAGGTTCAGTTCGCAGTCGCAGACCGCTTCGAATGCTTCCTTGACCTGCGGACCCGGACCCCAATCCGAGACGAAGCTGTCATAAGTATAAACGGTCAGCTGAGGTTTGTCGGCGGCGATAGCCGAAGTCGCGCTCAGAATTCCCGCAGCAATCAGCAGATGTTTCATGTCATCCTCCATTGCGGCGAGAGGGCAAGGATGGATGAAACCGTCACCTTTCCCTCCGCCGGTTCTAGCCGGTTCAGGTTCAACGGGTTCGCTATGGGCGTCTCAGCGCGGCATTCCGCGCACCCCGAGGTGAGGCCGTGATTAGGGTGATGTCGAAACAATTTCAACCAAATTCGCCCTTCACGCTTCACTGGCATGAAGGATACTTCTCAACTGGCGGGATCAGGGCAGATCAGCCTGCGAGCCCAGGCTTTGAACCTGCAGCCATTCAATCGCGGCCCGGGTCTCGCGTCGCGATCGGCCAAGTCCTGTGCTCTCGACGAAATAACCATGAGTGGGTGTTATTTTTTCATCAAACAGACGCACGACGCGACCTTCGGCCAGATCCTGATCGATCAAGGGCAGCCAGCCGACAATCGCGCCCTGCCCTTCTGCGGCACCCCGCAGCAGAACATTGGCATCTTCAAAGATCGGACCACGCAAAGGGCCATCAACCGGGACATTCATCGCCCGGAACCAGTCGAGCCAACCCCAGTGGTTCCTTTGATGCAACAGCGGACAGTGCAACAGGTCTTGGGGCTCATTCACCGGACCGTGCCTCAGGACAAATGCCTCCGACGCTATGGCAACGGGGGCAAGCTCGATCAGCTTGATCGCGGTTTCGGGCATCTCGGCCATTCGTTCCCAGCGGATCACGATGTCGATGTTTGCCCGGTTCAGCGTGCCGGGTTGATAAGAAGGAACCACCTCCAGCTCGATCTCGGGGTGGTCGTCCCAAAAATCACCGATCCGGGGCATCAGCCAGCGGGCGGTGAAAATCGGCCCCGCAGCAAGTCGGACCACTTTGCGGGAGCTGCGGCGAACCGAGCGCACCGCGTCATCCAGAATTTCAAATGCCTGAGCCGTTGCTGCCGCCAGACGCCTGCCATCTTCGGTCAACGCGACCTCGCGCCCGGCCCGTTCAAACAGCTTGACGCCCAGCTGCTCTTCCAGCCCTCGAATGTGATGGCTGATCGCCGTGGGTGTGACCGACAATTTCTCGGCCGCAATTCGAAAACTGCCCTGGCGGGCGGCTGCATCGAAGGCGCGAAGGGCGGGAAGAGAGGCGGTCACGAATTTCCCTAATGTAAGTTTTACTCATCAATTGCTGAGAAAACGGCTTTTGTAAACAAGCCCTATGGCTGTGTAGGCTGACTTTGAATGAAGCTGAGCTCATGATATTAGGCCCATGTCTACGCGCCGGCGCGGTCGCAAGGACCGTCTGACACAAGATAACAGCGACGAGGCCAGCCCTGCGGTATGGCCGGGTGTGGTTGGCGGGTGCCTGAAACCGCTGTCCCCGAATGAAGTCGCTCAGACCGAGGAAGCCGCATTGCTGCTGCTTGAGACCCTCGGACTAAGTCAGCCGACCCCATCCATGGTCGACAAGGTGACGGCAGCGGGCGGGACGCTGGGCGATGACGGACGATTGTTGTTTCCGCGCGCCCTTGTGCGCAAGTCGATCAAGCAGGCAAGGCGGAATTTCGTCCTTTGCGGGCAAGTTCCTGAAAACGATCTGCGGATCGAAGGCACGCGGGTCCATATGTCAACCGGCGGCGCCGCGCCGGGTGTCTTCGACATCGATACGGGCCACTACCGCCCTTCAACCCTGGCCGACCTGTATGATGCCGCCCGACTGGTCGACAGGATGGAGAACATCCATCATTTCAGCCGTCCGGTCGTTGCGCGCGACGTTGACCCTGCTGCGGCAATGGACCTCAACACTGCCTATGCCTGCCTGATGGGCACGTCCAAGCATGTTTCCGTCTCGATTACCGAACCCGAAAACGTCCCGGCCATTGCCCGCCTTTGTTACAGGATCGCAGGTGACGAAGCCGCCTTTCGCGCGCGACCGTTCCTGACTGTCATGGTCTGTCATGTTGTGCCGCCCATGCGCTTCGCAGAAGAGGCTTGTGAAGTGCTCGAGGCCGCTATTCTTGCGGGTTTTCCGGTACAATTGATCAGCGCGGGACAGGCCGGGGCCACAAGCCCGGCCACCTTGGCCGGGTCACTTGTACAGGCCGTGGCTGAAACGCTCGCCGGATTGGTTTTTGCCCGCCTCGTCGATCCGCAGGTTCGCGCGATTTTTGCACCCAAACCTTTGGTCGCCGACCTGCGCACCGGGTCGATGTCTGGTGGCGGAGGGGAACAGGCGATCCTGATGGCCGGTGCGGCGCAGATGGGGCGGCATTTCAACTTGCCGACTTCGTCCATAGCCGGGATTACCGACGCCAAGACACTGGATTCCCAATACGGGGCTGAGAAATGCCTGGCAGTCGCCATGGCGGCACATGCGGGATCGAACATTGTCACGCAGGCCGCTGGCAGTCATGCCAGTCTTCTGGGCGTTTCATTGGAAGGCTATGTCAGCGACAACGACCTTTTGGGCAATGTGCTTCGAACAATCCGTGGGATCGAAGTTACGACCGACAACATTGCAGCGCAGGTGATCGCCGATGTGTGTCGGGGTCCGGGTCACTACCTGGGTGAGGTTCATACCTACGACCGAATGAAATCGGACTATTTCTATCCTCATGTTGGCGACAGGCGCACACCGGTTGACTGGCAGGAAGACGGCGCGCGTCCAGTCGGTGAAGTTGCGAAAGCCAAGGCGCGTGAGTTGCTTGCAAGTCATTTCCCCTCACACATTCCGGATACGGTCGATCGCGATGTGCGACAGCAATTCGACATTCGACTGAGCCGCCGCCGGATCGGGAGAGAGCCATGACCGATCGTACCGCCGGCGCTTTCAGCGCGCTCGAAACAAGAACAATCCATGGGGCTACTGCATGACTCTGCCCCACCATGCCCGCACCATCGTGATAGGCGGCGGCGTGATCGGGTGCTCGGTCGCCTACCATCTGGCCCGTGAGGGTCGCAAAGACATCATCGTGCTCGAACGTTCCAAACTGACCTCGGGCACCACATGGCATGCGGCGGGTCTGGTGCGTCGCTTGCGCCCGTCGGCCACTCTGACAAAGCTGATCAACTATTCGATTGACCTATATGGCGCACTCGAACGTGAGACCGGGCAAGCGACGGGCTGGGTTCAAACCGGGTCGCTTACGCTGGCCACGAACGGTGATCGCCTGACCAACATCAAACGTCAGGTTTCGCTGGGCCGTGCGTTCGGGCTTGAGGCCGAAGTGGTCGATGCGGCCCGCGCGCACAACCTATGGCCTCTGATCAAAGTGGACGACGTCCTGGGGGCAGTCTGGTCACCCGCCGACGGCAGGGTCAACCCATCCGATGTTGCGCTGGCGCTGTCGAAAGGGGCCCGGGCGCGCGGTGTGCAAATATTCGAGGACACCAAGGTAACGGGTCTGCAAAAAAAAGGCGGTCGGATTGCAGCCGTCGAAGTCAGTGACCACCTGATCGAAGCTGAGGAGGTGGTGATCGCATGTGGACTGTGGTCCCGCGAAGTGGCGGCCATGGCCGGCGCGCACATGCCCCTTTACGCCTGCGAGCATTTCTACATGCTGACCAAGCCGCTGCCCGAAGTGCAGGCGCTTGGGCCGGGCGCACATCTGCCGACGCTCAACGATCAGGATGCGTTCCTGTACGCCCGCGACGATGTCGAAGGGCTTCTGGTGGGTTCATTCGAACCCCATGCCAAGGGCCTGCCACTGGATCGCCTGCCTGCTGATTTCAGCTTCGACCTGCTGGACGAAGACTGGGATCATTTCATGCCAATGATGGAAAACGCGCTGCGACGCATTCCCGCGCTGGAGCGTGCCGAAGTGCGGATGCTGCTGAACGGTCCTGAGAGTTTCACCCTCGACGGCCAGTTCATGTTGGGAGAAAGCTCGGATGTTCCTGGACTGTTTCTGATCGGCGGGATGAACTCCACCGGTATCGCGCTGGCCGGGGGCGCGGGCATGGCAATGGCCGAATGGATCATTGCCGGCGAGCCGACGATGGAACTAAGCGAATCCGATATCCGGCGGTTTAGCCCGGAGATGAACGTTCTGGGCGCGCTGGAGGCACGCATTCCCGAAGTTCTGGGACGCCACTACGACAATCCCTACCCCGGGCGCTCGATGGAGACTGCGCGGGGGCAGCGTCGCTCGCCTGTTCACGAGGGGCTGGTGGCCGCAGGGGCACGATTTGAATCCCGCGGCGGATGGGAACGTGCAGTGCATTTCGGCGGTGAAGCCGCCCACTTGCCGCTGACCTTCGGAGTGCCCGCTTGGCGCGAGCAGGTCGGCCGCGAAGTGGCCGCCTGCCGCGAGGGTGCCGCCATTCTGGACCAGAGTGCGTTCGGCAAGATCATGATCCAAGGCCCCGATGCCTGCGCCTTTCTGAACCGGCTGTGTGCGGCGCAGATAGATGTTGCCGAGGGTCGGATTGTGTACTCGCAAATCCTGAACAAACGAGGCGGGATCGAGAGCGACGTGACGGTTCAGCGGCACGGCCCGCAAACCTTCCTGATGATCACGGGTGCAAGTGAAGTTGTGCGTAACCTGAAAAGGATGCGTGAAACGCGGGGCGTATATCGTGTTGAGTTTACTGATGTAGCAAGCGGATATGCCATCCTGGGTCTCGCCGGACAAAGGGCCTGCGATGTTCTTCAAGCGACCACAAACACTCCCCTGCCCGATCTCAAGAGATTTCAGTTCAGGCCCGCTGAAATCGGCCTCGCCCGTAGCTGGGTCGGCCGCCTGAGCTTTACCGGCGAAGAAGGGTTCGAACTCTATATCCCAGCAGAAATGGCAATGGCCGCGCATGAGGCGCTGGTGAGGGCCGGGGCGACCCATGCTGGTCTCTTTGCTAGTGGTTCTTTGCGGATTGAAAGCGGCTTTCGGGCCTTTGGCCACGAACTGACCCCCGGCACCACACCCGTCGAAGCCGGGCTTGCGGCCTTTTGCGCCTTTGGCTCTGGTTTTGTGGGTGAAAATGCGCTGCTCGAGCTGGAGCCGAAAAAACGGATCGTTTCGCTGCTGTTTGATGATCCGGCCGCGATACCGATCCACGATGAGCCGATCTATCTGAACGGGCGCGCCATCGGGCAGATAACGTCGTCGGCCTGGAGTTATCGGTTCAACCGATCCGTGGCCTTGGCAGTTGTGCACGATATCCAGCGGTCTTTCGAAGAAAAATCCTGGACTGCGGATGGCACGCTGCCTGTTGAAGTCGAAATCGCCTGTGTGCGGTTTTCGGCGCAGGCCACTTTGAAACCCGCGAAGGAAGCATTTTCGTGACGGACGGGACGCGCACCACCCGTGTCGCCATCATTGGCGGCGGTATCATGGGGGTCGCTGCGCAGTTTCAGCTGGCCAAAAACGGTTGGACAGATACGATTCTGTTCGAGAAAGCGGAATTGACAAGTGGCTCGACCTGGCACGCCGCGGGACAGATCGCCCACGCCGTCGGCAGCCGTATTGCGGGATGGATCAACAAGACCTCGATCGCCACATACAAGCAGGTTGAAAAAGAGACGGGCCAAAGCATCGGTTGGCATGAAGTCGGCGGTTTTCGCATTGCCACCACCGATGATGAGGTTGACTGGATGAAATCCATCATGGGTGTGGGCAAGATGCTCAATCTGCCGATGGAACTGGTCGGGCCGGATGAGGTTGCAAAAGGCAATCCGTTTTACAAGGTCGACAACGTCAAGGCGGCAGTCCGGACGTTCGAAGACGGACATATCGACCCGTCCGGCGTGACCCAGGCGTTGGCGGCGGCATCCCGCACGCGTGGGGCCAAAATTGACCGCCGCAATCAGGTTCTGGGCGCAAGCCGACGAGGGGACATTTGGCTGCTGCGCACGGAAAATGGTGAAGTACTGGCCGAACACGTAGTGATCGCCGCAGGCAGCTATGCCAATCAGGTTGGAGAGTGGTTTGGTTTGAAAATCCCCTCGGTCTCGTGCCTGCATCACTATCTGGTCACTGATACCGTGCCTGAATTCGAAAACCGCCCGGAACTGCCGGTTATGCGCGACAACGCCTTTGGCGGGTATATCAGACAGGAACAGAAGTCCGGCCTGATCGGAATATACGAAGGCCATGTTTGCCCGACCGTCTGGACAATGCCGCAGGGTGCGCCCTGGAAGGCCGAAAATGAACTGTTCGAGGCCGATTACGACTCGATTGGCGACTTCCTGATGATCGCCTTTGAAAAAATGCCTGTCCTTGCTGATCTGGGCATCAAGCGAGTGGTTCGGGGTGCAATCACACACACACCCGACGGGGGGATGCTGGTTGGGCCCTCGGGTGCGCCGAATGTCTGGCTGTCCTGTGGGTCGTCTATCGGCCTCGCGTGGGGCGGCGGTGCGGGCAAGGTGCTGGCCGACTGGATGGTTCACGGCGAAACGCAGATCAACACAAGGTCGATGGACCCGCGCCGTTACGGCGATTTTGCCAGTGACACCTTTATCGTCGAACGCACCAAAGATGAATTCATGCGCCGCCATGACACGCCCTGCCCTGGCAAGCAGTTCACGTCCCTTCGCCCGATCAAGCGACATCCGCTGTATGATCGGTTGGCCGCCAAAGGCGCGGTTTTCGGCGAGATCGCAGGGTGGGAACGCCCACGGTATTTTGGTATGCCGGGTGAAGTCGAGCAGATAGGCTGGGGGCACCAGCCATGGCACACCAACGCGATGGCCGAGGCGCAAGTAACCCGTGCGTCTGCTGGCGTAATTGATCTATGCGCATTTGCTCAGTTCGAAATTACCGGCCCGGATGCCTGCAATCTGCTGGACAGGTTGTCTGCAAACACAATCCCCTCCCGCGACGGAGGCATAAGCCTGAACCACCTGTTAACGCCCAATGGACGGTTCGAAACCGAGATGACGATCTGGCGCATTGCCAGGGATCGGTATTTCACAGGCTCCGCAATAGCCCGCGCCAAACCGGACTTTGATTGGATCCGATCACACATTCGGCCAGGCGAGGACGTGCGGATAATCAACCGAACTTCGGACTGGGGGATGCTGGCCCTGTCCGGTCCGAACTCGCGCAAAATCCTGCGTGAACTTACCGACGCGGATCTGTCGAATGCCGCCTTCCCCTGGTTGTCGGGGCAGGAAATCACCGTGGCGGATGTGCCGGTCTATGCCTTGCGAGTATCTTTTGTTGGAGAGTTGGGTTGGGAGATTCACGCGCCACTCCACCGGATCGCGGAGATCTATGATGCGCTCCACGCGGCAGGTGCCGGGCACGGCCTGATTGATCTTGGCAGTTACGCGTTCAACGGCATGCGAATGGAGAAGGCCTATCGCGCTTCGGGCGAACTGACCACCGATGTCGGTCCGCTGGATGTCGGTTTGGACCGTTTCGTTCGTGCAGAAAGGCGCGATTTCATTGGGCGGAATGCCTTATTGGCCCACGTACCGGAATGGGAACTGCTTTATTGCGAACTCCACGCAGATCGTATCGACATTCATGGCGGAGAACCCGTCCTGCATAACAGCGTTGTTGTCGGACTGACAACGTCGGGTGGATATGGTTACACGATCGGTAGATCTCTGGGCTGGTTATTCGTGCGCAGGGGTACGGCGCGAACTGGGCTTTCGGTGCAAATTCTGAACCAGGACATACCTGTTACAGTCCATGACGAAGCCCTTTTCGACCCAAAGAACCTGCGCCCCCGATCCGAGGAGTAAATGATGACCACGATCAATGGCGGTGAGGCCGTCTATCGCGTTTTGAAGGCCAACCGGATCGACACGGTATTCGGATTACTTGGCGGCTCGATGCTGGAACTTTACGACGCAATGTATCGCGGCGGCGATATCGCCTATATCGGCGCCCGCGATGAACGCGCAGCTGGGCACATGGCGGATGCCTGGGCGCGCATGACGGGCAAACCCGGGGTCGTCCTCGGCGCGCAGGCCGGCCCCGGCGTGGTCAATATTGTAACTGCCGTAGCCGAAGCTCATCTGGCCTATTCACCGCTTGTCGTCATAGCGGGGGCGATCAGCCGGTCCGATCAGGCCAAGGATACGTTTCAGGAAGTCGACCAGGTCGCATTGTTTGCTCCGATCTGCAAGCGTTCGGTGTTGGTGACCGATCCCAGCCGACTGGCGCCAATGCTCGAAGATGCGATCCGCCTTTCAAGTTCGGGTAGACGCGGGCCGGTGGTATTGCATGTCCCACGCGATCTTTTCGCGGCCCAGGTTCCGCCCATTGCGACGGAGCCCGTCAAAATAGCCCGCCCCGGCCCGCCTGCACCCGAGGATGTGACCGCGATTGCCAGATTGCTGTCCGGCGCAAAGCGCCCGGTGATTTTCGCAGGTGCCGGTTTTAAGTGGAGTGCCGGGTGCGACACGCTGACAAGGCTTGCCGAAACGCTCGAGGTTCCGGTGGTCGCGTCCACGGGTCATGCGGATGTCATGCGGCATGGTCATCCCTGGTTCGCCGGACAGGCGGGGCCACGTGGCAATCGCGTCGCCTCGCGCCTGACCAAAGAGGCAGACGTTATGGTCGTTCTGGGCGCGCGGTTGGGGTTCAACTCGACCTTTCACAGCAATGACTATGTCGGAGCCGATACCCGAATTGCCCAAGTGGATATCGAAGGGTCCGCCGTTGGTCGCTATTTTCCGGCTGAGATCGCAGTTCAGGCAGACGCCTGCCAAACGGCCGTCGCATTGACCGAAAAATGTTCAAAGCCCGCCGCTGATCCATGGCGTATTTCTTTTCAAGACGACATGAAAACCTTGCGTGCCGAACGTGACGAAGAGGCCAGGATCGCCACGCGGCCTATGCACCCCAGACGCGCCTTGGCGGAAATTCGGAAAGTACTGCCCGAGAATGCAATTGTAACGCTGGATACCGGCAACACGTGTCTTCAGGCAGCAGACCGGCTAGCCCACTATGCACCCAGGTCCCTGATCACACCGCTGGACTTCGGATTGGTCGGTTTTGGTCTTCCGGCGGCTATTGGCGCCAAGGCCGCCGCCCCGGATCGACCGGTCGTGGCAATCATGGGCGACGGCGCGATCGGATACACGATGATTGAAATTCAGACAGCAATCTCATATGGATTGCCGATAGTGATCGTGGTCCTGGATAACGAGGCATGGGGAGCGGAAAAAGCTTATCAACAGGAGTTTTTCGAAGGCCGTCTGCTTGGTGCCGAAATCGCCTCGCCCCGGTTCGACCGGTTCGCTGAGTTGTGTGGCGGCAAAGGAATCTGGATAGAGTCGCCGGAGGATCTGGGGCCAGCCCTGACCAGCGAATTTTCCAGCGGGGCAACAACTGTTATTCACGCCAAGATCGACGCCGAAGCCCTTACGACGTTGCGCAAGGATTTGTTTCAAAGGTGATTTGCAGGGTATCGTTTGAAGCCAACCAAATTCCAGGGTGTAGCGAATTGATGGCACCAGTTTGGACCCATCTTGATCTCGTGGCGCTCCCATGACGGCGGGTTCCAGACGCAAGCTCTCCCGAACCATTTGTTTGATCGGGTTGACTACGGTCGGGTTTGAACCTGCCTAAATTAAGGCATCGAATCGGAGGATTCGTGCGCTTTGCGCGAACTCAATGCCCGGGTAGAAACCAATTCTATTTTACCTTCAGTCACCCCTTGGGGCTACAACTTTCGGAGAGAGAAGTTCTTCTTGCGAACCAGGCCGTCGTTGAAATCATACCCGAAATACTCAATGTCGCGGATGTAAACCTCACCAACCGCTTTACTGCTTTCATCGGAATAGTATTCCCGGTAATCCCGCCTTTTCGATTTCTTTCGATGCTTGAAGAACATACGCCTGCTGCCGATTTCCCGAAGCACGACTTTTAGGTCTTTATCGAGGGTTTCGAAGCGGCCCAGGAAATCCAACGGCATTTCACCGTCGTCATTTACGAGAAAACTGGATTGAGGTTTGAAATAGGGTATGTCGAGGTACTTTGAAGGTTCTTCCGTGAATGAAGACAGGAAGCTCTCGAAATCGGGGTGATTGGCCACCAGTTCCAGTTCCTGACGCCGCGCGATGATATAGTGATAGGCCGAGACCAACCTGTCCCAAGGATTCCGAACAAAACTGAACTTGAAATAGTCTGCCGCCTCCGGCCCCAATTGCTCGAGATGCACAAATAATGACGAGTGCTTATCGATCGAAGGAGAAGGATCATGTTTCGTAAAATTCAAAAGGTTCGGGCGGCGCAAAATTGTTGAAACCGTCGATCCCGCAGTTTTTGGAATATGAATGAATACGGTCTTTAGCGTGGGATAGATTGGCACCGAATTGCTACGCCTCCTTGCAGACAACGCGTGGGGCGCAAGTGCTCCGAAGGACTCGCGCAACATGCGCAAGACCAATGGTACACTCCGACGGGTGGCAAGAAAAGCATATCGGTATCATGCAGATACCATGTGCCGCGCCTAACAAATGGGAAATCCACGCGACGCCCTTGCCGCGCTGCCCGGGCCGCATGATCGAATACGGGCCAGTGGCCCGCTCCGATTCAGAACCTGTAGTTCAAGGAAAACGAAAGTGTGGTTACACCCAAGTCTTTAAAGTCACGTTCAAAATCCGAGTACTCAGAATAGACCAACTCGGCGCCAAGCGTGATCTCCTCGCGGATGAAACGTTCATAACCAAGAGACACGAAATAACCATCGCCTTCGCCAGGATTAATATCGCCGCTGGCGTGCGTGTCGAGTTCAGCATAACCGGCGCTGGCGTAGTACATGTTCAACCCGCTGTCGATGCCGCCGCGCGCGCCAAAACGCTTGTATGAACCCAGTTCGAAACCAGGGTCAATGTCCAGATTCGTCCGGGTGTATTGCAGAAAATACCCGATTATGACCTTGCCGAAATCGTAGTCCCAGCCGAATTTCGCGCCGTAGATCGGGCCGCTGGAGCCTTCCACGTCGGGGGCATAACCAAGTTCCAAACCAACGGAAAAACCTGTCCAGTCGACGCCGGATGCAGAGAGTACAGCCGGCTTTTGGAACGGTGCCATGACACGGGAAACTTCAGTATCACTCGCCATTGAAGCTGCCGGGTACGTCGCAGCAAGGACAAGGGCGACGGCTTGGGTGCGAATAGTCATTTTGATCATATCCATAGCAACTGAATTAACACCTTACTTTAGCGCAGATGCCACGTAATGTTCCATGTGGGACCCTGAAATCCAGAAAATTTGCCATGGCTGTTGCGTCAATACGGCAATGGTCGCGAACCACAAAAGCCCCTGATACGCTCTGCGTCCAAACGCTCACTCGAATGTCGTGTTGCCGCCGGGTCAGCAACCGTCATTCTTCAAAGAGTTGACCATTCTTCGGTTCTTTCCAGCTGCCTGGAGGTGAGCGGTTGTTTTCTTTGGCAGATCTTTGACGGAAAAGTCTTGGCAAGAAAACTGAAGCAGGCAAAACACTTACCTAACCTAAAGTCGAGTTTATCTGAAAAGCGTCAAAGCGATTCAAACCCCTTCGAACCGCCGGAATGCCAGAGCAATCAGGCCCGCAATCGCCATATAAACGAGCGCAAGCAGCAGCAGTGGTTCGTAGACGATAAAGGTGTCTGCCCGAACCCGGGAAGAAACTGCATAGATCTCGACCACTGTTATGGTCGCCACCAGCGGGGTTGCCTTGAGTTGCAAAATTGTTTCGCCACCCAAAGTCGGCAGCACGTTGCGGACTGCCTGCGGCAACCAGATCCGGCGGAACATGGTGAAACGTGGCATGCCAAATGACTTTGCGGCCTCAAGCTGCCCTTTCGCCACCCCGGAAAACGCGCCGCGCATTACTTCGCCCTCATAGCCCGCGAATGACAAGGTCAGCGCGAGCACTGCATAGGGCCACGCCTGGCGCAGGTACGGCCATAGTTCCGATGCGCGGATCCAGGGAAACTGGGGAAACAGAGAGCCCAGCCCATAATACAGCAACCAAATCTGCAGCAGCAGCGGCGTGCCGCGAATTATGGTGCAGAATACCCGAGCTGGAGTGGCCAGATACCAAGGCCCGACCGCCTGCGCCAATCCAAGCGGCACAGCCAAAAGAAAGCCCAGAACAGTTGTAACAACCAGAAGCCAAACCGTGGTCCAAAGACCTTGCAGTGCCAAGGGCGCATATTTTGGGATCCAGTCCCAGCGCAGCGATAACGCGCACCAGATCACCAATGCCGCAAACAGAAGCATCATAACGATGCGGTGCGGTTGCATCAGGGCTTTGAATGTTGTCATGCGGCGTCCCCTTTCAGCGAAGGTTGACCGCGCCGTGCCCATTTCTCAATTCGGGCAAAAACCACACCCGAAAACAGGGTCACCATAAGATAGAGGAAGCCCGCCGCCAGAAAGAAAGTGAAATAGGCCCGGGTGCTGCTTGCCGCCTGCCTTGTTTCCAGGGTCAATTCACTAAATCCGACAACGGCCAGCAACGCCGTGTCCTTGGTCGCGATGAGCCACAAATTGGCAAGCCCCGGCACCGCAAACCCCATCATCGCGGGTATCGTTACCCGACGCATGATCATGAAAGCTGGCATTCCGTAAGACTTTGCCGCTTCGATCTGCCCCACCGGAACAGCCTTGATGGCACCGCGCAGAACTTCGGTGGCATAGGCCCCCTGCACCACGCCCAACACCCAGATGCCTGCCGCGATACCGTTGATTTCAACCCGGCCTCCGCCGACCGCCTCAGAAATCTTGTTGATGATATCACTGCCGACGTAATAGAGGATCAGGATCAGCACCAGCTCAGGTACCGCCCGGATCACAGTCGTGTAGATAGCGAGAAGATCGCGTGTGACCTTCCCGCCGTATAGCTTTCCATAGGCTCCGAACAGCCCGATTACCAGCCCCATCCCAAATGCGCCGAAGGCGATCTGCAGCGAATTGGCAAGCCCGCGCAGCAGGTTGCCTCCCCAGCTTGACAGCGACAGCAACTCGGCGCTGGCGCCGAGGCCCAGTGTCTCAAACAGTCCGGTCACAGCAGCGCCTTAGTAGATGCTGGTCGTGAAATAGCCCGCGGTGATTTTCTCGTGGGTTCCATCTGCCAGGATCGCCGCGATCCCTTTGTTGAGCGCCTCCAGAAGCTCGGTGTCGCCTTTGCGCACACCGGCACCAACGCCGCGGCCCAGGATCGCCGGGTCATCCGCAACGGCACCCTTGATCTCGCAGCAGCTGCCATTGTCCGAGTTCACGAAGTCGGCCATGGCAATGCTGTCCGCCTGGGTCGCGTCGATGCGGCCCGCGAACAGGTCCTGATTTGCCTCGTCCTGCGTTTGGTAGACCTTCAGCTCTGCGTCCTTGAAGTATTCCTGCGCGTAAGCCTGGTGAATGGTCGAGGCCTGGATGCCGACAATCTTGCCCGCCAGCGACTCTGGGGTCGGTTCAATGTCCATCGACTTGTCCGCCACGATCACCGCCGGGGTGTTGTAGTAGGGGTCGCTGAAATCGATGGTTTTAAGGCGCTCTTCGGTGATCGACATCGAAGCCATGATGGCGTCGATCTGCTGGCCGGTCAGCGACGGGATGATGCCATCCCACGCAACAGGCGTGATCACGCAGTCCAGTTCCGCCGCAGCGCAGACGGCACCGATCACCTCAATCTCCCAGCCGACCCAATTGCCCGAGCTGTCGGGCGAGGCAAACGGAGGATAAGGCTCGGCTGCGATGCCGATCTTGACCTGTTCAGCCGCAGCGGCGCCTGCTGTCAAAACGGCCACGGCAGAGGCCGCGGTCAGAAGTGCTTTGAGTTTCATAGGTTTCTCCCTGTTGATATTATTCGGTTTTTTGTGTGCTACGCCACCGAACTGAGGAACTGTTTCAGTCGTTCGGATTGCGGGTTTCCAAAGATCTCGGCAGGCTTCCCCTGCTCCTCAATACGACCCTGATAAAGGTAGACGACATGGTTCGCGACTTCGCGCGCGAACTTCATTTCGTGGGTGACCAGCAGCATGGTGCGCCCTTCGGCGGCAAGATCGCGTATCACTGTCAGAACTTCGCCCACAAGTTCAGGGTCCAGCGCCGAGGTCGGTTCATCAAACAGCATGGCGGAAGGGTCCACCGCCAATGCCCGGGCAATTGCAGCCCTCTGCTGCTGCCCGCCAGAAAGGTAGGCGGGGAACGTGTCTTCCTTGCCGCCCAGCCCTACCCGACGCAACAATTCGTGTGCGCGTTCGATCGCCTCGGATTTCGGAACCTTCAGGACATGTACCGGCACCTCGATCACGTTTTCCAGAAGGGTTCGATGTGTCCACAGGTTGAACTGTTGAAACACCATCGCCAGCTTGGTTCGGATTCGTTCGATTTGCTTCTGGCTGGCCGGGCTGCCATCAGCCCGCATCGCCACTTCCTCACCGCCAATCACGATCTTGCCTGAGCTTGGCGTCTCAAGAAAATTGATGCAGCGCAGCATGGTCGACTTGCCCGACCCCGAGCCGCCGATGATCGCCACGACGTCACCTTGATGCGCAGTCAGATCCACGCCTTTCAGCACCTCCAGATTTCCAAAGGACTTGTGCAGATCCTCGACCCGGATCGCCTCGCGGCGCGTGTCCGTCTGTTGAACTGATGCGGTGGCAGCGTCCATTTTCATTGACCCCAAAATTCTGATTGCAGTAAGCCGCGAACCTAGTAATTATGCAAGTGTATAATTACAGCCGCCAGAAAAAAGGAACTGTCGTGAGCGAAGAGCGCAAAAAATTCAGGCGGGAATCGGCTGAATCCCGGCAGGAGGCGCTGATTCTGGCCACGCTCGAGTTGGTGGCCGAACAAGGCGTGCGCGGGGCAACGGTGCGGGGAATCGCCGAGCGTGCAGATGTCACCCAGGGACTGATCCGGCATTACTTCAGTTCCAAGGAGGAACTGATCGTCGCCGCTTACGAGCACCACATGAACACCATGACGGATCAAACCTTTGCCCCGGCAAACGGCGCGGCGGCCAGCGCACGCGCCCGGTTGATCGCTTTTGTGACGGCGTCTTTGACAGCCCCGGTTGTCGACCCAAGGGCAATCGCGCTGTGGGCCAGCTTTCTGAACAAGGTGCAGCGCGACCCACAGATGAAGGCGACGCACGAACGCACATACGCCTATTTTCGCGACCAACTGGAGGGGCTGATCGCCGCTTCGATGAAAGAAGCGGGCCGCGCGCCCTCTCCGGCCCGCCTGCGTCAACTGGCCATTGCCTGCAACGCGGTTATTGACGGCCTCTGGCTTGAGGGCGGCGCCCTTCCCGATGCTTTTGCGCCGGGCGAACTGGTCGAAATCGGGCTGCAATCCGTTTCCGCCATCATTGATTTGGATCTAACGCAGGAGATTGAGCGCCAATGAGGCTGACAGCAATTACCGAACGGCTGGCCGGTTTGGGCGGCGGGAAATGGGTAGTGCATCTGAAAGCACGCGCTATGGTCGAGGCCGGGGCCGATATCGTGGAAATGACCATTGGCGAACCAGATGTTCCAACCCCAACTGAACTGTGCGACGCGGCAGCGGCCGCGCTGAAATCGGGTCGCACAGGGTATTCCAACGGACGCGGCGAAGCCGGACTTTGCGCGGCCCTGGCCGAGGTCTACACCACAACCCGCGGACGCCGGTTTCTGCCAGAGAACGTCCTTTGCTTTCCCGGCACCCAGACCGCCCTTTTCACTGTCATGCAGGGCGTCGCAGAAGTTGGCACCGAGGTTCTGGTGGGCGATCCAATGTATGCCACCTATGAGGGCGTGATCCGAGCGTCAGGTGCCGAGCCGGTGCCGGTGCCGCTACGCCCCGATAACGGATTTCGGTTGCAGGCAGAAGACCTTGCCGCGCACATTACGCCCCGCAGCAGCGCCATTCTTCTCACGACTCCGCACAACCCGACAGGCGCCATTCTGACGCCCGAGGACGTTCGGAAGATTGGTGAACTCGCGATAGAACACGATCTCTGGATAATATCCGACGAAGTCTACGAGCATCTGATCTTTGAGGGTGCAGAGTTTGCTTCTCCCCTCTCTGATCCGGCGCTGGCAGACCGGGTCATTGCAGTCTCTTCGATCTCCAAATCACACGCCGCCCCCGGTTTTCGCAGCGGCTGGTGTGTGGGCCCGGCCGAGTTCTGCACCGCGCTGTTGCCAGTCTCGGAAACTATGCTGTTTGGCAACCAGCCCTTCATTGCTGACATGACAGAAAAAGCCGTGCGCAAGGGGTCATCGGTGGCTGCCGGTATGGCGTCGCGCTTCGCGGCGCGTGCTGCACTGCTGGAAAGCCGTCTGCACACCGAAACCGGGCTGACCGTCCACCGGCCCGATGCCGGCATGTTTGCCTTGGTCAACGTCTCGGCCAGCGGATTGGACGGCGACGCTTATGCCTGGGACCTGCTAGAGCATGGTGTTTCGGTCATGCCCGGCTCTGCCTTTGGCGAAAGCCTCAGGGACTGGGTTCGGGTCGCCCTCACTATTGACGACGACAGTTTTGCCACCGCACTGGACCGCATCGTCGCCCACGCAAACCGCAAGAAACGGAGCGTTGCATGACCAACCAAACTGTCGGCGAAGCGCTGGTCGCCGAGTTGAAGCAAAGGGGTGTCTCCTGTGTTTTTGGCATTCCCGGCGTGCATACGGTCGAGCTTTATCGCGGTCTTGCAGCCTCTGGCATCCGTCACGTGACACCACGACACGAACAGGGCGCTGGCTTCATGGCTGACGGCTATGCCCGTGTCTCGGGGAAACCGGGCGTTGCCTTTGTGATCACGGGTCCTGGCCTGACAAATACGCTGACGCCAATGGCCCAGGCCCGGGCGGACTCAGTCCCAATGCTGGTGGTTTCAGGCGTTAACGAACGCAGCACTTTGAATCGGGGACTTGGCCATCTGCACGAACTGCCCGATCAGCACGCGCTGGCCAAAACTGTTGCGCTGGTTTCCGAGCATGTCGAGCAGGCTCACGACCTGGGCACCGCTCTGGACCGCACTTTTGCCCCCTACTCCACAGGTCGACCCGGCCCAACTCATATCCAGATCCCGCTGGATGTCGCAGGCCTCGCTGCGCAGAGCGCCGTGGCCCCGAGTGCCAAGGCCCGCCCGGCATTGGACCCAACACGGATTCAAGACGCGGCAGACCAATTATCGGCGGCGAAGAAAGTGGTCATCCTTGCTGGCGGCGGAGCAAAATCGGCCGGATCGCAATTGCAGGCTCTGGCAGAACGCCTTGATGCGCCGGTCGTGCAAACCGTGAATGCCCGCGGGTTGATGCATGGTCATCCGCTTACCGTACCAGCAAGCCCCAGCCTGAAGTCCGTCCAAGCACTGATCGAAGATGCCGATTGTGTCCTCGCTGTGGGGACCGAACTGGGCCCCACCGATTATGATATGTATGCAACTGGGAAAACTGCGGCCATGTCCCGGCTTATACGCGTTGACATTTGTCCGCACCAGTTGGCTCGCCACGATGTCGCAATTGCTATCGAAGGCCGCGCTGACGAAGCTATGACCGTGTTGTTGAAGGCCCTACCCGGCAAATCAAACCAAAACGCAGGGGTGGCCCGCGCTGAAAAGACCCGCACCGCCGCGTATGAAGAGATCGGTCCGAACTATCGTGCTCAGGTCCAAATTCTGAACGAAATGCGCAATGCGGTGCCGGGCGCGCTGATGATTGGAGATTCCACTCAGCCGATCTATGCGGGCAACCTCTACTACGACCACGACCGCCCCGGCGGCTGGTTCAATGCCGCTACCGGATACGGTGCGCTGGGCTATGGTATACCTGCCGCCATCGGCGCTGCGATCGCCGCCCCGGACGCCCATGTCATTTGTATCGCTGGCGATGGCGGCGCTCAGTTCTCGCTGCCCGAGGTCATGGCCGCAGTGGACGAAAACCTGCGCATCACCTTTGTTCTGTGGAACAATCACGGATACGGCGAAATCACGACCTCGATGGAAGCCGTGGATGTGAAGGTGATCGGGTGCGACCCGACCCCGCCTGAATTTTCCGCCGCGGCTGCCTCGTTCGGCATACCCTACACACGCGTATCACCAGACCCGAGTGCCATTGCGACCGCTCTGGCAGCGGCCAGCGCACAGAATTGCCCCTCCATTCTGGAAATTGACATTGCCGGACGCAATCCGGATCAGGAGTGACCAATGCGAAATCCGACCTTTGAATTTACCCGGGCCATCACCCGTAGGCCCGCCTCGACCATTGCCGACGGTCTGCGCGCCGAAGACATCGGCAATCCCAGCCTTGACGGTATGCTGGCTGCCCATTCATCTTATGTCGAAGCCCTGCGCAGCACCGGGGCCGAGGTGATTGAGCTTGAGCCGCTCGAAGCGTTCCCGGATGCCCAGTTTGTCGAAGACACTGCGCTGTGCCTGCCGCAAGGCGCTATCCTGATGCGACCCGGCGCGCCGTCGCGGCTGGGCGAGGTGGCTGAAATGGCACCGACAATCCGCGCCTGCTATGACGATGTCCGCGAAATCAAAGGCCCCGGTCATGTCGAAGGCGGCGATATTCTGGTGACCGGAAAGGAAATCCTTGTCGGCCGCTCCGACCGCACAGATGCTGCAGGCGTGGCAGAACTGGCCGAGATCGCCAGTGAATGGGGCCACGTCCTGCGCGAAGTCTTCACGCCGGACGGCGTCTTGCATTTCAAAACGGATTGTTCGTTGATGGATGCCGAGACGATCCTGTCGACCAGGCGCCTTGATGCGTCAGGCTGTTTCGAAGGCTACAGAGTCCTGCATGTGGCCGATGGTGAAGAAGCCGCCGCTAATGCTATCCGCTTCAACAACCTTGTTCTTATGGCCTCCGGTTTTCCTCGCACGGCAGAGATGTTGGACAAGGCGGGATATGAGGTTATCCAGATCGACAACACCGATTGTGCCAAGCTGGACGGCGGCATGTCGTGCCTGTCCCTGCGGTTTTGATCAGTCGGGCAACGCGTCAAGAATAGAGTCTCGGTCCAAGGCACCGTGCTGGCAATAGCACTGGCGGAACTTTCCGCCTGTGTCGGACCCCTATCGAAACGGAGACTACACGGTCGGAGATGATAGCTTCACCATAGGCGACCTCGCGCTGAACTGTGTTTCAATTACCCTCACGAGTAATTAACGGGCGGGTTGTAACAGTCGTAATGGAACTCAGTTTCTCAAAAAAAACCGTCTGCGCACAACAAAATTGCGAGCGAAAAGGACTACCTCAGGTTCTTTGTTTACAACCTGACAACAACATTAACTGAAAGTGAACAATGTATTCTCTATGTGTTCAACCGTTTTCGACCATAGTGGGTTCACTAAGTCGGGCGGAACGAAATGCGTCCGGTTTGATGGAAGGGAACATGCATGGAAAAAACTACCACAGCGATTGCGATGCACACCCCCCCCGCGGCAAAGCAATCATCCAGCGCTGTCGTCTGCAGCGGCGTGTCGAAAAACAAAGATTCGAGCAGCGGTCGCTTCCCTCCTATTGAAAACGCACTCATCAATATTGTGAATAACAAGCGACTGATTGAGGCGATGAGGGACGTCTGAGTTACCGCAGACGATCTCTCGGTTCCCTTGGGTGTCGTCTTCCCCGGGAACAATACGAAGCTAAAGCCCGCTCTGCGCCAGAGCGGGCTTTTTCGTTGCATATTCAGATGTGATCCGAGTTATGTCTTGGCGTTCAGTAGGTGATGGGCCAGCCAAGGGGTTGGAAATGATTTGGCTGGCCCGACCTCTCGCGCCTCCGAATTCGGAAAGGCGCGAAACTCCTGATTTACAACCCCAGCAACGCCTTGACCGCCGCTTCGACTTCATCTGTGACCGGCTTGTTGGCCGCATTCTCCAACGCCTCACGTTCCCTAAGCGTCTGATCCTCCAGCTGGCCCTGCAGGTCCTCAACTTCAGAAACAGCGTCGTCGTAATTGCTTGCAGCTTCCTGTTCGGCAGCTAGCTCGGCAGCGGTGTCCCTGGATTCCTGCAGTTCGGCATTCGCCTCGTCCAACTGCGCTTCGATATGGGGGTCTGTACCCCCGGCGTCGGCAAGTTCCTGTTCCAATTCCGCCACGCGCTCTTCATCCGCGCGCACATCAGCTTCGGCCGCTTCGAGATCATCTTCGATTTCACCTATGGGACGTGAAGGCGGTTCCAGCCCGTCCAGAAGATCTTGGGCATCTTGCAGGTCGTCGCGCAGTTCGTCTCCTTCCAGAACCGTATCGCGGTATGTTGCAATACGACCGACACGCGAGTTGGGCGCGGCGTTTTTCAGAGCGGTCTCACTGGCGTGAGCAGCATTCAACGCACCCAGTTCAGAGGGGTGTGCGCCCAGAATTTCAGCCCATGATTCGTCTTTTTTGCGGGACAGAGGCCGAACGGATTTTGCAACCTGCACGGTAGACTCGGTGCTCCGCGCCACGCGCTGCGATTTCCGCTTGGGTTTTTCTGTTCGGTCGCTGGATTTCTTGCCCGTGAACAAATCTTTCAGAGAGAAATTGCTGCTCTTTGACGTGTTCGATTTCCCGCTTCCGGAAGCGGACTTTCTGCCACCTGTCTTCCCGGCGGACTTCTTGCTGCCGCCTTTGGAAGTCACATTGCCTTTGGCGTCTTGACCCTTTCCGGCACCTTTGTTCCCCTTTCCGGCGCTGTCGTTGCCCTTGCCGCCACCTTTACCGCCGTCGTTTCCGCCGCCTTTTCCTCCTCCTTTGCCGCCGCCATTTCCACCACCTTTTCCTTCTTTCGCATAAGCAATGTCGGGAAACGTGAACGTCGCGACGATCGCGGTTGACCCAATCAGGGAGATCGCGACTGCGGAGGCTTTCAGCAGACCGGAAAATTTGGTTTTCATAACGGACCTCACGGGCTCAGTGTTGCTTCAAGCGTCAACATTTCATGTTGGACGCAAATGTATTTGACCCCATTTGACCATATTATGGTTGAACTCACGCCTAACTGCTGGTTCATCACCAGTTCACATTGAAGCCGGTAGAGTTTGAGTATGTTTGTGCGGCTAAGACTTTCAGAATTGGGGAACCTGCTTGCAACTGCGGGATTGATTACCTGTTTTTTGACAGGTGATGGCAACGCTGCTGTGCGCGAGCTTAAACAATCCGAATTGCGGCACGCCACAACATCAGGTGGTGCCATTCGCCTGAAGAGGGTTATCAGAGGCGTTGAAAAGATTTTCGGCGGAACCCCCGTCGACGCCCGCGCCTTTGAATCCGATAAGGTTTACTATCGTATCCTGGTCAAGAAACCTGACGGGAAGATCATCAGCGTCATCGTGGACGCCCAGACGGGTGTCGTCGTGTCCAACCGGTCTCGCGTCAGCCGCGAGATTACAAATGCAGCGCGGGCGAAACCCGGCAATTCGGCCAATTCCGGTAGCGGAAGCGTGCAGAATACCAATAGCAAAAGTGCCAACAGCGACAGCAGAGGTAATTCCGGCAACAATCGCGGCGGCAATGGAAACGCTGGTGGCAACGGGAATGGAAACGCCGGTGGCAACAGTGGCGGCAACGGCGGCGGTAATGGCGGCGGCAACGGTGGCGGTAATGGCGGCGGCAACGGTGGCGGTAATGGCGGCGGCAACGGTGGCGGTAATGGCGGCGGCAACGGTGGCGGTAATGGCAATGGCGGTGGCAAGAAATAACTGATGATCCGTCATCAATTCGCCTGTAGTTTCAAATCATGAGAATCCTACTTGCAGAAGATGAACCGCGCCTGTGCGAGCAGATCAAAAAACTACTGAGCGCCGAAGGTCGGATCGTCGATGTAGTCCATAGCGGGGTTGATGCCCTGCATATGGGGTCGACTGAACCCTACGACATGATCATTTTGGACATCGGCCTTCCGGAACGTGACGGGATTTCCGTTTTGCGAGATTGGCGCAGTGCCGGAATAAAGACGCCTGTTCTGATCCTGACCGCCCGAGACGGCTGGAGCGAGCGGGTGGACGGTCTGGATGCAGGTGCAGATGACTATATGACCAAGCCTTTTCACATGCCCGAACTGGCGGCCCGCGTCCGTGCGATTTTACGGCGACAGAGCGGACAGCTGAACCCGGTCATCGAAATGGGAAGCGTCCTTTTGGACACAAGAAACGGGCGTGTCTCCGTGGACGGAATTCCGGTTGATCTGACCGCACAGGAAATCGCCGTCCTCACCTATCTGGCCCATAACCCCGGGCGCCTGATCTCGCGCACTGAATTGTCGGAACATATCTATGAGTATGACAAGGATCGGGATTCCAACACAATTGCCGTATTTATTACGCGCCTGCGCAAGAAGCTGGGACCGGACCTGATCACAACGGTTCGGGGTCGCGGATACATGATCGATTCTGCCTGATGCTTTCGCTGCGACAACGGGCATTGCTGGGCGGAATATTGTCCGGAGCGATGTCTGTGGGTGTGGGCACGCTGGCGGTTTTTTCCTACATCGATTCCCGGGTTTCCCAGCAGTTCGATACAACGCTTCGGGACCGGCACACACAACTGATCGTTGGACTGAGTGTCACCACCGACAATCCCGAAGCACTGCGTGATCTGATTTTCGATCCGGCATACAGTACGCCATATTCCGGGCGATACTGGCAGGTGACAAGCGAGGCAGGCGAAGTTTACTCCTCGGCTTCCCTTTTCGATGAAACCCTCGCCGAGCCGCAAGATGCACCCGACACAGTTATGCTGTGGAACACCGATGGGCCGGAGAATGAAGCGGTCCGCGGCATATATCAGAAGATCACCTATGAAGATGGCACGATCTGGGGCATCAGCGTCGCTGAAAACCGCGACAAGCTCATCGCGGAACGCCGGGCCGCACAACGCAGCCTAATCCCGGTTTTTGGGCTGGTTGGCCTGATAGGCATCGCCGGTTCGCTGTTGCTGATGTCGGCCATTCTTGGGCCGCTTCGCAAACTGCGGTCAGATGTGGCCCAGCGTTGGGACGTGGACGAAGACCTCAGACCGGAAGACTACCCCGAGGAAGTGTCGCCGCTTGTCCAGGACCTCAACCAGCTATTGCAACGCAACCGCGACATCGTCTCCGGGTCCCGCAGGCAGGCGGCTGATCTTGCACATGCGCTGAAGACACCGGCCGCGATTTTGCAGAATGAACTGGATAGTTTGTCCGAGGCCGGGGTGGACATCAAAACCGCACAGGAATCTCTGGATCGGATCGATGCGCAACTTGGCCGCTCTCTGGCGCGAATGCGCGCGATGAACACTGCCGAACTGACCCATTCCCGTACAGACCTGTCAAATTCCATCGACCGGCTTGCAAAGCTGTTTTCCCTGATGGCCGAGCGTGAACAGAAGACATTAAAGGTGGCGACCATTCCCGGCCTGTGGGTTCGAATGGACAAGCAGGACATCGAAGAGGTTCTAGGAAACCTTCTGGACAATTCAATGAAATGGTGCCGGCAGATTGTGCAGGTGACAACGACGCGGCAGGACCAGTTTATCGAAATTCGGATCGAAGACGACGGACCGGGAATTCCCGAGAATGACCGACGCGAAGCGCTTCGTTCCGGGGGGAGGCTCGACACCTCCGTCACCGGCAGCGGCTTGGGGCTGGCAATCGCAGTGGATCTGCTTACGGCATATGGTGCCAGTCTTGATCTGGGCAGGTCGGAAGAACTCGGTGGTCTGAGGTGCAGCATCGTGATCCCATTGGGTTCTCATGCTGGCGCCAGTTGAAGCATGGCGGTCCAGCTTACGGGAACGGGTAAAATTCGAATTTGCTTAGTTAGCCCTTGGTGCTTAGACCAGTTGCTTCAAGCTCGATGGGATGCAACTGCCGATCCAGCGGCGATGGAGTGATCCCTAAGAGCAGCATAGATTTCGTGGGCATCCCTCAAACGCGAAGGATCAAAGTGCTCAGTCCTGACCAGGTCGGGTTTTGAATGAAAATACCGCCCAAAGCTTTGATCGGCAGGTGACAGCCCAACCAAATCATACAAGGTTTCCATGGTTGCCTGTGGGGCGATGCGCAGGTCGTCCTGAAACAACAAAATGCACTGATCCTTATGCTTCAGAAGCGCCTTGAAGGCGCAGATCCAGTAGTCCAGCCAATAGTCCAGACTATGTGTATCTTTGCCGATCGGATCGAAGTCCGGAAACAGGAAGGGTTTATGCAAATCTCCGAACTCGAAATGTCCGATATCGGCCATGTATCGGGTTACAAAATTGTCCCGAGCCTGAAGATTGCTGAAATTGACGTGCTGGCGAAGCAGAGACTCGGCATGGCATTCCGGTCGCCGAACCGGAACCACGATCCGGCAATCCGGGAAGGATTTGAGCAGATAGGGAATTCGGGCAATGTTCGCGTTATTCTTGGAGCAATAGCGTGTTTTCGGCACGTCATTTGGACCCGCCTGACAGTTCCGCGCTCTGATGATGCAGTTCATGTGCTGTCGCAAAAACTGGTCTGCCCGAGGGTCTGTGTCGCCAACGTCCCAAAGTGGAATCGAAGTCCCCCGGTAGCGCTCTGGCCAGAACGCTTTCCAAAGCACTTCCTCGAACGCTTCCGGGCTATCAAGATCGATCTCCATCCCGTCGCCGTGGGCGCGCTGCTGCCGCCGGACGCCGCGCTGCTGACCGCCGGCTATTTTGTTCCACATAACAGGAGCCGTAATAAATGGCATATCCCGGTACATATGCGTAGCTACTTCGGGCGCATCGTGCAGTGCGTTAAGGACCGCCGTTGTGCCGCCGCGAGCGAGAGAGGTTACGAATATCGGTCGCTGCCCATCCGACGTGGAAGATTGCCGTACCAGGCGATCTTCTAGCCGCGCGCCCAGTTTCAGCACCGCCGGGCCTGAAAATGCAAGATTATGCACAAACTGGTCGATCGACGAGTACTGACCCCCTTCAGTATCTTCCGAAGCATCGGCACGACGTAGCCAGCTGACAATCTTGACGCCCGCAAAGGCAACAACCGATACCACAACGATGTAATCCAGGCGAAGCATGAGCCCAAGTACCGCTTCACCTGCCACAACGCCCGCCCAATCCGCCGATGCAATCGGCAGACCCGCCGCAGCCAGGGCCAGCGCGATGCGCCATGTCAGATTCAGACCACCCGCCAACAGCTTCAACCCCGCCTGCCTTGCAGCCTTTTCCTTGGCGTCGTCCGAAAGCTGATTGTCAAACAGTGCAGTGACACCCGCCATGCAGGTGCTCACAACGTTTTGGGCCGTGCCTGCAATGTTTGTTAGCCACAGGGCCAGAATGAACCCTGCAACCGCCAAAAGAGAAACAGCTAACGCTGACGTCATGGTGCGGAGTCGTTTTCGGAACCGGCCCTTTTCTTCCGCCCCCCGACCCACCGCTTGAGCGGGAACCAGACCAGACCGACGATCAGAAAAATCACACCCAGAATGACAGCAACCGTAACGGCTATCGCGCCCAACCCTGCTCCGGGGCCGATATAGGCTTGTGCCGGGCTCGGCAGCAGTAACAAGACGGTGCAGATAACCAACATAGGCTGGGCGATGCGGCCTACGAGCGTGTGTTTGCTAAGCCGGTTCATTATGCGCATTCCTTCCAATCGACTTCAAAATAGTCCGGTGGATAGAGTTTCGAATTGGTGATCTCACCAACAAATTCGTCATCATATTCATTTACATATTCCCAGATCACCTTGCCTGTTCTGTCCACTTCCAGAACCCGCCCGGCGTCAAACTCGGTGATCAGCATACCGCCGTTTTCCAGAATTTCATGCTGCCCGCGCACGACCGACAACATCTCCTGCCCCGGTTTGCTTCCGAATACGACTTCCGTTTCGCGGCTTACCGGATCAATCGCCATGATATTGGTGTCGCGGGGCGCATCCAGCCGGGTTTTCTCGGTTGGCGTGTAGGACGTTAGGTAAGCGTTGTTGTTGAAGATCGAAATTTTCCCGTCCGAGCGGAACTCGGGATCGTGCTGCCGGACCCAGGGACCCGTCTGGTGCCACTTTACGTTCCGGGTGGTCGCATCAACCACCATCACAAGATTGAGCCCCCGCATAGAGATCACCCAATCTCCTGCGCTGAACGATGGAAACTTGTCTGCCAATTCCAAAGGCAGCTCGTCAATTTTGTTGGCATGAACCAACTCATTACGCGCCACATGCGATGGCTTAATCTCACGTCCGTTGGCAGTCAGCAACGCGGACAGCCCGCTGTCGATAATGATGCCGGGTATCGAAATGCGCTCAAGGACCTGACCCTGTTGATCGAGTCTCAGGATGGTGTCTTCCAGTATCGTCTCGTTTGTTGCGGGGGTCGAAAAGGGTGGAAAGCGATCAACGACTTCAGATGCCATCCATTCGTCCCGGCCAAGCGTCAGGTATCCTCCGTTTTCCGATGTAACTATCGAGTGGTGGGTTTTTTCGTTGAGCGTCCAGAGAACCCCGGAACATTGGTCCAGCTTGACAGCCCCGCAATACTCATAACTGAAGACAAGCTCGCCTTTCTCGGTCAGCAATGCGCCATGAACGTCCGTCATCAAAGGGTTGTTGAGATGACCGCAAGGGCGTGTGTCGGCATCGGGAAAATGCTCAGTGTAATTCAACGACCACTTGCGGATGACGCTGCCGTCACGGTTCACAAGCCTGGCCTGGTTCTCACCGTCAAAGAAACCCATCAGCAGAATGGTGTCCTGACGGCCCGGCTGACTATTGATTACAACACCGCTGCCTTGTTTGCGCGTCGGCTGAAGATGTTTATGGTATGCCCGCGCCTCTCGTGTAAGGGATTTGTCCACGAACAGGACTTTGTAAACTGAGCGGAGCTGTGGAACAGGCGGCCAGCTCTTTCTTTGCGCGACTATCCCGAAAAGCACCGAAGAAAAAACAACGGCGATGAACAGACAAGCCCAGAACATCCGTTCGGGCAGCTTTTCGAACTTAGGTTTCTTATTGCCCACTTTACTCATTATCAACAAACTCAATACTCAAACATGGCACCGGACACGCGGCTCAGCCTCATAGCCCAACGTTCTGTTAGCCAGTTGAACTCGCTTCCATTGAGGCCCGGAGAAACTTCTGACGTCCAAACCTGTAGTTAGCCCCCTGGAAGTTCGAGGCAGAGGTCGAAGACCGTATCTTACCAACAACCCAGCCTTCTTCGAACGTTTTGTTTCTCCCCTCAAAACACGTGCATTTCACTTAGCTTCACAGCCTCAAGGTGACTATGCTTGACCAGCTTTGAACGCACTGAAAACGCCCCGTTCATCTTCAGTTAATTTTACTGTTTGAAAGCAAACGGATACGCCTTTCTAGGAAGCTCATCCAAAACTAGCACTACTGAAGTCACATGGTGCTATCTTGTGGAGCTTTCCAGAGTTGCATCGTTTTGGTTCGACAGGGCCCTCGTGCAACAAGTTCATCACACCAAAATATTCGATTTCGAACATGAGTGTAGATTTCTTGCGTCTCTGTGTGCTCTTTTTAACCGTTAAAGAGGGAGGGGACAGATAAATGAGACGACCACTCGGAGCCGGGCTTATTTGGCTATTCCTTTGGTTCGCAGCGATTTCAACTACGTTTCCTGCCAGCGCGCAAGAAACGACGGCCGAGCCGGAAACCGTTGAAGTTGAAGATAGTAATCTTCTGGATGAGGTCGTCGATCAGTCAATATCGGCGGATGACTTGGAAGTCCTGCTTGTCCCCTTGACCGCTGAGGAGCTTAGCGAGGTCGCAACCACTTGGCAGGGATATGTGCGCTCTCAGCTCGAAGACATTGCTCGGATTAATCTGAAACTCCGGTCAGCAAGCGAAGCTCAGGAGGATGGCTTGAGATCGCAGTTGTCATCCTTGAATGACACCGGATCCGAAATTTTGGACAACTATCGCGTGGTGCTCGAGGCATGGACATTGAAAGGTGCGAAGGCCGAAGATCTGACACCGCACACCGACTATATTCTCGCTCTGAAAGCCGGCGCCCTAAAAACAACTGATCTTCAAACGCTTTTCCAGAATGCTTGGGCCTGGCTGATTTCCTGGGACGGGGGCATCGGTCTGCTGATGGCTGGTCTTGGCGTCTTGCTGGCCGTCTGGGCCATGATGTTCGTCGCCCGAATGGTGCGACGGGTAACCGAACGTGGGCTAAACAAAATTCCGACGATTTCGAGGATGCTGAAAAGGTTTGTGGCCACAACCGTTTATTGGGCTGTTTTTGTCCTTGGCATATTGGTCGTTTTGGCGCTGTTCGGCGTAAACGTTACACCCCTGTTTGCCATACTGGGCGGTTTGTCCTTCATCCTGGGCTTTGCGTTGCAAGAAACGTTAGGCAACCTGGCAAGCGGCCTGATGATCATGGTCCTCAAACCGTTCGACACTGGCGACTATATACAGGTCGGCGGTTCATCGGGCTTTGTGGACGAGATGTCCGTGGTTTCAACGAAAATCAGAACATTCGACAACCAGATTATCGTGGTTCCGAACAGCAAGATTTGGGGCGACGTGATAACCAACGTAAGCGCGTCGGAAGAACGTCGGGTCGATCTGGTTTTCGGCATCGCGTATTCGGACAACGCGGCCCGGGCAATTGAGGTTCTCAAAGATCTGGTGGCGCAGCACAAGCTATGTCTGAAGACGCCAGAACCCGAGGTTTTCGTAGGAGAGCTGGGAGACAGTTCGGTCAATATCTTCTGTCGCCCATGGTCCAAGTCCGAAGACTATTGGACAGTCTATTGGGACCTCACTGGGCAAGCGAAAGAGAAGTTCGACCAAGAGGGCATTTCGATCCCCTTCCCACAACGGGATGTTCATCTGATACCCGTAGAGGGAGCAAAGTCATGAGAGCTGTATCGCTTTGGTTCGCGTCCTTTCTACTTGTGTGCGGTGTCGCATTTGCCCAGTCAGAAGAAGCACTTACCCCACAGGAAGAAAGAGAAGATCCTGAATTCGTAGCTCCGGTCGTTATCGACGGTGAGGAGTTGTTCGTGGTTCGAGGCTCAAGCGCTTTGCCTGCCACGGAACGAGCCAGAAAAATCGAAGAACGGATAGCCCAGGTCGCCGATGCTTCCAACAAATCAACTGTCCAATTGCTGATTTCGGACGCTGAATTCGGGAAGCTGATCCGCGCCGACGGGCAGATGGTTACGATAACCACCCAAGCGGATGCCGAGCATGAACAGATGGCGATTGAAGTCCTGGCCGGGCTGCAAGCAGAGGCGATCGAGGCTGCGATCCTGCAATACCGGGATGCCAGGTCCAATGAGGGCAGAGTCGACAGCGCGATGGCTGCATTTGCCTGGACGGTGATCTTTGCCCTTGCGTCTTATGGGTTTTTTGCAAAGCGGCGAAAGCTGTTGAGATATATCAGAAATAACCTTGAGAAGAGAGCAGAAGGCGTCGAGGAAGCCACCAAGTCGATCTTGAGAAGCAGGGCAATTGCCTCGATCATCGTTTACTCGATCCACATATTGATGTGGGTCCTGTTTCTGTTCTTCTTTTACTACTACCTTTCATTGGTGCTGCTGTCTTTCGCGGAAACACAGGGCATCGCCCAGATCCTTTTGAAATACGTCAGCGAGCCGCTCATCAGTGTCGTGTTGGCTATCGTGGGGTACATCCCAAACCTGATCATGCTTGTGATCATTGCCGCTGTGACGCGGATGGCAATTCGCGGCATCGACCTGTTTTTTGAAAACCTTGAGAGCGGCGCGTTCGAACTTAAGGACTTTGAAGATCACTGGATTGCACCCACGAACATGTTGGTCAGGGCTTTGATCATCGTGATCGCGCTGGTGTTTGCGTACCCCTATATTCCGGGATCTGACTCCCGTGCCTTTCAGGGTCTGACAATTCTAGCCGGCATCATGGTTTCGCTTGGCTCGAACACCGTGGTTTCAAACATGATGGCTGGTCTGTTCGTTATCTACAGGCGCAGTACAAACGTAGGTGATCGCATTAAGGTCGGCGACAAGGTCGGGGACGTCACCGAGATAAAGCTGATGGAAACTCTCATCAAATCTATCAAAAACGAAATGATAAGTATTCCAAACGCGCAGCTTCTCAATTCCGAAGTCATAAATTACTCGCGAAAAGTGGATGGTCGCGGGATATTGGTGCATACGACGGTGGGAATTGGATACGAAGAGCCACCAAAGAAGATCAAGGCGATGCTTGTGGAAGCAGCCCATCGCACGCAAGGACTGAAAAAGAACCCTGAACCATTTGTGCTTTGGACCCAGTTGGCCGACTACGCAATCAACTATGAAATCAATGCGTACACGTCTCGTGGATCGAGCCTGCCCAAGATACTGTCCGATCTTCATGAGAACATTGTCGACGTGTTCAATGAAAACGGAACGCAGATAATGACGCCGTCCTACATTGCGGATCCGCCAGAACCGAAAGTCCCGACAGAGGAATGGGATGGAAAACTCGCGAATGCAGCCGAACATACCAAGTGACTTTGCCTCCTCTGGGAACAGTTGGATCGGTGCCGCGCTACAGGTAGAGTTACAGATGTAGTCTTCAGAACGATTTGAGGTTTCAGATGATCAAATGGGCACTGTCCGCAGCTTTCGTGCTTAGTGGGAGCTTTGCTTTCGCTGCCGGTATGGAACAATGGGGTGAGTCCGGAGACTGGAAAATCCTGATTGACCCCGAGAAAGGCAACGGGTGTCTCGCCTGGAAACCCTTTGAAAACGATATGACGGTCGAAATAGGGGCCGCCCCCAAGCAGGGTGGCGGCTTTTTCGCAGCCTACAATCCGGCCTGGGTTCAGATCGAGGATGGGGCGACGGGGATTGTTAAGTTCGATTTCGGTGACGCGAAGTTCGAAGGCGAAGCGGTCGGTGTTTTCAAGAATGGCGTCCCCGGAGGTTACGCCTATTTCGATAACCCTGCATTTGTAGGTGAATTCGGAAAGCGCCAAAGCGTCACGATCATTGGCGAAAGTGGAACCGAGGTAGAGCTCGATTTGAGTGGGTCCGCCAAAGCCATCGAGGCCGTTCTGGCGTGTCAGGCCGAACAGCCGCAACCGCTAAACGAATAAGACCACGCCAAGCTATTCCAATTGGGAAATATCCGGAACGCAAGGTTGCCTGTCCGCCGGCATTTCGTCTGCACCATCAGGTGCTTCACTTCTTGATCCACCCACATCCAGTTTGAATTTTGGCGACGAAAGCTGACCGGTCACGTCGAACGGCCATGCGCTTCGGGACAAAGGTTTGCCAACCCGGCGCGGCTCCGCCCTGATCGCGATTGTATCGTTCAACCAGTCTACCTGCCCCCTGGCCACCAATTGGACCGAGCCCGTCTCAACCACTATGGAGTTCGAGCTTACCTGCCCGGCTTCAATGCGTACCGGTGCCACCACGCAGGTGATGTCGGTGTACCCTTGACGAAACTCCTCGGAGAACAGCCACGGGAAAATACCAAGCCCTGCCAGTTCCAGCAGGCTGGTGCTGACATAGCCTTGCGACATCGACAAAGAGGCGTCGCCGCGCATGGAATTGATGAAGGCTTTGCCGGACGCCGTACTGCCCGAAACATTGAACTCCCCGCTCAAACGCCCATAGGCATCGATTCCGATACCCAGTTCATCAAGGATCTCACCGAATTCCCATCCTGACGTGGAACCGGACAGGGAAAGCCAATCAGGTGAGTCAATCAGGTCCATCACCGCCCGCAGGCTGAAGTTTCCACCACCATAGGCCATCTGGAGCGGGCCAAAATCGACCGTCCCTTCCTTTGCGGACAACTGGCTTGAAACAGATGTTACCCCTTTTTGGCCTACAATCTCTTTGAATTCGATCTGCACCTCAAGATCAGCCTCTTGCAGCACCCGCTGCACATCCAGAAGATCGGCAGGCTTGCCTTTCTCCTTGGGCAAGACCAACGGCTGGACATCCGTTTCCTTCGGCAGAACCAGGGGCTGTACGTCGGTTTCAACTTCTTTCGCGGCCTCGCCCACCAGGCTCTTAAGTTGGTTCAGCGTCGCAGTCAGGTTCTTCAGGTCGCCAAGATCGAGCCTTTCGCTTGTAACGTTGCCACGAACAACAGAAGCGCCCTCGGGGAACTTTGCGCCCAATGCGGCCAGAAGGTGTGACGACCCGGCTTCAAACTCGATCGAGGCATCGAAATCGTCGCCCTGTTTCGAGGTTTCTGCATCAATGGCCAGCGCACCAACTGGGACAGGTTCCAGATTGAGCGCGGTCAGAAACTCAGCGCCGTCACCCACATCCAGTTCAACGTCGAAATCGAGACCTGCCAACCCTTTGATCTCGTTCACAGACAGCGCTAGATCGAGCGCCCAGAGATCGGTACCGTAGGTGGTTGCGTTGAACCTGTCGAGAGAAACCGGCCCACCCTTGTTGGACAGGCTGAAGTCGGCGTTTATACCACCAAACTGGTCGACGAAATCTTCATCCAGATTTGGCAGAATCAATCTGGCAGGTCCGTTTAGGGTTCCCTCAAATGTCACATCCTGAAGCTGAAGCAGGTCAAGGATTTCGCCTTCCGCCTTGAGAACCGGATCCTCGACTGGCCCGGCTTGCAAGGTAATGCCCAACATCGCAAGCCGACCATCTGGCATACGGCGTATGCGTTCGATGGAGGCTGGCCCGATAACGTCCAGTCCTTGGTCAAATGCGTTGGTTTGAAACAGAAGCTCTTCGAACTCGAATGACGCCAGTGATCCAACCATGTGCATTTCAAAGGCCGTGAACTTCAGTTCCCGGATACTCTTGGCTGCTTGCGGTGGCTGCCCTTCGGGATGAAGCCGCGCGTCAAAAAGCAGATCGACGCCTTGGGCTGCGTAGAGGTCTTCAATGGACCCCTCAGCCGAAAGCTGCTGTCCCTCCGCGAGGCTAATCGTGGTCTTGAAACTCTCGATTTTCAGAGTGTCCTGCGACACAAGCTCGGCTTCAAGCTTGCCATTCCCCTCTAGAACGCGTTCCAACCCGATGACTTCAAGAAAATCACCGAATTCACCAGTGTCCATCTGCAGGACAGCGCGATAGCCTCCGCCTTCGCTCTCCGACAATGGCTCGCCGTCGTAGTTGACCGTCATCCCCCCGAAATTGGCACGGGTCGTAAACGGCGCGCCGTGCGGATAGTCGCCCTCTATCTGGAAGCTTTGGTCATTGACGGCACCTGCCCCTGAGACCTTTGTTCTTTGTCCGTCATCCACCTGTTCGAGGCCGAGCGACTGAAGGTCAAACACAAACGAAAAGCCCGAGACTTGGTCATCAATGGTCAGCCCTATCGAACTGAAACTCACGTTCTTGTCGCTGAGAAATGCGAGGATTCCGCTGCCTTCCGCGTCACTCTCGGCGGGCTCCTCGACCTCGGCCAAAGCGTCCTGATTGTCCTCTGACTGAGCGCTTGCGGGTTTTGGCTTTGGTGGCGTTTGACCCTTTTGCCAGCTTGTCGTGCCGTCAGACGAAGTAAGAAAATTGGCCTGAAGGCCGTCCACCACGAGATTGTCAAACTGAATTCGACCGTTGGCCAAAGCCGCAATATCCAGTTCCAGTTCCAGACGACTTAACTCGGCAAGCGATGTATCTGCCATTGTCAGGCTCGGGATTACCACGCCGCCGACATAGATGTGCGTGATACGCCCAAGCGCGACGCTCACATCGTCGTTGACCAAAAGTGGTCGCCCGATTTGTTTCGAAAGAACTTGTTCAACAAGGCCGCGCCGCATGTCTGAAAACAACGGCGCAGCCAGCAACAACCAGACAAAGGCGATTGCTGCGAAAACGAGAAACGCGACAATGCCGAATATTCTAAATAGCCAAGTCCTCATGCGTTCCCTTGTCGCCGCTCACATAGGCCAGTCTACCTCGAAAACGGAAATCTCCAACCATTCTGGCTGTTTGGCACGGAAACAAGGTTTCCTTGTGCCGCGCTTTGCGCACTCAGCGGTCCAAAGCCGCAAGGATGCGCGCATCCCGTTCGTACGGGTCTTCGCGGAAGTGAACGACCCCGTCCTCAACCCACGCTGTCCAATAAGTCAGAAGAACCGGCATCGGCTCGGGCAGGTTGATGCGGGTTGTCTTTCCGCTATCCAGAATGGACTGCATTTTTTGTCTGCTCCAGTCCGGCTCACCTTCCATCAGAAGGCTTGCGAATTCGAACGGATACTCAAGGCGAACGCAGCCGGAACTGAGGTTCCTTTCGTTTCGGTCAAAAAGACTGGCGTCGTTGGTGTCATGCAAATACACCGCGTACTTGTTGGGAAACATGAACTTGACCAAACCCAACGCATTGTCCGGGCCCGGTTGCTGAACAAGCGTGACGCCGGGGTTCTTTGCCCCCCAATTCACAAGATTGGCAGGAATTGTCTGCCCGTCTTTGTTCCGCACCACATAATTGTTACGCGACAGATAGGTCGGATCCTGGCGGATGCGAGACAGCTTGTCTTTGCGAAAAATCGAAGCGGGAACGGTCCAGGTCGGGTTGAACTCCATGTATTCGATTTCATCCCGGAACACCGGGGTCTTTCTATAGGCTGACCCCGTAATCGACCTGGTGGTCCAAAGCGTACCATCCGATTTGATCATGTATGTGCGGGCGCCGGCAATGTTCACCAGCACGAACTCGTCGTCGATTTCCCGCATCAGCCAACGGCCTCGTTCCAGACTGAGACGCAGCTTGTTTACACGGTCTTCTACGGGTTTATTGAGTGAATTGAACGTCTTGCCGCCAATAACCCCGTCTGCTTCCAACCCGTGGCGACTTTGAAAGTTCTTGACCAACTCGACCAGGTTATCATCGTAAACCCAAGCCGGATCTTCACCATCTTGACTGGTTTTCGACGATGCGCCAGCTCCTGCATAACCCTCTGCCACAAGCCTTTCGCGTAGTTTTGCAACGGCCGGATCCACCATTTCCGGCTTCAAAACAGTGTCTTCGGGAACTTTGGTCCAGCCCCCTTGCGATGCGATGGATCTGTATTTGCTCAGCGCTTCAACAAGCATCGCATATTGGGCGTTGTCGATGTCGATGCGTTCAACTAATGCGCTAAAGCCCTCCCCCTGAAGAAACTGGTTCAATACCTTGGCTGGATCTTGTTGAATAACCGGCTTTGAGAAGTTCCAATCATCGTCCAGTGCGTTTGGGTCGACTTTCCCAAACACCAGATGGTGCACAAGTTTGACGGCGGCATCGGTCGCCAGAATGTCGAAGAAAGCCTGATCCGAGGTATCCCCACCCTGTGAGGTTCTTAAGGCGGTTCGAAGTTCGTCTAGTTTGAAGTCATCGGGTCTGAACCCCTGATCAATGGCCCCATCCAACTCTTCAAAAAGTTCGTCAACCAGTTCATCGCGTGTCCATACCGGCGCAAAGCCCCGTTCTTCGTAGAAACGCGGCACCAGGACCTTCGCATTCAGGCTTTTGCTGTTGGGAAGTGCGCTACCAGCGTTGTCGCTTGACACCAGAAACGCTTCAATCTGTTTCGAGACTTGATTTGCAATACTCAGGTTAGGACATACCAACAGCATTGCAGTTAGCGTCGTTGCGAGCATCGACTTAAAATACTTCACCATCCCCTCCCGTGGCGTCCATCAATATTTACCCCTTGGGGAGAAGGATACTACAACATACTGTATATTCAAATTCCAATTCATTATTTTTCAACTCTGCCGCCTTCACGGAAGTGACCCCTTGGACCAGGCCCTTGAGGTCTACGTAATCCGTTGAATTATTGGATGGACTAAGAAGCGCAGTCCTCAACCACCGCTTCGGTGAGGCTAACGAGCGACACGTAAAACGGTGCAGACAAATGATGCCCTTGAACCCTTGTCGCGAAGGCATTGTACCAGGGCAAGATGTCTTCAGCAGCAAATCGCGCAGCGTCTATTGCGCCGGGGCGCCCTTCCAGACACATCGCTAGATATTCGAGCATTATGGCCAGATGATCGGCCGGTTCAGAGAAGCCATTGGCCACTTCTGTTCCGGCTTGCTTTAGCAATGATTGCATTCTGCAATGTGGGGCAGACATGAGGTTCCCCGACCCTTGCCAAGCAGAGGCATATAGTGGGGCGGCTTCCCTGCCACCGGCCAGAAATACGCTTCCGTAACTGATTGCGAGTTCTTTTTGGGTGGTCTGCGGGTCAAACCACTTTTTCATTTCCCGGATCAGTTGATCTGATCCAGCGACATCACTCAAAAGCTCGTCAGCGACCCCGCCATGGCATGCTTTGATGGTTGCCACGTCAAGTTCGCGCGCGAATCCCGTCGACAGAAAGCGCATCAGATCCGGAGAAACTTCCTTCATACGGTGATGGGTCCGCCAAAGGCTGTTACCGGTGGAACTTCTCCTTCAAACTTCTCCATCTCTACGATGCAGGTATTTGCAGATGTCGCTTGTGACAGTTTCGAGGCGCCCACATCCAAAGTGACCGTGTTTGGGTCGCCATACGTGTCGAGAGCGTTGGGTGTGGCATCGACCGGTCCATACCAGGCACCTTCATGAATGCGGATTACGCCTCTTGGATAGTCATCGCTCAGAACAGCGCCGGCCAACAATTGACCGCGATCATTGAAAACCCGCACGATATCGCCGTCTTCAATTCCTCGGTCGGCCGCGTCTTCGGGGCTTACATACACAGGCTCTCGATCCTTTACCGCATATGTTGCGCGGTACGGGTCGCTCTCGCACATTTGCGAATGAAGGCGCTGATCCGGGTGACAGGATTGCAGCCACAGCGGAAACTTGTCGGACCCCGGCCCACCATGAGACCGTTCGACTTTTTCCATCCACTTGGGGTGTTCTCCGCAATCGTCATAGCCATAGTTGCCGATTGTCCGGCTGGAGATTTCGATAAATCCTGAAGGCGTACCAAGCGCATTTATTTCAGGGTCTTCGCGGAAATCGGCGTGCCTGACCCAAGGTTCGCCCCGTTCAAACCGAACCATGCCCTTTTCCCAGAACTCTTCGAAAGGTGGCATCTCATAGCTACCCTCGTTTGCGCTACGGGTCGTCTCATAAAGGCTCTCAACCCACTCCATTTCGTCCCAGCCGCGGGTGTATTCTTGCTCGCGACCGAAGCGTTGGCAGAACAGCGAAAAAATCTCAAAGTCGGTTTTGGAATGGAACAGCGGATCGACCAGCTTCTTCATGGCGATTACGCCGGAACGAGAATATGAGCCGTAGCTGTCTATGTCGTTCCGCTCAAATTGGGTGCAGGCAGGCAGGACCAAGTCGGCGTGTCTGCACGTAGCGGTCCACGCATAGTCAATCGCAACAATGGTCTCCAGCTTTTGGATGGCCACGCGCATCTTGTTGTGGTCCTGATGATGATGGAACGGATTGCATCCGGTGAAAATTGCCATTCGGATGTCCGGATACGTAACTGTGTGCCCGTTGTGTTCGACTGTTCCACCGGGGTTCATCAGGCAGTCGATCCATCTGGCGACAGGAATTGTACTGCTGGCACCCGGGAAATTGTCGTCTGACCGTATAGGATCAACGCCAATATCCAAATTCAGAGGAAAAGCCCCGGGCATGTTGGCGCCAGATGGTGCCACGCCAATACCGCTATAGTGATGAGAATAGCTGATGCCGCCCCCAGGCAGCCCAATTTGACCCAACATGGCCGCGATGATCGCACCCATCCAATACGGCTGTTCGCCATGCTGTTGCCGCTGCACGGACCAACCGAAGACGAGCTGCGTTCGGTCCGATGCAAGCAATCGGGCAAATTCTTTGATCGTATCAACCGGGACACCGCAAATCGGCGCTGCCCACTCGGGCGTCTTTTCGACACCATCTTCAGCCTCGCCCATAACGTAGGCCATGAAAGGCTCGAACCCGAGCGTGTAGACATTCAGAAACTCTTCGTCGTGCAGACCTTCGGTATAGAGCGTGTGCGCCAGTGCCAGCATGAAAGCCACATCTGTCATCGGATTGATGTAGAGTTGCTCGGCCCCAATGTGCTTTTGGGTTTTGGTTCGCACCGGGTCCACGCTGATGGCCCGGATGTTGCCTGCCGCGATTTTGTCCCGCAGCTGGTCAAAATACTCAAATGGTTCGTGTGTTTCGCAGGTCCAGCCGACTTGCAGGTTTTTCAGCGGGTCATTCGCCCAGAAAACGATAGTTTTGGCGTTATCCAGGATCAGTGGCCAACTGGTTCCCTGCGAATAAACTTCGGTGGACCCAAGCACGTAAGGAAGGATGGTTTGGCCTGCGCCAGTTGAATAGTCGCCCGCCTTTTTCACATAGCCGCCGTACATCGAAACGGCACGGTTCATGTGATTGATGCAGGAATGGAACTGGCCGGTCTGCCGCCAGCCCGTCGCGCCAGCGTAAAGCCCCGAAGGTCCGTGCGTAGTCTGAACACGCTCCATTTCCTCGAAGAACAGGTCCAAAGCCTCATCCCAGGTCAGACGAACAAAGCGGTTGTCGCCCCTTGTGGTTCGGTCCGCGTCTTTTCGGTTATCCAGCCATTCTGCACGGGCCATCGGGTAGCGGACGCGCGACGGCGAATAAATCAGGCCCTGGATGCCGTTCACCATATCGGTCGGGTGCGGATCGTCGGCAAGCGGGCGAACCTCGGTCACCTGACCACCTTTGACAAGGGCCTCGATCGCACCCCAGTGTGAGCCTGATGTTTTCCAGATACCGGCAGATGTCAGTTGCTCTGCACGAGCGGTCGCTGGTTGAAGCAGGCTGGGCCCCAATAGTGCGGACAACCCTGTTGCTCCTGTGCCTTTCAGAAAATCACGACGCGTTGACATGGTTTTCTCCTCAGTGAGAGCCGCCATAGTCAGCGGAATGTTTTTGCAGGTAGGTCAGCACCAAATTGGCCTGGGCTTCGTCCATGTTGGTAAACCCGACCATACCGTTAAACTGCGCAGGCCAGGAGTTGGTCCCGAAGTGATCCGGGTCCGGCTGTGCGTGGCAAGTGGAGCAGTTGGCGGTGTAGCTTTCCTCAGCCACCGTCCAAAGCTCGTCAATCTCATCCACATATCCCTGTTTGTCCGACCAAAGCGTTACCGTGACAGGCGCCCAGTCGAGCCCCGTCGCATCATCCGTCTGAGGTGCGGAAGCTTCGACCAGTTCGGCGTTCTGAGCCGTGTCCTTCGACAAAACGGCAACCCGAATATTGTGCCCGAATTCATCAAATATGACGCGCCCAAACCCTTTATCCTTGCGCCACGCCTTAAGTGCGACTTGAACACGGTCCCCGCTTTCATCCAAAACTTCGACGGCAGCACCGAGTGTCAGGTTACCCACCGGCTCCGAACCCTCGGCGCTGTCATAAACAGGGATGTCACGAATGGCGAAGTAGTCTTCGCCGACCGAGACGCTGCCTGAATTGGCCTTGTTTTCAAGCTTGGCCATGGCCGGGCTGCCCACGGCCACGTTGTCAGGCAGGTGATGAGCTATGCCCTTGTGACACTCGATACAGCCTGTATTCAGTGCGGCTGCCGGTTTCATATAGAACCGCGCTTCGGCCGACATCGCGTCCCAATCCATGCTGTCGTAATCATGACAGTTCCGACATTCGAGCGAGTTGTTTGCCTCCAGCCGGGCCCATTCGTGTCTTGCCAATTCCGCGCGGCGTGCCTCGAACTTTTCGCGGGTGTTTATGGTGCCGAATACAGCCGCCCAGACTTCCTTCGACGCTTGCATTTTTCTGGCAACCTTGTTGGTCCACTCATGCGGTACATGACAATCCGGACATGTAGCACGGACCCCGGTTCGGTTTTCCCAATGGACCGTGGACTGAAGCTCTACATAGACATTGTCACGCATCTCGTGGCAGGAAACGCAGAACTTTTCCGTGTTGGTAAACTCCATCGCGGTATTGAAGCCGCCCCAGAAAATTATCCCGGTAATAAAGCCACCCAGACTGATCACGCCCAGACTGATCGTTGTGGCAGGTCGAGATACCGTATTCCAGAAGGATGACAATGTAGACTTCAGAGACATAAGAACGTGCTCCTCGGTTCATTTTCTGGGTTTAGAGAGATCCAGCTGGCGGGCCGTAGATGATTTGGAGTATCCATACGGTGAAACCGTAAGCCCCGACCCCAAGGACTGTAATTCCGGGCAGAAACACCAACGTAATAAACAAGAAGGACAGCCATTCACGCTTGGCTGCGTCTTTCGAGCTGCTGATGGATTGATCTGTCATATCTATCTCGCTCGCCTAAGATGAAAATGCTCACGGCAATGTTACTACCATAGATAAACCTGCTTGAATCAAAGGGCGCGGCGGAATGTCGCAGTCAGAGGCTGATCTAGAGCGCTGTATTTACGTCTTTTTCCGGCAGGGTTTTCTGCTTTGGGTCCAACTTAATCATTTGAAAATGCATAAAAGATGCCCCTTTTCCACCCAATGATGGGCAAGCCTAGGGTATGATCTAGCGCTCCGTAGCACGAGACGCGATGAAGGGGGCTTCGAGGCCTTCACAAAAAAGTTGCACGGTCAAAGCTGAGGCTCGTTTCGTTTGCCCAGCCAATATGGGTTTCGCCCCTAAGGCGACTTTAACTGGTGATCTAACCAATCCATTCAGATCATGTTTCTCTGGAATCCAAGAATTGCCAGGTGTCTATGGCGCCTGTGTCCGGTGAAGTTGTGCCGGTGTATCGTCATGCCATCTCATGCCCAAATCTGACAGATGCCTTTGAACCCGGCCCGGATAATCAGACACAATTGCGTCCACGCGCAGATCGATCATTCTGCTTATTTCTTCAGGGTCATTGACTGTCCACACAGCAACACAAAGGCCCAGTTCTTTCGCAAGTGACACATTTTCTGCGGTCACATCCGCAAAATAGGGGCACCAAAGCGCACCCCCGGCCTGTTCGACCAGTTTTGGAATTTCATCCCGACGGCCCCGAAAATCCGGGCAAACAGCTTTCGAGGAATCCTCGCCGACATCGTCGGCATTTTCCGGGAGCTGAGTCAGGTAGGAAGACGGCAGATCAGGCGCCTGACGCTGACATTCTTCCAACAGGTTCCAATCGAAACTGTGCAAAACAGCCCGCGATGCCAAGCCTATGGTACGAAGCTCCTGCAGCACACGTTTTACGAATTTCCGCCGGTAAGATGAATCGTGGGCCAAATCCGGGTCAGATTTCAGTTCCAGCATAAGATTGGCATCACCGTATCTCGGTTCACCAACAAGTTTCAGCAAGTCCGAAAGCGTGGGAACGCGAATGCCGTCCAGTTGGGCCTGATCAGGGAACCGACGACCATAAGCCGATTGCCCGTTCAACCGTCCGACGTCGAATTGCTGGATCTGCTCGACAGTCAGCGAAGAAACCTTTGGCTCTTCTCCTACCAAAAAACGGCCACTGGCGTCCCTAAAAGTCGGCGCGTGAAGCCGGTGGTTATGTGTGATGACGGGGACATCGTCAGCCGTAAGAACGACATCAAACTCAAGAAGCGGGACGCCAATGGAAAGTGTGAAGTCAAAACCGATCATGCTGTTTTCAGGCAAAACGCCCCGCGCACCCCGATGACCTACGACCCGGATCAAATCCTTGCCGCCGCGAAATGCTTCGACCTGAGGGAACACCATTAGTTTTCCAGTCTTTTGCCCGTTGCGTGGTCAAACAAATGCATATTCTCTGGTGCAACCGAGAACCGCATATTCGGATGACGACCCTCGATCGGGTGAACACCCGGAAGGCTGATCGTGATCGTGTCGCCAGAACCCGTAAGGTGGCCGTGCAACAGCGTATTTGCCCCAAGCGGTTCCGCCATCTGAATCGCAGCTTCCAGCGGACCGCTTTCATCCAGCAGCAGGTGCTCTGGCCTTATGCCCAGCTTTACGGCGGCATCTGGACCTGTAGACGGGCCAACCGCGATGTCGCCGATCCGGATTGTCCCGTTTTCGCGCCGCGCTTCAAAAACATTCATCGCCGGGCTGCCGATGAATTGCGCCGCGAACAGCGTCTTAGGGGTCTCGTAGACCTCCAGCGGCGTTCCTATTTGCTCGGCGATGCCTCCATTCATTACGATCATTCTGTCCGCCATTGTCATGGCTTCGACCTGGTCATGTGTAACGTAAAGTGAGGTAATACCGAGTTTTTCCTGAAGTTCGCGGATTTCAAGACGCATCTGAACGCGAAGCTTGGCGTCAAGGTTCGAGAGCGGCTCATCAAACAGGAAAACCGCTGGCTCGCGGACGATGGCCCGCCCCATCGCCACCCTCTGACGCTGTCCGCCTGACAACTGTCTGGGCTTACGGTCCAGCAAGGGTTCCAACTGCAGCAGCTTTGCGGCGTCAGTCACTTTTTGATCGATCTGATCTTTGGGCAACCCGGCAATTTTCAGGCCATACCCCATGTTCTGACGCACCGACATATGCGGATAGAGCGCATAATTCTGGAACACCATGGCGATGTCCCGGTCCATAGGCTCTTTGTCGTTGGCCCGTTCATCACCGATCCGGATTTCCCCTGACGTGACAGTTTCCAGCCCCGCCACCATCCGCAACAGCGTGGATTTACCACAGCCAGAGGGGCCGACGATCACGATGAACTCACCATCGGCGATATCGACATCAATACCGTGAATCACATCCGTCGGGCCAAAGCTCTTTTTGACATTCTCTAGGGATACTGTTGCCATTTCTTACTTCTCGCTATCGACAAGGCCGCGGACAAAGAGCTTTTGCATCGACACCACCACGATGACCGGCGGGATCATCGCCAGAATGGACGTCGCCATGATGACCGGCCATTCGGCCACATCATCGCCGGACGGGAACATCTGCTTGATGCCCATTACGATGGTATTCATCTCTGGATCAGTGGTGATCAGCAGCGGCCACAGGTATTGGTTCCAGCCATAGATAAACAGGATCACGAACAGCGCCGCGATGTTGGTGCGGCTCATCGGAACAACGATATCAATGAAGAACCGCATCGGGCGGGCCCCATCCACGCGGGCGGCTTCGGCCAGTTCATCCGGGATTGTCAGAAAGAACTGGCGGAACAGGAACGTTGCCGTCGCCGAGGCGATCAGGGGGAAGATCAACCCATAGTAGCTGTTGAGCATTCCGAACCCTGCGACGACCTCAAAAGTCGGCACGATACGAACCTCGACCGGAAGCATAAGCGTCAAGAAGATCAGCCAAAAGAAAGTCGTCCGTCCGGGAAAGCGGAAATAGACAATCGCAAAAGCAGAGAGCAGTGAAATCACGATTTTGCCCACTGCGATCCCAATGGCCATCACGAGGCTGTTGAACAACATCGTGGCAACCGGGACATTCACGCCGGAAAACAGCGCGGCCTTGTAGTTCTCCCAGAACTGATCACCCGGTACCAACGGCATGGGCGGTGACACGATTTCAGGCTGGGTGACGGTAGAGGCGACAAATGCCAGCCAGATCGGGAAGAAGATGATCAAGACGCCAAGGATCATCATGGCATGAGTCAACCAGATCCCCATGCCGCGTTTTTCGACCATTCCGTGTTGTTGGGCTGCCATCAGTAGTGCACCCTTTTTTCCACGTATTTGAACTGGATGACGGTCAGCAGGCCAACGACGATCAGCAGAATGACAGATTGTGCCGAAGACGAACCAAGATCCTGTCCGACGAACCCATCCGAAAAGACTTTGTAGACCAGAATAGTCGTCGACTGCTGTGGCCCGCCGCCAGTGATTGTGTGAATGACGCCGAATGTTTCAAAGAAGGCATAGACGACATTCACCACCAGCAGGAAGAACGCCGTCGGCGAAAGCAACGGCAGAACAATTGTGAAAAACCGGCGCCAGAAGCGTGCGCCGTCAATTGCGGCAGCCTCGATCACCGACCTTGGGACCGACTGCAACGCTGCGAAAAAGAACAGGAAGTTATAGCTGATGCGCCCCCAGGCAGAGGCGACGACCACAAGCCCCATGGCCTCGGTGCCATTCAGAACGTGGTTCCAGTCATAACCAAGCTGGCCGAGGTACCACGACACGACCCCAACGCGCGTGTTGAACATGAACAGCCACAGCACACCTGCCACCGCAGGCGCAACGGCGTAGGGCCAGATCAGCAGCGTCCGATAAACACCCGACCCCTTGATCAGGCGGTCTGCGATAACCGCCAGAAACAAGGCCGGGATCATCGAACACAGCGTGACGAGCGTCGAAAACACTGCTGTTGTCACGAAAGAGGCGCGGTAGAACTTATCGCTCAGCAGGAACTCAAAATTGCCGAGCCCCACAAACTGGGACGACAGCCCAAACGGATCAGGTATGAACAGAGATTGCCAAACAGCCTGACCGGCAGGGTAAAAAAAGAATACTGCGGAAATGATGACCTGAGGGGCGATCAGCGCCAATGGCAACAGCCAGCCGCGAAAGGTGACGCGTTTTTCCATCCTGATGGTCCACCGAAGAAAGAGAATGCGGGCTCTGTAGAGCCCGCATCGGATTGTGGTTTATTGATTGGCGGATTCGAACCGGCGCAGCAGCGCGTCACCGCGTTCTTTTGCGCTGTCCATCGCTTCCTGAGCGGTCTTTTCACCGGACCAGACAGCCTCAAGCTCTTCGTCGATGATCCCGCGAATCTGGTCGAACGACCCCAGACGCAGACCTTTCGAATTTGCGGTCGGCTCCTTCGCAGTCATCTGGATCACCGCGATGTCGGTTCCCGGGTTTTCGTCATAGAAACCCGCAGCGCGGGTGGCTTCGCCAGCTTCAGCCGTGATCGGAAGATAGCCGGTGTCCTGGTGCCAGGCGGCCTGCACGTCGGACGACGACAAGAAGCTCAGGAATTCGCCGACGCCCTTGTATTCTTCAGGGTCATGACCTTCCATCACCCAAAGCGATGCGCCACCGATAATGGTGTTCTGCGGCTCGCTCGTGACAGCTTCCCAATAGGGCAGCGGGCGCACATCGAAATCGAACTCAGCCTCGGAACTGATGCCAGCGTAACCGGCCGAGCTTTCCGTAAACAACGCGCATTCGCCAGCCCGGAAGTTTGCCCCACCTTCGTTCCTGCGCCCGGTGTAGATGAACTTGCCATCCTTGGCCCAGTCGCCCATTGCCGTCAGGTGCGCGACCTGCGCCGGGCCGTTCAGCATCAGCTCGGTATCCAGACCGGCAAAACCGTTGTCCTTCGAGGCGAACGGAACGTCGTGATAGGCTGACAGGTTCTCAAGATGGATCCAGCTTTGCCATGCAGTCACCAGCGGGCAGTCTTCACCACCAGCCTTGAGCTGCTCGAGAACGTCGCCAACTTTTTCCCAGGTGGACAGATCCGTATCCGGGTCGACACCGGCCGCTTCCATGGCGTCGCGATTGACCCACAGAACCGGCGTGGAAGAGTTGAACGGCAACGACAGCATGTCACCGTCAGTTGTCGTGTAGTATCCTTTGACCGCGCCAATATATGCGTCGGGATCGAAGGAAGCGCCGCTTTCAGCCATAACTTCATAGACCGGTTTGATTGCACCTTCGGCCGACATCATCGTTGCCGTGCCCACTTCGAACACCATCAGGATATGCGGCTGTTCGCCGGCACGGAATGCGGCGATCCCCGCATTCAAGGTTTCCGAGTAGTTGCCCTTGTGGCTTTCGACCACGACAAACTCATCCTGGCTGGCGTTGAACTCCTCGACCTGCGCTTTCACAAGTTCACCCAGTCGACCGGTGAAGGCATGCCAGAACTGAACTTCGGTTTGCGACATTGCCGCCACCGGGGACAAGGCAGTTGTTAAGGCAAGAGCGCCTAGCAGATTCTTATTCATGATTCCTCCCATGCATCAGGTTCGATGCTTCGTTGAATACCGACCGCTACGCGTAAACGGCACACATGACGATTTCACGACGTTAGCGTTACAGAAATATAATTCAAGCTTTATCTGCTGGATAAAAAAATAACACAATGTTATGCACAAAGGCAGCAGACTAGGATCGGAAATGAGTCAAATTCTGAGAGTCCGGCAAATGGAAGCCCTCATGGCAGTGACCACCAATGGCTCTGTCACAGCGGCCGCAAACGATTTAGGGGTAAGCCAGCCTGCTGTCAGCAGATTGCTGTCGGATCTTGAAAAGTCACTTGGGTTCCAACTTTTTGATCGCCGGGAAGGCAGATTGGTGCCAACACAGGAGGTTCGTTACCTCTTGCCCAGCGTCGAACGTGTTCTCGAGCTTATGAGGCAAATCTCGGATGTCAGTCAGGACATCACAAAACGCAAAGCAGGGCACATCCGAGTCGCTTGCCTGCCCGGATTTGCCACCAGCCACCTACCCGATGTCGTCTCCAGATTTCTGGAAAATCGGCCTGGTGTCACCCTGACGATCGAACCAGACAGACCAGAACGCATTCTCGAATGGATGATCGGCGAGCAGTATGATTTCGGAATCACAGACAGCTTTAATGGTCACCCGGCGGTCGAAAGCACAAATATCGACGTCCGGACAGTTTGCGTATTCCCGACCGGACATGACCTGGAAAACCTCTCCGAAGTTACGCCTGCGGACCTTGAAGATAGCAAAATCATCCACACGCGACGCGACAGCGACTTTTTCGGTCGGCTTTCGAAAGCGTTTCAAAATGCCAATGTCGAATTGAGTTCCCATATTGAAGTCAGGCAGTTCACGGCGGCCTGCGAGTTGGCCGTCAAAGGCGTTGGCGTATCTGTCGTGAGTGAACTTGACGCCGTCCAATACACATCTCGGGGCTTAAGCTATCGGCCATTCAAACCACTGTTGCCGCACACCCTTTCGCTGGTGCGCCCGATTTTAAAGCAACCGTCACTGGTGACTTTGGAATTCATCGAACAGTTTAGGGAAAGCCTAGACCCGTATAAGGCAGAGAAGGTCAGTCGATGAGTAGAGAGGTATGAAAACGAAGTTGGACTGGCAGCAAACTCTGCGCTCACCAATTGCCTAAGGTCCGCACTCTATCCCCATGACCTGATCCTGAACCCCGCGGCTTCCTCCTTACGAAGTTTGTCAACGCAGGCCGCCATCGGCGCCCAACGGCAAACTTGTACCTCTACCCGCAGCGAAAAACCTTCAGAAAAATGTCATTTTCTGCATTTGCGAAAAAGCCAAAGCGCAATTATAGAAGCATACCGTCAATTTGTATTAAGCCGTCTTAGCGCCGCCTCAAGGCCAGCGCGAACTTAACATGCCTGAAGCTGTGTTGCCCTCGTCTGACTTACTTTCACCGAACCGAGGTTTGAATGCCGGCGCCTCAAGACTGCGCCCCGTCGTATTGGCCGCGGCAACCACGGTTCTAGGTGTCATACCGCTGCTGCCGGACGTGTTT
>NZ_JBQFPO010000014.1:0-89217 GCF_056536425.1 Ruegeria sp. D1(2025) | reverse complement strand
TGTCGTCCCGCTATCCGGCTGGGTCGGCTGTGTTGGTGCCGGGGCAGGATTGCTTGACGCGGGTGGTGCGTTGACCCCGGTGCTGCCAACCCATGCATCGTAGGACAGGGGAAACTGCATCGCGAGGTCTGCGCCGGCATTCATTGTGTCAACAGCGCTGCCCGGGATTACACCGTACTGATTATATCCATCCTGTGCCGCAGTCGCATAATAGATGAACATGTTGTCGTAGTGGTTGGCCGCATTCGGGTCCGTATTCTGAACATAGACATTGTCTATGACCGTCCAGTCGGACTGACCGTTATGCCCGGCAACACCGGAAACAACATTCCCGTCGATCGTGACGTTCTGCGAGGTACTTGTCACATTGATCTTCGGGATCGTGATCCCCCCGGTGACACTCCGGTCAACAGCCAGGATCGTGTTGTGCGAGATCGTCAGATCCTTGGCACCGGTCACCGTGATCCCGTGAGTGTGGGCGTTGTAGATCACGTTATCTTCGATCAGAATGTTCGTGTAGAACATGGCCGGATCATTCGGGTCGGTTTTACCGTTGCCCATGAAGATTGTCTGCGCGTGTGTGCCCGTCCCCATGTCGAACACATTGTCCCGGATGATCACGTTGTCACTGGGCCCAAGCCCCTTGGAGAACTGGATCATGTCCCGGTGGTCCCCGGAATTCGGCGAGGCGCGGAAATCGTGAAGGTAGTTGTTCTCGATCAGAAGGTTCTGGTTCCCGCCAAACGACATCCCGTCGGAACGGAGTGAATGCACATCGTTGCCCGAGACGGTGACGTTGGTGCTGGCGCCGACACTCAGCCCCTTCCACCAGTCATAGAATTCGTTGTTCGAGATCACGATACCCGAACTGTCCCGCACGGCCAGGGCCTTCCCCGTCCCATAGCCATCATCAATGGCGGAAACGCCCTGAGCCAGATCTCCGTCAAAGACCGAATCCTGGATCGTGATGTTTGCGCTGTTCTTGACCTCAAACGGCTTATAGCTCGTCGATTCACCGTTGAACGTATAATCGAACACGATGTTTTCGAAGGTTATGTTCGATGCGCCGTCCAGTGTCATCTCTGAGATTGTGGCGGGCGCATTGGCGTCTGCCGATTTGATGGTCACGTTCGATGCGTAGTTGATGTTGAAACCTGATTTCCCATCCAGATTCAACGTGCCGTAGTCGCCGGCAGCAAGAAGGATGGTTTCCCCCCCTGTCGCCTGTGACAGAGCCTGGTTCAGCTCTGCAGCGGAAGTTACTGTGATTGTCGTCGACATCTTTCACCTGTGTTTCCAAACGCGCTTACCCAAAGCGCTATTGATCCCGCTCACCCAGGACGGATGGAACAGTCGCACAAGGGCGACAGATTGGCCGGAATATGGCTATGTTTGGAAACTGTTGCCTGTATTGGGACAATATTGCCCCATTGCCTTCATTTCCGAGTGAACTCGATACTCGATACCGGGAATTGTTCCACTTCCCTTAGCGGTAATCATGGGTTTTACGGATTGATTCCCATGCCGCAACAATGGACACAGAAAAGCCTTTTTTCCGGCGCGTCCTTGCGTATCTCCGGAGGGTGTCGGCAATGAATTGCCCGGTTCCCCTACGTCAACCAGTGCGATTTACCCGCCGAAACGCCACAGGCTCCGCCCATACACTGCTGTGGACAAGCTCTGTCCGCACTCGTAGCCTTTCCGCGTGGTAGTAGTGATTAAAGCGGGTCTCTTATGCGACGACACATATACAGCTCTGTCGGAGTTCTGGCTTGCGTCTGCTTATTGCTGCTTTCCTTTCCGGCATCTCTGTCAGCGGCCGCAGCCTGTACCGGCCCCAAGATCACAACGAAGGTGGCCAACACGAACGACGGGCAGAGCATCCGCTCCCCTTCTGAGCTTTCGGCGGCAATCAAGAAAGCGAAGGGCGGCGAAACATTCGTTCTGGAAGGCGGCAACTACGGCTCTTTGAAAATCAAAAAGGCTTTCCGCAAACCTGTCACGATCCGCTCGGCGACGCCCGGGTCGCCCGCCTGCTTCACCGAACTGCGTCTGGACAGGGCCGGCAACGTCACGCTCGACGGGCTGGTCTTCGACTATGCCTATTCGCCCGGGGACAAGGATTCGGTCAACCCGTTCAGCATCACGGACAGCCACAGGATCACCATCGCCAACTCGGTTTTCGACGGGGATCACAATTCCGGCGTCGGACACGGGCGCGGTTTGCGCTTCAAGGGCAGTTCCTCGGTCAGTATTCTGAACAACACCTTCAGGAAATGGTGGAAAGCCGTGACCGGCGGCCACGGCACAGACATCGTGCTGAAGGGCAATGAAATATATGACATCCGGTCGGACGGTATGGGGTTTGGCGGTATCGAAGGCCTTCTGGTCGAGGGCAATCGCCTGCACAACTTCCGGGGCGTTCCGAACCGCGATCACCGGGATATGATTCAGATCATGCGCGGTTCCGGGCTGCGCAGTTCTGACATCGTCATCCGCGACAACGTCTTCGATATCGGTCGCGGGGATTACACCCAGACCATATTCATCGGCAGCAGCGGCAAGAATATGAACGACCCCCAATTGCGTCACCAGAATGTCCTGATCGAAAACAACGTCATCTATAATGCGCATGTTCACGGCATCTCGGTGGATGGCATCGACAACCTGTCGATCCGCAAGAACTCGATCATTCGGGTACGGCGCGCAAAAGACGGCGGCATCACCATCCCGCGCATCAATATCGCATCGTCGCGCCACGTCGTCATCGAACAGAACGTCGTCAGTGGCATCAAGGGTTTCGAAAACCAGCGCGACTGGGTTGTCCTCAACAACGCCATCGTTCAGGATCAGTCCCCGTCAGCGCAGGGATATTATGACCGTGAATTCATTTATTATGCGACCGGGGCCGAAAACGGATTTCATGAATATGGCGTGCGCCCCGGCAGCCAGACCGAACGCCTAAACGCCGGGTCCTCATTGGTGAAAAACTATCCAACCCGCCGATAGGCGGCATCCGCCTTGCTGCCTTTTCAGGGCCCGCCCAAAACCTGTTGAACAGGACGTAGATCAACCCACCCGATGAGTGTTCCGGATTGCCCAGACCATGATTTCCAATCTCAATGACAAACACCAATTCTTCAGGTTTCTCGGTATCAGCGTTGTGGGCACGATTGCGGATTACCTGCTGGCGGTGCTGCTCGCCCTGGTATTCTTCACCCCTTATGTCTTTGCCTCGACCTGTGGCTTTGTCCTGGGATCGGCCATCAATTACTGCGGGCACAATATCTTCAGCTATGAGCACACCGACAAAAGCACGATCTCGCTGCGGGGATATGGCAAATACCTGCTGGCGGTCCTGTCATCCTTGGTGGTCCGCCTCGTGGTGGTGGCAGGTCTGGGATATGTGACCGCCCTGCCGTTCTGGTTCATCCTGCTGGTCGCGATCGGTGCTTCTTTCGTTGCCAGCTACGTGATTTCGACGCTCTGGGTGTTTCGCAAACCGGGTTAGGCATCGATGTAGAGCTCGTACCACATCATGTAATTCAGAAGCCCCCAGAGCGGCCGGCCATTGTCACGCCTGCCGGCCAGATGATCGTCGATCAGCGCCTGAACCGCGTTTACCCGGAACAGGCCCGTCCTTTCGATATTCGCGGGCCCAAGGTAGCGCATCATCAGATCCTTCAGTTCGGTCTTGAGCCAGCGCGAATAGGGCATCTCGAGCCCGACCTTCTTCTTGTCGAGAATGCTGTCAGGCAGATCATTCTCCATCGCGCGGCGCATGAGGTGTTTCTTGCGCCGATTCTTCATCTTCAGCGCTGACGGCACTTGGGCGAGAAACCCGGTCAGTTCCGGATCCGTAAAGGGCACCCGCGCTTCCAATGAATGCGCCATGGTCATGCGGTCGTTCTTGATCATCAGATCATCGGGCAGAAAGACGGTTGAATCGATATACATCAGCCGCGACAGGGTCTCGTCCGCCCCGCAATGCTCATAAGCTGCCTGAAAATGCCGCACCGAAGGCTGCAGAGAACCGGGCGCGGCCACCCCATCCGCGTAAAGGTCGAATTTCTCGGCTTCGCCCAGCACAATCCGCCACCACAGATGCGCCTCTTCCGGTGGCAGGTCCAGCCCGCCGAGAAACCTCTTGGCCTTGAATTCGAAGCTGAGTTTCTTGTCTGAAACGGGCAGGCAGTTCACCAGTGGCTTCAGCACGCCGTTCCGGATGAACCCCGGTATTTTCCGCGCCTGCCTGTAGATGTTGTAAGCCGCATGGGTGTCATATCCGGCAAAAGCCTCGTCGCCGCCTTCACCCGACAGAACGACCACCACCTCGTCCTTGGCCAGTTCGCTGATGAAATATGTCGGTATCGCCGAGCCGTCTCCATATGGCTCATCAGTGAAGCTGAGATATTTCGGCAGCATGTCCCGCACCATATCCACCGTAATCGTTACCTCACGATGTGTCGTGTTGAACGCTTCGGCCACGATCCGGGCATAGGGCAGTTCGTTAAAGCTCTGGTCCCTGAACCCGACGGAATACGTGTGAATGGGCTCGTCCACATGTTTGTGCATGAGCGCCACCAGGGTACTGGAATCAAGCCCGCCCGACAGAAACACCCCGATCGGCACATCCGCGATCAGACGGCGCTGCAAGGCTTTGTCCATCAATTCGTATGACCGCGAGATCGCCTGTTCTTCGGTGATGCCGGCATCGACACTGAAATCCAGATCCCAATAGCGCTTTGTGGTGATCCCCCCTTCGGCGGAAACGGACATGTAATGGCCCGGCGGCACCTCCGAAATCCCCTCGAAGGCCGTCTGGGTGCCGGGGATATAATTGAAGGTCAGAAAGTCGTGCAAAGCCTGTATCGACGGTTTTCGCGCAACCCGGTCATCGGCGATGATCGCCTTGATCTCGGATCCGAACCGGAAATGACCGTCATCTTTCTGATAGAAAAACGGCTTGATGCCATAGCGGTCGCGCACCAGATGCAATGACTTGCTGCGGGTATCCCAGATCGCAAAGGCATACATGCCATTGAGCTCGGGGATCATGTCCAGGCCGATCTCTTCATAAAGGTGGATCAGAACCTCGGTATCGGTACGCGATTTGAAAACATGACCATGCTCTTCAAGACGGTATTTCTCTTTCAGTTCCTGAAAATTGTAGATTTCGCCGTTGAAGACGATCACCACGGTGCCGTCCTCGTTGGTCATTGGCTGATGCCCGGCATAAGACAGGTCGATCACCGAAAGACGCCGGAAACCCAGCGCGATATCCTCATCCAGCCATGTACCGTCATCGTTCGGCCCGCGATGCATCAGCGTCATCGCCATGGCCGAGACCAGCCCCTCTCCGGGGCGTTCGGCCGCCGGATCAATCCGCAGGATTCCGCAAATTCCACACATATCAATCGCTATCCTTCAAATAATCCGAACCATTATCATCCGCGCGAGGGCCCCCGCCCCGGTTTTCGAGGCTGACGACAACCTCGCCACCCCCCAAAGATCCAAAGAACCGCCCGGCAGGGGAATACTCCTGCTCGATCCGGGCCAGAATGTCCGGGTACGTGGTCCGGGCATGCACCGGCATGGTATAGACCAGCCACGTTCTGCCGGACCGCGCCGCAAGGCGATCCAGGTCATCACCCGTTTCGATGATGTCCCATCCCATGTGGTAATAATCATTGAACGGAAATCCCGCGATCCCGACAGCCAGAACTGTATCTCCGGCCTGCTTTTCGCGCTCGATCAGCGCGATCGCCCCGGCGTAATCCTGTTTTGGCAGATAGACATGGCGCAAAGACAGGATCGACACGGCCACGATGCCCGCACACAGCACCGCCGGAAGCCAGCCGGCCGCAGGCGCGGGCAACCGTATCAGCCGCGCCGCCAACTGGCCGGTGACGAAAGCGCCCCGGATCACGATCAGAATGGCAAACCCGAAGGTGAAAAAGAAAAACCGCGGGAACAGCGTGTAACCGATGCTGGTCATTGCAATGAACCCGACCCCGAACGGGATCAGGAACAAGGCCACGACAGCCGGTCGCGTTCGGGCGAAACTGACAACCCCGGCGGCAAAGACAAGACCCGCGGCAAAGACAACACCGGCGCTTGCAAATCCGATCTGCAGACTGCTGAAGACCTCTGCCAGAGCCCAGAGAGGGTTGGTCCACTCATTCTCACTGCCCTGCAGCCCGGAATTCAGCAATGCGCCGCCCACCATGCTGGGCAAAACCAGCGCATAGGCCAGCAATGTCAGCAGACCCACCGGAATGAACCCGCAAAACATCCCGTTCCAGCGGTAAGGTTTGCGCGCTGTGTCCTGTTGGAACAAGGCGGCAGCCCAGATCGCAAAATGCGCCAGCACCATCAGACCCATGGTCGGATGCGCATAGGCACCCAGCACGACCGCAAGACAATACAAACCCCATTTGCGCGGGCTTCCCTGCCGCATCGCATCCAGAAACCAGGCGCTGGACAGAACGGAAAAGAACAGCAACGCGGTATAGCCACGGGCGTTCTGACTGAACCAGATGTGGTGATAGGAGAATGTCATCAGCGCGGCTGCAAACAGGCCCTGTTGGGTCGGGCCGACGCGGCGGGCAAAAAAGTACATCGCGGCAATGCCGGCGACACCGAAAACCGCCGCCGGAAATCTGAGGGCCCAGACACTGTCGCCAAACACCGACAGGGACAGGCGCGCCAGTACCGAGAACAGGACATGGTTGTTGGCATCGTGATAGGTGCTGACGATCTGGCCGACCGTCAGGGGCATGTAGTTCACGGATGTCAGAATCTCGTCATACCAGATCCCGGTCCCAAGGTGATAAAGCCGCAAACCGGCTGCCATGAGCAACACAAAGCCAAACACAACGGTCTGGGTCTGGCTTGCCGGCGCAAGTTCCGGTCGTTGCGGCGATTGCGGATAACCAACCGGCAGAACCCGCAGCAACAGCAGATAGCCCCCGGTCAGGATCAGGACGGACCTGAGCACCCATATCCCCTGAGACAACGCCGGATCGGCAGCCGCATCGCTGCCCCGCAACACCGCGATCAGCACACCGGCCGGCAAAAGCAGCGCCAGACCGACAAGCGCCAATCCTGTCACAGTATTGAAGGACAGCCTTTTCATCCGAACACCGAACTCGCCACCAAAACCTTTTGCACTCGAACGTCCTGCCGGAGTTTACAGACCTTTCCCGCAGCCCTGCCGTTAAAACGCCAGAAACGTCATCTTCTATCATTCATACCATTTTTTGGATAAGCAGGCACTTATTCTGCTCATGGCCATAACCTGACTCAACAATGCATAAGTATTTGCAATTATATTTCATTCTAACACAGAATATGCATTCAAAGGGGGTACGTAGATGAAATATCGCCCGGATATTGACGGCCTCCGGACAGTTGCCGTTTGCTCTGTAGTGCTGTTCCACACCGGGCTCGGCTTTCCAGGGGGGTTCGTCGGTGTCGATATCTTCTTTGTCATCTCCGGCTTTCTGATCACGACAATTCTGTGGACGGATCTGCAAACCGGCAGGTTCTCGATCATGAACTTCTATGAGCGCCGGGTCAGGCGCATTCTTCCTGCCCTGTTTGTGGTGATGCTGGTTTCAACGGTGTTTGCCGTTTTGCTGTTCTTGCCAAACCATCTGGCTGATTTCGGCAAAAGCATGTTTGCCGCGAATATCTTCCTGTCGAACCTCTATTTTTACTTCGAAACGGACTATTTTACCGAGGCCGCGCACCTCAAACCAATGTTGCATACGTGGTCTCTGGCGGTGGAAGAGCAGTATTATATTCTGTTTCCACCAATACTCGCCCTGTTGTTCAGACTGTTCCGCCCTTCGGCCGTTCTGATCTGGCTTGTTGCCGCTGCGGCGGTTTCACTGGTCGTGTCAATCTGGATGGTTCAACGCAACCCTCCCGGCGCCTTCTATCTGCCTCAGGCCCGCGCATGGGAACTGCTGCTGGGGGCTATCACCGCAATCTGCGTCGCGCAGGGGTGGGGAAAGTTTCTTGAAACACGACCCAATCTGGTCTTCTGGCTGGTCCTGCCGGCCATGGCGATGATCGTCTGGCCGGTGGCGGCCTATGGCCCGGAAACCGTTTTTCCCGGGCTGTCGGCCATGCCGCCATGCCTTGGTACGGCCATTCTCATCCTGACCGGAGCCTACAGAAAGACCTTCGCAACGCGATTGCTGTCCGTGCCACCAATGGTCTTCATCGGAAAGATTTCCTATTCGCTCTACCTGTGGCACTGGCCGGTTCTGGTCTTTGCCATTTATGTTTCGGTCGATCCTCTGTCGCTTCCAGAGATCCTGGGATGCGTCCTGCTGTCCTTTCTGCTGGCGACTTTGTCGTGGCGTTATGTCGAGGCCCCGTTCCGGAAAAGCCCGGGCTTCGGCCGCCGGGAAATCTTTGCCTACGGCAGCGTTTGCGCAGTCCTCATCGCCGGGTTGGGCGGTGGTCTGGTCGCAACCGGCGGGCTGCCCGCCCGGATGCCGCCGGACATCGCCAGACTGTTGCAGGAGGACCGGTTCCTGCATGATCAGCGCAACTGCCATTTCATCACGCCAGAACGTGCAGCAACAGGGGATGTCTGCCAGCGTGGCGCCCCAGGCGTCACCCCCAGTTTTGCCCTTGTCGGAGACAGCCATGCCGATGCTTTCAGCCCCGCGATCTTTGCGGCCGCGCAATCCGTCGGGCTGAGTGGTTATCAATACACGCAAGCTGGATTTCGTCCGCTGCCTCAAATCCAGAAAAAGGGTGATCCGACATATGCCGCCCAGACCGACGCGTTCATGAGCTTTCTGGCTGACAGGCCCGAAATCGATACCGTCATCATCACCGCGTTCTGGGAACATCAGATAACCGGCGCGACATACCGCCATAGCGGCGATATCTGGTTCGATGCCCAACAGACCGACCGGAACGGACAAACAAACCGCGAAGCTTTGCTTACGGGCATCGACAGACTGGCAGCCGCCTTCCCAAAGCGCCGCTTCATTCTGTTGGATGACGTCCCCAGCAGCGATGATCTGGATCTGAAAACGCACATGCGCTCATTGCTGTTCCAGGCCCACGATCCGCAGGAAGAGATCGGTATGCATACCGAAAACTATGCGACCCAAAGGGCAATATATGAACCATTGCTCGTGCAGATGGCAGAGGCGCATCCGAATGTGGTCTATCGAGCGTTCTTTCTGTCTCTTTGTGGCCCGGCCATCTGTCCCTTGTTCAAAGACAATGAACCGGTCTTCAGAAACGGGGATCACCTCAGCGTGCAGGGCGCGCATTTGTTGCAAAACGATGCCGAAACGCTTTTGCAGGATATCTTCGGTCTGCAATCCGCATCCGACAAATAATGCCTGCAGGACACAATCCGATGACCCCAATCGGAGGAAACGGCGTTTTCCCGATCAGGCGTGAGTATCGCAATCTTGCTGTTGCACTCGCGTTGGCGACCGCAGTGGCGCTGGCGTTCGCATTGCGGCTTTGGGGGATCGAACTCCGCAGTCTGTCGCTTGCGGAAATCCACGCCGCTGGCATTTCCGACCCGTCGCCACGCCAGGGTCTTGCCGAAACCGTTCGGTGGCATTTCCACGACGACCCGCGCCCGATGGGCTGGCATGTGGCCATGCTGGGCTGGACCAAGACTTTCGGAACCTCGCATTTCGCCCTGCAGTTTCCGGGGGTCATGCTTGCCGTGGGGTCGATCCCACTGATCTTTCTGATCGCGCGCAGCGTCTTTGGATCGACCATCGGCTGCCTGGCCGCGCTGCTGCTGGCGCTGCACGGCTTTCACATCTTCTGGAGCCAGATGGCCGAAATGTTTGTCGCCGGGACCTTCCTGTCCCTGCTCTCGACCTGGCTTTTGCTGCGCCTTGCCCGAGCGCGCGTGCCGCGACCCGGAATCGAGATATCCTATATCGCCTCGGTCATGGCCGGGGTTCTGACAGCCCGTCTGTTCTGGCCCCTGATCCTGATCCACCTGTTCTGGACGATGCTGGTTTTACCCCGTTACAGACCGGAAACCCCTCACCTTTCACGGCGGATCAGCCTGCGGCAGGCCCCGCGGCTGTTTCAGGTACAGGCTCTGGCCTGCATCCTGTCAGCCCCGGCCCTGATCCATGCGGTCTACCATGCCCCCAAGGATGCTGGCATCGGCCTGCCTTCCGACTTTCTGATGGGATATTTCTCGTTCGGGTTTCTGTTTGCAAAGGATGAATTCGCCGTTCCGCCGCTACAGATCGGACCCGCCCCAAGCGGGTTTCTTCTGGCCTTTGCCCTGCTGTTGCTGACGGCCAGCCTGAAAGCCCCCAAACGCGAAGCGCCCCTGGCCAGCCCCGAGCGGAAAATTCCGGTATGGGTTCTGGCTTCTGCCGCCATCTGTTCAGCCGGCTTCATGTTCTGGCTTGCCCCGAGCACCCACAATCAGATCCTAACCCTGACGATTTTGCCCATATTGCCCTTTCTGGCACTGCTTTTTCCGGTATTGGGCACCATCTGGGGCGCCTTTGTCCCCCGCCTGCCATCAGCTACCCTGCACTATCCTCAGGAACGGACGCTGCTTTTGTGGCTGCTGGCGGTTGTCACACCGCTGATCCTTTTTGCAACATCCAATCCGGCCCGGCCGACCCTTCTGATCTTTGTGCCTTACCTGCTGATCCTTTGCGCGGCCGGTGCGATATGGCTGTTTCAAAGCATCGGCCTCAGGCTGGCCGTGACGCTGCTGTGCCTGCTGGTCTTTGCCACCAGCATTCCCTACACCGCCCAGAAGCCCGTCATCACCGGCGCACGGCACGAAGCGCTGAGTGGTTATGAAAAGACACTGAAAATCGAAAAACTGCAGGCCCATGCAGAACTCTTTGAGCCCGGGGCAAAACCATGATCACCTGTGTCCAAACAGACAGGAAAGGGCACGCGCCATGGCGCCGCAGAACGTGAAAACCCGCCCCCCCCTGCCCCGGGCAGAGGCGCCGACGCTCAGTATCGTTGTGCCCATGTTCAACGAAGAGGATGTCCTGCCGATCCTGTTTGATCGTCTCGGCCGTTTCCTTGAAAGCCTTGGCGAAAGCTTTGAGATCATCTGCGTCAATGATGGCAGCACGGATGAAACAGCCCGCCTTCTGGCCGAGGCGCATGACCGCGACAACCGCATCAAGGTGCTGAACTTTTCGCGCAATTTCGGCAAGGAAGTTGCCCTGACGGCGGGGCTCGATGTTGCTTCGGGGCAGGCGGTTGTTCCCATAGACGCGGATTTGCAGGATCCGCCCGAACTGATCGGGACGTTTCTTGAAAAATGGCGCGAAGGGTATGATGTCGTCTATGCCGTGCGGCGGCACCGCGACACCGATACCGCGATGAAACGCTGGTCGGCACTCAGGTTCTACCAGGTCATCAACCGGCTGTCAGGTGTGCCGATCCCGGCCAATACCGGTGACTTCCGCCTTATGGATCAGCGCGTGGTTCGGGCCATTGTACGCCTGCGCGAACAGAACAGGTTCATGAAAGGACTTTTTGCCTGGGTCGGATTTCGACATGCCGAAGTATCCTATGACCGGCCCGAACGCGCCGCCGGGCAGACCAAGTTCAACTACTGGCGACTGTGGAATTTCGCACTGGACGGCATCACCGGGTTCAGCACCGTCCCGCTGCGGGTTGCAGGCTATATCGGCATGCTGACCGCGCTGGGGGCGATCGTCTATGGCGTTTTCCTGATCATGCGCACCCTGATCCACGGGGTGGATGTACCCGGCTATGCGTCATTGATGGTCGCGGTGTTGCTGATCGGCGGGCTGCAACTGGTCGTGCTTGGAGTGATCGGGGAATATCTGGGCCGGCTTTACGAAGAGGCCCGAAAGCGCCCGCTTTACATCGTTGAAAGCAGCCTAGGCCTTGATCCCGGAAATGATAATTCACTGTGACGTCCGGGGAAGGGATGCCCGATCCCGGACCGGCGGATTGCCCGTTGCTCACTTGCGCCGATAAACAAGGACGTAGCCATCCCCAAGCGTTCCGGCGAATGCATGGACAAACTCCAGCCGCTCGTCGACATCACGCTTCAGTTCCGGAATGGCGCGCAGCATCCGGTTGGGAAACAGGATAACCAGCGTCACGGGACCGGGTTCGGCCATCGCCTGCGCATAGGCTTGCGCATCGCCGACGGTTGTCCAGTCCGCGTCAAAATGACTGGCAAAGATCGGGCCGCCCGGATTGATGGCATAAATCCGCTCTGACGGGCTGCGGGTCTCTTCGACCAGCGTAAAGGCCCCGGCCAGATCCTGTTTTGGGGCAACATAGTTGCGCTGCACCAGAAACAGGGACACGGCAATCATCGCCAGAACGCCGATGACAAACAATGGCTGCCCGTACCGGGGCCGCCCGATCATCCGTGTTACGACACCTGCACCGTACCAGCAGCCGATGACGGCAAGAACGATGACAAGACCGATATCGACAAAGAAGAACCTCGGCCAGATCCGCATGTCGAGCGCCAGAAGAATGACAAGCGTCACGACGATGTGCATGGCGATGGACGGGAAAAACAGCGGTTGCTTCGCGTGCGCCCCGACCGCGCCAAATGCGATGGTGATCAGCCCCCCGATGGCAATGATCAGGGTCAGGGGGCCAGTGTTCCCGACCGCGGTTCTCAGGCCTTCCACAATGGTCCAGATCGGGTTCTGATATTCCTGCATCGGATCAACGGCGGATGTTGCCGAAACCTCACCCACGGTTCCCGCGATGCTTGGCAAAATCGGCAGATATGCCAGCAGGACCAGAACCAGCGCCACCGCCACGCCGATCAGCGGCTGCACCACCCAGTTGCGGGTCAGGGCGCCCCGGCCAAACCCGGTCATCAGGGAAATCAGCCAGACACACCCCAGAGCGACAAAGAAAAACGCGCCGGTCAGATGCGTGAAAACAGCGGCGGCGGCGGTCAGCCCGAAGGCGATCCAGGTGCCGATGGTCGGATGGCGCGTACCCCGCAGAAACAAGATCAGGCCCAGCGTGCTCCAGAACGCCAGTTCGGTGTATCCGCGGGCATTCTGGGAAAACCAGACCTGATGATAGGACAGCGCCACAAGCAGGGCGGAGATATGTGCGATCCTGGTGCCGGCAACTTCTTTCGCCAGCCACCAGATCGCCCCGACAATGCCGACACCGAACAGCACCGCGGGAAAGCGATAGGCCCAGGCCTGATCCCCGAAGATCTGGGACACAAGTTTGGCCTTCATGCTGAAGAAATAATGATGGTTCATCGAGTATTCGCGCATCATGTCGCCCCAGGGCAGGCTGACATGCGTATCGACGGTCCAGATTTCATCGTACCACAACGGCGCGTTCAGCCCTGCGGTTCTGAGCACGGCTGCAAGAAGCAGGATGAACAGAAGCAAGGCAAGATCATTGCGGCCAGGCGTGGCAGACGGCTGGGTCATGGGGCTTCTCCGGTCACACTCGTACTCAATTCAGGGCACCAATCAAAAAACAATCATGTTCCGGTCAGGCGGAACCCGCCGCCAAAGTCCTCCGGGCATCCCTTTTCGGGCACATTGGCACAAAGTGCCGATACCGTCGATTTCACCCTGAAAATGTTAGTCTGTCACGGACATTCCCGACGGCTGAGACATGATTGTCGAGCAATCAACCGAGCTCATCCCGGCCTTTTTCAACAGGGTTTGTCGGTGCAGAGCCATAAATCTTTATGTCGCCTATGGTAGAAACATGCCCAAGCGGGGCGCTTCGCGCATCACGCACGGCACGGGTCATGAATTTGGCTCAGCCCTAATTGTTGACCAAAAAGCAACAATCAATCCAAAATAAAAGGTATGTTGCCATTTTTCAAAGCCGGCACCAAACATCCGGATTGGGCAGGTGCCCACTGCCCGCTTATTCACCCCTTTTTTACAGGATAAAATTCAGGGCGTTAGCGCCGCGTTTCCTTGATTTCATGGTGTTTCAGAACCACAGCCCTTTAAAAAGCATGATTGCCGATAGTGACAAACCGGTCAGCCCGCGCTCATTTACCGGGATATGTTTTGAATTGATCAAACGATCTGCCAGCAGCCCCTGAATTAAATGTGAATTGATACAATTCACAGTAGAGGGCATGATCGCTTGGGGTAATAGGGTGTAGGTTTGCAGCGGTTGTCACCGAAGTATCGCAACTGGTTATTGCGTGTCGGCGGATCTTTGGTCGCCCTTTTCCTGCTTTTCTGGCTGCTCTCAGACGAGAAGATCCTGGCAGCCTTCCGGTCTGTCCCCCTTTCAACCTTCCTGATTGTGATTGGCCTGTTCATCATGGCCCATATCGGTGCGGCGCTGAAATGGCGGTATCTGCTTGATGGCGGATTGCCTGTTTCAACTGCCCTTCGCGCGCATTTTGCAGGTCTGGCCGCCAATCTGTGCCTTCCCGGCGCGATCGGAGGCGACGCGGTCCGGGCCGCTGTTGCGTACCGCTCCATCGGAGACGCCCCCAGGATCGTCAGTGTGGCCGCCGTTGACCGGTTGATCGACATGACGGCCCTGCTGACCATTTCCGCCATTGGTATCGTGTATGCATCCGGCCGGTCGGGCGAGCTGCAATTTCTTTTGCTGACCGGCTTTTTGCTGTCGCTGGTTTTTCTGTGCCTCGTCATGTTGTCGAAACTGTTCGATCTGGTCTGGCGGGTCTTCCCCAACCTGCCCGGGCGGTCCTTCGCGGAAAAGCTCGTTGGGCATTTTTCATCCATTTCTCGGCAGCCCAAGCGGCTTTTGGCGGTCTTCCTGTCATCTGTCGTCATTCAAACCGCGCTGGTGCTCATGTCCTGGTGGCTGGGCAGGGCGGCAGGCATCGGGACCGATGTCGGGCCCTGGCTGTTTGCCTGGCCGCTGGCCAAGATCATCGCCGTTCTGCCAGTCACACTGAACGGGCTGGGTCTGCGCGAGGGCGTGCTGGCATCGATGCTTGTCCCGTTCGGGGCCGATGCCGCGGCAATCGTTGCCGCCGGTCTGGTCTGGCAGGCCGTCATGTTCACCGTTGGCGGGATCGGCGCGATCTTTCTTTTCATCACCAACCGGATCGACCCGGCGGCGCAGGAAAGCTGGGCCGAGACAAAAGAACAGCAGACCGGGTGACAGGCCGGTTCAGGCCATGCAGCCAAACCCTCTGGCCCGTCTTGTAAATGCCTAATTACTTAAAGGCGGCGTCGATGGCTTGCGGGATCGCGTCAGCCTCGGCGCAGAACACCAGAATCCCGCCTTTGTCCGTGCTTGTTTTGCAGACACGCCCATCCGCACGTGCCAGCTCGACAAACCGGGATACCCCTCCGGGCACCAGCTTCTCGGGCCAGTAATGCGCGAAAACAAGCCAGATCGGATCAGTCCCTGAAAGCCATTTGGCCGCGCGTTCGACGTAATCGTCGCTGGTCAGAAAGTTGTCATCGTCCCGCGCCTGCATCTGCCAGGACTGTGTCGTACTGTTGTGGTTGAGCAGCCCAACCACTTCGAAGTTTTCGCCGCTCATCAGATCCGGACGCAGGGCCCGCAAGCTGGGTTGAGCCCCGTAATAGACCCACATTTTTGCCGGATGACGCTCGACCATCTCCAGATGCGCCGAGATTTCGTTGTTTTTCAGATCGGCGGACCGAGCCAGCGCCACGCTCACCAGGCCGAAACTGAGCACGCAGATCACGGGCGTTGCCACGCGGCTCAGCCTCAGAAGGTTTAGAACCCAGCGCAGGATAACGATTGAACCGACTGCGAAACAGGGAACAGCAAACGGCGTAAAGAACAGGAAGTGCCGGACAGATGTGATCGGCAGCTTCTGAAACGCGTTGAACACCAGAAAGGCCAGGGTTCCGATAACCAGCCCCCCGGCCAGAACGGGCGCTTTGCGCCAGTAGGTCGGCAACCCCACCAACGCGATCACGGCGCACAAGACATGGATGGTCGGCAGCAGCCAGATCAACCCGGACACATGCAGTGTCTGCGGGAAATACACCGGTTCGATCATCAGGAAATAGACGTTCAGAATGCCCCGGACAGATTCGATTGTCTGAGCTGAAAAGGGGGCTGTGACGCTGATAAAAGAGTCTAAATAACGGTCGGCATAAGCAATCTGGTCCAGTTCAGCCATCGGCAAGGTGTACCAGACATGGAACCCCAGACTGATCGTCAGCGTCACGGCCCCCAGACCGAGCAATCTGTACAGGCCCTGCTGGAAGTCCGGCCCTGACATTGCGGAACTCCGGTGTCTGGAGATAAGCTCTGCCAGCAATCCCCCGCCAACGGTCGCAAGGATCAATGGGGCTGTAAACGCAAACAGGCACGCCAGGATTGCGCAGCCGGTAAACACCGCAGCACGTTTGAGCGTGGGCCTGTCCAGAAAGGAAAGACCGGCCCATAAAAGAGCACACGCAAAGAAGAACCCGAACACATACTGTTTGGGGTTTGTTGTAAAAAGAAGCACTTCGTTGGTGCAGGCCAGCAATGCAATCGCCCAAAGCACCTCGGGTGTTTCAAAATACCGCCGCATAATGCGCCAGAGGATGAAATAGCCCCCAACGGCAAGGGCTGCCGCAATAAGGCGAATGACCGTGAAACGTGTCAGGCCCTCATTCCCGAAAATCCGCGAAACAAGATCAAGTTCCAGAACCGACCCCAGCGGAGCGGCCTGCTCGAAATAGGGCAGCGGTCCGAAATAGGTGGCAAAGGGCGGAAGCGGGAAATTGGACATGAGCATTGCCTGATCATAGCCCGGGTCCCGCCCGTCCCAGATCGAGACGATGCGGCTGAGAGCAATTATTGCAAGCAAAAGGACAGGAAGAACCGCAGCACTGCGAGAAGACATGCTCATTACCGTTAAATCACTTTAAAGACACCATCTTTCCCGACCATAAGACACATGTGTTTCATGTCACAAGGTTGATCTCGGCACCGGTCAGTCAGCGGTTTACGGTATTGGCGGGAAATTTTCAGAAAACCCGGGCTTCAAGGGCAAGACCTGCCCGGATCTAACCTTTATAAAACAGGCTTTGCTTTGGTTGGTGATTGTTTTTTTCCTGTTTTGCAAATTACAAACCTGGTTTGAAAATGACCCATTTATATCCGATAAGTATCGCTTATCAGGTTTGACTGACTTTGCCGCCTACCAAGCCCCCATCAGGCCTGTTCCATAAGGAACTTGGGCGACATCGATGCCTTTCCCCCACACTAACGCTCTGCTGTGAAAAAGTTTTGTCTGATCCCGTGCTTCTCAACCGCATATCCCGACAATAGGCTACACAAGGATTGAACGGGTTCGGAGTGTTTCAGTGTTAAAGAATTTCAATCTGACCTTGGTGCAGGCTCTGGCGATAAGTGCCGCCATCTTTTGCGTCGCAACCCTTCCGGGGTTGCTGCTGGATGGATACAACCCCGATGACTGGCGACAGGTTCACGGGGCACCTGCTGGCGGCATGCCCCTCAACTGGACAACCGAAGAAGGCAGATGGGCGATGGAGGCGCTTTATGTCTTCATCATGGGCGAGCGGTTCCTGACGCCCATTCAGGCGCCCCTTTCCTTTGCCTGTCTGTTCTGGATTTCCTGGACACTGGCCCGCACGGCAACCGACGAACGGCAGGCGCCGCTGGCCGCAACCGCAATATTCAGCCTCAGCATCTGCCACATCTACATGATCGATGCGCTGAACTTCTCATCGCATGTCTTCGCGTTTCCCCTGTCACTGGCCCTGTCCCTGCAAGCCTACCGGATGTTCTGGAACCTTGCCGATCGATCAATCGGTCTGGCGTGGTTTGCCCGTGCCCTTCTCGCCATACAAATGCTGGCCCTGTCCTGCGCGATCTATCAGCCCTTCGCCCCATTCGGCGCCCTGTTCATCGCGCTTCAGATCATGCGGTACGACACATCTTCCCTGAAAACCGTTTCGCGCGCGGTCCTCGTGGCCCTGATCGGATCTGTTTTCGCCATCCTCGTCTATCTGCTGGAGTGGCGGATCGCCGTCGGCCTGAGTTCCCATGCCGGAGAAGTCACCCGGTTTAGCCAGCCAGGCTCGGACCAGGTTATACAAAAACTGGCAGCTCTGCCGACATTCTGGAAAAGGCTGCACTCAGGCGGGTTCCAACACACACCCTGGGTGTTCCGACTGATTTACGCCACCACCCTCGCAGTGGCCCTGCTGGCGTCCGGGTGGGCGGTGCTCCGCACCTGGCGGACGGCTGGCCTGATTCCGGCGATGCGGGTGGCCTTTGGCGCTTTTGCCGGGCTGTTTATCTTGCCGGTGATCGCATGGTTTGCTTATGCCACCCTATGGATGCCGGGGCGTGTCGTGGCTTATCTGCCATTTGCCGTCTTCGCGGTTCTGATCACAGCAGGCCAGATATGCGGCTGGTGGCAGCGCGGTTCTTTCACCGGACGCGTGGTACAGGGCGGTGCGGTCGCCTTGGCGGGATTATCCATTGCCCTGAGCATTACGGTCTGGTCGGACCAGGTGGAAACCGGACGCCGGGATACGGAAACAGCGCACGCGATCTTTGCGCAAGTCTCGGAAACTCCGGGGTTTGACGGCGACAGTTTTCGCATCTCCGGTGGGCTCGACTATCCGGAACTCAGCTGGGGCGGCCTGCTGGGGTGGACGGTCTTTCATCGCAACAACCCTGTGCCCGGTATTTTCACCGAGCTTTATGACCGCCCGATGGAACCGACATTTGTAGCCGCCAGCCCGATCCCCTGCCCCGCATTTCCGGAACAGGGTGCGGTCTTTCACGACGGTCATACGGTCCATGTCTGTCTTGAGCCGTCAACCGGGCTGAAGCAGCAGACCGGGTGCATTGATCTTGGCAACGATGAAACCCTGTGCCGAACCGACGACATGCTTGTCTGGCAACGCCCCGCCTGTAAGGTTCTGCCCCTTGCCGGTGCCCCGACGCGCTTTCGGCTAAAGGATGCGGACGGCCGGGAAAAGCTGGCCATCTTCACGCTCGAAGATCCGGGCGTTCCGATCGACGGTCGGTGCCACTATGCGCAACGTCTTGGCAGGTTCGACTACCAGTCCGTCATCGTCGAACGTTTCAAGGGAACGGATTGGGACGCGGACGAGGCCCGCGCCATCCCCTGACCCCTGTTTCGCGCGCGAAACATCAGTTGTCGCGCGCGTGCAGCCAGCTTCGCAAGTCTGCAAGGAATGTCTCGGTCATCCCCCGCCCCGACAGGGTGATCTGCGCCCCGTTTCGACTCTGCTTCAACTGAATGTCTCCAATTGTCTCCTTGGGCGGTGCAATAGACTCTGATACGGCTGATTTCGATCGATCCGAACCGTAACCGTTCACAGCCCGTGTCAGAGCCGACAGTTCCGCGTCGCATGTTTCGGCCCGGGTATGATCCAGCTTTCCGGCAAGCTGGCGCGCGGCCTTCGGATCATCCTTCAGGACCTTCGCAATCGACAACCCCAACCGCTCGGGGATGGCCGAGGCAAAGCGCAGATGTTCATCCAGCGCGTGATAGATCGCAATGAACGAGCCGATCTTCGACCGCTTGGCACGGCTGGCGGATGCGAACAGCCCGCGCAAAGCAGCGGCCTCATCCGGGTAAACCCCCTGCTCCGCCGCGCGCGCCACGATCCGGGCACGTTCGTAATAGCTCAGCCCGACCCGGATCTCGTTTTCCTCGACCATGGCCACATAGGCGTCCGAGGCGCTCTGAGGTTGTCTGAGGAACGCCCGCACGGTTTCAAACCGCGCCTCGCCCGTCTCCTGCGCCAGCGCCCGCAACGCGGTCATCCGACGCCAGCCGGAAATCAGGCCATACCGCCCGCCCTCCAGCTCGACAACCTCGATCGGGGTTTGCTGTCCGCGGGCCTTCAGACTTTCCTTCAAGGCCTCCATATCCGCATCATCGGCGGCCAGGCGGTCGCGTACCAGATAGGTTTCCTCGACAGTATCCAGCGGCAGGTCCTGCACCAGACGCCCTTCGGCGCGGGCCGCACGCAATTCCCCGGACAGCTCTTCCAGCGCGGCCTGTGCCGCCGTGGCACCTGCCACCTGCGCAACAGGAGGCGCGGATCGTGGTGCCTCAGGGGCAAACATGGATTGCGCCCCGATGGCTGGGCGGGTGTCGTCCAGATAATCCGACCGGGCAGGGGTCAGTCGCTTTCGTTTTGCCATCACATTCTCCTTTTCCTGCGCGGATCAGACTCTGCACCGGGCACCGCTGATCGTGTTTCGCGCGCGAAACATCCCGCTTAAAGCGTCAGTTCCGGCGTTTCTGCCGCTTCGGCTTGCCCAGCCAGCTCCTCGCCCCGCCAGACGCCGATCAGCAGCTTCTTGAACGAGGCATAGGTGGCGTCAAAGGTTTCGCGCCCGCGCACATAGGTCTCACGGTTGAAATCGCGGTAATCGGCCTCGTAGATGCCGTTGACCTGTTCCCCGGCCTGGCCGATCAGCGCCGTGTAGCCTTGCCAGTGCGGTGACAGGGTGCGGCCCAGATAGGCCTGCATCAGCCCGGCCAGCTCTGCCTGCTGGCTGCCGTCATAGCGGGTGATGACCGTGCGCACTGCATCCCACTGAAAGGCCATCTCGGGCCGTCCCAGCGCGCGGGCGGCCATATTCTCCCCCTCTTCAATCGACTGGAACGTGGAATGCAGCATGTCGAAGAACCGGCCCGTGGAATCGAACTCCAGGAACGATGCACCCATGGGCACCAGCAGAATATCCGAGGCCGCCAGCCCGTTGATCGTCAGATAACCCAGGGCAGGGGGGGTATCGATGAAGACGATGTCATACTCATCCAGCACGCCATCCTCTTCCAGCGTTTCTGTCAGCGCATCCCACAGCTTCCAGCTGCGCCCCTGCATGCGCCAGACCGGGATCTGGAACTCGGCCCAGTAAAGGTTCAGCTGTGCACCGATCAGATCAATGTTGGGCCAGTGGGTTTTCTGGATCAGATCGCCGCCGCGCAGTTTCAACGCATCCGACAGCGTGTCGTCGATCGGATGCGGGGCCTCGCCCCGGTCAAGCCGTCCCTGATTGTCCCGGCGCAGATGGGTGGCATAGTGGCGCGCCAGCAGGGGGAACACCGTCTGCCATTCATCGGTCACCTTGCCGCCGAAGATCGAAGTCATCGACCCCTGGCTGTCCAGATCGATGACCAGCACCCTGTAGCCATCCAGAGCGGCGGACATGGCCAGATGGGCACAGGTCGAGGTCTTGCCGACACCGCCCTTGAAATTTGCCACCGAAACGATCTTTGCCGGCAGCCCCTTGGGGCGATAGGGGCGATATTCTTTGGCCTTGGAGCCTTCCGAGGCGAAATGCGTCCGCAGGCGCAGCACCTCGTCCAGTGTGAACCACTTGGCGCCGCCTTCGGTTTCGGATCGCCCCTGAGGCAAATCCGGGTTGGCCTTCAGGACCCGGCGGAAATGAGCAGGGGCAACGGGGATCAGATACTTGGTGATTTCCCAGGTCGAAAACAGCCGCAGTTTTTTGTGCCCGCCTTCTTCCAGACCCCGACTGGCCAGGTCCGCACGCCCTCGGGCGCACGCATCGGCAATGGCTGAGAAATCATGGGTTCCGGTCGGGTTCCCAAGTTCTTCATAAGCCAGATCCGGGTCGATATTGAAATACGGGGGAAGCCCCTCGGATGTGCCTGCTCGCATTGAAATTCTGCCCATGTGCTATGTTTTCCCCAATATACCACAAAAGACAGCATGCGAAAGCATTATGAGTACAAGACTGGGTTTTCTAAGCAAAAATAAGGGGTAATTGCTGGTTGAGACGGTGCTTTGAAGCGCGATGCAAAAAATTGTTCAGTTAGAATCTTGTTATTTTATTAGTTACATTGCTGGATCATCGTTCTTAAACATAAGAAAAAAAAAGGTTTTTCGTGTTTTTTGGTACACCAAGTGAATCTGATCCCACGAAAGGGTGACTCTGAACCCACGTTGCAGTGACTCTGAACCCACGATCCGGCGGCTTTACGCCTCCTGTGGATAACTTTACGGTAAGCGTCAATAAAACCACGAACGAAGATTCGGGCAGGAACATATGGGCAGGGCAGTATGAGCGGGTCAGGGGCGTTGTTGCCTGACCGGCATCCAACGGGTGATTTTTTTGTATGCGATATCTTCGATGCGCTGCCCAAGACCGATATGGGGTCGATGGAGCATCCGATGTTTTCGCTCTCGACCCGACCGGATCGGCGGATCCTGAATTACGAACATAACGGGGTCGAGATCACGGTAACGCCTTCGGTGCGGGGTCTGGCGACGATCCATGACAAGGACATCCTGATCTTTTGCATCAGCCAGCTGATGGCGGCGATCAATGCCGGCCGGACTGTCAGCCAGGTGTTGCATCTGAAGGCGCATGATCTGCTGGTGGCCACCAACCGCGAGACCAGCGGCGACGGCTACAAGCGCCTGCGCGAGGCGTTCGAGCGGCTGGCAGGAACCCGGATCACCACCAACATCGTCACCGGCGAGAAAGAGACCACCACAGGCTTTGGCCTGATCGAAAGCTGGGAGATCGTCCGCCTTACCCGGGCGGGCCGGATGGTCAGCGTCAGCGTGAAACTGTCCGACTGGCTGTTCCGCGCGGTGTTGGCAAAATCGGTGCTGACGCTCAGCCGCGATTACTTCCGCCTGCGCAAACCGCTGGAGCGGCGGATCTACGAGTTGGCGCGCAAGCATTGCGGGCGTCAGCCCGAATGGCGGATATCGGTCGAGGTGCTGCTGAAGAAGTCGGGTTCGGCGTCACCCCGGCGGGTGTTCCGCAAGATGATCCGGGACATGATCGCCGCCGATCATCTGCCCGATTACGAGATGACCGAAGAGCCCGGAGACCTGATCCGCTTCTCGCGCCGGGGTCAGGTGGTCGAAGGGCCGGACAAACCGGTTCTGCCATCTGGGGCGCTGGAGGAGGCCAGGGCGATGGCACCGGGTCGCGATGTCTATGCGCTGGAGGCGGACTGGCTGGCCTATTGGGCCGCGTCGGGGCGTCCGCAGATCAGAAATCCGCAGCGGGCCTTTCTGGGATATGTGGCCAAGCGGGTCGCGGGGCGGGACTAAGGCGCGCGGAATTACGGGCGCCTTGCCATGCGTTTGCAACAGCAATGAAAGATGTCCCGGCGGTTTCCCGGGTGTCACAGGTGCTCAGCCCGAATAGGCGTGATCCTGTTCCCGCGTCTGCGGCTTGAAAGACCTGATGGCGAAGATCACGAGGCCGGCCGCAAGAATGAACACCCAGCCTGACAGCATATAGATCCCCAGCACCATCAGGACGGACATACCGGAGTACAAAGCAATCCCACTGGCACCCAGGCCGACAAGGACAGCTATTCCGAGAATTCCCATCATGTTATCCGGTCCTCCGGCATTGGTTTTGGCCGCGTCAGTTTCCAAAGTGGCCGTAGTTGTGCCACCGGGTGAGTGCCCGGTATGATTCCGCGCCGGAATCATGGCAAAACTGTGAACCACCTTGGGTTAAAATTTGGTTATTTTACCTGACGGGGCTTTGCCCCAACTACTCGTTCGACACTGCCTGTTTGCAGACATTGGAATGTTGGGTGCACTATTTCGCAAAAATTTTATGGCGGCAATCCGTGGCCACCCAAACCCTCAAAACGTGCAAAGCTCCGCCGATTGGCGCGATTTCATGGGTCCGAAACACGCCGAAACGGGTGTATTGGGGCCTAATTCCCTGTCCGTCCGCCTTTTTTGCGATCCCGGTTCCCGGGATATGGCCGGGCTGATCACATCTTTACCAGACGCCCGTCCGCCACCCGGATTCCCTGTTTTTCGAAAACATTGCGGGTGTCGAACACCAATGCCGCCTCGCGTGCGACCAGATCGTAATCCGGCGCGCTGTGATCGGTGATGACGGCCACGGCGGCATAGCGTTTCAGGGTTTCACCCGTCAGCGGCTGCGAGGTCCGCCCGGCCAGCTGCGGGTATTCGCCGCCTTCCGGCAGGCAGGGGAAATACGGATCGTGATAATCGACCCCGGCCCCCAGCTTTTCCAACTCGTCCAGCAGCACCAGCGCCGGGCTGCGGCGGGTATCCTCGACATCGCGCTTGTAGGCGATGCCCATCAGCAAAATCCGCTGCCCGGTCAGGGGCTGCCCGGTTTCGGCCAGCGCAGACCCGTTGCGCGCGGTCAGTTCCGCGGCCATCCGGGCCGCCAGCATCTCGGGCACCGCGTCATTGCTGGTGCGGGCCAGATTGATAAGCGGCGTATCAGATCCTGCATCCGCGGCGCGCCAGGCCAGATAGGCCGGAGACACCGGGATGCAGGCCCCACCAATGCCGGGGCCGGGATAGAAGGGCATGAAGCCGAACGGTTTGGTGGCCGCGGCCTCAATCACCTCCCAGACATCCACGTCCATCGCTTCAAGCGCGGTCTTCAACTCGTTGACCAGCGCGATATTGACGGTGCGAAAACTGTTTTCGACCAGCTTCACCGCCTCGGCGGTGGCGGCTGAACTGACCGGCACCGCGCTGGTGACGATGGCGCGGTAGAAATCCTCGACCAGTTGCCGCGACAGCGGATCGTCGGCACCGACCACCTTGGGAATGCTGTGCGTGTCGAACTTGTCATTGCCCGGGTCTTCCCGCTCGGGCGAGAAAGCCAGGAAGAAATCGGACCCTGCCCGCAGACCGCCCGCCTCGAGGATGGGCTGAACCAGCGTGGTCGTGGCGCCGGGCCAGACGCTGCTTTCCAGCACCACCATCTGACCGGGGCGCAGATGCTGCGCGATGGTCTGCGCGGCCGCCACGACAAAGCGCATGTCCGGGTCCTGTGCATCGGTCAGCGGGGTCGGCACGCAGACCAGCACGATATCGGCGTCAGTCAGCGCGGCGGCATCCTGCGTTGCGCGGAAGCGCCCGCTGTTCACCGCCTGCGCGATCCGGTCCTGTGCCAGATACGAGATGACCTGATCACCCTGATTGATCCGCGCAACCCGGTCGGGGTTGAGGTCGACGCCGGTGGTGTCGAACCCTTCGTCATAGGCGGTCAGCGCCAGCGGCAGGCCGACATAGCCCAGTCCCACCACGGCAACCCGCGCGTCGCGCGCCGCAATACGTTGTCTGAGGGACTGATGATGTGAGGTTTCGCAGTTCATAATCTATCCTGGTCGTGCAAAGTCAGACTGAAATCAATTCGCGGCAAAGCCTCCGGGAATTCCGGCCCTTTCCACGGATAGGGCGGAACGAGAGCGAATCCAATAGATTTGTCAGCCCGGTTCAAGAGTGCGGCACTGCGTTTCCAAAGCAGGCCTAATTTTCAGCCATGGAAGGAATTGTTGAGGTTTTCCGTGGAAAGTGAATCGGGACGATATTTTTATTATTTCGGGCGCAGGGCGCGCCGGAAAGACTCTTCCGCTAATTCTGCGCCTTTGTCCCAGCTGAAGTTCGCAGCCTGTGCCAGCGCCTTTTGCGACAAGTCGTTCTGAAGGCCGGGTTCGGTCAGCAGCCGGATGGCCTGATCCGCCAGGGCCTGGCTGGACAGAGGGTCGAAATACAGCCCGCCATCGCCCACCACCTCGGGCAGGCTGCCGCGATCCGAGGACAGAACCGGGGTGCCGCAGGACATCGCCTCAAGCGCGGGCAGGCCGAACCCTTCCCACAGCGAAGGGAACACCAGCGCATCGGCGGTATTGAGCAGGGCGGCCAGATCCGGGTCGTCGATTTCACCGGTGAATACGATGCTTTCGGACCGGGCCGCATCGGCCGCGGCGCTGGCTTTCAGGTCTTCGATGTTGTCCCAGAACCGCGCGCCGGTCGTGCGCCCGACGATGGCCAGACGCGTTTCCGGAACCTGTGCCAGAATCCGAGGCATGGCCTCAATCAGGCGCAGCACATTCTTGTGCCGGTTGAAGCCACCCAGATAGACCAGCAAGGGGGCGTCGGACGGGATTCCATAGGCCTGCCGGGCCTTTGTTAGAGCCGATTTGTCCTGAGATGGTCGAAAAACGGGTTCGGCCCCCTCCGTGATAATGTCGATCCGGTCACGGGGAATGCGCAGGATCTGCGTCAGATCATCTGCCGAGGCATCTGATATCGTCATCACCCGCGTTGCCTGCATCTTGGCCAGCCAGCATTTCGCCTGCCACAGCCTGAAATTCAGTCGTTTGGGAAAGATCAGATCGGGAAAGCGTTCGGGGATCGTGTCGTGATAGCACACCACGGTGGGGCGCCGGGCGGGCAGGGGGAAATAGGAATAAACCGCCGGATAGAAGAACACGTCGCAGTCGATACGCCGGGCCGCCCGGGCCATTGTCAGCAGATCGGCACCGCCCCGGGCCCTGGCACCCGAAGATGCCTCGGACATGGACAAATCAGACCCTGCAACAAGTGTTTCGACCCCGTCCGGCACGGGCCGCGTTGGTTCCTGATCGAATAATAACGTATAGCGAAAGCCGCTATCGCGGGCGGCCAGAGCAGCGATCAGATTACGGGTGAAGCGGCCAAAGCCACGTTCGTTTTCCCAAGGCGTTGCATCAACGGCGATATGGATCAAATGTCTTCATCCCTGAAATGATTAAACAATCTTATATGCAGCGGCATCATTTACCATAGCGGGCCAGCAGATAGGCACGGGTGGCGGCCAGTCCGGCCTCAAGGTCATGCGCGGGTGTATAGCCCAGCCGGGTCCGGGCATGATCGATCCGGCAGCGCCCCCTGGTTGAAAACAGTTCCAGTATATAGCGATCTGGGTGCATCTCGCTTTGTGCGGGCAGAAACCCTTTCACTTTGTGGACCAGCTTTTCGAACCTTTCCCGTCCGATCCAGGTTCGCGCGGCGGCACTGATCCGGGCGGCCAGCGGCGGTGTGTCGGGGATCTCGCCGGGTTCTTCCGGTGGCAGCCCGTCTTTGAGGGTTGCAAGGGGGACATGGCGCACGCTGCCATGGCCGATGATATCGGCATGGCCGGTCAGAAAATCCGACCAGGCAAAGGGGTCTGCGCCCGAGATAATGAACCTTTCCCGCCCCAGGTCTTCCAGCACGGCGGCGCGCAGCATGGCCTGCACCAGATCGTCGACGAAAACGGCATTGCACAGCCCCTCGGGGTCCGGCAGCACCACGCTGCCCGCTGCCATCCAATCCGCAGGCCGGTCGGTCCACAGCATGCTTCCGGGGCCATAAACCAACGTCGGCTGCAGGATCGCCGCCGGGCATTTCCCCTGTATCAGAGCCTGTTCCATCGCCATTTTGGCCTGCCGGTACGGGGTGCCTCCGGCACGGGACAACGGGCTTTCCTCGGTCAGGTCCTCCTGCGGCCAGCCGTCATAGACGACGATCGAACTAATATGGATGATCCGCCCAACCCCGGCGGTTTCCGCTGCTGTTCTGAGCGTATCGAAAGCGGCAAGATTGTCTGCCGCAGGCGCGCGCATGTCATAGGCAAGATGAAACAGCACATCCTGATCCCGCAGTGCGGTTTCCATGGTGGCCCTGTCTCCAAGCGATCCGGTCATGACCTGCGCGCCGATGGCCTCGAGCGCGCGCGCGCCGTGACGGCTGCGCAGCAGGACGGTGACGCTGGCGCCGGTCTCCAGCAGGGCGGGAACAAGCCGTTTGCCGACAAAGCCGGTTGCGCCGGTCACGAAGACGGCCTTGCCCTTCAGGTGGTCCGATCCGGCGATGTTCACGGCGTCATGTCCCTTTGCGATTCCGTTGTGCCGGCAAGCGCCGTCATTCAGAAACCTAGCGTGGAGGCAGCGCCTATGCTACTCCGCTTGCAGGTGAATTGTTGTTAGAGATGCCGGGTACAGCCCGTTACGTGCCCGCGATTGTTAATGAGGAATTGAATGAAGATCGGTGTGATCGGAGCGGCCGGAAAGATCGGCCAGATGCGGGTTCAGAACATTCTCGAGTCTCCTGATGCCGAACTGGTAGCGGTTCTGGATCTGGAATTTCATCGTGCCGTGGCCGTGGCCGACGGTGCACCCGCCTTTACCGATCTCGACCGGTTTTTTGCCACCCCGATGGATGCGGTGGTGATCTCGACCCCCGCGCATGTGCGCGAACCGCTGTGCCTGCGCGCCTTTGCCGAAGGGCTGCATGTGCTGACCGAAAAGCCGCTGGCCCCGACCGTGGAAGGGGCAAGGCGGATCGTTGCTGCGGCGGAAAAGGCAGGCAAGGCTTTGGGGGCCGGGTTCAACATGCGCTACTACCCGTCATTTGCGCATGTGAAAGAGGTCGCGACTTCGGGCGAGATTGGCGAAATCGACCATGTTCGGGTCTATGGCGGCCATGACGGACTGGGCCATTTCACCCATGACTGGGAATATCAGGCCGAGTTCTCAGGCGGTGGTGCCCTATGGGATGTGGGCATCCACATGACCGACATGGCGCGCTTCATTCTGGGCGAAATCACCAGCGTTTATGGGGTGGCCAGCAACAAGGTCTGGGACGTGCCGGGGTCCGAAGACAACGCGATGGCGATTTTCAAGAACCCCGATGGCATTGCGGCAATCTATCAGGCCTGCTGGAACGACTGGAAAGGGTATCAGAGCGTGATCGAGGTTTACGGATCGCACGGCATGGTGCGCGGGGCCTATGCGCCGATGCAGAACCTTGTCATCACCATGGACAAGCCGGGCGGCGCGCCCAAACGGGTGCGTAAATTCTATCCGGAAATCATGGTGCGCGAGAAACTGAAATCCTGGAAGACGACCGCCATCCTGTCCTTTGGCGAGGAACTGGCCGATTTCATCCGTCTGACCCGGGGCGAGACCGGCCTGAACTGCGCCGATGGTCACGCAGGTCTGCGCGCGGTCGAGATCGCGGCGGCGGTGCCGGAAAGCACCCGTAGCGGTCAGCCGGTCATACTGGACAATCTGGGGGACATGAAAATCCGATGAGCAGCGATCCAACCCTTTCCATTGTTCTGACCATTGTACAGGGCGGCAGCTATGTGCGGGATTTTCTTGAAGCAGTGCGCAGTTTCGACGACCCGCCGCCGCTGGATGTGATCATTCCCTATGACGCCAGCGTCGCGGATGTGGCGCAATACGCCGATGACTATCCCGAAGTGCGATTTCTGGACCTTGGCGTCATCGACCCCGTCCGCCCGATCACGTCCGAGGCGGGCAAGCACGAGCTTTACGACCGCCGCCGTTCGGCGGGGCTGGCTGCCGCAACGGGCGACATCATTGGCATTCTCGAAGATCGCGGCCTGCCGCAATCCGACTGGGCGCGCACCATCGTGCGGCTTTATGCGGAAACCGGCAAGAACGTGATCGGCGGCGCGATTGAATGCATGGAACCGGTCAGCCCGCTGAACTGGGCCTTCTACGTCACCGATTTCGGCCGTTACGGGCGACCGTTTGACACCGGCCCGGCGGACTGGGTGTCGGATGTGAACCTGACCTACAGCCGCAAGGCATTGGATGAGACGCAGCACCTGTGGAAAGACCGCTATCACGAGCCGATCGTGCACTGGCACCTGATCGAACAGGGCGAGGAACTGTGGCTGTCGAACGAAGTAGTCGTTCATCACCATCGCCCCAAGGCAACCTTCCGGGAATTGCTGCCCGAGCGGTTCGATTGGGGCCGTTTGTTTGGTGAGATCCGGGTGCGCAATCAAAGCAATGCAAAACGCCTGATGCTGATCCTGGCGGGGCCGCTGATCCCGCCACTGCTCTGGGTGCGTCACTACAAGCTGCAGGCCAGCAAGGGGCGGGGGATGCGGTACCTCAAAGCACTGCCCTATGTCATGCTGCTGTCGACCGCTTGGACGCTGGGCGAGGTCTGGGGCTACATCACCAAACGCCCCTGATCTGCTGTCACCTTTGGCGGTTCGCCAGATCGTAATAGGTCTTTTCGAACTGGCGATGCACCCAATCCGGGTCGAACCGGTCTTCGCGGCTGCGTTTCAGGGCGTTTTCCGCAAGGGCGCGGCGGCGGTCTTCGTCTGACAGGACGTCCGCAACCGCCGCGCAGATCGCGTCGATATCGCCGATGGGCACGACCGCGCCAACGCTGTCGTCGATCAGTTCGACAACCCCGGAACAGGCGGTGGCCACGGCCGGGGTGCCGGCCTGGAACGCTTCGGCGATGGTGAAGGGCAGCGCTTCCCACCGCGAGGTCAACAGGAACAGGTCTGCCGCGCGCAGATGCCGGATCGGCTTGTCCGTGCGGCCAATGAAACGCAGGTGCTTGCCGAGGCCCTTTTCCTGCGCCAGCGCATGCAGTTGCGCCTCATCCGGTCCGTCGCCTGCTACGATGAAACGGTAGCCCGGATGCGTCTCCTTCATCTGCGCGACGCAGTCGATCAGGATGTCGATCCCTTTCTGCGGCAGCAGGCGGGCCAGCGTGACGATCACCCGCTCGCCATCCCCAAGCAGTTCGGCGCGCAGCTTTGCGATCTCGTCCGTGCTGTCGTCGGGCGGTGGTGTCACGCCCAGCCCGATGACCTTCAGTTTGTCCTGGGGCACGTTCCCAATCGTGGCCAGATCCTCGGCCGAGCGGTGGCTTGGCGTGATCACCAGGTCGCATTTCGCGGCAATCCGGCCAAAGGCGGCGATCCGTTCAGGTTCGGACCCGTGATAGGTGACGGCCACCGGAATGCGCCGCCCGGTGCGGGCCAGGTTGGCGACCAGCGCAGGCGCGGATTCATGGCAATGGATCAGATCAGCCGGGTTGTCCGCCAGCCAGCGCCGCAACCGCCAGGCTGCGACGGCTGTGTGGCGCAGCCGGTTGGCGATGCTGCCGCCGTCACCCGCGACATAACGGGTGGGCAGGTCCAGAAACCCCGATTGCCGGTCCGGCCCCGCCCAGATATCCGCCGTTCCCGCCAGCGTGACGCGATGGTTTCGTGCCTGTAACCAGTCACTCAGCCCAAGGATATGCCGGGTGATACCGCCCATGCCGAATTGGGTGCCCATCTCGACGACATGCAGGGGATTTTTTGGGGGGACGGTTTGCATTTGAAACGGGGCCGGACCAAATTTCTGAACGATTTCCCAACCATACCATCTGCATTGCGTTTGCCCATGTCATGGTCGACCCTTGCCGCAGCCCATATTTTTTTGCAGCATGTCCGCAACACCGGTGGTGAACCGGGGGTCCGTGCGGCTTGGGGCTTTTGCTTGTTACGGGGATCGTGTTTCATACCGGAAAGTTATTGGTAATCCGGTACAATTCGCATGCAGTCGTTGCGCATTCTGATGTTCACCACATTTTACCCGCCCTTTTCCTTCGGTGGCGACGCCGTAGGTATTCAGCGCATGGCCCGGGCGCTGGTGGCGCGGGGGCACGATGTGACGGTGGTGCATGACGAAGACAGCTATCTGATCCTGGGCGGCAAGCCCCAGCCCGAAGGGCCGCCTGACGGGGTGCGGCGGATCGGGTTGCGCAGCCGCAATGGGATGATGTCGAACCTGCTGACCCAACAATTGGGCCGCCCGGTGGTCCATGCCGCCCGTATCCGCGAGATACTGGCCGAGCGACAGCCGGATATCATCTGGCACAACAACACCTCGCTGATCGGCGGACCCGGCCTGCTGTCGATGGGCGAGGGGCTGAAGATCTATGAGGCGCATGAACATTGGCTGGTCTGTCCCACCCATGTTCTGTGGCGGCACGGGCGCGAGCTGTGCGAGGATCGCCAGTGCCTGCGCTGTGTGCTGAATTACAAACGCCCGCCGCAGCTGTGGCGGTATACCGGCGCGCTGGACCGGGCGCTGGATCATATGGATCTGATCATCGCCAAAAGCGAATTCAGCCAGACCAAGCATCGCGAATTCGGATTGCGTCAGGACATGCAGGTGCTGCCCTATTTCCTGCCCGATCTCGACCAGGACGCGCTGCCGGAACCGGCCACGCATGAGCGTCCCTATTTCCTGTTTGTCGGACGGCTGGAAAAGATCAAAGGGCTGCAGGACGTGTTCCCGGCCTTCGACCGCTACCCGGATGCCGACCTTCTGATATTGGGCGATGGCGACTACGCGGATGAGCTGAAAAAACAGGCTGCGGGCAATGACCGGATCAAATTCCTGGGCCGAAAGACGCCTGAGGAGCTCAACGCCTATTACCGCGGTGCTATCGGGCTGATCGTGCCGTCGGTTTGCTATGAAACCTTTGGCATCATCCTGATCGAAAGCTTCCGGTTGGGAACGCCGGTGATCGCCCGCCGCCTGGGGCCGTTCCCCGAGATCGTCGAACGGGCGGGGGGCGGATCGCTTTTCGAAACCCGGGACGATCTGATCGCCGCCATGCGCGCGTTGCAGCATCAGCCGGATCGCCGCGCGGCGCAGGCCGCCGCTGCACGCAAGGCTTTCGTGGACATCTGGCATGAAGCCCCGGTGCTTGAAGCCTATGGTGCAGCGCTGGCACGCGCGGCGCATGAGAATGGAAATCAGGCGCTGGCCCGTGCGCTGGAGGCGGGGGCCTTTGAAACCGGAACCGGATAGTCGGACAATTACAAAGTTGCCGGGCCGTAAGGGGGGATTTTTATGCAGCTCAATAACGCTTCGAACACACGGGATGGCGGGTCCTGGCTTGGACGTATCGTCCGATGGACGCTGCGGTTGTTTGGGACAATGCTGTTCGGGGTTCTGCTGATTGCACTGCTTGCGGTCGTCGTTGTTGCGGCGGTCGTGATCGCCAATACGGCGGTGCGCGATCTCAATACCACCTTACGGAAAACCGAAGAGCACGAGGAACTGCCCGAGCCGGATCTGTCGGGGATCCAAAGCGCAGCCCTTTTTGCAGCCGCCCAGTTTTTTCCGCTGCGCCAGCCCGGGGATGAGACGGTCGGACCGGGGCGTGTTTTCCGCGACTGTGCCGACTGCCCGGACATGGTCGAGATTCCCCGGGGCTATTTCCTGCTAGGCTCTCCGATTTTTGAGGACGGGCGGTTTGTGCATCTTTTTGATTACCCGCCGCTTCGGCGCCAGTTGAAGCATGCCAACAGGGAAGGTCCGCGACGCCTTGCCCGTATCCCGCGCCCTCTGGCGTTTTCGCGCTATGAAATCACCTATGGACAGTGGCAGCAGGCCCAGGCGGACCCGGACTGGCAGACGATCACCGGGCGCGAACCCTACTCTCCCGACCTGGGGGTGGATTATCGGCCCGATCAACCCATGACTATCGTCGACTGGAGCGATGCAAAGGCCTATGCCGCATATCTGAGCGCCAGAACCGGCCAGACCTATCGCCTGCCAACGGATGCGGAATGGGAATATGCCGCCCGGGCGGGCACAGTCACCCGGTTTCCATGGGGAAACGATATCGGGAAGAACAACGCCGCTTGTGTCAACTGCTCGTCCATATGGACCGAACGCGGGCCGGGGCCCGTTGGCCTTCACCCGCCCAACGGGTTTGGATTATATGACATGCACGGCAATGGGTTCGAATGGGTCGAGGACTGTTTCGAAGATTACCATGACCCCGTAAAGATCGACGGTTCCGCTTTTGTCGAGGACGAAGAGTGCGAGTTCCGGACAATTCGCGCAGGCGGTCCGTCTGCACCGGCATGGCAGAACCGTTCCGCGTTTCGTGTCGGCCCGCATTATTATAACCGAGGCCATGGGCATGTGATCCGTCTGGTGCGGGAACTGGATTGACCGGGTTATGATCTCAGGGGGCCAGTGTCCCGATGCGATGGGCGTTGGCCATGACCGAGAAGGTGATGGTTGTGGCCGGGATGCTGGGCAGGCTTGAGGCATCGACCAGATGCACCCGTGACAACCCGTGCGGCCGCCCAAGGATGTCGGATTGTCCGGACACGGGCGCCTTGGCCATCGGGACCGAGCCGCCAACATGAAAGCTTGATCCCACATCACCCGGACGCCGGGCGAAGCCAAGCGGGACAAGCCCCGCCAGCTTCAGGGTTTGGGCCAGCCGGGATGTTGCCCGTTCCATGACTTTTTCGGTTTCGTCATTGCCCTGCACGGTCGGGGCCAGCCGTCCGTCTGCGGCCAGTGTCAGGTCGATCCGGGCGGAATGGGCCGAGTGCAGAAACGCTTGTGCCACGACCAGCCGTTGCGCCAGCCGCCGCCACAAAGGGGCCGATCCGGGCAGTTTAGAGCCATAAGTGCTGATCAGATCATGGGCGTAGAACTCGTTCCAGGTGTAGACCTGCGCATGGACCAGATGGGGCGAGATTTCGTGGTCATCAAGTTCAATAAAGATCTGCGGCAGAGTGTGATAGGGCCTTCGGTCCGGACGACGCGGCGCGCGCCAGCGGTGCAGGCTGGGCAGAAAGAAATGCTGGCTGTCCTGCAGTTGCAGCCGCGCTGCCGGGTCCGGAGACGACGCCAGCATCAGCCGTGCCGTTTCAAGAACCCCGGCGGCGACAAAGATGCGGTCGGCTTGCAGGGTTTCGCCATCGTCCAGCGTGACCGTGACCTGATCGGGGTGTTCATCGAAGCGGCGGACAAGGCCGGTGCGGTATTGAAAGGCCGAGTGGTGGCGCAGAGTGTCGAGCGTTTGGCCGGATGCATAGATCAGCCTCCAGGGGCAGCCATGCAGGCACTGGCCGCAATACCGGCAGCCGGTCCCGACAGCCAGCCGCGCAGCTCCGGCATGGGCACCCAGTTCCGTCAACCGGGTTTTGCGCCGATCCAGATGCGCCAGCAGCCGCTCGGCCTGGGGCGACGGGGGCAGGGGCGCGCGTTCCTGCATGGAAAGGGCGGGGAACAGGGTTTGCAATGCGTCCACCCGACCACTTATGGGAAGGAATTCCGCGACCGAGCGGTAATGCGGTGACAGGTCATCCATTCCGATCGGCCAGTCTGCGATATCTTCGGCGCGGTTGGGCAAAACCGCCGACCCCCAGAGGTTGGACAGCCCGCCTGTGGCGTGCGAGGCGCGCAACCCGATCCGCTCGGGCGACACCAGCGTCTCTGCCCCCGGAACCATGGCGAAATCCGATCCGAACCGGCGCACCTGTCCGGGCGGGGTGTCGAATTGCGGCGCCTGCCAGCTCTGTACATCGGCAGCGGTCCAGGTATCCGGGTCTTTGGCGGCCAGCCTGTCGCGCCGTTCCCGGGCGGGGGCGTCCAGCCGGCGGCCCCCGTCCAGCATCAGAACCTGACGGCCCCGGCTCAGCAGGGCCATGGCCACGGACACGCCCGACGGCCCCGAGCCGATGACCAGGTCAGTCACGGGACAGGACCTGACCGCTCATGCTGAAACCGGATGCTTCATTTCGGCGACAATGTCATCGATGATCTGCTGCAGCGTCCGCATCGGACGGAACCCGGTGACCCGCTGCAGTTTCGAGACATCGGGCAGGCGGCGCTGCATGTCCTCGAACCCTTCGGGGTAGACCGTGTCGTAAGGCACGCACTGGATTTCCGAAGCAGACCCGGTTGTCCGGATGACCTGTTCGGCCAGAGCGCGGATCGTGACTTCCTGATCGGTGCCGACATTGAAAACATCGTCGCGCGCTTCGGGAAGCGTCATCAGCCGGCACATGGCCTCGACCACATCGGCCACATGGCCGAAACAGCGTGACTGCTCGCCGGTGCCGTGCACCATCAGCGGCGCGCCTTCCAGCGCGGATTTCACGAAGTTCGGCAGCACCATGCCATAGCGCCCCGTCTGCCGCGGGCCGGTGGTGTTGAAGAACCGCAGGATCGTGACCGGAAGGCCGGATTCACGCGCATGGGCCAGCGCCAGAAACTCGTCCAGTGTCTTGGCGCAGGCATAGGACCAGCGCAGGTTGCGGGTGGCACCGATGGTCAGATCACCCTCTTCCTGAAACGGGAAGTTCGTGCTTTTGCCGTAGACCTCGGAGCTGGAGGCGATGAAGGTATGCGTCTTGTCCACCAGCGCGGCATCCAGCACGTTCTCGGTGCCTGCAACATTGGTCAGGATCGACCGGCTGGGTTCGTCCATGATCAGCTTGACCCCGACAGCCGCCGCCAGATGGAAAACGATATCCGCCGGGCCAACCAGATCGGCCACCAGCTGACGGTCAAGGATGCTGCCTTCGACAAAGGTAAAATCCGGGTGATCGGCGACGGCACCAAGGTTGGACATCAGCCCGGTCGACAGGTCATCAAGAACAGTGACGGCATGACCATCCCCGATCAGCCGTTCCGTCAGGTGAGAGCCGATGAACCCGGCGCCTCCGGTAATCAGAATATGCATATGTTCGTACCTGTCACTTGTTGAGAACCGATATGCCGGATCGTACATCCCGCCCTGCGCATCCGGCCATAGCCGCAGGTGGAAAAAGACCTGTTCACCACGGGTTCCCGCGTATTGCCGCGCGCACGCCCCGCATCAGTTTGCGCGCTGCAAGATACGGCCCGCCGCGCCCGTCAAGATGCGCCCGCCAGCGGGCAATGTCGGTGAAATAAAACATCTCGAGCCGGGGCAGGTCGTGGATGTCATCCTTCGGCCCGGCAACGCCCAGCCTTGTGCCGACCGACGTGTCGTAATGCAGCGCGATTTGCCGGCGCACGCTTGTGCTTGTCGCACCGTAAGGCGGCGCGAAATGCCGGATGGGCTGGTCCAGCCGGGCGGCGATATCCTGTCCCGATCCCGAGATCTCTTCTTCCAGCGTTTCCGGATCCAGCGCTGCAAGATTGGGGTGGTTGATGCTGTGCGCGCCAAAACGGACGCCTTCACCGGCCAGGGCTTCAACCCGGTCCCAGCCCATCAGGGGGCGGGCGGGGATGTTGCCTCCGGCCCAGCTGTCGGTGCCGCCCATCAGGCCCGATGGCAGATAGACGATCGGACAGAAGCCGTGATCGCGCAGGATCGGCCATGCGGTATCGGCGAAATCTTCAAACCCGTCATCGAAGCTGATGATGACCACGCGGGGGGCAGGCGGGTTGGCCAGCGCATCCGGCGTCACCACCGGCAGGCCCGATGCGGCCAGCGCCTGCATCTGCGCGGCAAAGATGTCGGGCGCGATCGAGGTGGGCCCCGGCGCATCCGAGATCGAATGGTACATCAGGATATCGGCCTGCCAGGCGGACATGGGTCAGTCTTCCACCACATGGGTGGCAAAGAGCTCGCGATACCGGTTCCATTTCGCGCGATCGACACTGCCTTTGCCGTCGATGCAATCCGCCGCGCCATAGGCCATGGCAAAGGCGTGGTGCGTATTGTCGTGGGCAAACAATCCCTGCCTTCCAAATACGAGCAGTCCGTCCAGATCCGAGAGCCACTGATCAACCGTATCGAACCGCGCCTCGTAACCCACATCGTAAACCGGATAGGCATGGCTCAGCCGCCGGGTTTCGCAGCGGCGCACCGGTACCGTGACGGGCAAGCCCAGCTGGCCCAGCCATTTGGTGAACTCCTGCCCCAGCTCTTCGTCGGACATGGACCACCATTTTTCATCCGGGTCGCAGGGCAGTTCGGCACACAGCACGGTAACGCCTTTCGGCTCGCCACTGGCGTTGTAGTTCTTGGGTTCCGACATTCGGCTGATCGGGATCGAGAGTTCCGGGAAATAATGCGCGTCGAACTCGGTGAACTGGTCGGTTTCCAGCACCAGATACAGCAGGATCATGCCCCTGAAGCGGATCGCGCGGGCAGCCTCGACCACTTCCGCCGGAGGGGCGTCGATCAGGCGCGTCAGCCCGGTCAGCGGAATGGTCGACAGGATCAGATCGCCGGTCAGGTGCCGCTCGCCATCTTCGTCGCGGATCGTCAGGCCGGTGATGCGGTTGCCGTCCCGGTCGATGGCGGTGATTTCGGTGTTGAACAGGAAGGTGGCGCCATTTGCGCGCGCGCTTTCCAGCATCGCGCCCGAGATTTGTCCGAACCCCTTGCGCGGGTAAAAGAACCGCCCCGCAGTTTCACTGCGCAGCCCCGGCAGCAGGCGCAGCATCTTCATCAGGATCTTGCCGACCGAACCGCTGCCGACCCGCCGTTCGGCCAGTGTCACTGCCAGTTTCTCGGGGTCCAGCCCCCAGAGCTTGCGCACGTAGGGAAAATAGAAATTGTCCGAAATCGTCGGCCCCAGCCCGTCGTAAAGCACGGTCGAGAATGTCTCGGGCCCCGTGCTTTTCTTGCGAAACGGCTTCAGTACCATGTCCCCGATCAGCGATGCGGCAAAGGGTTTGGGCAGACGCATCAGCGCATCGGTCAGTTTCAGCGGGAAGTGAATCCATTTGCCGCCCAGCCGGATACGCCCGTGTCGGGGGCGCAGCAGCAGATCATCGCCCAGCAGTGTTTTCACATCGGCCAGAACCTCGGGCTCTGCAGCCGGGTGAAACCGGTGCGAGCCATAATCGCAGATCACGCCTTCGATCGGGAACGAGGCGGAGTTGCCGCCCGCGATGGCGGCGCGTTCGATCACCGTGATGCGGGCCTGGCCAGTCAGGGCATGGGCTGCGGCCAGACCGGCAGGTCCGGCACCCAGAATGATGATATGAGGCTTGTCGCCCCCTTCGGGTCGGGAAACATCCGTCACTTGCACTTTTCCTTTTGGGAATTTTTCGGAACGCCAAACCGCATTCCGGACATTGTCAGACCAAGAGCCGATCCGGCGATCCGGGTCAGCCAGCGCTGTCGGGTTGAATCGAAACGCATTCTGCCGCTCACCTCACGGTCTGAGATGCAGCCGCGAGATCATGTCGGCGATCAGCCCCAGCGACCAGATCATGATCGCCGCCAGGAACGAGAACACCGCCGTTTCGCTGAGGTTCCAGTACGTGATGTCGATCAGAAGCTTCACCACGCCCAGAACAAAGAACGCCAGTCCCAGCGGGATGAAAACGCGCAGCGGGTTGAACAGCGTGCTGATGCGCAGGATCAGGATGATGAAGTTCAGAAAGTCGATCGGCCGGATCTTCGATTTACCCACCCGTTTGCCATATTCGATCGGCGTATAGATCATCCGCTTGCCGTTCGATGTCATGCACAGCGTGATGGTGGTGGTGAAGGAAAAATTCTGCGGCAGCAGCGGCAGGAACGGGATCAGCTCGGATTTGCGGAAAACGCGCAGGCCCGAGTTGAGGTCGTTGATCTTGCGCTCGGCCAGGAACGAGGCAAAGGCGAACAGGAATTTCTTGGCCGGTCTGCGCAACAGCGGCACGTTCTTCATCGCAGCCCCCCGGTCGCCCACGACCATATCCTGATCGCGGCACATGGCCAGCATGCCTGGCAGATACCGCGCGGGGTAAGTGCTGTCGGCATCGAGAATGGCCACATATTCATGCTGCGCCATCCGCACACCGCGCTTGAGGCTGGCGCCATAGCCGGAATTGACGTCGTTATAGGTGACGGTGGCACCGCTGGCCTTGGCCTCGGCGCGGGTGTTGTCCTGGCTGGCATCATCGACCACGATGATCTCATAAGGAATACCCAGCGGTTCGAGATGCGCCCGCACATCCTCGACGGTATGGCGGACGGCGTTTTCCTCGTTATAGGCGGGGATGACCACGCTCAGGCTCATGCCCGATGTGTCCGGCGCACCGGTTGTAGCGTTGTCCGGGGTGATCTGCTCGGCAACCTTGTTCATGAAAATGGAAACCCTTTACGTACTTAATATATTCTGCCCGTTCCCATCCGCATGATATGTGTGGCATCCGGAGCGCTACGAGCCTAATTCCCTCTGTCATCTATAGTATTCAAACACAGATGAGCTGAACATAGACAAAAAATTTGACCACATTCGATCGTTTCAGCGTCAGGTTTTGTATTTATTCTTACTGCGTGCAGCAGGTGTGAATGTACTGAGACAGATATCCCCCCGGCAGGCGGCCGGTTTCGGGCGATGGGAAGGAAACTGATGTCAGGGCGGCAGAGTTTCAGCAGCGGAGTTGCCTGGATGTCGGCCGGTATCTGGGTCGAGCAGGCGTTCAACTTCATCATTTTTGCCATTCTTGCCCGCATATTAGGGGTCGAGGCCTTTGGCTTGCTGGCGATGGTTGCGGCGTTTGTGCTGTTTTCCGAATTCCTGGTGCGCGAGACGATCTCGGACATTCTGCTGACCCATGATGCCCTGTCACCCGAGCGGCTGAATTCGGTTTTCTGGCTGTTGGCGCTGTTGGGGGCAGTTCTGACAATTGTGCTTTATCTGGGCGCGGTGCCGGTCTCGAATTTCTACAATGAACCGGTTGCGGGAAGATTGTTGATCGGATTGTCCCCGACAATACTGATGATCTCGCTGACGGCGGTGCCGGTGGCGATCCTGCGCCGCGAAATGCGGTTTCGGGTTCTGGCCATCCGTGCGGCGCTGGGGGCGGCGGTCGGCGGGGTCGTGGGCATTGGCATGGCACTGGCGGGATATGGGGTCTGGAGCCTGGTCGGCCAGCGGCTGGCGATGACGGCCACCAATATCGTGATGGCCTGGGGCGCGGTGTCGTGGCGGCCGGCCTTTGACGTGTCACGGGATCACATGCGCGCCATCCTGCATTTCAGTCATCGGATCCTGGGACTGCGCGCGGCGGAACTGGCTGCGGTGCAGTCGCCCGCGGTGATCATCGGCGCGATGCTGGGGCCGGTGCAGGCGGGGTATTACGCGATTGCCTGGCGGGTGATCGAGATTGCCTCGTTCCTCATGATCACTCCGCTGCGTACCGTCGCGCAGCCTGCATTCGGAGCAGTGGCGCGGGGGGGCGGTCGGGCTGCCGATCTGCTGCTGGATGTCATGCGTCTGACCGGGTTTGTGGCCTTCCCGGCCTTTGCCGGGCTCGCGGTTCTGTCAGAGCCCGCGCTGGTGTTGTTGTTCGGCCAGAAATGGGCCCCGGCGGCCCCGGTTCTGAGCCTGATGTCGGTGTTCGGCATGTACCTGTGCGTCGAAAAGGTACAGCAGACCTATTGCCTGGCCGCGGGGCAGGCCGGGCGTCTGGCGGTTCTGTCCTGGGTCGAGGTCGTGCTGGCCGCAATCGTGATCGCGGCAACCGCGTCTTATGGCCTGACGGTGGTGACCGCAGGTTTCGTTCTGGTCTTTCTGTTGGTCTGGCCGTTCAAGTTCGCCAATCTGGGACAGATCGCCGGATTGCCCGCCCCGCTTCTGATGCAACAGCACCTGGCACCGCTCCTGCTGTCGGCGGGAATGGCGATTTCGGTGCAGGGGGTGGTCTGGAAGCTGGGGGACGTCTCCGGAGTCCTGATCCTGCTGGTCGGAACCCTGACCGGGATTGCGGTCTATTGCCTTCTGGCCTTCCTGTTTCAGCGCAACAGGCTGCACCTGTTGGTATCGATGCTGCGGCCGGGCGACGATGTGAATCGGGAATCCGATATCCGTGAGGCGGAAGGATAGAAAGCCCGGTCAGGTATCTGTTCCGACAAGTGAGGAGGGGCGGAAAGCCGCCCCTACCACAGCGGCTGCCCCAGCCGGAAAGTGACGGTCTTTTCGGTTCCATCCGGTTTTTGCAACCGGGCGACAATGTTGTTTTCCACCTCCGAGGGGGTCATCCGGAAATGGCCGCTGATCCTTTTGCCGCTTGGCGCAAGATCGACCGGCTGTGCCTCGCCTTTGTTGATTACTACCACAGCGGCACTGACATCCGGCTCGCCGATGCGCAATTCGATATCGAGGGGCGTATCGCGTCTGAGCGGTGCCCGCATGATCAGCCGGGCGACCGAGACGGGGGCATCGACCGGATAGGCTCTGGTCTTGTCATAGGTGTCGGGGCCATAGCGGTAGAAGGCGGTGAACAGAATGCCCGCCAGCAGCAGTAGATAGCCCCACCGGGTCCATCCCAAGCCACGCCAGATGCGCCGGAACGGGCCATGATGTGCCGCTTGGGGGGCCAGCCGGGCGGCAAAAATCAGGGCACCGGTATAGGCAAGGCCGGTGGCGATCAGCCCGAGTATGACCCACAAGGCCATTGAAAACGCGCCGCCCCAGGTGCCGAAATGAAGCATGTTCATCAAGGGCCGCCAATAGGCGAACACTCCGGCTTCGCCCGGGGCCGAGGTGCTCAGGACGTCAAGCGTCACAGGGTCGATCGACACGCTGGTTGTTCCGAAAAGTTTCGAAGATCCCTCCACATACCCGGCAAACACGAGGCCATCGGTCTTCTTGCCGGGCAGGAACATGTTGATCGGCTCGAACCCGGGCAGGGCGGCGCGGGCACGTTCCTCGGCCTGATCGATGAGGGCCGAATTGAAATTGGCGGGCAGGGCCGTATCGCGGGGGGTCGGCGGTTGCGGTTTCGGCGCTGAGCCTTCAAACCCCAGGGTACCCAGCAGGAAATAGAAACTGCTGACGGCGACCAGGACCAGCATCGGCGCCGACCAGAGCGCTGTCAGCCGGTGCGTGCTGCCGGCCCAGGCCCGGAAACCACCCGACCTGCTGGGCCATCGGAAAAACCCTTTCCAGAAGCGCCGGTATGTAATGAGACCGCTGACGATCTGAAACAGCAGCAGGACCGAGGTGGCGCAAACCAGCATGAAAACCACCTTCTGCTGGGTCAGGAACGTGTCGTGCAGATCGCGCAGGATACTGCGAAAACCCAGGGCCCGCGTTTCCGCGACAACGGCCCCGGTCGCGGGGTCTGTCCAGACACTTATGCTTTCGCCCCAGCCCGTGCGGCTAAAGGCGCGATGCGCAAACCACGGGGCCTGATGCTTGAGCACCGTGACGACATCGCTTTCGGGGTGGGCCTCTTTGACGCCATCGTAGATCATGCCGAAACTGGCGGTGCGTTCTTCCTGTGGGGCGGTGGTCCAGATTGCCGGACGGGCGATCGATTCAAGCTCGAATCCGACGACAAGCAGCGAGCCGGTCAGAAACATGAACGTGAAGAAAAGCGACAGATGCAGGCCCAGCCAGGTGTGAAATTTGAAGAGCGAATTACGGATTTTACGATTCATCTGAACAACTGTCGGTTTACAATGCCCGGGCATACTAAACGGAGTAAATGCACAAGAAACAATAGCAGGGCGGAATAGTTGCCGGACAAGGAGGGATTTAGCCCTCTATGTGGCAGTTCGCATACATTATTTCACGATATTCCTGCAGGTTAGGTGTTGTGCGAATCCCGAACTTCGCGGGATGTTATGATTATACCCGGGTATTGGTGGGGTAAGCGGTGCTGTTTGATGTTAAATAAAGCTATGAAGACAATTTCCATTGTTTCGCCATGCTTCAACGAAGAAGACAACGTGGCGAATTGTTATGAAACCGTAAAGGCGATTTTCGACACGGAACTGCCGGGCTACAGGCGCGAGCATATTTTCATCGACAATGCCTCCTCTGACCGGACCGTGGACATCCTGCGCGAGATCGCCGCAAAGGATCAGGATGTGAAGGTGGTGGTCAATGCCCGCAATTTCGGGGTGTTCCGGTCAACCTTCAACGGGCTGCGCTATGCGACCGGTGACGGGATCGTCGTCATGCTGCCGGTCGATCTGCAGGACCCGCCCGAGCTGATCCCGGAATTCGTCGAACTGTGGGAAAGCGGCTATGACGTAGTGGCCGGTGCCCGCAGCACCCGCGAGGAAGGGTTCGTGATGCGCAATGCGCGTGGGCTTTTCTACCGGATCGTCAACGGTCTGTCGGATGTCTGGCTCGAGCCGTCGGTCGGAGAGTTCCAACTGATCGACCGCAAAGTTCTGAAGGCGGTGCTGGCGCATAGGGATCACTATCCCTACATCCGCGGCATCATCGCAAGCTGCGGTTTCCGTCGGATCATCAAGCCTTATGTCTGGAAAGCCCGTGCAAAGGGGCTGTCGAAACACAGCCTGATGGCGCTGGTCGATCAGGCGCTGAATGCGATCTTCTCCTTCACGCGGGCCCCGATGCGGTTCTGCACGATCAGCGGGCTGGTGATCGCGATTGCCTGTATCCTGTTCTCGCTCATCTCTGTGGTGCTGTTTTTCGTCAATCCCGATCAGGCGCCGCGCGGGACAACGACCATCATCGTATCCCTGTTCTTCCTGTCGGGTATCCAGATGCTGTTCATCGGGATGCTGGGGGAATACATCACCTCGATCCATAATCAGGTGCGCGGCGGTCCCATCGTTACGGAACAGGAACGTATCAATATCGAAGGTCCCGCACGGGATCCGGCCCTGGCCAAAGAAGAGCATCTGGCATGATCGCGCAGACAAACCGGTGGCAATGGCGTTGCCTTGCGCTTGTGTTCTGCATTTGCGCAGGTCCCGCCTGGGCCATGGACGCGCCTGTTACCAATGCCACGCTGGCCGAGTTGCGCCTGTGGTTTACGGTCATGGCGGCGGCTGCGGTGGTTCTGATCGGGGTCTTCTGGTTGCGCGGGCTGCCCCTGTTCGGGGCGCTGGCCGCACTGGTTCTTCTGGGCAGTTCCGCCCGGTTGTGGCTGACCCAGCCGCTTTGGTTTCCGCGGCTTGAGATTTCCGCCGACCCGCCTGAGAACCTGATCATGCTGATGATACTGGCCGCGCAGGCGGTGCTGACGGGCGCTGTTCTGATGCGCCCTGCCGGCCGCGAGGCTATCAGGGGTCTTGTTGCCGGGGCGGGGATTTTTCGCCTGTTTGTTCTGATGGTTCTGGTCGGTGTCTTCTGCCTGTCCGCAACACCTTATGTGGCCTATGGCTATCACGTGGCCTTCGGGCTGCAGGTCGGTGTCGGCGGTGCGCTGTCCCTTGTTCAGATGGCCACGCTGGTCGCCATGTTCGCCGTGGCGGGTCCCGATCACATGCCGCGTATCCCGGTTGCCGCTCTGGCGGTCTTTGCTGCGGTGGCCAGCGCAATCCTTGCTTGGACGGCGTTCGACCGTGTGCCCCATGTCGAGGATGAACTGGCCTATCTTTTTCAGGCGCGGACCTTTGCGGCGGGTACGCTCTGGGCTCCGGCCCCGCCCGAAGCGGCGCAACCGGCGCTGGAGTATTATCTTCTCGAAGCGCATGAGGGCAAATGGATCAGCGTTCCGGCGCAGGGCTGGGCCATTGTTCTGAGCCTGGGTGTTCTGATCGGAGCACCCTGGGTGATCAATCCGATCCTGACCGGAATATCGGTCTGGCTGGCCCATGATATTGTCCGCCGTGCCGTCAGCCGGGAACGCGCGGATCTGGTCGCGCTGCTGATGGCGACCTCGCCCTGGGTGCTGGCCATCGGGGCCACGCTGATGACGCATTCCGTGATGCTGGTCGTGGTGCTGCTGGCCTGGTGGTGCCTGATCCGCGCCAGAGAGGCTTCGGCGCGCGGGGCGATCCTGCTGGCGTTCATTGCCGGGCTTGCGCTGGGATGGGGTTTTGTGACCCGGCCGCTGGACGGGCTGATCGTGGGCGGGCTGACGGGCCTGTGGCTGCTGCGCCGCCTGCCTTCAGGGATCGGTCAGGTGCTGGCCTGCGCCGTGGGCGGTGTCCTGTCGGGCTCCGTCTTTTTGCTGCTCAATTACGGGATCACCGGTAATGCGCTGCTGACCCCGCAATCCGACTACCTCAGCCGTCTCTGGCCCGACACGCAAAACGCGTTCGGTTTCGGACCCAATGTGGGGCCACCCGCCAAAAGCTGGGGCGCGCTGGATATCTGGGTTGGCCACAGCCCGGCCGAGGGCCTGCTGAACCTGGTCAACGGGATTGCCTCGCTCAACCTCGAACTGCTGGGCTGGACCTTCGGATCGCTGGTGCCGATCTGGATCGTGTTCATCTGGCGCAAGCACCTGACCGGGTTCGACCGGGCCATGCTGGTGATCTTTGTGGCCCTTGTGGGTGTGCTGTTCTTCTATTGGTTTACCGGCACGTTCTATCTGGGGCCGCGCTACTGGCATACGGCATTGCTGCCGGTTCTGGTGCTGTCCGCCGCCGGGATCGAGGCGGTGAACGACCGACTGCCGGACCGGTATCGCGGTCGCCTGCACTGTGTCGTTCTGCTGCTTTGCGCGGTCTCGGTTGTCAGCTTCACCTCGTGGCGCGGCGTTTCGAAATATGACGGATATGGCGGGTTTACCGGTGACATCAGACGGCTGGCACAGGCCTCAGAACTGGGTAACGCTCTGGTCTTCGTCTCGACCAAAGGTGATATCGGGTCAGCACTGTATCTGAACGATCCGTTCCTGCCGCAGGACAAGCCGATCTTCCTGCGCGATCTGGGGGCCGATCAGAACGCAGCCGTGATCGCGGCCTTCCCGGGGCGCGAGGTCGTCTATCTGGCGGATGCCGAGTAGCGCGTTCAGCGTTCTGTCCGGGGCCTATTCGGCGGCGTGCTGGTTTTCGGCATTCACGAAGTTGCGCCTGAAGTCATTGGCAAACATCGTCCGCGTAAACCGCCCCAACCCCGAGGCATGTTCGCCAAAGGTTTCGATCCGGGACAACAGGGTCGTTTTCACACGCGGATCGACCTGTGTCTGGAACTCGCGCGGCGCGTCGAACTGATAATCCTGCAGTACGCCTTCGTAGCCCGAACTCCGCCAGGCTTCGACATCGAAGGACGAACTCCAGACGGGTTCGTGTTCCAGGGTTTCGGAAAACGGCACGTGCAGCATCACGGCGCTGTAGTAATTGATGATCGTGTCGAGCATCGCGTGCGCTTCGTGGTCGTCCTTGTTCAGAAGATCGCTGATGGACCGTTTCAGGAAGGCAAGCGCTTCGTCCAGCACGATGAACCGGCCAATCATCGAGTACTTGCTGAGCAGATTGCCCCCAAGTTCACCGCTGATCAGACCCTCGTAGTTTTCCTGCGCCCAGGCAACGCAATCGGCGCGGGTCTCGAACAGTTCCTGCTGGTTCTCTTCCAGATAGCCGGCCACCGCATCCCGGAACGGTTCCGGGGCCTGATCGAGAATGTCCTGCATGTGCTTGACGATCAGGAAGGGCCGGATGCCGCGGGACCGCGCCAGCCGGAACGCTTCTTCGAAATTGTCCTCGTAGTAGAAGATCGTCAGCAGCAGATGGAAAACGCGGGTGTCCAGATAGTCCTGGAACGAGAAGTTTTCGGACTGAACCACCATCTCCTCGGTTTCGACGACCGTCGGGCCGGTATACTGGCCCAGGCACCGGGCAACCACGCGATGCAGCGTTTTGAAACCGAATTTCTCGCGGCTGTCCGGGTTGGCCAGCGGTGCGCCATGCAGCAGCATCAGCTGATGCGCGGCCACCCGGCTGACACCGGTTTCGATCAGCTGATCCACCGCGTCCATAAAGGATTCCCGGGTCTCGCCCGGCATGCACAGGATCAGTTCGCCATAGGATTGCATACCGTTGGCGTGCAGTTCCTGCTGCACCTCGGTATAGGTATCCAGGCTGATGTTGTCGCGCTTGATGTTCTTCAGAACCTCCGGATTCAGGGATTGCACCGACGAGGTCATCGGCAAGCGGCCCTTGGCCTTGCGCATCACCTTGATGATCCGGTCACCCCGGTTCTTGCCCGTGGTCGTGCGGATGTATTTGGGCCAGTCGTATTTCTCCATCAGATGGCCCAGATAATCGGCCACCTCTTCATCCTGCAGGTACATGCCGAAATTGTCGTCGGCAAAACAAAGCGGGCTGGCATGGTTGATGCGGGCCACGATGTAGTCCAGATCGGCCTTGGTCCGCTCGAACGAATGACGGAACACTTTCGAGTTCGATTTGACCGCCGAATTGCAGAACGCGCAGGTGAACGGGCAGCCCCGCGCCAGTTGCATCAGCGCAAACAGGCCGGTGTCAAAGAACTTGTCCATCAGCCCGGCAAGATAGGGCGAGGGGATTTCGTCCAGATCGCGGATGCGGGGCGGTTCGCCGCCGCGCAGGATCTCTCCGGTTTTGGGATGTACGTAAAGCGCGCCGTCGACCGCTTCTTCCCACATGCCTTCGCGGCGGCCGCCGACATCGATGAAACGTTGCAGCGTGCTCAGGAAAGCGCGCTCGCCTTCATAGGTCGGGCCGCGCACATGCATGTCGATCTGCGGCATGGTCCGGATCCAGCTTTCCTGCTCTTCCTCGGTCAGCGGAAAGTTGGGTCCGCCCATCAGGGTCAGGATGCCGGGATCGACCGCTTTCACATAGTCGGCGAAGGACAGGGCCAGATGGTGGTTCCAGGAGTAACTGGAAAAGCCGACCACGTCCGGGGTGGCCGTGTCGATCGCGACCTTGAGCTCCTCAGGGTCACGAAAGATCGCGACCTCGATCGGGGTCGGGCTTTTCGCATAGGCTTTGGCAAAGGTCGCAAGATTGCCGACACCCAGCGGATAGGTGTCCGACGTTGCGGTAACGAGGTTGTGGCCGAGATCGGCGAGATAAAGACGCATCTGTAAATTATCCTTGCGGGACAGTGTCTATGTCAAATTTTCAGACTCCACGGTCGGGTTGCTCTTTGATGGCAGAGGTGCCGGGGTATTGTTTTCACGCATTTTCAAACCTCCGGCTGCCAGGGGAAACGGTCTGTCAGCACCCGGGAAATCAGGATGAAGGCCAGAATGGCGGCGGGCAGAACGATCAGCCCCTGCGCAACGATCGGTTGCAATCCCATGGACAGCAGACCCTCCAGCGACAGGGCGTTGAAGGCGTACACCACCAGGTAGGACAGGATGTAATAAGGCAACCGTCCCATGCCCCTGGTGTCGAACACAAGCCGGGCATGGGTCATGAAATTCCACAGAACCCCGCCGGAGAACGAGATGATCAGCGCGATCTGCGGGGGCAGGCCGGACAGGCTGAGAACGGTGAACAGCGCATAGCCGAACGCCGTGTTCAGAACGCCGACCATGGCGAAGCGCATGAAAGACTTCTTTCGGGGGACAAGCAGTTTCTTCACGTCTGTCCCCCTTCGGATCTGAGAATATCAGCCACGCCCGAGGCGATGTCATGTTGCGGCGCAAAACCGGCCTCATGCCGCAACCGGGTCACATCCGCCGCCAGCCGGGCAGGGTCGTTTGCCGCGCGGGCGATGGCCCCCAGCCGGATCAGGTCGGGGTGATGCATCTGGTTGGCGACCTCTTCAATCAGCTTGCGCACCGGGATTGCGGTGCCGCTGGCGACATTGACCGTGCCGGTCACATCGGTTTCCAGCAGGTGTGACAGCGCGCGCGCCAGATCACCGACATGCAGGAAGTCCCGCTCTTGCAGGCCGTCGGTGCAATCCACCGGCCGACCCGCCCTGAGGTTTGAAATCAGGTCGCCGAACAGGCGTCCCGGTGGTTCACCCGGCCCGTAGACGAAAAAGATACGTGCCCAGACCAGTGAAAGGCCAAGCGCGTCCTGCCCCGCGCACAGCGCCAGCCCGGTCCCGGCCTTGGCCGCCCCGTACAGGGTGTGTGGCCGCAAAGGCGTTGTCTCGGACAGTTCCGGCACCGACCAGTCATATTCCGCGCAACTGCCGGCGCAGAGCGCCCGCTGCCCGCCGGTGCGGGCGAATTCGCGCACCAGATGCAACGTGGCGGCCATCCAGTCCAGATTGGCCGGAGACGTCCATCGGTCGCGGGCGCCGTCATGCCAGGCCAGATGCAACAGGTGGCTGGCACGGGCGCCCTCAAGGGCCGTGGTGACCGCTGCGGGGTCCAGCAGATCGCAGGTGATGTCGCTTGAGCCTGTCCGGCCCAGCGTCACCACCTCGTGCCCGGCTGCCGCCAGGGTCGAAGCTGTCGCGCGACCGATCAGTCCGGTCGCCCCGGTCAGCAGAACCCGCGCCATCAGCTGATCCTGACCTCCGGCACGGCGGTCGCGAACCGGGTGCCATGGGCCTTGAGGTCGGCCAGTTGGTCCGTGACCTCGTCCCGAATGTTCCACGGCAGGATCAGTACGTAATTGGGTGGTGCTTCGCGCAGCGCCTCAACCCCGTGCACGGGAATATGGCTGCCGGGCAGCAATGTGTTCTGCTTGGCCGGATTGCGGTCGACGCAGTAGGAAATCAGCTCGGGGCCGATCCCGGCATAGTTCAGCAGCGTGTTGCCCTTGGCCGCCGCGCCATAGGCGGCGATGGTGTCGCCCCGGGCTTTGGCCTCGCGCAGGAAGGCAAGCAGCCCGTCGCGCAGCGCCTCGACCTGAGTGGTGAAGTTCATGTAGCCTTCCGGGCGGTCGAACTGTGCCGCAACCTCATCCGCACGGACCTTGGCCAGACCGGGCCCTTCGGGATGGCTGGCCCCTTCAAGACAGGCGAACACCCGCAGCGACCCGCCATGGGTGGGCAGTTCTTCGACGTCAAAGACGCGCAGGCCCGCCTTGGCAAAGATCTTCTCGACCGCCAGCAGCGACAGATAGGAGTAATGTTCGTGATAGATCGTGTCGAACTGCACTTCGTTGATCAGGTTCAGAAGGTGCGGAAACTCGACCGTATAAACCGCATCACCCGTCAGAAGCGTGGCGATGCCCGCAACGAAATCGTTGATGTCAGGCACATGCGCCAGCACATTGGCCGAAGTGATCAGCGCCGGAGGTTTCTCGGTTGCAGCAACTTTTTGCGCCAGCGCTTCGCCAAAATAATCAACCAGCGTGCGCACGCCCTTTTCTTCGGCGGCCGCCGCCACGCTGCCCGAAGGTTCGATCCCCAGAACCGGAATGCCCTTTTCAACGAAATACTGCAGCAGATACCCGTCATTCGAGGCGATCTCGATCACCAGGTCATCCGGCCCCAGATCAAGCCGGTCGACCATCTTCTCGACATAGGCCCTGGCATGGGCCAGCCAGCTGTCCGAATAGCTGGAGAAATAGGCATAGTCGGCGTTGAAAATCTCATCCGCAGGCACGGCGTCTTCGACCTGCACCAGATAGCAGTCGTTGCAGACCCAGGCATGAAGCGGGTACCGCGGGCAGGCCGTGTCCGCGCGTTCGGGCGGCACATAGGAATTGGCCAGCGGCGATAGCCCCAGATCGACCAGCGTCTGGGTCAGGGCTGCACCACAGCTCCGGCAAACGGGTTGTGTCATTGCGGCATCCTCCAGCGCAGATCCTCGCTCAGCGTGCCATTGCGGATATGCTCCTCAAGCGCCTTCAGCCGCATCAGCGGTGACGATCTGAAATCGGCGTCGCCAAAGTTGATGTCATTCAGCAGTTGCAGCAGATCCCGGATGGTGCCTTCAAGCGTCTGAACCGGCTGATGCGCAGGCGCGAGCTGCTTATAAAGCGAAAAATCGACCCGGTAGGAACGGCTGTCGGGCGAGGCGTCGGGATTGATCGAATAGCTGGCCCCGGGGACCGCCTCGGCCACGGCCTGGGCCAGATCGCGGATCTGGTAATTCCACACATCCGACCCGGCATTGACCGCCAGCCACTGGCCCCCGGCATCTTCGGTCCGGGTGATCGCCCAGTCGATGGCCCGCGCCATGTCGCGCACATCGATCAGCGGGCGCCACGGGCTGCCGTCGCTCAGGACGGTGATCTTGCCTGCGGTGATGGCGCAGGCGGCAAAATCGTTCAGGACCAGATCCAGCCGCAGCCGGGGCGACGGGCCGCAGGCGGTGGCAAAGCGCAATGCGGTGCGCAGCATCCCCGGCGTATTCATGGCCTCAAGCGCGCGCTCGGTTCCGATCTTGCTGCGCGCATAGGCGGTCAGCGGGTTCAGGGGCGCATCCTCGGACCGGGCATCACCTTCGGCGAACCCGTAGACCGAACAGCTGGAAGCGAACACAAAGCGCGATACCCCGGCCTCGGCGGCCAGATGCGCCGCCTGGACGATGGCGTCCTGATTGATTTCCGTGGTGACGGTTTCAAACCGTGCGCCCATCGGATCGTTCGAGATCGCCGCCAGCGCGACAACCGCATCGGCCCCCTGGAACAGCGATGCGTCGATGTCGCGGATATCCGCGATGATCTGCTGGTTCAGAACCCGTTCAGGCCACGCGTCATGTGTGGTCAGCCGGTCCGAGAAAAACCCGGGATCAAGGCCGATCAGGTTGGCGTTGGGATAAGATTTCCGCAAGGCCGACGCCACCACCGGGCCGATATAACCCAGATTGCCAAGCAGGATGATTTTCGGAGAGGAACCCAGCTTCATTCCCAGACCTTCCATGGAGCATTGCCTTCCTGCCAGCGCGCTTCAAGCTGGCGACGGTCGCGGAGCGTATCCATCGGCTGCCAGAAGCCTTTATGGCGGAACGCCATCAGATCGCCGTCTGCGGCCAGTGTTTCAAGCGGGGCGCGTTCCCAGATCGCGCCATCGTTGTCCAGAAGTTCACCGACCGAAGGATGCAGTACAAAGAACCCGCCATTGATAAAGCCACCGTCACCGCCCGGCTTTTCGGCGAAACGTTCGATCTGGTCGCTGGCCAGTTCCAGCGCGCCAAAACGCCCTGGCGGCACGACCGCTGTCAGAGTGGCGCGTTTGCCGTGGCTTTTGTGGAACGCGACCAGCGAGCTGATGTCGACATTCCCGACCCCGTCCCCGTAGGTCATGCAAAAGGCCTCTTCATCCTTGAGCAGATGCATGACGCGGCGCAGCCGCCCCCCGGTCTGGCTGTCCTCGCCGGTGTCGACCAGCGTCACGCGCCACGGTTCCGACTTGCTGTTGGCAATCTCAAGCCCGCCGCTGGCCAGATCGATTGTGACATCTGAACTGTGCAGGAAGAAATTCGCGAAATATTCCTTGATGACGTAACCCTTGTAACCAAGGCAGACGATGAAATCGGTGATGCCATGGGCGGCATAGATTTTCATGATATGCCAGATGATCGGTTTGCCTCCGATCTCGACCATGGGTTTCGGGATCCTGACGGTTTCTTCGCTGAGCCGGGTTCCCAAGCCGCCGGCCAGAATAACGCACTTCATAAAATTGCTCCCTCGTTAACAACGAAGCCAGCCACCAATCTTCAGGCCCCGAACCCGGACCCGATGTGACTTGATCCTACAAACACTCGCAAGCAGTAGGACGGGAGCGCTGCGCCCATGTCAAGATTCACAAGGCTCCGAGTCATGATGCATCCGATTTCCGGACACTCTGGCACTTGGGCATGCACAATATGACGGATGGGGCGATATTGTTGACGCCCCTTTCCGCGCCGGGATCAGGGGCAAATCGCAACACATTCCGCGGCCCGAATGGGTGGCGGTACAGGTCGGATATGTGATGCCCGCCGCAGGTGCGTTTCGGGATTGGCAAGGGCGGATTCAAAGAGCGTGTAAGCAACTTTTTGGGATGAATAACTATATTACTATTCAATATGTTGGGTGTCTCATCTGTTACCTGAAAGGCGGCAGGGGCTGCGCGCCCCGCACGCCGGATATCCGGTTTCACAAGAGGTGGTCGAGGCCTCCCGGTGTTCCGGCCCTTTGGGTTCGGACACCGCCACCGCCTGCTTATTCATGCCCCCGTTTTCCCCGTCCGAGAGGGAAAGACATGGCGGGCGGGGTTTGCCTTTTGGGGCCCATTAGGAATTTGTTGTGAATCGACGGTAACCTCTTGTACCCTGAGACAAGGGTTTTTGTATGGATGTTAGTGATTTGCCAAAAGACATTGTTCCAGTCGTAGTCATCGGAGGTGGACCAGCCGGTCTGACAGCTGCCTACGAACTCCAGAAACTGAGTGATACACATGTTCCCCGGGTCTTTGAGGCCTCGGATATGGTGGGGGGTATTTCGCGAACCGAAACACATAAAGGATACCGCTTCGATATTGGCGGGCATCGGTTCTTCACCAAGGTGCGCGAAGTCGAGGATATGTGGCACGAGGTGATGGGGGATGATTTCATCACCGTGCAGCGCCTCAGCCGCATTTTCTACCGCGGCAAGTTCTATGATTATCCGCTGCGGATTTTCAACGCTTTGGGCAATATCGGTCCCTATGAGACCTACAAGATCATTGGCAGCTTCATCAAATGGAAGCTGCGCCCCAAGCCGCAGGAAGACACGTTCGAAGAATGGGTGATCAACCGCTTTGGCGGGCGGTTATACATGCATTTCTTCCACAGCTATACCAAAAAGGTATGGGGTATCCCGCCCTCGGAAATCCGCGCTGACTGGGCCGCGCAGCGGATCAAGAACCTGTCCCTGCCCAAGGCGGTCTGGAACGCGATTTCGGGCGCCAATGACACGGCCAGCCTGATCGAGGAATTCCAGTATCCCCGTCTGGGGCCCGGCATGATGTGGGAAAAGACCCGCGACCTGATCCGGGAAAAGGGTGGTTCGGTCGAAACCCATTCCGAAGTGACCAAGGTGAACCGCGATGGCAATCGCGTCACGTCGATCGATGTATGCCACTGGACGGAAGATGGTGAAAAGCACACCGAGCGTGTTGAAGGCGCAGAGTTCATCAATTCGATGGCGGTGCGCGACCTGATCCACGCCTTCGACCCGCCGCCGCCACCCGAAGTGATCGAGGCTGCGGACCGGCTGCGGTATCGCGATTTCCTGATTGTGACTCTGATCCTGGATCACGCCGACCCGTTCCCGGACAACTGGATCTATATCCACAGTCCCAAGGTGAAGGTTGGCCGTATCCAGAATTTCCGGGCCTGGTCCAAGGAAATGCTGCCCGACCAGAACACCGCTTCGATCGGGATGGAATATTTCTGCCAGAAAGGCGACGGGCTGTGGTCATCTGCGGACGAGGATCTCAAACATCTCGCCAGCGAAGAGCTTGAAAAACTCAATCTGGCCAAGGCCGGTGACGTCATCGATTGCGCGGTCATCCGGCAGCCCAAGGCCTATCCGGTCTATGACAGCGAATACAAGGATGCCCTGGACACGGTCAGCGGCTGGTTGAAGACGCTTGAAAACTTCCAGACTGTCGGCCGCAATGGCCTGCATCGGTACAACAATCAGGATCACTCGATGCTGTCGGCGATGTATGCCGCCCGCAACATCATGGGTGAAAACAACGATGTCTGGGATGTGAATGTCGAACGGTCCTATCACGAGGAGTTCGAGGCCGACAGCAAGAAGAAATCATCTCTGAAGAAGGGTTTTCGCAAAAGCACCGCGCTCTGACCTCCGGTCGGGGCGGACGTGATGTGCATCTTGCCCGGCACAGAAGCCGGAATTGTTCGCCGCATCATTTCTGCCGATGAATGATCCCGTCCGGAACCCGGCCCCGTTCCGCTGTTTTGCGATCAGCTTCGGGAGGGGGCAGAAGGCCGGGGTAGGCTGCCTGACCGGATCAATGAGCGCCGCGAATGGCCAACCCAGCCGATTTGTTTCCCCATATCCGCCAATGCCAACCGGTTTGCTGTATTGATGTCGTATCAGACGCGCAATCGATCCAATTGAGATAAAACTCGCAACCAGATGAGAATTACATGTTATCCGTAAATTGGTTGATTGAAGTGGCTTACATTCAGCAGGAAACCGGTATGGTTTTTACAGGGCACTTTGTGCCTGCTGTATTTTGATGAGTTTGTATAAGACGTGATGGTATTGCGCCTTTCAATAGTCCTGATTGTACTGACCGGCATTGTGCTGGCTGGTCAGGATGCGGCGGCGGTACTGGCGGCAAAGACTGCTCTGGCGAACGGGCCATCGCCATACTTCATTCCCGGTGACGCTCTGTTTTTGTATATCTGGACACCACTGGTCGTCCTGTCGGCGTCAGCGCTATTTGTTGCGCCGGGTCTGCTTCTGGCACTGGGAATTGCCGCGCCCGGGGACCGTTTCGAACACTGGCTGCTCAAGGGGTTTACGTTTTCCCTGTTTGGTGTGCCCGCCGCTGCCGCGGCGGTGCAGGCCATCAGCAACATTTCCATGACGGGGGCGGCCTTCAGCTTTCTGGTCGTTCTGCTCTGCCTGCCCGGCATTGGCCTGGTCTCGGCCCGGTCCGGTCTGGATATTTTTCGGGGCAGGGGATGGGATGTCACCGGGATGATCATGCTGCCGCTGGCGGTGCTGATCCTGATGACACCCAAGTTCTATTGGGAGGCACTGAATGATGACGGGGCCCACAGCTTCCTGAATGCGATGCTGTTCATTACCCGCGGGCTGCCGTTCTGGCCGCCGGATTCCGGCGGGATCGGCGGGTATCCGACCCCGAAGATGGTGACGGAAACCTTCCTGCAAACCGGGTTCATGCGGTTCTTTGGTCCTTACGAAGCCTCCATCCGCTTTGCCTATCTGCCGGGCGTCTCGATCCTGTTCGGGGTCATGCTGGGCTTTGTGCGCAGCCCGGACGGGCGCACCGATGTATGGGCCGTTCTGGGGCTGGGAATGGCGCTGCTGCTGTTCTCCTTCGTGATGGCGTTCAATCCGTCCTACAACCCCTATTTCGCCGATATCGCCCTGCCCATGACGCGCGAACCGATGATCCTGCTGGGGGTGCTGGGCTATATTCTGTTCTTTACCGAGCGGAAATTCGGCTGGATGGCGGTTGTGTCCACGCTGGCGTTGCTGACCGCGCCGAACGGCCTTCTACTGATTGGCTTCTTCCTGATTTCCTGGTTCCTGCTGACCCGGCCCCTGCCGTTCCGGCAGATGATCGCCGGAGGAATGATCGCCCTTGGCGTCGTGGTCCTGGCATCGCTGCTTGAAATGGTTCTGCGGTCGTCAGGACTGACCAGTGCGTCCAGCGAGTTCAACACGGGCAGCATCCTGCGCCGCCTGCGGTTTGTCACGATCTTTGACACCGGGCGGTTCCTGTTCTGGCTGCTGCCCTGCGGGATATTGCCCGGGCTGGCCCTGCTGGCGTGGCGCTGGCAGGACAAGCTGTCCAAAGCCCTGACCCTGACCGTTATCGCCTATGTTCTGTTCTTCTATGTTCAGGCCTATCGCATTCTGCCGCACCATTTCGCGCCCGCCGCAGTCATTCCGCTGATCATTTTCTGGCGGTTGCGTCCGGTTCAGGCCGCGCCCGCACCGGCGCTGGCCTGTGCTTTGGCCGGGCTGGCGGTCAGTGCCTGGATCAGCTGGCCGGAAACTCTGCGCCCGTTTACCCAGACACGGGATCTGGGGCACCGCATCGCCATCGAGACCGAGGCCGCCCCGTTCCCCGACCTGGACGAGATGCGCGTCGTGCAGGCGCTGCTTGGTGAGGCCTTCCCGCCGATCTGGACGCAGGCCGAGATTGAAAGCCGTTACATGGCCGGCGGGCTTTCGGTTTACGTGCATGCCAGAATGCCGGCACCGGCCGACACCGCCAGCGACTATTTCATACGCCCCGCATCCGAACCCCCGCAAGACGGGGAAACCATGATCGGTGAACCGGTCGAAGGCCGAATCCTGGTGGTACGCGATCGCGCGGCTTACGAAAGCGACTTTGGGACCACCGACGTTCCGGTCAGCATTGCGCGTGTCTATCACGTGCCATTCGACACAATTTTCGGACGCGGAACGCGTGAAACGCTGTACCCGGTGTGGGATATCGCGAAAATTGCAGGGTTAAGATAGCCGATGTCTGTGCAACAATGTTTTTGCCCGAAAAGCCAAGAGCGGGCGGTTAAGTGGAGAACTTTATGAAGCAGAATCTTACCAAGCTGGTTGAAACCTATCCGCTCCTCCAGAAACCAGCCTATTTCGCGTATATCGGCGTGGTCAGCACCCGGAATTTCAGCCGCCGGTTCGCCATGAACAATCTTGGCTATCTGCCCAAGCGCGTCTCGGACCGGGGACAGGACATGTGGGTGATCAACGAGGTCTTCAACGGCAAGCGCAACGGGTTCTTTGTCGAGCTTGGCGCCGCTGACGGGTTTTCCGATTCAAACACTTTCGCTCTGGAAAAACACTATGGCTGGACCGGGCTGCTGATCGAGCCCAATCCGGTCAATTACAACAAGATCATCAACTGGCACCACCGTTCGGCCACCCCGGTCCCGCTGGCGGTCGACCCCGAACCGGGTCAGCTGGAATTCATGATCGACGGCCAGCGCAGCAGCCTGCTGGTGGATGAGGCCGACAACATGACCGAGCGCCGCGCCGCAAAGCTGGCCCGGTTCCGGGAAAAGGGCAAGGTCGTCACGGTCGAGGCCGTGCCGCTGGACGAGGTGTTCGATCGTTACAACGCCCCCAAGGACATCGACTATTTCAGCCTGGATGTCGAAGGGTCCGAGACGCGGATCATGCGCAACTTCCCGTTCGACAAATACCGTTTCCTGGCGATGACAATCGAACGCCCGACGCCCGAACTGAATGAGTTGCTGTTTGCCAATGGCTATCATTTCGTGCGCAATTCGCTTTACGACACGTTCTACGTGCACGAAAGCAACCCGCGTTTCGATCAGATCGAGAAGCTGCCGTTCGAACAGTTGCCCGCCAAGCAGTTCTGAGCCCGGCACGACCAATCAGCCCCGATTGATCGGCAATGTCACGCGATCTGTCAGTTTCGCGTGACGCGCAGCTTCTGCTTTTGTCCCAGCACGTGATATTCGAACAGGCACCAGACATAGACGGTGGCCGAGTAGACGTAATAGACCTGATGATAAAGCAGGCATTTGAATGCAAACCACGGGCCTCCGTGGCCCGACATCGTGCGCACCAAATCGAAATTGGCGACAAAAGCAGCGGCCAGCAGCAACACGGGCAGGGGCCACGACCCCGGCCAGAAGGGCAGCGCCAGAACCGACAGCAGCAACAGCCCGGCCAGCGCGGCCCGGATGCGTTCCGCCGTCGAGGTGTTCAGATCATCGGTCAGCCCCTCGCGTGAAATCATCAGCCGCGACCAGGGCAGGGCGCGGCAGAAGATATCGGTGCTCAGGCTGTTGCGCATGGTCCAGACCTTCAGGTGCTTGCCCTGCAGCCGGGGCTCGACAAGGATGCGCCGCCCGGTTCCCGCGATCCGGTAGCCCAGTTCGATATCCTCGATCGAGGGGACTTCGTAGGTTTTCACATCAAACCCGCCAACCTCGTTGAACACATCGCGGCGGATTGCGCCGCAGCCGGCCCAGAAGGTGCGGGCCTCGCGCTGTGCGCGCTGATGGTGATAGCGGTGCAGCAGGTTCTTGTAGCGCGAAAACCAGGCCTGCCCGTCCGGCGCATCGTCATACGAGCCAAACACCGCCCCGACATTGTCTTCGGACATCGCGCGGCGGATATGTTCGGCCCCGTCGGGCCAGGCGATGACATCGGAATCGACAAACCACAGGATATCACCCGTGGCATGTTCGGCGGCCAGATTGCGCGCCGCCCCCGGCCCGCCATTGACCGGCGTGGTCAGAACGCTCGCCCCCATTTCGCGGGCCAGCGCCGCGGTGCCGTCGGGGGACTGGTCATCCACCACCAGAACCTCCTGCACCTGACCGGTGTTCAGCATCCCGATCAGGGGGGGCAGGACACGGGGCAGCAGATGTTCCGCATTGTAGGCGGGCATGATCACGCTGATGGAAAGCGATTGGTCTGAAGTCACGTGGGGTCTCCGGCAGTGGCGCGCGGCGGTCCTGACCGCTGAACAAGAAGAAGAAAGGCCGCCGTAAAGGGCAGCAGCCACATCACGCGCGCACCATAGCGGTCCGCGGGTTGTGAAACACCGCCGCAAACCAGCGCATTGACGGCAATTCCGATCAGGATGAACAGCGCAAACAGTTTCAGCGGCGGGGCAACCCGTCCGGGCCACAGCAGCAACCCGATTACGACAATCGCCGAGATCAGGTAGATCGTCGCGTGGATGGAATTGACCGGGCTCAGCCAGGGCTGATCGCGGGTCAGAACAATATTGTCGAGAACCGCAAGCTGCGCCTCGGGCAGTCCCGAAAGCGATTTCGCATTTCGGATGACAGCCTCGTTCGGGATGGTCATCTTGATGCTGTTCATGCCCAGCTGCTCTGCCGCATTGCCGCCAAGGGCCAGGATCGTGCCAAAGGGACGCGCCGCCAGAACCTTCAGGAAGAAGGCACGCTGTTCGGCGGCCACGGCCTGCTGATCCTCGATCGGCATCAACCGGAAGGACCCGAGATTTTCGGAGCGTTCGAAAATGATATGGGTGGCGGTCAGGCGGTAAGGGTCATCGGACCAGGACAGCGCCTCGTGCAGAGCGCAGGTCGCCAGATCGTCCCGGGGGCACACATCGTTGAGATAGGCCAGCCCGGGACCATCCACAATCAGCCGCGCGGTGATGTGAGGGGTGTAAAGCACCTCTTTTTTGGTGACGGTCTCGGCCGCGAATTCGAACGCCTTGCGCTCGGCAATGGCCAGAACGACCAGCCCCGCGACAAACGCTGCCGCAAGCCACCGCCCCTGCCCAAGGCGCAGCAGGGCCGCCAGTACGGCAAAGGGTACCATCAGCACGGCAATCCCCAGATGCGAAGGGTGCAGCACAATGGCAAAGCCGGCCAGCGCCAGCGCCCCCAGCCATTCCAGCGGATGCATGTAACGACCCGCGACAACAACCGCCGCAATCAGGATCAGCATCACCGATGTGAAAATATCCGGCATGACATAGGCGACATAGAAAGGCAGCGCGGTCGTCGCGGCGGCCAACAGTGGAAGGCTCACCAGTTGAAGCGTGCTGCGCCCGGTCTGTGCGCTGCGCTGCAACACCCGCATCGTCAGCCAGACCGCAAGCAGCAGCATCGCCAGATGAACGATCGCAACCCCGCCCAATGCATCGGCACGCCAGAATGCGGCAACCAGCAGCGCATAGACCATCGAACGGGACCCGCCGGTCGTCTGGTCTTTTTTGCCGGACCCTTTGGTGCCGGCATTGCCAGTTCCGGCCTCCTCGCCATCCTGTTTCGGCTCGGGCAAAATCAAGGACAGCGCCGCATCGCCCTGCCGAAAATAGCTGCCGGTGTCGAAGTAGTAGAGCGGCCCCCGGTTGATCGCCAGAACCGACAGGCAGCCGATCACCGTCACGGCCAGCAGGACAAAGGCCCAAAACCGTCGGGACGATCTTTCTGAGGCGTCCTGTGCCGTCATTGCCGCCCTATACGTTCTTCACCGCCATGGCGGTCCGCTCGAAATAGGTGATCGTCGCCTTCAGCCCCTCTTCCAGCGGCACCCGGGGCGCCCAGCCCAACTGTTCGCGGGCCCGGGTGATGTCGGGCTGGCGCTGGATCGGATCGTCCTGCGGCAGCGGACGAAACACCAGTTCCGATTTCGAGCCGGTCAGGCGGATCACGGATTCGGCGAGTTCGAGGATGCTCAGTTCGACCGGGTTGCCTAGGTTGATCGGCCCGGTCACGTCCTTGGGCGATTCCATCAGCTTTACCAGCCCGTCGATCAGATCCGAGACGAAACAGAAGGACCGGGTCTGGCTGCCGTCGCCGTAGATGGTGATCGGTTCACCCGCCAGGGCCTGCATGATGAAATTGGACACCACGCGCCCGTCATCGGGGTGCATGTTCGGCCCGTATGTGTTGAAGATCCGCGCCACCTTGATCGGCAGGCCGTGCTGCCGGTTGTAGTCAAAGAACAGCGTTTCGGCGCAGCGCTTGCCCTCGTCATAGCATGAACGCGGCCCGATCGGATTGACGTGACCCACATAATCCTCGGTCTGCGGATGGACTTGCGGATCGCCATACACTTCCGAGGTCGAGGCCTGCAGGATGCGCGCACCCACCCGCTTGGCCAGCCCCAGCATGTTGATCGCGCCATGCACGGCCGTCTTGGTCGTCTGCACCGGATCGTGCTGGTAATGAAACGGCGAGGCGGGACAGGCCAGATTATAGATCTCGTCCACCTCGACATAGAGCGGGAAGGTCACATCGTGGCGCATGACCTCGAACCGGGGATTGCTCAGAAGATGGCGCAGGTTTCCGCGCCGCCCGGTAAAGAAGTTGTCGACACATAAAACCTCGTACCCGCGCTCCAGCAGGGTGGCGCAAAGGTGCGAGCCCAGAAACCCGGCCCCGCCTGTCACCAGGATCCGTTTGGCGTCGAGATGCATGTCGTTGGGATCAAAATCAGGCGCGTTCATCAGCGTCCCCGGTCACTTTCACCATCTCTGGCTCACCACCCATCCGCATCATCTCCTTGCTAATAGGCAGGCACTGTTTAAACAAACGGCCGAACTGAAATCCCGATCGAGAATGCGTGCCTGAACTTGGTACAATAACAGTTCAACGCTACACGAAACTTCCCGTGCGTCGAAGGAGAAATATGGCGGGCCGCACGCTTGGGTGAATTTTCCATGTCAGGCGTGATCGAAGGCGATCTGAGGGAATTTTTCCGTGGACAATTGACCGCTCTGGCGGCGATTGTTTCCCAACTTTTCCAAAAGGATACGATCCTCTGGTTCGGAAAAAAGTGCCGCGAACATCTGCAAAACCCGGCGGGCGCGATCCGACTCGGCGCCTCGCAAATGCCAGATTCGCCGCATATTCGTTCACACAAGAGAAACAAACCTAATCAAATAGTCGCATTATGTTACACGATGCGCCCTAATGCCCTAAAAAAGACACATTTTTTCAGAAAAGCCTTCGCAATCCACGAAAGTTACGGTAAAAATTTTGAAGTTAGGTGCCACGCCAAAGATGCGTGTAATTGTGTGTACAAAGGTCGAGGGTGGGAATTTATGCTTAAATCTTTGAAAATGATGGCTGCGGGACTGATCGCAGCTGTAATGATGGCCGGATCAGCCAGCGCGCTGACAGTGGTGTCAGCTGGTAACAGCTACGACATTACGTCCGATCAACTCTTTATCGGAACTGTCGGCACCAATGGCGGCCCCGGCATGTACTCGGTGAACTTCACATCGCCGGTCGATCCGCTGAAAGGGACCGCGAACGCCTCGGTGACGATCAACGTTCTGGGTACGTTTACCGGCCTGACGATGAGCTGGGTCGACGCGGCAAACCCTGCCAATGTTCTGGCGACAACATCGATCCTGGGTGGTGTGCAGACAACGCTTCGCACACTCTTCAGCAGCGTGAGCCCGAGCTCTCTGAGCCAGAACCTGGTGTTCAGCTGGGCCAATTCGCAATCGGCAACCGGTGGTCCGATCACGTTTGACTTCGATGTGTCTGCTGTTCCGCTGCCGGCCGGTGGTCTGCTGCTGCTGACCGCACTTGGTGGTCTGGCGCTGACACGCCGTCGCAAGACAGCCTGAATAAGGTAAACGACTTGACCTTATGGGAAGGGGCCGCAGCGCGGTCCCTTTTCTCTTTGGTCTGTTCAGATGTTGCCGCCTGCGGCCTGACGCAGCATCCAGAGCATGCGCTGGCATCTGAGGCGGAACAACGTGGATATTGCCCGCAAAACCTCACCAGATGACGCCAGCTTGTCGCTGGACAGGACTTTCGGCGTATGCGCGACCGCGCTGGCGGGCATGGCCAGTCCGCGAAGTGCCCATCGCAGACGCGCACCAACCCCCGTCCCGTTCAGCTGATAAGCCTCTTGCGTTGTCCGGCGCCATTTCGCCCTGAGCGCAGGCCAGTTCTGCCGGGACGGGTGACTGACCTGAAACCTGTCTTCGTAAATCAGGCTGTAGCCGCGGGCGACCGCCCGCATGGTCCATTCCCGGTCTTCCGATACGCCATTGATGAACCCACCGATTGCGTCGAACACGTCGCGCCGGGTCAGCAGGTTGCCGGCGCCGGAAAATCCCTGAACCTCGATATACCGGCGAAAGTTGAAGGCAAACACCGCCTCGAAGGCCTCGGCGCCATTGCGCGGCGGCGGGGTTTCATCAAAGACATCGACCCGGCCGCCAATCAGATCGGCCCGGTCGGCTATCTGACGCCCCACCGCCAGCCAGTCCGGCGCGGGAACACAGTCGGCATCGATAAAAAACAGCCGTGACGCGGTGGTCTCGGCCACACCGCGATTTCGGGCGTGGGCCGCGCCTTTTTGCGGCTCCACCACAAAGCGCACTTCGGGAAAGGCTTGCTGCATGTCATTCAGTGAAACGGGGGACGCATTGTCGACGACAATAATTTCCGTCCCCGTCAGATCATTCTCTCTGAGGGCCTGAAGGCATCTCTCCAGCCTGGGCAGATCGTTGTAATGGGGGATAATGACCGCGTCAGTAGCTGCCGTACTCATTGCCGAATGCCCCGCTGATATACCGGCATTTGTTCAACACGATCCCCATGACTTTCGTCAGCTCTGCCAGTTGCTGCTCGGCAACATCGATGTGGTCGATGCTGGTCTCTTCGGCAGCCGCCAAAAGCAGGGCGCAATCGACATTTCTCAGGAACCCGTGGCTGTCATCGCTTGCCATCAGCGGCGGCGTATCGAACAACATGATATCAGGCTGGTATTCCGCCTCGATCTGCTCCAACGTTTCGATCATTCGCTTGCTTTGCAGGATTTCCGCCGGGTTGTTTGTCGGCGTGTAGTTCAGGCCGAAAATCACGTTTTCCCCGTGGCGCAGAGCATGATCGTGAAAGGACACCTTCCCCTGAATGACGTCCGCCATGCTATGATTGCCGGTCTGGGCCAGGATCTCGGCCAGCCCCCGCCGCCGCATGTCGAAATCGATCACGATCGTCCGCAGATCGTCCTGCCGCCCCAGGCTGAAGGCCAGATTGGCCGCCGTCGTGCTTTTACCACATCCGCTGTAGGGCGAGGTGATGGCAACCCGGCGCCAGCCATTGGACCGGATCTGCTGCAGCATCTTGGTCCGCAGCATGTCATAAGGCGTGGCATCAGGACCGCCGCGATAGGACATCAGGCGTTTCCGGGATACTACGGAACGCGGATCAATTCTGATCTCGGGCACGGTCAGCCAGATATTGTCTCCGCTGCTTTCATCCGGATCAGGACCATGATCTTCGTGCGGCAGCTGCGGTTGATACTGGCGGCTTTCACGTTCCTCACGGGCTTTCTGAATCGCCTGTTGAAGACGTTCCATCACGCATCCCCCAATTTAGTCAGGACAGAAATCACCAATAAACCTCCAACTTTTCGATCACCCTTTCGGTAATCAGATCCAGGGGCAGATAGTAGGTATGCACGGCCCAGACCCCTGCGGACACGCTCACCAGGATCGCCAGGATGATGCTCACCCAGGTTGCCCGCTGTATCATCACTTCGCTCTTGGAGCGCACATAAGGGATGGTGGCGATCGGCCAGACATCCAGCTTGTTGATCAGATCCTCGGGCCGGCGCGCGGCCTTGTTCAGCAGCTCGAGCAGGACAACCAGCCCCAGCCCCAGCGCAATGCCGAACATTGTCCCCCCTCCCGCAATCATCAGCCGGTTGGGTTTGGTTGGCGAACTTGGCACGGCGGGATGTTCGATCACCGAAATACGCTGCCCCTGCGAGGTAACTTCGATGCGCTCACCGGTCGAGGCCGACGCCAGGCGGCTGACCGCGGAATTATACTGGGCCTGGATGTTGCTGTGGTCGCGCTGCAGCTCTGCCAGCGTGATCGCATTGGCCGGAGTCTGATCGATTGTCAGAGTCACCTTCTTAAGGTTCTCTTCGGTCACAACCCGTTGGTCTTCAAGCGTGGCAATTTGTGAATCAAGCTGAGCCAGCTGAAGGTCGAGCGTCGTATTTCCCGTCTGCTGGCCAGACGATGCGGCCGTGGTGGTCTGTTCCGCTGCAACAACCTCTTCCAGGCGGTTGATCCGGGCGCGCAATATCTTAATCTGCGGGCTGCTTTCGGAATAGATCCCCAACTGGTTGTCCAGCTGGTTGCGCAACTGGCTGAGCTGCTGCTGCGCCTGTGTCTGCGGCTGTTGCCCGACGGGGGTGATCTGACCGGTCGTGCTGTAGATTTCCAGCAGTTTTTCACGCTGATCCCGAAGCGAGAAAACCTGCTGATCGGTTTGCTGCAAATTCGTCTGTAATGATGCCTGCTGTGCCATCCGGAATTGCAGGCTTGCGGGCAGAGCACCCGAGTTTTCCTGCTGAAACTGGAGAATTCGCGCACTGCGCTTGTCGAGCTCGTCACTCAGGCGCTCGACCTCCTGTTCAAAGAATTCCAGCGTATCCGACGCCCGTTCCTTGCGGTAGGTCACGTCAAGTTTCTGGATTTCCGTCAGATATTCGTTCAGCACCCCGGCTGCAATCTGCCCGGTTCTGCCTTCGAATGTGATGGTCATCAGGTTCGCCTGATTGCGACCGGCCACGATACGGACATCGGTTTTTGCCCGCAGCTCATCGACGATCTGGTCCGGGCTGGCGTCTTCCTGATCTGCCAACACCTGGAACTTGCGTGATATGTCCAGAAGAACCGGCCGTGTCAGCAGGCGCTGTTCGACGATCTGCAGCTGCTCGAACGCCGGTGTGGTGACGGTACTGGCGGCCAGACTTCCCGGAATCTGCGGCGATTCCACGATCAGCCGCATCTGCGAGACATAAGTCGGCGGCAGGATCATCGCGACTGTGACAGAAACCGCAGACACGATCGTCGCCACAACGAGGAAATACTGAAACCGTCTCAGAAAAATAGATGAATAATAGCGAACCGGGCCCATCTCAGACTGTCAGCTCCTTCTCAAGCGAATTGCCACCAAAGAAAACACCGTCCTGGATCACCTGATTGACCACGTCTTCGCTCACCTTGTCCGTTTCATTGGTCCAGGCATAAAGCAAGGCGAAATCACAGAACTGATTCACAAGACGCGGGACGCCGCGGGTCTGTTCAAAAACGATCCTGCACGCTTCTTCCGTGAATTCCTCGCCTGACCCGCCGGCAATCTTCATCCTGTGCCTGATATAGCGCTCGACCGAGGCTTGATCCATGCGCTCCAGATGAAAACTGGCCGCCACCCGCTGTGTCAGCTGTCGCATCTTGGGGTCCAGAACCATATCGCGCAACTCGGGCTGCCCGACCAGCACAAGCTGGATCAGCTCATCCGTGTTTGCATTGATATTGGTCAGCATGCGTATCTCTTCCAGCCCTTCGACCGTCAGGTTCTGCGCCTCGTCGAAGATCAGAACCACGCGCCGCCCTTCGGCATATTCCGAGACCAGGAAGTCCTGTATCTCGCGGAACATCTGTACATAGGTCGCGTTTTCCTCGATCGGCAGCCCCAGCGCGTGCAGCACCCATTGCAGCAACTCTCCCCGGCCGCCCTGCGCATTCGAGATCAGCCCGACCGTGATGGATTGCTCCATTTCGCTGAGCAGATGCTGGACCAGCGTCGTTTTGCCGGCACCGATCTCTCCGGTCAGCACGGTAATGGGCGCACAGCTCATGACGCCGAACTGCAGGATCGAGTAGCCCCGTTTGTGCAGGGGCGACCAATACATGAATCCCGGGTCCGGAAGCAACGTGAACGGCCGCCGGTCAAGCCCAAAGAAATCTAGATAAAATCCATCGCTGGACGCCATTGCACCACGGTTGCCTTCTGCCTTGTCAAAACTAATACGGCCCCCCTGGAGAACATTCCAATACGCACTCTGAACCACCGGCAAACCTTTACGCAACACACATAATCACATGAACAAATAATACTTGGCTCTTACCCTGCCACAAAATCAAGACAGGGGGCACCACTAATACCTACTTGCCGTAAATTAACCCACCTACTGATCCAATTCGTCACATATAGGGCGATTGTTTCCCTGAAACCCTTGAAAACCTGCTCAAAACAAACGGCGCGGCAGCCCCACGCAAACCGATGATCAGAACCGTTCCACGACCTCTGATCGGCCCGTTTTCGGACCAAAACCCTTCAAACCTTCACATTGTTCTGCGTTCGCGAACAAATCTTCAATTCTCTGCGCCGGATTGCAGAAAAATTCTGGCGCCGGATGCCCCTTTCAGCCACTTATGATCGCACGGCAAGGGAGCTGATGCGCGAGATTAATGTTTTGCAAGCTGACTGGAATTTGTTAACACTTGGTTGCGGGTGTCTGCCTGATGCAGTTTGTGAAGGCGGAACCGCAACCGACATAAAAATATAAAGTTTTTTGTATATAAGTTGAGGTCGAGCGTAGTTAGTTCCTGAGTTGTGTAGGTGGTTCTTGGGTATTCGTGTGTGCTGGGGGTTTAAATAGTGACAAGTCATTCGAAAGAGGTGGCCAACGCTGGCGCGGGCTACCACAATATTGCAGTTATGTCGGCCCCGACAAATAGTCCGGGGTTCTACAGAAGCACGGGCAAGCGCATTTTTGACATCGCGTTCGTGCTGCTGACCGCGCCCTTTGCCGTGCCGCTGATTCTTTTTCTCGCGATCTTCCTGGCCTGCCAGGGGGTTGCACCGTTTTACTGGCAGGAACGGGTTGGCCGGAACGGCAAGGTGTTCAGGCTGCTCAAACTGCGCACGATGGTCCACGATGCCGAGGCGGTGCTGAAAAAGCACCTCGCCAACGATCCCGCGGCGCGCGAGGAGTGGAACCGGAACCAGAAACTGCGCAATGACCCGCGCATCATCAAATTCGGCACTTTCCTGCGGAAATCCTCGATGGATGAACTGCCGCAGTTCTGGAACGTGCTTATCGGCGAGATGTCCATGGTCGGTCCCCGCCCGATGATGGTGAACCAGCAGGAACTGTATCCCGGCAAACAGTATTATTCGATGCTGCCCGGCATCACGGGACAGTGGCAGGTTTCCAAGCGCAACAATTCTTCGTTCGCCGAGCGGGCCCATCACGACGCCGAATACTGGAAAAACATGTCTTTTTCCTCCGATCTTTCGATCCTGATGCGAACGGTTTCGGTCGTTCTGCGCGGCACAGGCTGTTGACACCGGGGGCTGCCCCCGAATGTAGTTGATCAGAACCCTGTATCTTTCGCCGCCGGAAGCCCGTGTCATGACCGTATTGAGTAAATCCCGCTTTCTGATCGGCAATCGTCTGGTGATTGCCTTTCTGAGCCTTTCGCTGTTCCTGAGCGCCTGCGACACAGCCGAGGAACGCGCCGAGGCGCATTTCCAGGCCGGGCTGGAGCATCTTGAAAAAGGGGATATCGACCGCGCGCGCGTTGAATTCAAGAATGTCTTCAAGCTCAACGGTCAGCACAAGGAGGCCCGCCTGACCTTTGCGCGGCTGGAGCGCGAGCAGGGCAATCTGTCTCTTGCCTATGGTCAGTATCTGCGGCTGGTAGAGCAATATCCGGACAACCTCGAAGGGCAGCGCAGCCTAGCCGAAATTGCGCTTGAGACGGGTAACTGGGATGGTGTGCGGCGTCACGGCGCCGCGGCCGCCGCACTGGCCCCGGACGATATCGAGATCAGGTCCATCAACAATACGCTGGCCTATACGGATGCGGTCAGAAATGGCGACGCTGCCGGCCTTGAGCTTGCCGTGATTGCGGCCCAGGAAATGCTGGCCACCCACCCCGAGCTTCTGACTGCCCGGCAGGCCCTGATCGACCACCTGATCCGTCAGCGTGACTGGACCGGGGTGCTGGAACAGACAGCCGCGGCCATGGAATTTGCGCCCGAACATCCAAATCTCTATTCAACCCGGCTGCGGGCGTTTCAGGAACTGGATCAGCCCGCTGAAATCGAGGCATTGCTCAAGCAGATGGCGCAGGTCTTCCCTGACGATCAGGGAATCGAGCAGGTGCTGATTCAGCATTACATCGATCAGAACAACCTGGACGCCGCAGAACGGATGCTGCGCGCCGAAGTGGAACCACAGGCCGAAGATCACATGCCGGCCCAGAGGCTGGTCGCCTTTCTGGACCAGCACCGCGACACCGCGGCCGCAATTGCCGAACTGGACGGGATCATCGCGCAGGACGGACCCAATGCCTCGCGGTTCAAGACCGTGCGTGCGTCACTGAAATTCCGCTCGGGCGATGAAGAGGCCGCCATTGCCGACATGCGGGATCTGCTCAAGGGCGCGGAACGGACCGAACAGACTCGTGAGAACGAGATAGAGTTTGCCCGGATTCTGTTCCAGGCCGGCCAATCCGAGGAAGCCCGGGCCCTGATCGAAAAGGTCCTTTCCGAGGACGCCACCCAGGTGGATGCGATCAAGTTCAAGGCGTCCTGGCTGATTGATGAGGACAATATCGGCGATGCCATCGTGCTGTTGCGCGAAGCCCTTGGTCAGGCCCCCCGCGACCCTCAGCTGATGACGCTTCTGGCGCAGGCTCATGAGCGCAACGGCAACCGGGAACTGATGGGCGAAATGCTGGCCCTGGCGGCCGAGGTGTCCCGGAATGCACCGGAAGAGACGCTTCGCTATGCGCAGTTTCTGATCGCGGATGGCGATCTGGAAATCGCCGAACGCGTTCTGGTCGATTCCCTACGTCAGGATACGAACCAGCCGGAACTGCTGTTCCTGCTGGGTGAGATTTACCTTGGAACACAGGACTGGGACCGTCTGGAAACGGTACAGCAGTCCATCAGCGAGCTTGATACCCCAGAAGCGCGGCGTCTGGCAAATGAGCTGAAGGCACAGAGGCTGGCTGCCCGGCAGCAGACCGATGACCTGACAGTGTTTCTGAACGAGCTGGCCGAGGATCCCGAATTCGGCCTGCCCGCCGATATCGCCCTGATCCGCCTGATGCTGGTGCAGGGCGAAATCGCAGAAGCATTCGCCCGGCTTGATCAGTTGCTCGAAGACGATCCTGATTCGTTACCGGTCCGGATGATCAAGGCCCATGCCCTGACCAGCAACGGAGAATATGACGAGGCCGCACAGATTTACCGTGCCGTTCTCGGGGAACGCCCCGACATTACCCGGGCATGGATTTCGCTGCATGCGCTGGAAGCCGAACACGGCACCCCGGACGCGGCCCAGAGCGTTCTGACCCAGGCGCTGGCTGCGCAGCCCGAAAATCCCGATCTGCTGATGCTGCAGGCAGCCGTTCATGAACGCGCCGGCGATCTGGACCAGGCCATTTCGGTTTATGAAACCCTATATCCGCTCAGCAACCAGTCTCTGGTCGTCGCCAACAATCTGGCAAGCCTGCTGACAACCCATCGCAGCGATCAGGAAAGCCTGCAACGAGCCCATATGCTGGCGCGGCGCCTTCGCGGCACCCGCAATCCCGTGTTCCAGGAAACCTACGGCTGGCTGTCCTATCGGCTGGGGAACTACGACGAAGCGCTGACCTATCTTGAACCTGCAGCACGCGCGTTTCCCGACCATCCCCTGGTGCTTTACCACCTGGGCAAGGCATATGTTGCCGTTGACCGGAAAGAAGACGCCTTGCGGGCGTATCGGGCCGCTCTGGAAACGGGGATTCCACTGGACGTTTCACCCTCGCTTGAGACTGAGATTGAGCAGATCAGCGTTACCGACAATCCGGGGCAATAGTGCCCCATGGCAGGCTTCGCTGCATTTCTGCCGCATCTCATAACCGTCGGACTCGTAAAGGATTGTTTCAGGCCCCACGAACAGGCATAAAAGAAAAAAACGAGAGATTTGAATATGCGGACAGTAATAGGACCATTGATCGCTTTCATCGCCGCCATGATTGTGGCGACCGGGGCGTGGGCGCAGGGCTCGTATCAGATCAAAGCCGGCGATGCGCTGCAGGTTGAAGTTCTCGAAGATCCCACGCTGAACCGAACCGTTCTGGTGCTGCCGGATGGTTCCATCAATTTCCCGCTTGCCGGCTCGCTTCGGGCAGCCGGTCGTTCGACCAGCGGGCTCAGCTCATCTCTCGCATCGGCGTTGTCCTCAAATTTCAATACACCGCCGACCGTCTTCGTTTCGGTCGCTTCGCTGGCGCCCCCTCCGCTTCTGGGCGGGCTGGCCGCAACCGGACCGACCATTGATGTTTTCATCATGGGTGAAGTCAACATACCCGGCAAACATCTGGCGACCGAAGGCACAACCATTCTTCAGGTTTTGGCGCAGGCCGGCGGCCTGACCAATTTCGCGGCCCGCAAACGCATCGAATTGCGCCGGGCTGACAGTAAAACAGGCGTGATGAACAAGTATACTTATAACTACAATGGCTCGGGCAGTGGCATCCAAGGCAGTACAGTGCTCAGACCCGGAGACGTTGTTGTCGTGCCAGCACGCCGCTTGTTCGAATAGGGGCTGATACAGGTGGGGAAATCGAAATTCAGGCTGTCCACCATGCTGGGGGGCGGGACGGCTCTTATAATTTCACTTACACCAGCGGTCGGGCAACAGGCCTCGACACAGCAGACAACACAGCAGACGCAGGCCTCGACGCAGCAAACGACCACGCAACAGTCGACGGTCGCTTCAACACTTGCACAGCAATCGCCCAGCCAGCAGCTTATTTCGCAGCAGGCGCTGAGAAACCCCGCGCGGCAGGTTGGCCTGCCGGCAGCGGGTCAGCAGACCGGCACCGGAACCGGCCTGACCGTCACGCTGGATTACCTGTCCTCGCTCAGGCATGACGACAACCTGCGCCTGACCGATCCGTCGCTTGGGTCCACCACCTGGTGGGAAAACACATTGGCGCTGGGGGTCCTGAACCAGACATCGGATTCAACGCTGAGATTCGATCTGTCGGGATTGTACCGGATCGCCAATGAACCGATCATCGGAACGGAATCCAGTTTTTCGGATCCACTTGCACGGCTGGTCTATCAGCGGACCCGCGCCAACAGCCGGCTTGGCCTGCAGGCCGAATACCGCGAGAGGGATCTGTCCTTCAACCGTTCGCTGACCGATACCAACCTGGATGGTGTCATCGATGCCTCCGACGTCATCGGTACCATCGGCGATCAAGTCAACACACGCGGGAACCTGGATTGGGAGACCGGTCTGACCGATCCCCTGGGATTCCGGTTCACCTATAATCACCGCGAACGCAGCTATTCGAACACAATCGATCCGAACCTGTTCAACAACAAATCCGACGACTACACGGCAGCGGTTCTGTTTCGGTTTTCTCCGACTTTACAGGGGAACCTGACCCTTGATTACAGGGATTTCGTAGCTGACGACAACGTCCGGACCGACCGGCAGACAACCGTTGTATCGGTTGGTGGAACCTACAACATTTCCGCCATCACCAGTGTCAGTGCCAATATTGGCTACAGCCAGGTTGACGACACGCAACGCGCGAACGGCACAAATGACGTGACCGAAGATTACGTCTGGAGCTTTGCCTGGAACAAGATACTGCCGGACGGAAACGCCGATATTCTGTTTGACCAGACATTCGGCGTGAACGGTTCGAGGATCAACGCAACCGCCGGCCGAACGTTCCGGCGCGCCAGCGGGGTATTCGGTTTCAATGCCGGCTTCACCCGGGGGCCGTTTGACGAGGTGACGCCGATCGGTCAGATCGACTACAGCTATCAGCTGGCCAGCTCACGGATCGGCGCAACGATTCAGCGCCGGGTCGGCACCAGCACACAAAGCGTGGAAACCCGGCAAACCCTGGCTTTCCTGACCTATGACTATTTCATCAACCCGGTATCCGGCCTGTCTTTCAGCGTCAATTTCATCGATCAGGAAGACGAAGGGACGGGTTCGGCCAATCCAAGACAGCGCGGCACGTTCAATGCCTCCTATACACGCGCGATCTCAAGGGACTGGGCGGTCAATCTGGGTTATCAATACGAGATGGACGACCAGAACGGCTTTAAGGCGACCTCAAATTCGGTCTTCCTGACACTTGGGCGGCGGTTCACCCTCAGACCCTGATTTTTCCGGGCCGGGGTCACACCGTCAACAAAGGCGCCGGCTATCACTTATTGTTTCGGCTCCGGATCAAAATCGCGGGAGCCCGGGCCGTCATGATTTCGGGGCATGTTTTATTATGCATGATAATCCGTGATGCATCGTTTCGATTCGAAAGACAGCCGCGGCAATCTCCTTGAGGCGGCCCGGGGCAGACTGCCGGCCATAAGCTCTGCCGGGTTGTTCTGGTTTGCCCTGTTGCTGCTTGGATCAATGCCCATCTTCTGGATCGGGATCGTCTCGCTGGGGGCTGCGTGGAGCACCCCGGAATACAGCCATGGCCCTCTGATCCCGATCATTTCGCTGTATCTGTTCCTGCGCGAATTGCGGGACATGCCGCCACCCAATCCGGTTGTTCATGACCGCTGGCCCGGTGTGCTGGTGATCGCGGCCGCACTGATCATCGCCGTTCTGGGCAATCTGGCCCGCATCCCCGATATCGTCACCTATACCATGATCATCTGGACCGGTGGCGTCATGCTGACCGTGTTCGGCTGGCAGCGGGGCAAATATCATCAGCTGCCTGTGCTGCATCTGGTATTCATGCTGCCCCTGCCGCAGTTCGTCTATTGGAAGCTCACGATCTTCCTGCAATGGATCTCGTCCGAGCTTGGCGTCTGGTTCGTGCAGCTGGCGGGCGTTTCGGTCTTTATCGAAGGCAATATCATCGATCTGGGGGTCTACAAGCTGCAGGTGGCCGAGGCCTGTTCCGGACTGCGCTACCTGTTCCCGATCCTCAGCTTCTCGTACCTCTTTGCGCTGCTTTATCGTGGCCCGATCTGGCACAAGGTGGTTCTGCTGGTGTCAGCCGCGCCACTGACCGTGCTGATGAACTCGGTCCGCATCGGCGTGATTGGTGTTCTGGTCAATCAGCATGGCATCGAGCAGGCCGAAGGGTTCATGCATTTCTTCGAAGGCTGGATCATCTTCCTGCTGTGCGTGGCCATTCTGTTCCTGATGGCCATCGGGCTGCAGCGTCTGGCCCCGAACCCGCAGCCCTTTGCCGAGACAATTGATCTGGACACCCAGGGGCTGGGCACCGTCGCATTGCGGGTTTTGGGCATCCGCGCCTCGGTGGCACTGGCCATCGCCGCCCTTCTGACGCTTGCGGTTTCGACCGCATGGACCCTGCGGCCCGCCTCGGAAGTAAAACCGATCGAGCGGGATCCCTTTGTTCTTTATCCGCGCCAGCTGGGCGAGTGGTCCGGCTCGACCACCAGCCTTGATCCCAATGTCGAACGGACGCTGGGTGCCAGCGACTATCTTCATGCCACCTATATCGACAGCGGATCGGGTGATTTCGTGAACATGTTCGTGGCCTTCTACAACAAGCAGACCGATGGTGACGGCATCCATTCGCCCGAGGTCTGCCTGCCGGTGGGCGGCTGGGAAATCTTCAGCCTTGAGCCTTATGAGATCAACCCGGGCGACACGCCTTATGGCAGCTTCACCGTCAACCGCGCGGTGATCCAGAAAGAGCTCTCAAAGCAGCTGGTCTATTACTGGTTCGAACAGCGCGGCAAACGCATGGTCAACGATTTCCGCGCCAAGATGAGTGTGGTTCAGGACGGCTTTACCATGGGGCGCACCGATGGCGCGCTGGTGCGTTTTGTGACCCCGATCCTGCCTGGCGAAACCGAGGCGGACGCGGATGCAAGGCTGCAACGGTTCATGGAACCCAGCCTGAACCGCCTGCCGCAATTCGTACCGTTCTAGGCTTTTGAAGTGACGCGCAATGTGATCCGAAAACCGGTTCCCACTTTTCGGATTGCGCTCTAACCCTTCCAGATCCGCTTGTAGGCCGCGATCAGCGCGGGCACCTGATGCGGCCAGGCCATCTCGGATTCGACCCGGGCGCGGCCATAGCGGCCCATGACGGCCCGCCGTTCATCATCCGCCAGCAATTCGGCGATCCTGTCCGCCATATCCACCGGATCGTTGGCCTTTGCATAAAGCGAAGCCTCCTGCGCCGAAAATCGCCCTTCGGTCACGTCGAACTGAACGATGGGCTTTTCGAACGCCATGTATTCGAGGATCTTGTTCATGGTGGACTTGTCGTTCATCTCGTTCACCCGGTCCGGGTTCACGCAGACATCGGCGGTCGACAGGATTTCGAACAGATCATGGTCCGGGGCCCGGCCAGTGAAGGTGACGTAGTCCGACAGGCCCATATCGACCGATTGCTGTTGCAGCTTCTCAAGGCTGGGGCCACCGCCGACAAGGCAGAACTGGATATCATCGCGGCCCTGCACCTGCACCAGATGCGCCACGGATTCCAGCAGCAGGTCGATACCCTCCTGATCCCCCATCACACCGACATAACCCACCATATACTTCCGACCATTGCGCCAGGCGGGGTTCGGCGGCAGGTGCTGCAACCGGCTGAGGTCGGGGCCGGAACGGACGACAAAGACATCCTCGGGCGCCATGCCGCCGCGTTCGATGGCAATCTTGCGATAGCTTTCATTGGTCGCAATCGACACCCGCGCCGAGGCAAAAGTCAGCCGCTCGAACGTCTTCATCAGCTTCCAGAAGAACCCGCGCTTGTTGAACTTGGCCTCATAAAGCTCGGGGTTGATGTCGTGGTGATCGAACAGATAGCGCACGCCAAACAGCTTGAAGGGCAGCGCCACCAGAAAGATCAGATCGGGCGGGTTGCAGCCATGGATGACGTGAAAGCCGCGCGTGAACTTGATCTTCAGCGCCAGCCAGCTTTCCCAGAACAGCGCCGCGCCATATTCCAGCAGATACCCCAGCGCGCCACTGGCATCCAACGGCAGCGGGTGGCGATAGACCTTAATGCCCTCGTCTTCCCACACACGTTCCTCATGCCCCTTGCCGGTGGGACAGATGACCGAGACCAGCGCGCCTGCGGCGGCCAGCGTGCGCGCCTCCATCCAGACGCGGCGGTCGAAGGGCACCGGCAGGTTCTCGACCACGATCAGAACCTTCAGCCCTTTCAGAGGCTGGCTCTGGCGCAGCTCCTCGAACGAAACCGGCTGAACGGCGGGCACGGGGCTAGTCATATTCATAGGTTCGCACCACCTCTGTATCGCCCAGGTTCAGCTCGTTGATGATCCGGTTCGAGCCGATCACCAAGTCCCATGGCCCGGCCTCGGCTGTGGCGCGATCGACCAGCAGGCTGCCCACCGTCGGCAGGTGGGTAAAGGTATAGCCCAGGTTCTGACCGCGCAGATCGGCGGGCCTGATGGCGGGGTCGTAGACCGACAACTGATACCCTCCCTGCAGCAGCCGGCGGGCGATGTCGACATTCGGGCTTTCGCGCAGATCGTCGGTCTCGGCCTTGAAGGCCAGCCCCGCCATCAGGACCCGGCCCCCTTCGGGCAACCGTGCCATGATGTTCTGCACCTGATGGGTCTTGTGCGCCTCGTTGGTGCGCAGCAGGCTGTCGATCAGATGCGTATGCGCGCCCACCTCGCCCGCGATATGCTGCAGCGCGCGGACGTCCTTGGGCAGGCAGGACCCCCCAAACGCCCCCCCGGGGCGCGTGTAATAGGCCGAGATGTTCAGCTTGGTGTCCGAGACGAAAATCTCGTGCATGGTCTTCGCCGAAACTCCCATCTGCTGGCAGATGCGGCCAACCTCGTTGGCAAAGGCCACCTTGGTCGCGTGCCAGGTGTTGTCGACGAACTTGGTGATCTCGGCCTCTTCATAGGCGGTGTAGAAAACCGGCGCATCCAGTCCTTCGTGCATCTCATCCATCACCTCGGACCGGCCGCCGTCACTTGTGCCGACGACGATCTTGGGCGGGCTGAAGAAATCATCCACCGCTGACGCCTCGCGCAGGAATTCCGGGTTATAGACGATCTCGACCGCCTGCGCGGTCCGGTCGCCCAGAGTGCTGCGGAAAATCGGCTCGATCAACTGGCGGACGGTACCGGGACGGAAGGTAGAGCGATAGGCCACCGTCAGGGGCCGCGCGCGGTCGGGCGAGACGGCCCTGGCGATCTGGCGTGTCACCTCGGCCACGAAATTCATGTTGTGCGAGCCGTCGGTCGAGCTGGGCGTGCCGACACAGACGATGGCCAGATCGACATCGGACAGATCCGGCATTTCAACCACCGCGCGGATCAGGTTCCGGCCAAGCGCATCCGTCAGCAGATCGGCCACCTTGGGTTCCTTGATCGGAGGCTGCCCGGCGTTGATTTCGGAAACCTTGTCGGCATTCACATCGACGCCGACCACCTCATGCCCTTCGCGGGCCAGACAGCAGGCTGCCGTGAACCCCACATACCCCAGGCCAAAAATCGCAATCTTCATACTGCTTTACCGTTTTAAAACTGGCAGGTGGCGTTCCTGCTGCTGCTCATACAAATATCAGGTGCCCTGTATTAAGCGCCCTTGCACAATCAGAGATCAATCTGGGAAACTTACAAAAAAATTACCCTGCAAAGTGCTGCATTTTTTTGACACGGAACAAGGGTGCACATTAGAAATCGGTTCAACATTCTGACTCAAAACGAAAATCATGCAATTTCCACTCGCAACGCACCAACATTCGTTTGAATATCAACTCAATCACCGGTTTACCAGTGCGGCGACTCCGTATGTTCAGGCGCAGCCTTGGCGAAAGAGGAAAGCGAAACATTTGTCTGCTATGCTGGTATTTGTCTCCAAAATGGAAAGATAGCGCTTTTGGAACACCCTAATGAACCAAGGTCAAACCGCAGCTCCGCCCTGGCGGTGGGTGCGGCGACTCTGCTTGCTTCGGGCTTGTTTCGGCAGGGGCTTGGGTTGGTCACGCTGGCCATTACGGCACGGCTTCTGACGCCGGAAGATTTCGGTGTGGCCGCGTATTTTCTGATTGCGACGGCCTTTCTGGAGATGCTGCAACGCCAGATCGCCATTGTGCTGATCCGGCTGGATGACGTCACACAGGACCACCTTGAGACCATTTTCACCTTTCAGGTGATATTTGGGGTGACGGTCGCACTTCTGTTCTACGCGTCCCGGCCTCTGGTTGCCCTTATCGGTATCCCTGAACTGGTTCAGCTTACGCCCGCACTTTGCCTGCTGGCCATTACGGTCGCCTTCAGAAGCCCGCGTTTCATACTTTTTGAAAGAACGCTTCGCTTTGGTTATGCGGCGGGCGAAGAAACTCTCATTCGGGTCATCTATTCGGTTACCGCGATTGCCCTTGCCTGGATCTGGCGCGACTTCTGGGCAATTGTCGTTGCCAACTTCTGCGCCCTGACAGCCCGCGGCGTCTGGACATTCAGCATGGCCCCGATGGTGCCGCGGTTGTCGCTGGCGCGGTGGCGCGACAGCCTGTCGTTCTCCACCTGGTCCCTGGGCGCCCAGATCGCGCAGTTCTTTTCCAAGAACATGCCGCAACTGATTATCGGCGCGACCCTGGGGCTGGCAGATGCCGGGATTTTCCGGCTTGGAAACCGCATCAGTACGCTGGTGACAACCCAGCTTTTTGCACCCATGCAGCGGGTAATCTATCCGGGTCTTGCAGATATCGCCCGCCATACGGACCGCAAGGACGAAGCGTTTATCCGGCTGAACGAACTACTCATCGCGATCGTACTGCCCATGTCCGTCGGCATGGCTTTGGTCGCCAATCACATCATCCTTGTTGTCTTTGGCTTCAAATGGCTTGCGGCCACGCAGGTGATATGGGTCCTGGCTCCGCTCAAGGCCCTTGAGACCCTGCAGGCCAATGTTCGGGCGGCAGCTTATGTCGAAGGATCAACGAAACTCCTGTTTGTCCGAAATTCCGTTCTGTTGATGCTGGTGTGCATTTTCATGTTGGTCGGCGTCAATTTCGGTTTCACCGGCGCACTGATCGCCGCTGGTGCGGCAAGCGTTGCCGCCATTGCAATGACACTGACGATCGCCAAGCGACACGGAACCCGGACTTTCTTCGGCCCGCTGACCGTGGCCTGGAGAAGCATCATCTCGTGTCTTGCCATGGTTGCGGTGGTTCTGTTCATTGGCAGCGCGTTTGGAACACCCGCCCATGTTGGCTGGGCTTTCGATTCCTGGGATGACGTCCCAAGGCTGCTTGTCATCTTCCTGACAAAGGTGCTGGCGGGAACGTTCACATATATCGCAACGCATCTGCTGCTTTGGCTGCTTGTCGGTCAGCCCGACGGCGTTGAAAAAGTCCTGCTTAAGTTTCCAAAGCGCCTTCTGAAGCATTACTTGGATTCAAAACCGGCAAAGCAGCGTTAGACCGATCCCAGGCCGGGACCCTGTGAGTTAAACTAGTAAATTGTGACAGATCATTCGATGTACATAGCCAGAGAACCGGACAGGATGGAACACGAGCAAAACGGTCAGAAGCCGGAATCATCGGTTTCCGATACGCCGCCCGCCCGTCCTGAACTGGATCTCAGTGTCATAATCGTGAATTACAACACCCGTGATGTGACGTCCAAGGCAGTACAGTCCGTGCTGGATCATTGCGGGGGTCTGAACCTCGAAGTCATTGTCGTCGACAACGATTCAAGCGATGACAGCGTCACTGCCTTGCGGACGGCCTTTCCCGAAGCGAGGATCCTGGCGGCGGGGCATAATGGCGGCTATGCCTGGGGCAACAATATCGGCATCCGGCAGGCGCGGGGACGCTATCTGCTGATCCTCAACCCGGATGCGCAGGTCTATGACGGAACGCTCGAACGCGCCGTCTCATATCTGGAAAACAATCCCGATATTGGCATCCTCGGCGGGCATGTCTCACTTGAAAACGGTGCACAACAACCCACCCTGTTCCGTCAGGTTTCCCTGAGCAGCCTGTTCTGGAACATTCTGGTACCGAACCGCATCATCCGCAAAACCCGCATGTTCGGAGATCAGCGCTATGCCTCGCGCGCCCGCGACACCGTACAGGATGTCGATGTCGTCGCCGGGTGTTTCATGATGGTGCCAAGGACCATCATCGACGCTGTCGGTGTGATGAATGACCGCTTTTTCATGTATAGCGAGGAATCCGAATGGTGCTGGCGGGTCCGGCAGGCCGGTCTGAAAGTGCGCTACAATCCGGATATCCGGCTTCTGCACTACGGCGCGGTTTCCACCGGGCAGACCTCGCCCTGGAAATCCGTTGAAATCGCCAGGGGGCATATTCTGTTTCTGCGCTTCTCGCGTGGCCCCCTGATCGCGTGGTTGGGAACCGGCCTCATGACAATCGGTGATCTGCTGCGGGGTGTCTGGTTCCTGCCCGTAAGCCTGATAAAGCCCCGCCACACAGGCGCCCGGGCCTGGCGGGCGCGGCTTGCGTTCTTGCTGGGGGCCCTGATCAGACCTCCGCAGGGGCAGGTGCCGCCGCAACCCGCCCCGGACATGATGACATGAAGAGCATGGCGAAGCCCGTGTTGCGCGGCATTGTCCACACCGTTCTCACCCCGCTTGAACGCCGGATGCTTGCACGGCAACCGGCCGCACGGTGGCCGCATGTCTTCATTCTCGGCGCCCCCCGATCCGGCACCTCGCTGTTTTACGAGCTTATGGCAACCGGCTTCGATTTTTCCTTTTTCTCCAACCTCGCACACCGGTTCTACAAAACCCCTCTGGCCGCCACCCGGATCGGAGGGAAACTGATCTCAGATCACACGCCTGTCTACCAAAGCGACTATGGTCACATTTCGGGGTGGGCTGCCCCGAATGAAGGCGGCTGGATCTGGCAGCGATGGCTCGAGGACGGCCCCTGGGTGGATGAACGGCACCTTACGTCCCTGCCCGTCGAGGAAATCAGGGCAACGCTGGCCGGCATGTCGGCCTTGTCGGACGCTCCGTTCATCAACAAGAACGTGATGAATTCAAATCGTGTGCGATTGCTGGACGCGTTGTTTCCCGGTTGCCTTTTCATCGAAGTGCGCCGTGATGCCAGGGACACGGCCAGATCCATCATCCGGGCCCAAAGGCGAAACAAGGGACCCGAGCGGGACCATGAGGAATGGTGGTCCGTCCGCCCCTCGAATGCAGGTGGTGATACCGACATCGAACGCGCCTGCCGGCAGGTTGTCGGCGTTGCCAATGATATTGAACGCGATTGCGCCCATATCGGATCAGACAGGCATTTACAGGTCGAATACGAGGCGCTTTGCGCCGACCCGAAACGCATCCTGACCAGTGTTGCGGCATTCCTGGAACAACACGGCGTACCGGCCACGCCACGCCCCGAGGGGCCGGTTCCCGAACAGTTCACCCTGCGGGCCTCCAAACCGCTTGAAGCGGAAGAAGAGGCCGCTTTGGACCGGATGCTGACCCCCCGTGCGGAAACCGCGGCGATCTGATGGGGGCTGGCACTCTCTCTCTGCGCCGGGTCGAGGCGGAAGACTGGCCCCGCCTCAGCGGCGGGTTCGAAGACCTCACCTATGAACAAAGCCTGACCTATGCGGAGGCCGCAGCCAGGCGCATAGGGGCAACCGCCGAATTTGTCAGCCTGCATGATACGCAGGGAACACCGGTGGCTGCGGCATGCCTCAGGATCAAGCGGGTTCCGGTTCTGAAACGCGGGGTCGCCTGGATTGCCGCCGGGCCATTGATCCACCCCAAGGGGGGCGACGCCCCCGATGCAGCCATGATCCGCGCAATCCTCTCGGACCTGCGCCAGCACGTACATGCAAGCGGTCATGTCCTGCGCCTGCGCTTCCCGGTCATGGCCTCCCCCTCAGACGACGCAATAACAGGGGCAGGGTTTCTGCCCTCCGAACGGGCAAGCTCATACCGGACGGTTCTGATCGACCCCGATCAGGACGACGATACCCTGATGCGCGCCCTGCACGGCAAATGGCGCAATCCGCTGCGCAATGCGCTGAAAACGGGAATGGAGTTTGAGACCGGCCCGATTTCGGACCTGTCCGGGCGATTTCACAAGCTTTACGAACAGGTACAGGCTGCCAAGGGATTCCAGCCCGATATTCCGCCGGATTTCTACTATCCGCTCGCGGGGCCGGATTTCGAGCACGACGTTCTGATCGCGCGCAAGGACGGTGCCGATATCGGCGCAATGACCATCGGGCGCACCGGCACAAACGCTGTCTATCTGTTCGGGGCAACCTCGGACGCGGGGCGCAAGCTCAATGCCGGGCACTATCTGATGTGGCACGCCATGTTGCATTGCCGGGAACATGGGATCAGGTGTTTTGATCTGGGTGGCATAGATCAGGATGCAAATCCCAGCGTCACCCGTTTCAAGTTGCGCACCGGCGGCACCGACACCACGGCCGCAGGACCCTTCGAGGCCTGGCCCAAGGGCCCCATGGCAAGCCTGATCGGCCTGGCCGAAACGCTGCACGGGAGGCTGAAGCGCTGAGATGGCACGACGGATCGGTCTCAATTTTCACGGCATTGGCTCTCCGGCCCGCGACCTCGAAAAGGATGAGGCCCCCTATTGGTTGTCCGAGGCGCAGTTTACGGCAGTTCTTGATCGCGTCGCCGCAGCCCCTGATCCGCAGACCTTTGTTCTGACCTTCGATGATGGCAACCTGTCGGATTATGACATCGCACTTCCGGCTTTGGCCGAACGGGGGTTATCCGCAAGTTTCTTTGTGCTGACCGGACGGCTGGACCAGCCCGGGTCCCTGGGTCGTAGCCACATTTCGACCCTGCTGGATGCGGGGATGCGTATTGGCAGCCATGGCATCGCGCATGTCGGCTGGCCGGGGCTGGATCAGGATGCGCTCGACCGGGAGCTTGGGCAATCCCGCAGTGTACTGCAGGACATTTGCGGCCTGCCCGTTACCGAGGCGGGCATCCCCTTTGGCCTGTACAACGCCCGTGTCCTGCGCGCGCTGCGCCGCAACGGATATACGGTCGCATTTTCCAGCGATGCAGGACGAATGAACGACCACAGCTTCCTGCGCGCCCGCACGTCCCTGCGTGGCGATATGACACCAGCTCAGTTCGACGACATTCTGGCTGGCCGTATGCCGCCGGCAAAGCGGTTGCGCCGTACGCTTGGAATGACAAAGAAGCGGCTTTTGCCGTTAACCTGATCGGGCATACCCGAACTTGTCCAGAATATGCCCGAGCTCCTGCTCGATATAAGCGATATGTTCGGGCTCCAGTTCATCCTTCCACTGGCCGCTGCGGCCACTGCGGATATGCGCGCGTTCATTTGGTTTCGTCGCGGACACCTTGCTGCGCTTGCCCGCCTCGAACAGACGCATCAGCCGGACACCCAGCTCATGCGCCCTGCCGGTCAGCCCGAGGAACGCGAAAATCTCCGCATAGATTTCGTCCCGGCGGGGGCCCATCAGATCACCATACTGCACTTCGAGAACATCCGGGTTGGACAGATCCCAGTTCTCAAGATTCTCGCGGCTGAAATAGATGAAGTGGCGGATCTCCATGAACAGCCCTTCGGTCTTTCCGGCAGCCTGCAGTTTTTCCTGATAGGTCTTGCCGGTCTCGTCCGGCACATGGGCCCAGAGTTCGTTGGTCCACAGATGGTAGTGATAGGACGATACGATCATGTCGCGCGGATCGCGCATGATATGTATCCCCCGATACGGTCCGATCTCGGCCAGAGGCGTCCGGCTGTGCGGCGACAGGAAAACACGGGTTTCCGGTTTCGGAGGACCCTTGGAAATATCCTCGAACCGCACCCCAAGTCCAAGAGCCAGCAGCTTGAGCACCGCCTTGAAATAGGTGGTCATGGCCTTGTGGTGCGTTCCGACAAAGATCCTGGTCCGGCTTTTGGCAAAGGCCCGTTCACTGAACCTGCAAACCAGCAGCAGCGGCAGCATCTGCCAGAATTCCGGATTCTTCAGCAGCCCGTAATTCTTGCGGATCGAAATGGGAACCTGAGTAACCTTCTTGCGCAACCGCGAGCGTTTCGGTTTATGCCCCAGACCGGCATCCGTCATCACCTTGCTGTCCTGAACCGTCATCTGGCTGGCATCCCTCATCTTATTCAAACCGGGTATACCTGATCCGCCGCTCGCGCCCGGATACAGGCTCTGACTGCTCCACATCGCTTTCGTCCCTGGCATCAATGAACCAGATGCCCGCCCCCAGAATGAACATCAGCAGACAGAAGATCGCGTCCCACAGGTGCACTGAAATGGCCGCAACGCACATGCCAGCCAGTGAAAAAAGGTACCCCAGCCGATAACTTGCCAGCCTGCCGGTCAGAGGTGCCCGACCGACATCGCGAAAAATCAGAATGACCGGGGCCAGCAACAACACAAACCCCAGGATGCCATTGCGCATCGCAAGCACCAGCCAGAAATTATCCACACTCGCAAGCATCCATCTCGGGCGGGTCCAGTCATTCAGACCAATGCCAAACACAGGGTTGCGCATGATGTCATCGGTGACGTTGTTGAAGATGTGAATCCGGTTCCATGCCGTTGACGGCTTCAACGTCAAATATGATGCAAATATCTGTGCCGGAGACCGGTTCGAAAAAATTTCAATGAACACGTACATGCCCGCAAACATATAAAGCAGCAGGTTCCATTTCTTTTTGACCGCGGCAAGAACCGTCGACCACATCATCAGTGCGAACTGTACCGCCACCGACAGCCATGCTCCCGAAGACAGCGATGAGAATACGGCCAGAGCAACAAGGCCCACTCTTGGGAGTTTGTAGAAAATGCTCCGGTCATACCCCAGAACATACCACGCCAGGGCAAATACCGGGCTACAGAACAGGCCATACAGGATCGGATGCGGCAACGATCCCTGTGCGCGATACAGACCCAGTCTCGGCTCATGTTGGACGGTTCGGTAAACATCACCGAAATTGCCGAAGAAATCCAACAGGATGGACCGGTTCGTATTGTTCTGGTGAATGCTGAACGGGAGCATCAGAAGGACGGCAATAAACAACCAGAGGGTAAAGAACCGGAACGCATCCGCATCCCTGATCACCCAGCGTGCAATGAAGTAGGGGGACAGCGTCTCGATGATCCGGATGCCGATAAATTCCCATTGCGAAAATCCGTGATTGACCAGAATGGCCAACGCGCCCCACAGCGCAAAACATACCATCAGGATATCGATTGCGCGGATCCGGTCGCTTCCGTCGAGCCAGCGGATGATCGCCGGGAAAAACAATAAAATCAATATGATGCGGTATCCGCCTAGCCGCAGCCCGGCCACATCAAAATAATAGGGCAGGATAAAGCCAAGGATCAGGGCGGGCACAACGAAAAGCGCAGGCCCGGTACTTTTTGCACCGCGCCCTTTCCGTGACCTATGCTGTATTTCTGCCTGCGTTACCAAAACGCATCCACTTCCTGTATGAGCTGCTCGTTTCGGTTCCACTCTGATGTCCAATGCGCCCCGGACACCCGCATAAGAGTATACCGACACCACCGTCCCGCTCGCAACGCAGAACTGAATCGCGCCGCTTACGCCCGATCATGCCTGGAACAATGGCCATCAAATCACCGTTTTGTTTCCAGTTTATACCTGCAAAGCAACAGTGTCCGTGAATGGTATTTCACTTTTCGACTGACGTCTGGCGCCACATCAAATTGGCAGCTAAAACACCAGCGGGGGACGATAGGAGCGATTAAATTGGCGAGAAACCCTTGGATTTTGTTTTTTGTATCTCTGGTTAAAGTTAAAAAGCTCCGCAGCCTGGTGCGCAAGCTCACCCGAAAAATCGGAAAAAAACAGCCAGATGGCTTTGAAGCCGCAGTCCCGCGAACAATTCCGCGCAACATCTGGATGTTCTGGGACAAGGGCATCGACGAGGCGCCGGAAGTCGTCAAAATGTGCATCGCGTCCTGGCAGGAAAAAAACCCGGATTGGACGATACGTGTTCTCGATCGGAATACGGTCAAGGATTTCGTCGATCTGCCTCCGTTGTCGCCAGAAATGTCGATTCAATCCTATTCCAACATCCTCCGTTTCAAGCTGCTGAAAGATCACGGCGGCGTCTGGGCGGACGCGACGGCCTTCTGCATCAAGCCGCTGGACGAGTGGTTGCCGATTGTGGGGCAGCGAGGCTTCTTCGCCTTCTTCTGGACCCCGGAAACCCGCTGGTTCACCTGGCCCGGATATACCCGCGAGGTTGCAACCTGGTTCCTGGCCTCCGAGCCCGGAAGCCCGATCATGGCGGACTGGTACAGTTACAGCATCCGCTACTGGGAAAACCGTCAGAAACCGCATCTCTATTTCTGGTGCCAGACACTCTTTGAGCTGTTGATCTACATGCGTCGCCCCTTCCGCCGGGCCTGGCGTGAAGTTCCCAAAATCGGTTGTTTAGGGCCGCATCTGGTCCATGACTGTATCATTCGCAACCGCGACATCGCCCGAATAGCCCGCATTCTGGACAACGGCGCGGCACCGGTACAAAAGCTGCGCTGGCAATGGGATGAGCAGAAACTGGCAATTGCGAAATCTCTGCTGCATGTTGATGAAACCGAGCCTGTGAAACATCCAAAGGCCGTTTGACCTTTCAGCAGCTCAGGGCATCCGGAGCAGCATCCCCGGATAGTCACGTTCGATCCGCTGCAGGTCCTGCGCATATTTCTGCTGCAGGGCGGCGGCGGTCTCGGGTCGGTATGGGTGGAACGGAGCCCGGCCGGATCCCGCGGGCAGTTCTTCGTAGTAGATGCGTTTGACGCGGGCGCGCCGATCCTGAACCGACAGGGACCTGTCCAGATCTTCCGCCTTGCGGATCGCCTCGTGTGATGGCGAGGTCGTACGTGCCGGCGGGGGCAAGTCCGGGAAAGCTCCGACATCCCGACCCGCGAATTCCGTCAAAATCTCCTGCCAGTGGACCCGGTATTCCTCGTGCTGCCAGACCTGAAGGCTGGCGTTGGGAAAAGCACTCAGAAGCCGCTCGATGAGGTCGGGCCAGCTGGGCGGCGCATCAAGAACTGCGTCACCGATCCGAGATGCCCATTCCGGTCTGGGCGCGAAGGTCTTCAGCATCTGCGCATAAGCAGATGGCAGCAGCTTGTCATAAGCCCGGATACCGAGAAAGAGTTTGACCGAAGCCCCCCGAGACAGCGCATTCACAAGATGCGCACCGCGAAACGACGGGTAGAGACCGGGTGCAAGCAGATCGTCGGAATATCCAAGCAAGTCTTCATCCGACAGCATGACCGTTTCAGCGCCATTGCGCAAAGCATCGATGTGACGCCGGAACTGATAGGCCAGCGGCGCGGACCAGAACCGCCGCCGCCAGTGATTTGGGTTGGCATAGCGCCGTTGCAGCGGGCCGAACACCTCTCTGGGAATATAGTCGATGCCCTTTTGCGTCAGCTGATCCCGATGCGCGAGCAATGTGTCCTGCAGATGCGTCGTCGCTGTCTTATGCGCCCCCAGATGTATGCGCCATTCCTGTACCGGTCGCACCCGCCCGCTCCAATTTCTACCCGAACCTCAAGTCACGCAGCCACATCTGACAGAACCTCCTGATACAGCGCAATATCAGCGGCGTAATATTCCCGCACAAAGTCCTGCAGATCGGATTCGTGGAAAACCGGATGCGGCTGCGCGCTGCCCGGTTTCATCAGCACGCGCCGGGCCGAAACGCGCAAGGTTTCATGCACCGGGGCCGGCAGAATCCGCCGGGCCAGCGCACTGCCCTTGTATGTGGCGTGTTTCAGGGCCGGATGGCGAAACACGGTCGTCTTGTTTGCGTGCCCGATTTCCAGCGCGTCTGTGCCGATATGCCGGGACAGTGCCTGAACCAGAAGATCAAGACGCTCGACCGGGTAGAGGTGCCGCACCAGCCGTTCCCCATTGAGCCTGATGAAATCGGACTGCCGCGAAAAGTGAACGTAATCGGGCGCGATCACCTTGGGGCCGGACTGCAGATAGGCGATGACCTTTTGGGTTTCGCCGCGAATTTCCTCATCGCCGAGTTGGGCGAATTCCTTGCCCAGATACATCTTGGCCCGCTGCGACATCGCAGACTGGAACCGCCGGAACGGATCGCGCAGCAAAGCATAGCTTTCGTATTCCTGCAGTTTCCGGAACGCCTCGGGGTCCAGATCACGCAAAAGCGCAAGTGGCAGATGGCGGTAATCGACCTCGCCCAGTTCCGGGTGGCTCTCGACCTCTTTCAAAAATCTGACATCTGCGTCGTGAAAAGGCAAAACCGCATTGCGCACCGATGTGCCGGCGCATTTTGGTATGTGAATGAACACAAAGCGGTGACGATCAGATAAAATCATAACTCAAAAACCCAAAACTCTCTGCACTGTCTGAACCCGTTATCCTGAACGCACAAGTCCACACTGCGCATACCCTTGAATGCTATTTTGGCCGGGTGCAAGTTTACACCCGGCCAACACGCTTTTTTCTGTCTCTGCACGCATGCAAGACAGTGTATTTTTAGGCGCCCAGCCAATCGTCAGGTGTAACCGGCGAGTCGATGAAGGCAACGTCGTCATCAACGGCAAAGTGGCTGATTTCACCATCCACGTTGTACTTGCGCGTTGAGCCGAGGTTCCATCCCCATTGCTTGCCACCATGCGCATCGACAAAGTCGAAATCCACGGAGGTTTCCTCCAGGACCAGAACATCGTCGACCAGAACCTGCAGACGATCCGCCGTTTCATCGACAATGAGTGTGATCTGATGAGTATCGGTGTCATTGAGACCGATATTATCGACCCGGAACCCTTTGCTGAACTTGGCGTCATTGTTCTGAACATGCGCAATCAGTCCGTCATCATCCAGGGTCAGACCCACGCGGCCCTTGTTCCAGACCAGGCGCTGCTCGCTGCCATCCGCCTGATCGCGGGTAAATTCGACGGTAAACGCCAGCTTATCCGAAGACTCAAACTGCTGAAGGCGGCCAAGTTTCACGGCATCGCCCTGCCCGTCAAAATGAATGGCCGGGCCAGAAGCCGTGTTCACGACCGAGGCATCCCCCAAAAGATCCGCTTCGCCATTGCCGGGCAAACCTGCGATGTCCAGGATAAAGTCATCGCACACCGCCAGCAGGTTGCTGCCGCCCCCTGTGCCGCCGCTATCGGGCTGGGTTGGTGTCGTTCCGCTATCGGGTTGAGTGGTCCCGCTGTCCGGCTGAGTGGTCCCGGTATCGGGCTGAGTGGTCCCGGTATCCGGCTGAGTGGTCCCGCTGTCCGGCTGTTCTGTTCCGCTATCGGGCTGAGTTGGTGTCGTCCCGCTATCCGGCTGGGTCGGCTGTGTTGGTGCCGGGGCAGGATTGCTTGACGCGGGTGGTGCGTTGACCCCGGTGCTGCCAACC
>NZ_JBQFPO010000013.1:0-90311 GCF_056536425.1 Ruegeria sp. D1(2025) | reverse complement strand
GGTCAAACAAGATCGCCAGCGAGCCGCGGCGCTTGAGCGCTTCATTGTAGGCTGGCCAGTTCCTGGTCCTGTAGGCCGGGGGAGTAGGTCTGCTCATGCATCCCAGCTACCACGCTGGATTCATGAGATGAATCCCACACGGGATTTGTGCAACAGAGCCCTGTGATGTCAATGACGGCAAAGTCCGCATAGCAGTCGTTCACTGAATTTGGCCGAACGACCAGGGCGAGCCCGAAGCAGACGCACGCCTTGCGCGCCGCTTCTCAGGAATGCGGAATAAACTCTCAGCTTCTAGCGACGGCCTGTGCAGAGCTTGCAAGACAGAGTAAGGAACGTCAACACTGGCTCACTGGCTCACTGGCTCACTGGCTCACTGGCTCACTGGCTCACTGGCTCACTGGCTCACTGGTTCCGGCATCCAAGCTGGTACCCGATATCGCAATGCGCTTTCAGCCGTTTGGTGTCAGTAGCAGTCCAGTCCGCAGGGGCCGTGACCTCGACCCAGGGCGAGATGTAATCCTGAGCAAAATAGGCGTGTCCATGTCCTGGTGGCGTACCAAAAGATAACGCCATGTCGAGGGCCAACTGAAACTGCGTGACTATCGGGATGAAGACGAGTTGCTTTGATACATCTTCAGCCGGAGTTTCGTTCATCCAGGGCGGTGCCCGCCAAAGCGAACTGGGATCGTAGAAAACGATCGGATCGCTGGAATACTGCAGGAATACGATCCGCATCTCCCCCCAGTCGGCGATGGCTTGAGAGGCATCCGAGAAGTGAGACGCAAATCGAACGAACGACCCGTTCCCAATGATGGGGAGCACCCATGGACTGCCAGGTTCGCGCGCGTTTTGTGCTTGCTGCCAGAACCGTGACGGAAACGGCGGGCCGGCCCAGAAGGCTCCATCGATCGGGTCGTCGGCAAGGCGGAAGAGGTTGGTGGCGTGCATTGACGACCAGGCACCAAGGCTCAGACCATGCACGTAAAATCTTGGGCGGCGATCCTTTGGCAGCGTCCGCCAATAGGAGTGCACCACGTCGAGAAGCGCGGTCGCCTGATCGAGGCCGGTCCGGGTTTCTAGAACCAGTGCCAGAGGTGATTGTAAGTAGGAATACTGGGCGCTAACCGTCGCGATGTCGCCATTGTGCATGTATTCCACCGGATCGTGAGAACCCGGATCCATCCAACCGGTTCCTGTGGGGCTAGTAACGATCAGAACTTCCCGATCAAAAGCCCTTAGCCGTTTTAGCTCGGCAAGTGCCAGTTCGGCCCGCTCTTGCGGTGACTCGCCGTTCGCCCGGCCGACATAAACCCGAATAGGGTCCAGCGCGGGTTTGCCTGTGAAGGCGGAAATCGCTTCGGCGTCCGGGCCATCCAGGACGAAATCTCGACCAGGTTGACCCATCGCCGCCCAGTCAATCAGAGACGCTTCGGAACCAGCCTGATCCGGTCTTTCGGGCAGGTCAGGCGCGATATCAAAAAGCATCTGAGCGGCCTCGAAGCTTTCATCCAGGCCTGTAACAAACCAGTCGAAAATGCCGTCGCGGGTGACGACGAAGAGCAGTAGGGCGACCGTCACAACGCCCAGAACGTTGGCCCGGCGCGGCGGCATGAAGCGATAGAAGCGGTCCCTGACCCATCGGAACAGGGCCGCCACGAACGCGCCGATCAGAAAAAAAGCGCAAAGGTTCCGGTCCCTGCCAAGAGGATCTGCGCCAGGTGCTTTGCATCTGCAAGCTCCATCCCCATTTTTGCGCGTAGCTCATTCTGCCATTCAAAGCTGAAAGTCAGCGTCCATATTGAAAATCCGGCAACAAGAGCCGCAAAGACAATGTTGCCAACAAGCGCTAGACGTCCGCGCATGCGAGGCAGATCGGCGGCCTGCCAAATCAATTCGAGCACACGTCCCAGTAGGTAGCCAAGCGCCACCAAGATCCCGCCTAATAATCCCTGAACCATTGGATCGCGTGGAATGAGGGAGGGGGTCAGCGAGGCTGCAAAGAACAGAAGACCTAAAAGCAGGCACGGGGGGGATACTCCGGCAATCAGTGGTCTTATCCACCGCACAATCGTTCCTCCATGAACCAGGAAAACTCAGTCAGCTTAGTGAACCGCAGCGCGATGGGCCATGTTTATTGTGCAAGTTCCGGGGTATCGCAAGCACCAAAGCTTTTGCGGTCCCTCTCCCTGAGGACGCACATAATATGTGGAACGGACATGTCCGCTTTGGGCTCGGAGCGGTCATTCGGGGCAATAGTCAAAAGACTGGTTAGCGGTTGCGAGCAGTCATTTGGACCGCTCGCGGGATCGAATTAGGTGACCACCTTTGAAACACAGTTCGATGCGTCTTCAAGCTTTACTCCGGGACTCTACCGTCATTTGAACCTCTCGCGATTGCGCTCCCGGAGTTCGATGTTGATCTGGTGATCTCGACCCAGAGCCCGGTAGAGTCCCTGTCCCTTGGACCAGTTCAGAAAATGGGCAAAGCTGTCGACTTGAACGTCGTTGCCTCCGCGTGGCAAGGAATGCAGCTCCCGTTTGAAAACTGCCAGCCAAGGAGCATCGTATGCCTTTGACCATGACTTCTCCACGTCACAACACGACAATCTTTTTAGCAAGGTCATACTTGAAGTCGAAATACTGCTCGACTACGACAATTTCTGTTCCACTCGTCGTTCTAGGGTGCCAGATCACTTCGCCAATCTGCTGGACTAACTTCGGCTGAATGCCTTCGGTTGGCTCATTCAGCAGCAGTCGCAGCCTCGTGATCAGCGCTCGCGCGATGGCCAGCTGTTGCTGCTTACCGCCAGGAAGGTCGCTCCTGCGCCGGTTCTGCATCGCAGCAAGTTTGGCAACTTACCTTTGACCCAAATTAGAAAGTCGGCAAGGTGTGCCTGTTTTTTCATCTAGGACTGACGTCTCTGTCTAATATTTAGCCACACGATATGGAAATAGGCAGTTTGAGACGCTGCAGATTAGCGTTCCGACCCTACAATAGAGAAACAAGTGGCACCAAAACGACGCTTTAAAGGTGCCCGATTACCCAAGCTGCTGCCATATTGCCGACGTACAGTGCGCTGCCGCCCCGTGCTGCAGGCACCGTCTACTTGAGCACCAAGAAATTGGGCCAAAGGACCGTGCTCGACAAGTTGCGCCAGTCCGGGTCTTTGAAATGCCTGTTTCCCAGAACCCCGACGCCTGATCTTGATGCGGTTCTTCTGAACACTGCAGGTGGTGTGACAGGCGGCGATTCATTCCGGTTTTCAGGCAAGGCAGCGGAAGGCACCGCGCTGACACTGACGACACAAGCCTGCGAGCGTGCCTACAAGGCCCAACCTGAAGAACGTGCCCAGGTTATCAATCATCTGACGGTTGAAGCAGGAGCCCGCCTGAATTGGTTGCCGCAAGAGAGCATTTTGTTCAACGGCAGTGCCTTGGAACGACGCCTGAAGATCGACAAGCAACCGGGTGCCGAGGTTTTGATGGTAGAGCCGCTGGTCTTTGGGCGCGCCGCCATGGGCGAGACGTTGACCGATATCCGCTTAAGCGATCGGATCGAGATTCGACACGAAGGAAAGCTGGTGTTCCTGGATGCGATGCGGTTCTCCGGTAATTGGCACTCTCACCTATCCAAGCCGCATATTGCAAACGGCGCAGGGGCGATGGCACTGATCGTCTTTGCATCGGAGGCTGCCGAAGGTCATTTGGATTCTATTCGCGGAATGCTGCCCGACGACGCCGGTGCAACACTAATCCAAAATGACCTGCTGGCTATCCGTGTTCTAGCCCACAACAGCTTGGCCCTTCGCCGCACTCTGGTCCCGGTTCTGCGCAGGCTGAACAAAGACACATTACCCCGTTGCTGGATTCTCTGAGATGAACCTGACCCCTCGTGAAAAAGACAAACTACTGGTTGCCATGGCTGCTGAGGTCGCCCGCAAACGGCTGGCCCGCGGTGTCAAGTTGAACCACCCCGAGGCCATTGCCCTGATTACCGACGCCGTGGTCGAAGGCGCGCGCGATGGCTGTTCAGTCGCCGATATGATGCAAGCCGGCGCCGAAGTGATCACCCGCGACCAATGCATGCAAGGCGTGCCCGAGATGATCCACGAGGTGCAGGTCGAAGCTACTTTCCCAGACGGCACTAAGCTTGTCACTGTTCACAACCCAATCCGCTAATTTCCAAGGAGTTCCAAATGAACCGATTGTTGTTTCCCGCTTTTATTTTGGCTGGTCCTGCTTTGGCCCATACGGATACCCATATTCATGCCCATGGCAGTGATTTCGCCCTGCTCGCAGCTGGGCTGGCATTGATCGCGGTCATCGCCATCACGGTCATATTGAATCTGCCTAAATGATCCCGGGTGAGATCATACCTGCCGAGGGTTCACTGACACTCAACGCAGGACGCAGCAGTCGTCTTGTTGTTGTCGCCAATACCGGTGATCGACCGGTGCAGGTCGGCAGCCATTACCATTTTGCCGAAGCCAACTCTGCCTTGGATTTTGATCGCTACGCGGCCTTGGGGATGCGGTTGGACATCCCGGCAGGCACGGCTGTGAGATTTGAGCCGGGCCAGACTCGCGAAGTCATACTGGTGCCAGTTGACGGGCGCCGGCACATCTACGGTTTCAATATGCATATCATGGGGGCTCTGAAAGATGCCGGGCAAGATCAGCCGAAGTGACTATGCGTCAATGTTCGGCCCCACGGTTGGTGACAAAGTACGATTGGCAGATACCGAACTGATCATCGAGGTTGAGAAGGACCTGATCGTTGAGCGCGCAACGGCTGCGCGTTTCAGCGAAACCGGGCACCGCGAAGATGTCTATGGGGAAGAGGTCAAGTTCGGTGGTGGCAAAGTCATTCGCGACGGGATGGGGCAATCTCAGGCCACCCGCGCCGAAGGGGCCGTGGATACGGTGATCACCAACGCACTGATCGTCGATTATTCCGGTATCTACAAAGCGGACGTTGGGTTGACGGGCGGGCGTATCGCCAAGATTGGGAAAGCCGGCAACCCCGATACGCAACCTGGCGTGGACATCATCATAGGCCCTGGTACTGAGGCAATTGCAGGAGAGGGTCGCATCCTGACGGCGGGCGGGTTCGACAGCCATATCCACTTTATTTGCCCGCAACAAATCGAGGACGCGCTGAATTCCGGCCTGACCACAATGCTGGGCGGCGGCACAGGGCCTGCGCATGGTACGCTGGCGACCACATGCACCCCTGGACCTTGGCATATCGGGCGGATGTTGCAGGCCGCTGATGCGTTTCCAATGAATCTAGCCTTTGCAGGTAAGGGCAATGCCTCTCTACCCGCTGGACTGGAGGAACAGATCAAAGCCGGAGCGTGTGCCCTGAAACTGCACGAAGACTGGGGAACAACCCCCGCCGCCATCGACTGCTGCCTGTCGACAGCCGATGCAATGGACGTGCAGGTGATGATCCACACTGACACGCTGAATGAATCAGGCTTTGTGGAAAACACCTTGGCGGCCATAAAAGGTCGCACGATTCACGCCTTCCACACTGAAGGCGCAGGCGGTGGACACGCCCCGGACATCATCAAGATCTGCGGCGAGAACTACGTTCTGCCGTCCTCGACCAATCCCACGCGGCCCTTCACAGTGAATACGGTCGAAGAGCATTTGGACATGCTGATGGTCTGTCATCACCTCGACAAGTCCATCCCCGAGGACGTGGCCTTTGCCGAAAGCCGCATCCGGCGCGAGACCATCGCAGCCGAAGATATCCTGCACGACATGGGCGCGTTCTCGATCATCGCGTCTGACAGCCAGGCCATGGGTCGGGTCGGAGAGGTATTGATCCGCACCTGGCAAACCGCCGATAAGATGAAGAAACAGCGCGGTCGTCTACCCGAAGAAACCGGTGAGAACGACAACTTTCGCGTCCGCCGCTACATCGCGAAATACACCATCAACCCAGCCATTGCCCACGGCCTCAGCCATGAGATCGGTAGCATCGAAGAAGGCAAGCGCGCCGACTTAGTCCTATGGAACCCTGCCTTTTTCGGAGTGAAGCCCGAGATGGTTCTGCTGGGCGGCACGATTGCGTGTGCGCAGATGGGCGATCCCAACGCGTCTATCCCCACACCGCAGCCTGTCTATAGCCGCCCCATGTTTGGCGCATATGGTCGGTCGGTAGAAAACTCGGCAATCACATTTGTCTCGCAAGCCGCCTATGCGGACGGGATCGGTGATGCACTGGGATTGGCAAAACAGACCGTCGCCGTCCAAAACACGCGTGAGATCGGCAAGCAGGATCTTCTGCTGAACAACGCGACGCCGCAAGTCGAAGTTGATCCGGAAACCTACGAAGTCCGGGCGGATGGCGAGTTGCTGACCTGCCAACCCGCCGAAGTCCTGCCAATGGCGCAACGATACTTTTTGTTCTGATCAAAAATGTGCTGAGTTGCGGCCCGCGCAAGGCTGAAATGACCAAACACGCTCTTCTAAATGAGGCCACTATGACAAATATTAAATCCAATGGGAGGACCAACATTTACGAGGGTCCAAATGGCACACTCAACAGCACAAACACACGCACGCTTTTCGCTGCCAAATTTGATCGCATCCATCGGATCGTCAATCTACTCGGCCCTGATCAGCGTGGCCGAAGCTCAATCACGCGTCCGGCAAGTCGAATTCCTGCAATCACTGAGCGACGAAGAGTTGAAAAAGCGCGGCCTGGCGCGCGAACGGATCGTGCATCGGGTATTTTCGGACTCAATCTGGCTCTGACCATTCCCCCTGCAGAGGAGGCGACGGTATGACCGCCCTGCTCTGTATTGCACGTAAGTATTCGGATCACACGCATAGCGATCCAGCAGACTGTCTGTCATTAACCTATGACGACCGCTTTTTGCGGCGCAAGGTTTTGACCTGCGAAAGTGGCGAACAGATTCTCATCGATCTGGCACAAACGACTTCGTTGAACCACGGTGGCGCTTTGGTTCTGGATGACGGTCGCGAAGTGGAAATACAGGCTGCACCCGAAGCGTTGCTGGAGGTTAAAGCCCCGGACCTGAAGCGCATTGCTTGGCATATCGGCAATCGCCACACGCCCTGCCAAATCGAAAAGGATCGGCTTCTGATTCAGGTCGATCATGTGATCCGAGATATGCTTCTGAAAATCGGAGCCTCGGTTCGGGAGGTTCACGAACCGTTCACCCCCGAAGGTGGGGCCTATGGCCACGGCAGGACTCATGGCCACGCCCACTGACGCTGATATCCTTACGCTAACCCAGTGGTTGTCTCCGGCATATCCCGTAGGGGGCTTTGCCTATTCTCATGGGCTGGAAGCTGCAATTGACGAGGGAGCTGTCTCCAGTTCACAAGATACCCAAGCCTGGGTTTCACATGCGCTGGAATATGGATCTGGATGGAATGACGCTCTGTTCGTAGTGTCCGCATACAACGCTCAGGATAAAGATGAACTTATCAGTGTCGATGCCAAAGCGCGGGCCATCTGCGCGTCATCTGAAAGAAAAATGGAAACCGAATTGCTGGGACAAGCATTCGGGACGGTCACAGGAGACGTCTGGGAACTAGATATCCAACAATATGCCTATCCAGTTTCAGTAGGCCACGCCGCACGTCTGCAGGGCCTCCCCATGTTACTGGCGACAAAGATGTATTTACAAGCATTTGCAAGCAACTTGGTCGCCTGCGCAACGCGCCTAGTGCCGCTGGGCCAAACCGATTCTCAGAGACTGATACGTAACTTGACACCGCTATGCGCTCATATCGCCGAAAAAGCGCAAATGGCAGGCTTAGAAGAACTGAGTTCGACTGCGTTCCTGACGGACATAGCGTCGATGAAACACGAAACACAGTATTCAAGGATATTCCGTACATGAACAATATGAACGGCCCTCTTCGCGTTGGCATCGGTGGTCCGGTTGGAGCCGGAAAGACCACTTTGACTGCTGCCTTATCTGAAGCTCTGCGCGACGTCTGTTCGGTGAGTGTCATCACCAATGACATTTATACTCAGGAGGACGCTGAAGCATTGATGCGTATGCAAATTCTTCCCCAAGATAGAATTATCGGCGTCGAAACCGGCGGTTGTCCACATACAGCGATCCGCGAGGATGCATCGATCAACCTAGCAGCGGTCGCTGAAATGCAGGAACGCCATCCCGATCTCGATATTGTTCTTATCGAAAGCGGCGGCGACAACCTGTCGGCTACTTTCAGCCCGGAGCTCGCGGACCTCACAATCTATGTGATTGACGTCGCCGCTGGTGAGGAAATCCCACGAAAGGGCGGACCGGCCATAACAAAATCCGACATCCTGGTCATAAACAAAACGGATCTGGCGCCGCATGTTGGCGCTTCACTGGAGGTCATGGAAAGAGACGCAGCCAGAATGCGCAAAGGACGGCCTTTTTTGTTTTCGTCCCTTCGTCACAAAAAAGGGGTTGCCGCAATTGTTGACCTCTTGGTGAAGCGGGGTGGGTTAACAATTTCAGAAGCGAATTAGCACCCAGAACGAAAATGCCAAATTGTCGGCACCTGAAGTCGATTGGAGAGGCCGAAAGTACAGTCTTTCATTTCCTCGTTCGTCTGGACGTTATCTTTTTTCTTCACCTAGCTGTTGTCTGTACAGGAAGAGCAATAAGCTCAGCCATACAACTACACACAACCAAGCCATTTTTCGAGGCCGGTTTTTTGCGCGCTCTGCGAGTTTCACCCTCCGATATTTCTCCGCTGAGGGGCACGCACGGCGCGAAATTGCGACGCCCGCTTTTCGCTCTCGAAGAGGACGTTCGCCGAAATATTCTAGAGTGACTGCTTACTTCCCGCAAGCATTCACATGGCAATGATGACAACCCAGCTACTGACCTGAGCCCCGGCGATCCGGGCGAGAAATTCAACTCAATCAACGACGGTGGCGCTCGTCTCGGCTCGGAAGTCCAGTGGAAGGTCAGCACTGATGCGACAATTGCCAGTCACGAAAAGCGGGCGACTCTTGCCGCCCGCCCAATCTTCACACGTCGATCTTTTCTGCGATACTCAGCGCGTCTTCCAGTTCAACGCCAAGATATCGAACTGTGCTGTCGATCTTGGTGTGGCCAAGCAAGAGCTGCACCGTGCGTAGACTGCCTGCTTTCCGGTAGATCAGTGCCGCTTGGGTGCGTCTTAGTGAATGCGTGCCGTAATCGCTTGGCTCCAAACCAATCGCCGACACCCAATCGCGGACCAGACGCGCGTACTGTCGCCTTGATATATGCGGCCTTTCGTGGAAGCGGCTTGGGAAAAGGAAAGTGGATCCAAGCATCTCCGGGCGACATACCCAGGTCCAGATGGACTGGCGGGTGTTTTCCGAAACCTCGAATTGGGCTGGCCGCTTTGTTTTGCTCTGGACAACTGTCACGCGTTCGCGGACACGATCACCAATAACAAGATCGGCAACGTTCAAGCGAACCAGATCGCAGCCTCGCAGCTTGCTATCGATCGCAAGATTGAAGAGTGCCAAGTCCCTGAGATTGTCTGAGAGTTCAAGCCGGACGCGGATGGCCCAGACCTGCTTCGCGAGAAGCGGGCGTTTTTGGCCTATAAGGCGACCTTTATTCCACGGCGGGCGTTTCGGTGTGATGGCAGGAAGTTGAAAAATGGACATCAATTGTCCTCCATCCTTCCTTCCCTCTCCATGCACCGACACCGTGTCGACCAACTGAATCTATCAAGGGGCCAAATGGCAGGTTTCATCAGCATATCCAACGTTCGTGAGCAGCGCAGCGTATGACCGCAGAGAGCCCAAGGCAGACTTTCATGCACCGATGTGATAATGCCATTGCATTGGTTAAAGCGACTGAGAACACTTCATGCTTGAATTCGATGCAGAAACCACCCGGCTTCTGGATAGCGTGTACCAAGGCGCTGATGTCACAAGACGGCGTCAGGGGTCCTTTGATGCCCTTAGGCCCGGTCCAGGTGAAACGATCCTTGACGTTGGCTGCGGCAACGGGCTTCTGACCCTAGAGCTTGCCCGGGCAGTGGGGGCTAGCGGTCGTATTATTGGCGTGGACCCAAGTGAAGACATGCGTCAGTCGGCTCAACAACGGTGCCAAGGCCAAAGCTGTGTTGAGTTTGCTGCCGGTTCAGCAGACAACCTACCGATTTCGTCCAATACGATCGACAAGGCTGTTTCGGTGCAGGTCTTTGAGTACTTGGACGATGTTCCATCGGCTTTGTCTGAAATTCATCGCGCTCTCAAACCCGGCGGAATACTCGTCATCGGCGATATTCACTTTGACAGTCTGATTTGGCACAGCGACGCACCGGACAGAATGGAGCGAATGGTCAAGGCCTGGGATCATCATTTCGCCGAACGCCGCGTTCCGGCCCTTTTGTCACCATTGCTGAGGGAGGCTGGCTTCTCGGTGGAAAGTGTCACGCCAATCACAATTTGTGATACGCAACTGAAGCCCGATGGGCTGGCGAATATGATGATCACCTTGATGCGCGGATTTGCCGAAGCCAAGAAACTTGTTCCAGTGGAGGAAGCCAGGAATTGGGCGGAAGAGCAACGTTTGCTGGCAGACAGTGGACGTTTTTTCTTTTCGCTAACCCACTTTGTTGTGACGGCTCGAAAAGCGGTTTGAAGAACGCACCAGAAAGGTTGCTCAACGAAACAAAGGTCCGCTTAGCTGTCGTTGCGCACATTTTCTTGTAACCGAAATCGTCAGGTGGCCGCTTGGAGTAAATAGCGGACCCTGAACTCAGACGCACTCTGCTTATGATACGTCTAGAACACCCATCTCAAAGACGGTCTGCGTCCTATGCTTCCGAAGGTATGGAGGACGGTCGAAATGGCAACGAGTGGGTTTTGTCTTGGTAAGAGAACAAGCTTGGTCTACGGGGGTGATCAAACATGGGCATGCTATTGCCACTGCGATGACTGCAGTCGGAATTGTGCCGCGCCGGTGGTCGCATGGTTCGGTGTGCCAATAGATAACTTTGAGTGGACCGGTGACAAACCCCACACCTATGAAAGTTCCAATGGCGTTTTCAGGCACTTTTGCGGGACGAGCGGGTCACCCATTGGATTTGAAGCCGATCACTATCTGGGTGGCATGCACCTCTACGCTGCGTCGCTCGAAAACCCGGGGGATTTCAAACCGACATTTCACGTCAACAAGCAAAGCAAATTGCCTTGGCTACAAATGACCGATGATCTCGACGCGTTTGAAGGCACATTGCTATACACCTCAAACGATCCGGACGGGTGTCAGCAAATAGGTAAACCACCTGGTTTTCCAAGTGGCAGCTTTGGTCCGCGTTGCAGTCGTACACACCGAGCCCAAAGCAGCAACAAAATCAAAAGAAATCCATGCCGCAAATCCGGCAATTTCTTGAAACCTTGCCAGACGCATTCAAAATCTGCGATCCTATTATGAATCGGCTTCAGACTGTTGAAAATTCCAGTTGACCCTGATCGGAGGCAATTGCAATGGCTTTTTCCGCGCAAAATAAAAACTGTATTTTGGCGTTCATATCTACGGTTTTTTTGGCTTCGGCAAACACTGTGGTCGCGCAGAGCAATGATCCATCCCAATGGTCGAGGACCGAGCCGTTTCCTAACCAAACTGTTTATTATCCGGGAACCGAGTCTCTTGGTCCTGACGAAATGCGAGTTGTTGCCTGTGGAACCGGTATGCCTCAGCCGCGCCTAAAGCAAGCTGCGGCATGTTTCTTAGTTGAATTGGGTAATGGCGAAAAGTTCATCTTCGACATGGGAGAGGGATCCTATGAACGGATCATGGCGCTTGGGATTCCACTGGATCAGCTGGATAAAGTCTTCTTGGGCCACCTGCACCTAGATCACGCTGGTGATTTTCCGGCCTTTTACTTCACCGGCCCCGTAAACAACCGCCTAACGCCTGTTCGTCTTTGGGGACCCGAAGGCATCAAACCTGAGTGGGGAACAAAGTCTTGGGCCGATCACATGAAGAAAATGTGGGCATGGGAAGAAGCGACTCGTGGGGCCGCGGTCGATCCCCGAGGGTTACAACTTGAGGTCAACGAATTCGATTGGAAAATCGTAAATAACGTCATTTTTGACGAAAACGGTGTTCAGGTCAGAACCCTGCCGGCCATACATGGTGAACAAGCAGTGAGTTTTCTGCTTGAATGGAACGGACTAAAATTTGCTTTTTCGTCTGATACGCTTCCAACACGATGGTGGAGAGAGCATGCGGCGGGTGCGGACCTTGCAATCCATGAGTGCTTTACCCCTCCCGAATTCATGATCGAGAAATATGGGTTTGCGCCTTCCGAAGCAATTTTTGTGGGCTCTCAGGGGCACACTTCCGCACAAGCATTCGGTAAGATCATGTCTGAAACTGAACCAAGATTGGCGGTTTGTTACCACTTCCAAAACGATCATGACATTGCGCTGTCTGTCTATTCAGCAATACGAGAGACATATGACGGGCCATTGGACTTGGCGGCGGACTTCATGACCTGGAACGTAACCAAAGATAGTATTCGTACTCGCCAAGGAGTGCCCAACGAAGAGTCTTTCCCGGCACCAGTGCAAATGCCCAAGCAACCGCCTGACTCAGCTGCAGAGTTCCCGTTCTCCGAATTTGATCTCGAGAGCATGGACCGCGAAGCGGCCAAAGCTACAAACGAAATGATCAGAGCATTCAACGAACGCACAGGAAATGACGAAGTCGGAGCCTATACCAGCATTCCCTTCCAAGAGTGAATAAGGCGTCCGAGCACCCCAAGAACAGGAAGCTCCAAGGTCGGCTTTCTGCGCATTTCTGAAGTCCTGTGGCCGGGATGCAGCTCGGAAGCGAATTGGAGCTTAGTCCGCAAAAGGGTCATTCTCGGTGCAGTGCATTAATGACGACTCTGCGGACAAACTTGCCGTTCGTTTCCTGAGCCACGAGGCCCGCTTTAGAATGAATACGGCCCCTCGGCAGCGTCTAGCGAAACAACGGTCCATATACCGCTCTTTCCGGTCTCAAGAACGGCACTTCCCCGGGGCATTCAGTCTCTTACCGGCAACCATAACAGTTTCGATATGTTGGCTATATTGGCAGACCTAAGGAGCGTCACAATGATGGCGGAACTGAGCCTCCCGGAACAGATTTCCAGTTCGTTGAGTGCAATCTTAGCCTTGACCGGATTCGAACCACTCACACCTGTTTCTGCAGATGATCTGTCTTTGAGTTTTTGTTGAGTTGTCTTGGACGGTTTGCGATTGGTGCCATATTAATATTCGAAACCAAGGGTGGGCCAACTTCCGCGTGTTGGAAACGCCAATGCGGCGCTGGGTCGTGCGGAAATTGGCAGATTAGGACGTTGCCTGAAGATCTGTATTTCGGCAGTGAAGCTCAAAGCGCTCAAATGAACCCTGTCGCTTCTTCGGACATATCCCACAGTTTTGTCATGACTGTCTTTTCATTAGCGTAGGAATGCATCATGCCTGCGCAAGTGCCCCAACGAACTCCAATATTCCGGTAGGACCATATAGCGCTCGCGCTCGTGATCTATTTTGTCGTCGGCTTCACTCTGATCGATACGTCTCAGGTTTCGTTAGAGCTTATTCACGCAATCACGATCGCGCTGGATGATGCGTTCCGGCTGTTCTGGTCATTATACTGGCCGTCATGAAACAACCTCCAATCTCGTCGCTGTTTGCTGGACTGTTGCGGGCGGCTCCATGGCCATTTTTTTCAGGCGGCCGGACTGCTTGAAGCGTTCACTTTCGGCAAGAACGGCTATTTTATCAATGCCGGGTTTCCTGAGATTGATCTCGTTTTGAACCGCAGCGGCATTCAGTCGATGATATGGACAATCTCATTGGTGCTGGTGGCCCTGGGTTTCGGCAGAGCGCTTGAACGCGTGAGTTGCCTTAAAGCCATCATCAAAGTGGTCCTTTCAAAGGAAAAGACCTTCGCCGGTGTTCCGACCTCGGCGGTCCTGAGATCCGTTGCCACCAATACCGTTACGGGTGATCCATATTTGTCAATCGCACTGCCGGGGCGAATGTATGCGCCGGTCTGTCGCGCCATGGGCTGTTCCCCGTTGAAATTGTAACGTGGCCTTGAGAAAGGTGGACATTGGTTTCTCCGCTGATCCCTTTGAATGCGGGCGGTGCGTTCGTTAGCGCGGCGCTTGGCTTGGGTATCGCAGACGGCAATTTCGTAAACCTGCTGTATATTCCGCTCGCATTTGCTTGCTTGCTGGCCGTCGCCAGTCATTGGTATCATTTACGCCATGACGGGCTCTTCTGACCCAGAGCGAGCAACGATGGGATACGGTCCAGGGAGGAAGGCGGTTAACCTGTTGCGCAGATGATCACCTGACCGTCCTGCACCAAAACTCAATGCGTATTGGTGCCTTCCATCCGTCCTGATCCAAGCTGGGAGCAGCGAAAATGAACCCAAGAAACTTTGTCCCAAAGGGCGCCGCCAGCTATCGTATAGAGTATGATGGGTCGGCCAGAGAAATCTATTTCCTGCTGCTGCCAAAGCTGACCATGCTGGCCTTTAGCGCTGCGGTGGAACCCCTGAGGATCGCCAATCAGGTTACAAACAAGGAACTGTATAGGTGGTTTCTGATCACGGAGGACGGAAGGCCGGTTTCTTGTTCGAACGGGATAGAGATTACGCCGGATTCTGCCTTGCATAATCTACCGAGATCCTCGCGACTGCTTGTGTGTTCGGGAATTGAACCGGCGGAAAGTACGAACCCGAAAGTTCTGGCGTGGATCAGGCGTCAGAGAACCTTTGGGTGTAATCTGGGTGGTATTTGCACAGGAGCTTTTGCCCTTGCAAAAGCCGGGGTTCTGGGGGGCAGACGGTTCACATTGCATTGGGAGAACCATCCTGCATTTGCCGAACATTTTTTTAATTTGGAACCGTCGGCAAACCTGTACGAGATCGACGATGAGCTTATGACATGTGGTGGTGGCAATGCCGCTACCGACATGATGCTGGACATGATCGAATCCGATTTTGGAAACGAACTGGCGGTCATCGTGTCAGACATGTGCATCCACTTTCGGTCCAACAATAGTAAAACGCTTCAGAAATCAGCCTTCTCGGTGGCATTGGGCAGTCGCAACCAGCACCTGATCAACGCCATGCAGATCATGCAGGCAAACCTGGAAGATCCGTTGGATATCTCTGAAATAGCCGAAGCCGTGCAGATATCTCGTCGCCAGCTTGAGCGTCTTTTCCAAAAATATGTCGAAACTTCACCTGTTCAGTTTTACATCGAACTGCGCGTTTCGCGGGCTTACGCATTGCTCAGCGAAACTGAGATGACGGTTGCCGAAATCGCGGCCGCGACAGGTTTTGGCAGCGCGACACAGCTTACGGTGCGGTTCAAAAAACGCTACGGCGAGGCGCCAACGTCATTCAGAAGGGGGTGGTCGGACAGGCGTGCATGATTGGCGTCTGGCCGGGGTTTGAATTCTTGGCTTCTGGATTTTTGACACAGGTTCGGTACGGCCAGCCAGGGTCCGCTTTGGGTCCGCGCATTGAAACAACGGACGCATAGCCTTGGTTTACAGTGTATAAAGTCGATCAGTGAGGCATTGTTGAACAGCCCCGGCCTCAGTTTGGTTCACCGGCCAGTTCCTGGGCGAAGGGCTGGACATCTCCGATATGTGCTTTGACCCAATCTGGATCGTAATACGTATCCAGATACCGATCTCCGCTGTCGCACAGCAGGGTGACGATCGAGCCGTTCCGGCCGGCGTCCATCATCTCGTTTGCAATCTGCAACGCACCCCAAAGGTTGGTTCCCGTCGACGCGCCGGCGCGTCTTCCGATCCGCTTTTCCAGCCAGAGCATCGTGGCGACACTTGCTGCGTCCGGCACTTTGATCATGCGGTCGATGATATCTGGTTGAAATGAGCGCTCGACCTTGGGTCGACCAATGCCCTCGATCCGGCTGGAGGTTTCAGACGTCAGGCTTCGGTCTCCCGTCAGGTAGCTGTCGTAGAACACAGAGTTCTCCGGATCGACGACGGTCAGGGCGGTATCATACCCTTTATAGCGAATGAAACGACCAAGCGTGGCCGACGTCCCGCCGGTGCCCGCGCTCATCACCAGCATCGCAGGCACTGGATGAGGTTCACATTCCATCTGACGGTAGATGCTTTCCGCTATGTTGTTGTTGCCGCGCCAATCGGTGGCCCGTTCTGCATAAGTGAACTGATCCATGAAGTAGCCGCCAATGGACCTGGCAAGTTCAACCGATGCGCCGTGCATTTCCGGTGCAGAGTCTACGAAATGCGTTTGGCCCCCAAAAAACTCGATCATTCTGATCTTGCTGTGCGCGGTGCTTCTCGGGATTACAGCGATGAAGGGAACGCCGATCATACGCGCGAAGTAGGCCTCGGACACCGCCGTGCTGCCGGATGACGCCTCGACGATCGTTGTGCCTTCTTTGATTTTGCCGTTGCACAAGGCGTAGAGGAACAGGGATCGGGCCAGCCGATGTTTGAGACTGCCCGTCGGATGTGTGCTTTCGTCCTTCAGGTAGATATCCACGCCTTCCAGATGCGGAACCGGCAGTTTGAACAGGTGTGTATCCGCCGACCTGTGTGCATCTGCATTGATCTTTGCGATAGCGCCCGCGACCCAACAGTTCATTTCACCCTCATGTCCGCAGTTTTATCCTGTTCGATTATGCGCCCGCCCATTTGCAGATGGCAAATGGGCAGGGTCCGACGCGTCATGTTATCCACAGCACGCAACCGATTTGGTTTGTGTTGGTTCGCAAGGGACTTCGTTCGGATTGGCCCCACGTCCCAGCCAGGTCCGTTCGGCCAGATAGAAGTCAGAAAACTTCTGGTGAAAGTCTTCAGGCACAGAATTCGAAGGAACTCCGCTGGTCAAAAGCGCTTGCTGCCAGGCCTTTACTTTCGGGAAATCCGAGAGCATGTCGTAACCGCTGTGCTCCTCAACAATTGCCGCGCGATGCAGCAGAGGGAGCCAGGCGATATCCACGTTCCCAATCGTGTCGCCCGAGAAATACTGTCTTTGACCCAACTGGCGCTCGGCCTTTTCGAAGGATTTTCTGAGTTTCGCCATGCGTTCGTCCAAAACCTCTTTGTTGGCGCTTTGCATCGTGCTGCATTGAACCAGATAATGTTTGGTTGCCTGATAGCTCCAGGCCCGATTGGTCGCGCGCTGCTCGGGCGTCAAGTTCTCCTGGAGTGGTGGCGTGATCTCGTCGATGTACTCGACGATTGCATCGGATTCGAACAATGACTGGCCGTTTTCGGTGATCAATACAGGAACCTGGCCGGTGGGTGAGATATCGAGAAACCACGCGGGCTTGTTCTTCAGGTCGATGTACTCAATATCATAGAGAACCTGCTTGGCCTCGAGCATCGCGGTGACGCGCTGAACGAACGGGCAGATCTTGAAACTGACGATCTTGATCATGGGTGAAGTCCTTTCTGGTTGATCCGACCTGTAAGACGACCAGCGATGCAAAAAGACGAACCTATTGGGAAAATACCTTCCAACAAGTTGATCTTGAGTGATATTTTTTGGCGGTGATGGGGTGGCTACGGATGGCGCAAGCGAAACCGGATCTCGAGAATGTTTGGTCAGAATACCGGGCCAGCCTGTTTGCATTCCTTCGCTCAAAAGTACCGAACGAAGAAGATGCAGAAGATCTGCTTCAAGTGATCCTGCTGAAAGCGCACCAGGGCATAAGCGGTCCAAATGAGGTCAAAAGCCTGAAATCGTGGCTGTTTCAGATTGCGAGCAACACGATCACTGACTTTTATCGAAGCAGAGGGCGGCACAAATCTGTTCATCCGGATGACCTTTGGTACGGCGATCTGGATGAAAATGACCAGCATGTGCTGGAGAATTGTGTTGCACCATTCATAGATGCTCTGCCGCCCGAAATGGGCGAGCTGCTGCGCAGGATAGACTTGCAGGGCGTATCGCAAAAAGATCAAGCGGCCGAACTCGGTGTCAGCTACTCAACATTGAAGTCCCAGGTGCAGGCCAGCCGTCGTCAACTGCGCAAACTTTTCGAGAATTGCTGTGATTTCTCTCTGGATCAAAAGGGCAACATTGTTGGCTATGAACGCAAAGTGGGAAACTGTGGCCCGTGTTGAACCATCACCGCGAAGCGTCCTTGAAGAGGAATAAGTGCACGAAATGCTGCGCATCTTTCGAAGTCTGGCAGGAGCCCAAATAGATCAGACCCTTAAGATCGACCAATGTTCGGACACAGGAAAAACTGACCACCGCCAAGCGATCTTATTTGTGTATCAGCGCATTTTCCCATTCTGAAAGAAACTTGTTTCGCTTCAGGGTATCCAGAAATGTCATCAAGGCTGGTTCAAGCGCAATAGTTGCGTGTTCCGTGCCGTTCTTTCTTTCCTGAAGCGGCGGCAGAGTACGCGCTCCGTCCATGGGGTTGGATTGATACTTCAGAACAAACTCGATGAACCGCCGGGCTGTTGCCGGTTCACCGGATGCCCTTGAAACCAACGCTGTCCGCATCATTGTTGTCGGGTAGTCAGAGGGCAGCACAATTTCAAGGATGTCCTGGCTTTCGGCACGCGCTTCGGCGTAGCTGCCAAGCACATTGTAGGCGACCGCAATTTTTCGGTTGGTAAGGTCGTCGATCATCTCGCCCGAACAACAATAAAGCCGGGCATCAAGCCCGCCCATCACTTCCATCAACCTCCAGAACGTTTCGGACGCCCGCGCGTCCTGCGTCGCAAAAAGATAGCCCAAACCGGATTGGCGAACGTCGTAGGTTCCAATGCGGCCTCTGAATATGTCTGGGTGCGCACGCAGCGTCTCGATCAGCTCCTGCCGGGATTGCGGGATTGGGAGCCCTTTGAAGGCGGCGCGGTTGATGACAATGGCCGCTGGTTCAGAGGTGAAGGCAAATAGGCTTTGCCGCCATTGCGCCCAGGCCGGATGTGAAAGGTCCTCCAGAGCTAGGGCGTAGCCATCGTTTGTGAGTTTCAACTGCAAATCCATGGCGCTGGAAATGGCAATATCGAAAGCCTCGGGCTCCTCACGAAAACGCCGGTCGATATCGGCTGTTCCGGTGACCAGGTATTCGATGGCCACGTCCGGATTGCTGGCGACGAAGGCTTCGATCAGTGGCGCGAACAGGTCCGTGTCTGTGCTTGAAATTACACGCAGGGACGTGGTCGCCTGGGTTTCGTTGAAGATCTGCCGATCTTCCCAGTCCTGCGCCCATCCGACTTGGCACAGCCAGATCAAACCTAAAGCGATAAGGTTACGCACGCGCCACCCTCCGGTCGGTTTTTCAGAATTAGCTGGCCGCCATGGACCGATGCGACATCCCGCGCGATCGTCAGTCCTAGTCCTGAGCCGATGGTATTCGAGGCATTTGCTCCACGCTGAAAACGCGTGGTCAGAGTTTCGATTTCATGAGATGGAAAACCGGGCCCGTGGTCGCACACCGTGATCCGGGGGGTCGGTTTGCTCGAAACCGTGATCTCGATCTCACTTTCGACAGGTCCGTATTTCATCGCATTGTCAATTAAGTTTCGCACAGCGCTTTGGATCAAAATCGCGTCCCCGGCATAACGAACGTGCGCGTCCCCTACCAAAGAAAGAGAAAGATCTTTCATTTCCACGATGGGCGTCAGGCGCAAAACCAGATCGCGCACAAGTTCGACAAGGTCGATCTCGTGCCGTTCCAGATGATCGGCCCGGAATGTGATCATCGCATGATCCAGAAGCTGACCTGCCGCACGAGAACTTTCGTCGATGGCCTTCACCATCGACCGCATGGCTTCGCGATTTTCCTCTTTTTCAACACGCTGCAACGTGGCTTCCGCGTAGGAACGGACGGTTGCAAGTGGCGTGCGGACTCGGTGCGCAGCCTCTGCGATGAAGTCCTCGGACTGGCTTAGGGACTGGTCCAGCCGTCCCATCAGCGAGTTGAGCGACTTGACCAGTGGCGCCATTTCCCGTGGCACTGGTTTGGCGAACGGGCTCAGGTCCTGCGGCCCCCGTCGCGCGACGGATGTCGTCAGCTTGCCAAGCTGGCCAATTGTGGTCGACGTCGCCCAAAATGAAAGTCCAGCAGCCAGCCCAAAAAAACCGATACCGAGAAGGGCAGCATTTCGTGAAATCTGATCGAGTGTTTCGGAAAGAGCGTCTTGCGTTTGCGCAAGGACAATCTGGATTTCTGTTCGTCGGTTCGCCCCGATCAAGGTGCGGCTTGCGCTGATTTTCCGGACGTCTGAACCGCGAATTTTGTCGGATTGAAATGTCTGGTCATCGGCAAATGTCAGGTCCTCGTAGCCCGACAGGAATTGGCCGTCCTGCAGGATTGCATAAAACACGCGGTCGTCGGCCGGAGTGCTTAGCATCGAAAACGCCGAGTAAGGCAGGTCAAGCTCGACCATGCCATCCCGAATTGTGGCGGCGTCCAGCATCGACGTGACCGAAGCGTCAAGGATGTTGTCCTGACCCTGTTGCGCCACCTGCACCGCAAAGTTTCGGACGGCGAAAAACAAGACCAGTGCGAGAACCGCAGCGCCTCCGATCAGGGTCAGCACCAACCGATTTCTGAGCGATCCTGATACCGCGACGCTATCCATCTTGGTCCAATCGGTAGCCAAGGCCACGCAATGTGGTGATCCTCAACTTCGAGGCTGACAAATGTTTGCGAAGGCGTCCAATGTAAACCTCGATCGCGTTTTCCGAAACGTCCTCATCGTAGGAAAACAACCGATCGGACAGCTTGTTCTTGGAAAAGATCTGGCCGGGTGCGTTGAGAAACAGTTCAAGAAGGCGCAGTTCGCGATTGCGCATTGTAACGGCCTCACCCCCGACAGTCAGGTGGCCTGCGACCGGGTCGAAAACGACGCCACCGATCTCGATCGTGGTTCTTGCATTGCCGGACCTGCGACGCAGGACGGCGCGGATACGGGCCTCCAACTCTGCGTGATCAAAGGGTTTGGTGACATAATCATCAGCGCCCAGATCAAGCGAACCGATTCGATCCGACACCTGGCTTCGGGCGGTCAGGACGATCACCGGAGTGTCCAAATCACTGGCGCGATGCTTCTCAAGGAACGTGCGGCCATCGCCATCAGGCAACATGATATCGAGCAGGATAAGATCGTATTCCCCGGTCGCAACAAAGGCCGAGGCGTCTTCAAGTTTCTCTGCATGATCAATGACATGACCATCTATTCGCATGCGTGATGCGATGGCATTGGCAAGGTCAAGATTGTCTTCGACAAGAAGGAACTTCATTGCGCTCTGGAACGATTTTTTCTGCGTGACAGGTCTGTGTCAGGTTGGTGTGCTTTCTCCAACATCAACTGATCCGTAGTGCGGACGGTTGTCAATTGGGAGGACATTATGTCGAATTTCGAACTGGGCCGTCGGGCCCTTCTTGCGGCTGTTGCGGCGTTTGGTCTTGTCGGCTCGGCGGCCGCTGATGGTCACCAGGTCGTGGACAGCATCCACTTTCTGATCCCCGGCGGAGCCGGCGGCGGCTGGGATGGCACGGCGCGCGGAACTGGTGAAGCGCTGACCAAGTCGGGTCTTGTTGGCACTGCCAGCTACGAGAACATGTCAGGTGGCGGTGGTGGCAAAGCCATCGGTTATCTGATCGAAAACGCGGCCAGCAATCACGGCACGCTGATGGTGAACTCAACGCCTATCGTGATCCGTTCATTGACTGGTGTCTTCCCGCAAAGCTTCCGCGATCTGACACTGGTTGCCGGAACTATCGGTGACTACGCGGCGCTGGTTGTTCCTGCGGACAGCGACATTCAAGACGTCAATGGCTTGATCGAGGCGTTCAACGCCGATCCCGCGGGCGTTGCCGTAGGTGGTGGTTCGGTCCCGGGCGGGATGGATCATCTGGTTGCCGCGATGGTGTTCCAGGCGGCGGGCGCCGACCCGGTCGCGATGAAGTATGTCCCATATGACGGCGGCGGTGCGACGATGGCGGGTTTGCTGTCTGGCGAAGTACAGGCGGTTTCAACCGGCTTTTCCGAAGCCGTGGAACTGGCCAAGGCCGGAGAGGTCCGTATCATCGGAGTGACGTCCTCGGATCGCGTGGATGCGTACCCGGATGCACCGACCATGGTCGAGCAAGGCAACGACACAACGTTTGTCAACTGGCGTGGGTTCTTCGCGGCACCGGGTCTGCCCGCCGAACAATTGGCGGCCTATCAGGAGGCCATCGCCAAAATGTACGACACGGCTGAGTGGGAAGAAGTTCGTTCGCGCAACGGTTGGGTGAACATTCACAACCCCGGCGACGATTTCCAGACCTTCCTGGAAAATCAAGAGAAGGTTATCGGCGATCTGATGCGGCAGCTTGGCTTCCTCTGATCACGCTAATTCGCTTCCAAACACAAATGCGCCCGGGAATGCCCGGGCGTGGTACCGATAAAAGAGGGAGAGGTCGATGGTGATTGATCGCTGGATAGCGCTTGTCATCCTGATGCTATGTCTTGCCTATGGCTACGCGGCTTATTTCACAATGGACGATCTGCTGCCGCCGATCATGAAACAGCGGCCGCTCTGGCCGTCGACTTTTCCCAAGGTTCTTGCCGCAGGTGGAATATTGCTGTCACTGGCTATTCTGCTCGGCTTCGAGAAAGCCCCGGCGAAAGAGGAAGCCGCGGATATCAACCTGTCCCGATTGGGCGAGTACAAAGTTGGGCAAGCGCTGTCTCTGTTAGGCCTCATGGTTGCATATGCTTTTTTGCTCCGCCCGCTCGGGTTCCTGGCGGCCACGTTCCTGTTTCTTACTTGCGGTAACTTCATTCTGGGGGAACGCCGCTATGTCCTGATGGCTGTGGTAGCGGCCATCGCGGCAGGCAGTATCTGGTATCTGGTTGATGTGGTCCTGGGCATTTTCCTCAGCCCGATGCCATCACTTCTGAACGGAGTTTGAGATGCTCGAAGGATTAATGACGGGCCTTTCAACGGCTTTTACATTCACCAACATTCTAATGGTTGTCGGCGGTTGCCTGATCGGAACATTCATCGGCATGTTGCCGGGCCTGGGCCCGATGTCGATCATCGCAATCATGATCCCGGTCGCAATCACCATCGGTGATCCCTCGGCGGCACTGATCCTGCTGGCCGGTGTCTATTATGGCGCGGTATTCGGGGGCTCGACCTCATCGATACTGATCAATGCGCCCGGGGTTGCCTCAACCGTGGCCACGAGCTTTGACGGCTACCCCATGACGCGCCAGGGCAAAGCTGGCAAAGCGTTAACGGTCGCCGCAATTTCAAGCTTTGCGGGTGGTACGATTGGCGCGGTCCTGTTGATGATCTTCGCCCCTGCGCTGGCTTCAGTCGCGCTTCTGTTCCACTCATCCGAATACTTCGCCCTGATGGTTGTGGGGCTTTCGGCCATCGCGGCTTTTGCCGGAACCGGGCAGGTCAGCAAGGCGCTGTTGATGACGTTTCTCGGCCTGATCATGGCCACCGTAGGAGAAGGTGTCTTGTTCAATTCACCGCGTTTCACGATGGGCATCATGGATTTGCAGTCGGGCTTTGGCTTCATAACTCTGGCCATGGCGATGTTCGCGTTGCCCGAGGCGATCTATCTGGTGCTTGATCCGAACCGATCCAAGACGGGTGATGGCGAAAAGGCCGGCGAGATCAAGGACCTTAGGATCACACGCGACGAGGCGCGCAGGATTACCCCGGTCATCGGACGTCAATCCCTTCAGGGGTTCTTCATCGGAGTGCTGCCCGGGGCCGGGGCGACGATCGCCTCTTTCCTCGGTTACGCCGTCGAGCGCAATATCGCGTCCAAAGAAGAGCAGGAGCAATTTGGCAAAGGTTCCGTCAAGGGGATCGCCGCACCCGAAAGTGCCAACAACGCCGCGTGTACGGGGTCGTTTGTTCCGCTCCTGACGCTCGGCATTCCCGGGTCTGGTACGACGGCGATCCTTCTCGGTGCGTTGATTGCCCTGAACGTGTCGCCCGGTCCGCGCCTCATGGTTGACGAACCGCAGATCTTTTGGGCGGTCATTATCTCGATGTATCTGGGCAATCTGGTTCTGTTGATCCTGAACCTTCCGCTTATTCCCTACATCGCCAAGATTCTGGCCGTACCGCGCAACTTCCTTATACCGTTCATTCTGTTCTTCACCCTCATGGGTGCCTATATCGGGCAGAACAACGCGACCGAACTGCTTATTCTGGTCGGTTTTGGTGTTTGCGCCACGTTGCTGAGGTTTGCCGACTACCCGCTTGCACCCCTGCTGATCGGGTTCATCCTTGGCCCGCTGCTGGAGAACAACTTCTCGCGCGCGATGCAACTGTATGACGGAGTAAGCTTTATCTGGGAACGTCCAATGACTTTGGGACTGCTGGTGCTGGCCGTCGTATTGGTCGTCCTTCCCAGCTATCGCCAGCGCCGAGCGCTTGCACGGGCAGAAGGCGTCGCCGATGGTGACTGATTGTTTTTGTCGATGAAGGTTCAAGAGACTGGATGAACAGACCGTTGTGCTTTCAGTTGCCAAACAGCGAAAGCTGATGTTCTTGGGGTTCGGTGAAAAGATCGCAAAGTCCATATGTCAGTCCCTGAGGGGCTGCTGGCAAGCGTCCGCGTGTCCGAAGCGGCCATTCATTTTCACGCTTCAAACATTTGGAAAGCGCTGATGGCAGAAGTTTGCTGTGCGCGCGTTGCTGGCCTCACTTATACATAGACTTTCGCTCAATTCTTGCAAAAGCCTTTGGAATTGCTGCGCTGTTCAAAGCCAGCCTTGAGAACGGGTCGACCGCTCATCTGAATACATGAGCGAAGCAACTTTGCTGTTTCCCGTACCTGCGTTTTCAGGCACGCATCCCCAAGAAAAAAATTTGGTATACCAAATTCCAAATACCTGATACGAAATCCGGGCGAGATTGCGAATCGGATCTGAGGAGGCCCGGTTCGAGAACTTAGGAGGATCGAAAAATGATGAAGTTTCTTGCCACCGTTTCGGTTGCAGCCATGACCCTGACCGGTACCATCGCCGCCGCTGATGAGTACCCATCCAAAACCATCGAGGTCGTGACCCATGCCGGAAACGGTGGTGGTACGGACGTCACCACTCGCATGATGATGCTGCGTGCCCGTCGCGAATTGGGCACCGACATGGTTGTCGTAAACAAGAAAGGTGGCGGCGGTGCAGTCGCCATGGACCACTACCTGACCGTCCCGGCGGATGGTTACACGATCCTGACCTTCACCATCGGTCACGCAGCGACAGTTGCAAAAGGCAAGACCAAGATGTCTCTGGACGATATCCGCCCGATCGCCCGCGGCACCGATGACCCGCAGATCCTGATGGTACGTTGCGGTGCATATGAGGATGCCGAAGCCTTTGTTGCAGCTCAGAAAGAAGCACCAATCAGTTATGGCACCACCCACCTGGGCAACATTGACGACGTATCGGCGTTCATGTTCACCAAGAAAGGCGGCATGCAGACCCCGAAAATTGTTCCCTTCGAAGGCGGTGGTGAACTGGCGACCCAACTGGTTGCAGGTGCGGTTGACGCGGCTGTTCTGAACCTGGCCGAAGCCGGATCTCAGATCGACGCAGGCGACGTTTGCCCCATCGTTGTTTTGGCCAACGAGCGTATGGCAGGTCTGCCAGATGTGAAAACCGCCAAGGAGATGGGCATTGATGTCAGTTTCTCGACGGTTCGCGGATTTGTTGTTCACGCCGACACGCCCGATGATGTTGCTGTCAAGATCGAGGATTCCCTGCTGAAGTCCATGAACCATGGCGTATACCAAGGCTTCCTGGAATCCGTCGGGTTGGACAGCACTTCGGTCGTGGGTTCCGATGAGTGGGGCAACCAGATCACCACTATGGTCACCGATATGGAATCCGCTCTGAAAGAATTGGGCTTTATCGAGTAATCTTAAGCATTTAGCGCGGCAGGTCAGGTGCTTGCCGCGCTAACTTCTCCAGCGGACGGGTACAAACTGATGCAAAAGTCCAATGACAATACCGGACATGGTCCAAAGGGTGGTTTCGCGCAGTTTGCTGTCCCGCTGGGGATCTTGGTGTTTTGCGCCTGGGCCTTCTGGCTGTCGACGCAATTCGAGCGCGTTCCGCCGATCCTGAAACGCGGCATGCAGCCCTCTGATTTCCCTCAGTTGGTTATCGGCCTGATCGTTCTACTGTCAGTCTGGTTGCTTTTTAAGGACCGTGATGAGGCACCTGCCAGGCTCTCGCGACTTGTGCAGTCCACAATCGGGTTGCTGATCGGTTTCCTGCTGATCGCCGAGATTGATCTCTTTCTGGGGTTGGGCCTGTTTGCCGTGTCGCTCGCGGCGCTGTGGGGTGAGCGGCGTGTCTGGGCACTTGTACTGGTCGGCATCATCGCGCCGCTGGCGGTGTTCTTCCTATTCAACGGCATATTCGAGGTCCGCTTCCCGCGCGGGATCCTCACCAACCTCTGGTACGGGTAAAGACAATGGATGCTGCTCTGAACGGCCTTTTGGCTCTTGCTGATCCCAACCTGCTGGCGTTGATATTTGCAGCGACACTGGGCGGGGTGTTGGTCGGCGCTCTCCCGGGATTGAATGCGACAACAGGTGTTGCGCTGCTTCTTCCCTTTACGATCACGATGGAGCCCATTCCGGCCATTGCGATCCTGACGACAATTTATTGCGCGGCGACTTTTGCCGGAGCGATCACCGCGATTCTCATCAATACGCCCGGGACGTCGGCCAGTGCCACCACTTGCTTGGACGGCTATCCCTTGGCGCAAAGGGGAGAGGCAGGCCGCGCGCTGGGGATGGCCGCTGTCTCCTCGACCATCGGTGGAATTATCTCGGTCGTGTGCCTGATGGCCGCTGCACCCTTGATGGCGCGGGCTGCGTATAACTTTGCACCGCCTGAATACTTTGCGCTGACAGTTTTCGGTCTGTCGATGCTGGCAACAATTGGAGATGGATCGCCGGTCAAGAACATCCTGTCCGGCGCGTTTGGCGTGCTGATCGCAACTGTCGGCATCGATCTGTTGACCTCGATCGAGCGTTTCACCTTCGGCCTGAACGAGCTGAGCGAAGGTATCCCATTCGTACCCGTCATGATCGGTGTGTTCGGCATCTCAGAACTGCTGGTCCAGGCCGATAACCTGCATGTGGAGCGCAAGCGCGTCATCATGAAGGCCATCCGCTTGCCATCGCGCGAAGACTATTCGCGGGTTTGGAAAACCATTTTGCGGTCGTCCGGTATTGGCACGTTCATCGGCATTCTGCCAGCTGAAGGTGCGACAGTAGCCTCGATGATCGGCTATAACGAGGCCAAGCGCTGGTCGAAGAGGCCTGAAGAGTTTGGCAACGGCTCTCTTGAAGGTATCGCTGGGTCCGAGGCCGCAAACAACTCGGCCACGGGTGGGGCGATGGTTCCGACTCTTGCGCTGGGGATTCCAGGCAGCCCGACGGCTGCTGTGATCCTCGCCGGTCTGATGGTGCATGGCCTGCGACCCGGCCCGACGATGTTTACCGAACAGGCCGACTTTGCCTTCGCAATCTTCTGGTCGATGATGCTGGTGAACATCTTGTTCTTCTTCATCGGACTGTGGGGTGCCAAGATCTTTGCCCGCGTCACGCTGATCCCGATCCAGATCTTGTGGCCTTGTGTCTTCATCTTCTCGATCGTGGGTGCCTATGCGCTGGAACAATCCATGCTGGATGTCTGGATCGCCATCGGCTCGGGGATACTGGGCTTCTTCATGCGCCGTTACGGTTTTTCCGTGGTGCCCATGGCCATCGGCCTGATCCTGGGCGGTATGCTGGAAACACGCCTCGGTCAGTCGATGGTGATGCTGGACGAAAAATGGTGGCTCATGCTGACCCGTCCGCTTACGCTCTTCTTCTTTGTTCTTACGGTCCTGGCTCTGTTTGGCCCGCTGCTGTGGGGACGCCTTTTCAAACAACGCTCGCCGCTTAAGTCGACCGGAGAATAACAATGACCAAGATCAAATCCGTCCGCACCCGGGTCTGGAATTGGAAAGGCAAGACCGTTCCACCGCAGGGTAATTTCTGCACCAACGCCAGCGACTTGTTGTGGGAAAAGGGCGATGCGATGTCCTCTTTCCGGTTTCACCAGTGGCTGACCTGCGAGATTGAAACCGAAGATGGCACAGTCGGCATCGGCAACGCTGCACTCGCGCCAGGTGTTGTGAAAAAGGCCATCGACGAATGGTTCGCGCCCATGGTGATCGGCGAAGACCCGTTCGACTTTGCCTACCTCTGGGAAAAGATGTACCGCCGCTCGCATGCATGGGGCCGTAAGGGTATTGGAATGACAGCGATTTCGGCCATCGACATCGCCATCTGGGACCTGATGGGCAAACTGGCGGGCAAGCCTGTGTTCAAGTTGCTGGGCGGCCGCACCAAGGAAAAGATACCGGTCTATTACTCGAAGCTCTATTCGGGGCCGATCGAAGCGATGCAGGCCGAGGCAGAAGAGGCCAGGAAGAACAATTATCAAGGCTACAAGATGCGGTTTGGCTGGGGCCCCAAGGACGGTATGACCGGCATGCGGGAAAACCTCAAACGCGTGGAAGCGGTGCGTGAAGTTATTGGCTATGACGTCGACCTGATGCTGGAATGCTATCAGGGCTGGAACGTCGATTACACCAAGCGGATGCTGCCCAAGCTTGCGAAGTACGAACCGCGCTGGCTGGAAGAACCGGTGATTGCCGACGATGTGGAAGGATACCGTGAACTGAATGCCATGAATATCGTGCCCATCTCGGGCGGGGAGCATGAATTTTCGCTCATCGGCTGCAAGGATCTGATCCAAAAGAAAGCCGTCAGTGTGCTGCAATATGACACGAACCGCGTGGGTGGCATCACGGCCGCGCAAAAGATCAACGCCGTCGCCGAAGCTTTCCAGGTTCCGGTCATCCCGCATGCAGGTCAGATGCACAATTATCACCTGACTATGGCCAATGCGAATTGCATGATCAGCGAATACTTCCCGGTCTTCGACGTCGAGGTCGGAAACGAGCTGTTCTATTACATCTTCGAAGGCGACCCGGATGCCGTGGATGGCTATCTGGATCTGGACGACAACAAGCCCGGCCTCGGGATCGAGATCTCGGACAAGCATCTGCATGACTTCGAGGTGAAGGAATGAACCGGAAATACGCAGGTATCTGGCCGGTTGCGCCAACACCGTTCAATGATGACGGGACGCTTGATCTCGAAGGTATGAAACGGGTGCTCGACTGCCTGATTGATCAAGGGGCGGATGGAATCTGCGTTCTGGCCAACTTTTCGGAGCAGTTTCTGATTTCGGATGCCGAACGCGAAGTACTGGCGCGGCTTTCGGTCGAACATATCGCGGGACGGGTTCCGGTCATCGTAACGATCAGCCACTATGCCACGCAGATAGCCGTTGAGCGCGCGCAATTCGCCAAGGATTTGGGGGCTGACATCGTAATGATGATGCCGCCATATCATGGTGCACTTCTGAAAGGCACACCCGAACAGAGCTTCGAGCAGTTCGCATCTGTTGGCGAGGTCGGCATTCCGATCATGGTGCAGGATGCACCACTTTCCGGTGTGGACCTGCCTGTGCCACTGCTGGTGCGAATGGCACAAGAGATTGAGGAAGTGAAGCTGTTCAAGATCGAATGCCCCCGTGCCGCCAACAAAATCCGTTCGCTGATAGAACAGGGTGGCGACGCAATCGAAGCGCCTTTTGATGGCGAAGAGGCCATCACCCTTCTGGCGGATTTGGATGCCGGTGCAACAGGTTCGATGACCTCGGGCATGATCGTGGATCAGATCAAACCGGTGCTGACCCGCCACCATGCCGGACGCATCGACGAAGCGACAGCCGCATATGGTCGAGTAGCCATGGCAATTAATCACGAAAACCGTCAATGCGGCTGGCAATCGTGCAAGGCCGCGATGGTCGAAGGCGGCGTAATCAAATCAGAATTTTGCCGCCACCCAATTCCGCCGTTGCATCCCGCCATCCGCTCGCGTCTGATCGACCTGCTGCGGCCGTTGGATCCTATGGTTTTGAGCTGGGGGAAGTGATTTGAGCGAGAGCTGGATTGATAGCCTGAAAGAAGAAGGTGGTGTAAAGCCACGCAAGACACTTGCCGAAGAAGCCGCCGACAACCTGCGCGAATTTATTCTGCTGGGTAAGCTTGCCCCCGGTACGGCAATTCCCGAACGTGATCTGGCCGAGGCGCTCGGCGTATCCCGTACGCCTTTGCGCGAAGCCTTGCGGTTGCTCGAAGTTGAAGGGTTGGTGGAGTACTCGGCCACACGGCGCCCGCACGTTGCCGACCCTTCTCTGCACGAGTTGACGCAGTATATTTCGGTCTTGGGCGCTCTCGAAGCGTTGGCGGGTGAAATCGCCTGCGTCGAAGCAACGATGGCTGAAATAGCCGAAATCGTTCGTTTGGGCGCTCGTATGTCCAAAGGTTCCGGAAAGCTCGAACCGCTGGAGTTCTTTCAACTCGACATGCAGTTTCACGCGGCCATCGTTGAAGCCAGCCGGAATGAGCCCCTTATCGAAACGCACCGGCAATATAACGCCCGCCTTTGGCGTGCACGTTTCTTGTCGTCGCAACAGGTTGATCGCCGTGACAATACTCTGTCCGAACACTCGCGGATCACCGACGCCCTGCAAAAACGTGACGCAGCCGCGACGCGGCGGGCGCTGCGCGATCACCTGAATAGTACAATCGAGAATATTGAACGCCTTCACGCCCAAAGCAGTGGAGCAAAGTCCGAGGACTGAAAGATGAAGCCCAGAATTGGTATTATTCCCGGTGATCCAAGCGGCATCGGGCCGGAACTGATCGCACGGTTGCTGACTTCGGAGGGCGTTTCCGAGGCGGCGGACATTCTGCTGATCGGCGACAGGCATGTGTTTGAAACGGGACAGACCGTCGCCGGTGAAACTTATGACCTGACCCCCGTAGACGTGTTGGGCGACTGGACCCAAGCCCCTGCGTTCGCCCTGCACGAGATGGAGACGATTGCGCCTGACGAAGTGAGGGTTGCCGAAGTGACCGAAGCTGGCGGAGCATCGGTTCTGCGAACGCTGGATTCCGCTCTGGAACTGACGCGCTCCGGTGTGATTGACGCCATCGTATTTGGACCGTTCAACAAGGCTGCGATGCACTTGGCGGGGCTGGGTCATGATGACGAGCTTCACTACATGGCCGAAAAGCTGGGCGTGACGAACTACATCTCGGAACTCAACACGCTTGACGGCATGTGGACCAGCCGCGTGACCAGTCATGTCGCCCTGCGTGACGTGGCCGACATGATCAGCGAAGAACGCGTTGCCGAAGCGGTGCATCTGATCCACAACACACTGCGCCGTTCTGGTTTAAATCGCCCTCGGATTTCAGTGGCCGCGATCAATCCGCATGCCGGTGACGGTGGAAATTTCGGCACCGAGGAGATCGACATCCTCGAACCGGCAGTCCGCAAACTGGCGCGGGGGCAGATGTCAGTTGATGGTCCGTGGCCGTCCGACACCGTGTTCCTCAAGGCGGTTGCCAAGGAAATCGACGCGGTTGTGACGATGTATCACGATCAGGGTCAGATAGCGCTGAAACTGCTTGGCTTTGACCGTGGTGTGACGGTGCAAGGTGGGCTGCCATTCCCCGTGTCCACTCCGGCCCACGGAACGGCGTTTGATATCGCAGGCCAGGGCTGTGCGGATGTCGGCGCAACCCGCGCTGCTTTTGACATCGCATGTGACATGGTCACGCATTGGGACAACTGAAACATGACTTTCAAGCCGCACGGAAAACACCTGATTGCAGGTGAATGGATCGCTGGAGACGTGAAATTTTCATCCTCCCCGGTGCGTGGGGACGCACATGAATTTTCATCCGGAACCGCCGCCCATATCGACGCATCGGTCCAAGCCGCCGAAGAGGCATTCTGGAGCTTTGGGTATTCCACCCGCGAAGACCGCGCGGCCCTGCTGAATGCGATTGCTGATGAGATCGACGCGCGCGGCAATCTCATTACCCAAACTGGCACGCAGGAAACCGGCCTTCCCGAAGCTCGGATTCAGGGAGAGCGGGGTCGTACCGTAGGCCAGTTGCGCCTGTTCGCCTCTCATATACTGTCAGGTGACTATCTGGACCGCCGCCATGACAAAGCGTTGCCGGATCGAGCCCCTTTGCCGCGTCCTGATCTGAAAATGGTACAGCGCCCTATCGGGCCGGTTGCCGTTTTCGGGGCATCAAACTTCCCGCTTGCGTTCTCAACCGCTGGCGGCGACACCGCTTCGGCGCTGGCCGCCGGTTGCCCTGTTGTGGTCAAAGGCCATCCCGCGCATCCGGGGACCGGAGAGATTGTTGCAGAAGCCATCAAGGGCGCAATCGACAAGACGGGCACGCATCCTGGCGCTTTCTCATTCGTTCACGGTGACACGATGGCGGCAGGGCAGGCACTGGTAACACACCCGCTGATCCGAGCGGTAGGGTTTACCGGCTCTTTGACCGGTGGCCGGGCACTGTTCGATCTTTGTGCGCAGCGTCCTGAACCCATTCCGTTCTTTGGTGAGCTAGGCTCAATCAACCCGATGTTCATCCTTCCGGCAGCCGCGGCGACACGGGGTGCTGAGATTGGCGCCGGTTGGGCAGGTTCGCTTACGATGGGTGCCGGCCAGTTCTGCACCAACCCCGGCATTGCAGTCGTCTTGAAGGACCACGCCGAAGCAATTGCCAAGGCCGCAGTCGAAGGCTTGAAGAACACCGCCCCTCAAACCATGCTGACAGACGGCATTGCGGCGGCATACCGTAGCGGTCAGTCGATGATTGCTGCAGAACCGTCTGTTACCGAATTGCTGGCAACCGCGTCCGACGGGCGAACGGCAACCCCTTTCCTTTATCAGGTCTCGGCGCAGGATTGGCTGGGCAGTGAAACACTGGGACACGAGGTTTTCGGGCCATTGGGGCTCCTGGTAGTCGCAGAAAACATCGGCCAGATGCGGGAAGTGTCAATGTCCCTGCAGGGGCAGCTCACATGTACGCTGCACATGGATTCAGATGACGCGGAAATTGCGCAAACGTTGTTGCCAGTTCTTGAACGCAAAGCTGGCCGGATCCTTGTAAACGGCTTCCCGACTGGTGTGGAAGTCAGCGACACAATGGTACATGGAGGTCCATACCCGGCTTCCACGAACTTTGGGGCAACATCCGTCGGTACACTGGCCATTCGCCGTTTCTTGCGGCCTGTATGCTTCCAGAACGTACCGGACGTAATGTTGCCAGAGCAGTTCTAGCCTCGTCTGTCGTTTCCGGGAGAGGCAAATGAAATCGGAATCGGCCGGGTTCGTCACAGTTCATCATCAGCCTTCAGATGTGTCGATCCGGAAGGGCCGGTTGCGCTGACTTTGCTGCAGCAACTGTGCGGCGGCGCGGGGCGTAAAACAAACCATCGTCGGCCGATGACATTGCTCTTGTCGGGAAAGGTTAGCTCGGCGAGCCGCTCCACAGTGATTTGTGCGAGTGTTCAAGGTCGACACCGAGCCCATGACTGACGTGTGCTGTTCCATTTCGGAATAGCATTACTGGCGTGCTTCCTGATCGCTGAGCAACGCTCGCATGATGGCGCGAATACGGCGTTGATTGTCCGCGTCTAACGCAAAGTACAGTGCATTTGCCTGGGGGTCGCTTTGCTGGGGGCTAATGAGGTCTCCCGGATCAGCGTGAAGCACATTCGCTATTCGAACCAGAGTTGCGACGTTCGGCGTACGCGCCCTGCCGCTCAGCAGGTCTCTGACCGACGTCACGCCAAGCCCCGCCGCTTTCGCTACAGCACCAGGGTTGGTGCCTTGTTCTTCGATGAGGTCCGCGATTTTTTTTGCAATTCGCTTTCCGAGTTCGACGTCGCTCTCAACCTGCATGATTTTCCATCGGTAAATAATGTTCTGTCATTCCTTGGGTTAATGGCGATCTACACATCAGTCAACGGTACCGGCAAAGGTGGCATTGCAAAAACAGCATACCGGAAATGTGCGCAAAATCATTGCACATAGATGATTCAACGTCTATATCGGCCTCACAGAGATGATCAATCACACTAGATAGACGGAGAAACGACAATGACCCTCTTTTCAAAAGTAATGATGGCAACCCTCATGGCCTCGACCGCATTGGCGTCATCAGCGGACGCCTGCTCGCGGCTTGCCAAGCAATCAGACCACGGTGTCGCCTATGTTCGCTCAGTAGATTGGGGCACAAAAACCGGAATGGATCTTGTGACTTTCGGCGTTGGCGATGACGTCACATCTTACGAAGCCGATGGATACTCGCGCCAATCAGACGAACCGGCGAAGAACTTCACTGTAGCTTGGGTAGAGAACGAGTCTTTCCACGGTGTTCAGGCACAGGCCTTCAACGACAAGGGAATGGTTGCGGATACGCTCTATATGTCCCCCAGTGCAGACTACATTGGTGATTACAAGGACAATGGCGCCCCGGCCGTGAACTTGGCCGACGCGCCGGGTTATCTGGTCGCAATGTACGACACCGCCCCCGAAATCGCCGAGGCGTATAACTCGGGTGAGTTCCAGTTCGCCTGGTCAGCAGATTTGGGTCATGCGGGTCAGCACGGAGTGCATGTTTCGGCCGTGGACGCAAATGGTGATGTCGTTCTGTTCCAAGTGAACGAGGGCGGTGAGGTTCTGGTTTACTCCGGCAATGTTGAAGGTTCGGACCTTGGGGTAAAAGCGAACGCGCCATTGTTGCAGTACCACCGCGAGAACATTGCAGCGTTCAATGCGGAAGATGGAAAGACTGCAGAGAACGTTCCGGCGGACATTTCCTCGGCAAGCCGACACCTGCGTCTGACCTGGCTTAACCAGAACATTTCTCTGGGTGGTATGTCCAAGCCGGAAGCTTTGGGAACGGTACAGAACATGTATGACAGCGGTGCCAGTGTCCCGCAGCAGGTGATCGACCCAACCATCGGAGCGACTTATACCACCAGACAGACCAGCAGAACGATCCTGGGAGACGACGTCATCACAGTGCGGGATTTCGCGACCGCTGCGGAAATTTCGTACTCGATCACAGATGCCAAAATCGCCCACGATCTTAACGGTGGTCAGGTCTGTGCGGATGCCATGGATCAAGCCAACGAAGGTATGCGGATGATCGAGTTCCGCCCGTGCCCGAAACCCGAAGCAGGCTCCTGATGCAACTCCTATGAAACTCAAAAACAGCCCCCGTTACCCGACGGGGGCTTTTCTTATATTGAAATGCCCCGCTGCCAATATCCCCGTCAACTTTGTTGCGCACTGCCAATCTCTGGCGGCGACAGGATATTGCCTTTGAACCGAAGTACGGTCTGACAGGTCGCCACGCAGCAATGCGACAATCCGACGAACGGTAAGAAAGGGGCGAGTGCAATAGCCTTCGGCAACCTGTTGAAAGGATGCTGGAACCTCTCCGTTGGCGATAGAGTGCTCCGAGCAGATTTTAAAGTGCGGAGGCCGGCCAGGACCGCGATCCGGTGAGGCGCCGAAAACACTCAGAACCCAACTACCGAAATATGAAATTCAACCGACTTATTGCCGCCGTGCCATTACGTGATCCATCACCAAATTGAGCACCTCGATATCATCCTGGTTAAACGTCAGATAGCGGAACCGTACCGTTCCCCGGTCCGGCTTCGAGCGTGATGGTGTGAGCACCTCAACCGTAACACGAGCACGAAGTGTGTCTCCCGGGAACACCGGAGCGAGCCATCGTACCTCGTCCATGCCATGGCCGCCCAGGTTGGTGCCAGTGAGTACGCCGGTATCACGAAACAGCCGGAAGGTGAGCGCTATGGTTTGAAAGCCGCTGGCAATGATCCCGCCGAAAATCGACTCCTTCGCCGCCACTTTATTCACGTGGAAGGGCTGCGGATCGTGCGTAAGTGCAAAATCAATTATTGCGCCTTCGGTGAGCGTAATCCCACCAGTCTCGAAGGTGTCTCCGACTGACAGATCGTCAAAAAACTTGCCGCTGATCATTCCAAGAGCATAGAAAAACGCGCAGTTGTCCGTCAACGACAACCCAACGCCTGCCGATCAGACGTAAGTGGCAAACGCAACGTATACTTGTTTGAACCTGAAACTGACCTCAGTAAAGGTGAATGCCGCCTTCAATAATCACTTTTCGTCGCGAGACCGATGGACTGCTGCAATAAGTCAGAACCTCTTGGACGATGTGATCGATGGATGTCGTTGCATCTACTACGTGGCGCACCTGAATGACCGGGACGCTCTGGCGGGGATCCCTGATCATTCGTCAGGCCGGCGGTCTTGTACATGCAAGCTCAATCCCGGACATGCTGGAACATGGCAGCGCCATTCTGGCCATTACGCCGAAATTGGAACACTTGGCGCTGAGCGACATCGTCCCTCAGGTCCGCCGGACGGATTCAGTGGCCCCGAGAACGAGCTAGTGGGAAAGCCAAATCTTCATCACTGGCAGCATACGTACCGGCCTCTGATTAGATCACCGGCTTCCAGAGTCCACCAAGCTCGCGACGTGCCACGTGTGTTGCAATGAGAACGGCAATCATCCACCCGGTTATGACCGCTGCGGCCGTTCCGATCCACACGCCGATTTCGTTGAAACTCAGCAGGCCGACAAATATCCAGACGAAGAAAGCAACCCCAAAACCCTGCCGATACAGGCTGATCCAGACGGTCCAGATCGGCCTTTTCAGTGCCTGCAAAAGCGAGTTGATCGAAAACAGCATCATGTAGAACGGCAGGATCAGGCTGTCGACGCGCAGGTAGCTTAGTCCCACGCGGATCACTTCGGGATCGTCAGTAAACAGGCCCAGAACCGGACCGCCGAAAATCCACAGGACAGGTGCGGCGATGGCGGTCATGATGAACCCAATCTTCCAGCAATAGAACAAGGCTTCGCGCACTCTCGCACCGTCGCGGGCTCCGAAATTCTGGGAGGCTATGGGCAGAAGGGCGCCGGTGACGCCCAACACGGGCAACAGCAGGATTTGCTCCAGACGAATGGCCACGCCGTACCCTGCGATTGCGTGTTCGCCAAAAATCTTAAGCGCAAACTGCATCACGAACCCGGACAGCAACATCACCAGGAACGACGTGGCTGTGGGCAACACCTGTACCGAGATTTCAGTGAATTTTTCCAGGCGCGGAACAAAATTCCCCGCCCGCATCCGTTGCATCCTGCGCCGTCTGAGCACCTGACGTATCAGGAAGAGCATGACCCCTGTCTGACTGATCACGGTTGAAACTGCCAAACCATCAAACCCGATGCCGGGAACCAGGCCCGGAACCCCGTAGATCAGCAATGGATTCAGTCCGATGTTGGCGAAAAATGCGACAATCAGCGCCCGCTGCATGGAAACGGCATCGCCATGTGCCTGAAGGATACCGTTACAGCCAAAGGCCAGCAGAAAACCTGGAAGAGCAAGGAGCAACCAAAAGAAATACCGCAGACCTGCATCGCGATAATCCCCGGGCTCGGACACCAAACGGATCAGTGCAGGACCATACCACAGACCAGCCAGCGCAAGGACGCACGCGGCCAGGAAGCCATAGCTCATGCCTTGTGCGGCCAGTCTGCGTGCCTTTCGATGATCACCCGCGCCCAGTGCGTTGCCGACGAGTGCACTCATTGCAGCGCCAAGCCCAACGCCTATTGAGATCGCAACAAAAAACGCCTGAAACCCAAGTGCGAGCCCGGCCTGAGCACTTGTGGACAAGAGCCCTGCGAAGAACATGTCGACAACATTGTAGAGCGTGTTGAACAGCATCCCGATGGCGCCGGGAATGGCCAAGGTGCGAAAATGCACCGAGATCGGCCCTCGCGTCAGATCAAGATCGGCAGGAATGGCCATTTCAGCATTTCTTTACGGGCGCTCGGCCTGAACGGTCAGAAAGACGAATTCCGGTGTCAAAACCTCTTCGAACCCATGGTTCAGTTCGGCATCGACGCTGATGCTGTCCCCGGCTGACAGGGTGAATCGCGCCTCGCCGTAACGATAGACAGCCTGACCCTCCAGCGCCTGAACAAAGACGACACCGTGGCCGACATAAGTTGGCGGGCGCCCTTCATCGCGCAGAAGAGTGACCCGCCGCGCCTGAAATCGCAGGTCCTTGCGGGAATGCAGGGCCAGATTGACGTATTCATGGGAATGCCCGCCAGCAAGACGGGTAGACTTCAGCCCTTGTCCGTGGCGAACCAGGGTATAGTCGGTGTGATCTGTCCGCGCTTCGCGAAACAGCGAGACGATAGGCACTTCAAGTGCCTCGGCCAATGCGGCCAATGTATCAATCGAAGGTGACACAAGCCCGTTTTCAATGCGGCTGACCATCGCCGCTGAAATGCCCGATTGCTCGGCCAGACGACGGGCCGATTGTTTCCGGCTTTGGCGCAGCTCCTTCAGCGATGCACCGATCGCGCGGTCAATTTGTCTTCCCGGAGTGTCATCCTGCATGGTACATCCCGTCACTCGTCGGCGTAATAACCCACGACATCTCCCTCTGTGGTCACGCCGAGACCGTTCAGCAACCTGTTCACGTAGTTGAAGTACCCAACAATCTGGTTGATTTCGAGGATCTCTCCGTCGTCCCATCCGGCTTTCTTCAGGGCCGAGACGTCAGACTCGGCCATCGCGGCGGGCGATTGGGTAAGTTTCCCGGCATAGATCATCGCTGCCAGCTCTGCGCCGTCAAATGCGTCCTCGGGGCGGTTGGCCTTCAACGCCGCTTCAATCCTGTCGGCGCGTGCATCATCCCCGATCAGATGCCGGGCATTGGCCCAGTGATTGGCATAGGAATAGGGGCAGCCGTTCAGGGTGGACACATAGGAACTTATGACTTCCTGAAACCACATGGGCACGGTGTTGACGTCATCGTGCAGACAGGCCCGGTACAAAATAACGTGCCCATTCATCGTATTGGGCCGCAGCGAATGCACGCGCATGACATTGTCGACGGTTCCGTGCGGCGTACGGGCCAGGTCCAATGCGGCCTTTAGCTGATCGTCGGCATCCTCGTCAGAAATCATCCGAATCCAGGCAGACATTCATGCTCCTTCCGTTGGCCGTCAGCTCAAATTTCAGGCAGTCAGAAACTACCCGCTGAGTTTTTTATTGACGAATATTGCATATTAAGCAACCATATTAATCAGTGCGCAACATAATTGAGGATTCCATGGCCTTACCAGATTGCCCCACTCAATCGTATCGCCAAGTCGATGGCACTGCTTGGGCCGATCCAGAATTGCGCCGAAACAAGTGTTCCGCGCGCAGGTTTTTCCGAAGGCGACCGCTCTTGCCACAGGCTTCCTGAACTCACAACGCCCTCAATATGCGATCCCGAATTAGAACAGGTCAGGCATGAACCAACCCACTCCGATGATCGAGGTAAGCAATCTGGACAAGTTCTATGGTGGCTTTCACGCGCTGAAGAACATCGATCTGACTGTTCACCAGGGTGAAAAGGTTGTCATCTGTGGTCCCTCAGGTTCCGGGAAGTCTACCCTGATCCGTTGTTTCAACGGGCTGGAGTGGCATAATTCTGGACGCCTCGTGATTGATGGGATCGAGGTTTTTGAAGGGGCCAAAGAAATTCGGGAGCTGCGTCAGGAAGTTGGCATGGTCTTCCAGCAGTTCAATCTGTTTCCACATCTGACTGTGCTGGAAAACCTGATGATCGGCCCCATGAAGGTACGTAAGGTCCCGAAGGCAAAGGCCGAAGAAACCGCGCGCAACTATCTTGACCGTGTCCACATTCCGGAACAGGCCGACAAATACCCGGCGCAGTTGTCCGGCGGTCAACAGCAGCGCGTGGCTATTGCCCGGTCTCTTTGCATGGAGACCCGGATCATGCTGTTTGACGAACCGACTTCCGCACTTGACCCTGAAATGATCAATGAAGTGCTTGATGTGATGGTCGAGCTTGCCGACACAGGCATGACGATGGTTGTCGTCACGCATGAAATGGGTTTTGCCCGCAAAGTCGCTGACACGATGGTTTTCATGGAAGCCGGTCAGATCGTCGAAGTTTCGCCGCCGGAACAGTTCTTTACCAACCCATCCAGCGAACGGTGCCGGTTGTTCCTGAACCAGATACTGGAACACTGACATGAGCGATCTGGGCATATCTGCACCAAAGGGCCAGCCGCTGCCCAAGCCACCGCTCTACAAGCGCTTTTTCGGCTCGGTCCCCGTTTCCGTCGTCATGTATGCGATCATCGTGGGGCTGATTGCCTATGGCTCTTACGTTGGCGCGCAGGGCATGGGATACAACTGGCAATGGTACAGGGTGCCGCAATTTCTGTACCGAAACACCGAACTGGGGTTCGAATGGGGTGAAATCCCGATCGGGCTGGTGGCCACAATCAAGCTATCGGTCACCGCGTTTCTGCTGGCAACCGTTATTGGATTGTTCGTGGCGCTGCTGCGCCTGTCCGGTCTGGTCGTTGGGTCGGCCGTCGCCGTCGGTTATCTGGAACTGATCCGAAACATCCCGCTGCTGGTGCTGCTCTATCTGTTCTATTACGTTCTGGGGCCGATTTTCGGGTTTGATCGCTATACCGCCAGCATCCTGACGCTGGCCGTGTTCCATTCCGCCCTGATATCGGAAATCCTGCGGGCCGGGATTAACGCGGTTCCGACCGGTCAGTGGGAGGCCGCCAAATCCATCGGGATGAGCCCTGCCCAGACGTATCGCTATATCATCCTCCCCCAATCCGTCCGTTTCATGCTGCCGCCGATGACCGGCGAAGTCGTACACCTTATCAAGTCCTCAGCGATTGTCAGCGTGATTGCGGTGGCCGAACTGACCACTTTCGGACGCAACATCATTTCAGACACGTATATGAGTTTCGAAATCTGGTTCACCATCGCACTGGTCTATCTGGTGGTGACCCTGATCCTGTCGATTGGCGTAAGCCATCTGGAGAAGAAATATGCCGTCGACCAATAAAACTGAAACAATTGTCGGACAACAAGGAGAACCAAGATGAAGCTTTCTCGCAGAATGCTCGGGGCAGCCCTGGGCGCGGTCGTGGCGACTGGTGTGGCGACGTCGGGCTGGGCGCAAAGCGCGACCCAGGAACTGTCCAGCGAAAGTGTTATTGAAACCATCAAACAGGACGGGGTGATCCGGATCGGCCTGTCGCTGTTTGTGCCATGGTCGATGCGCGACAAGAATGGCGATCTGATCGGCTTTGAACTGGATGTCGGCCGAAAACTGGCCGAGGACATGGGCGTCGAGGTCGAGTTTGTGCCCACCGCCTGGGATGGCATCATTCCAGCGCTGGTATCTGGCAATTTTGACGTGATCATCTCGGGCATGTCCGTGACGGCACAGCGTAACCTGACAATCAATTTCACAGACCCATATGCATTTTCGGGCCTTGCAATCCTGGCGAACAAGGAGTTGACGGCAGGCATGGCGCGCGACGATCTGAATTCGTCGGAGGTAACTTTCGCGGCCCGTCGCGGCGCGACCCCGGCGACCGTGATCGCCAAGGCATTTCCCGAAGCCAACCTGTTGCTTTTTGATGAAGACGGCGCGTCCACTCAGGAAGTTCTGAACGGGAATGCCCATGCCACGATGGCGTCGCAACCGACCCCCAACCGTGAGGCAGGTCGCAACCCCGAGACATTGGTTGTTCTCGAGGGCGAACTTTTCGACCCGCGCGGTGAAGCATTTGGCATGCGCAAGGGCGACCCTGACGCCATGAACTTCTTCAACAACTGGATTGCCCAGCAATGGCGGTCCGGCTGGCTGGAAGAGCGTCACAACTACTGGTTCGCCACCGAAGAGTGGGCTGATCAGGTTGCACAGTAACAAATCCGACTGGGGGCGGGCACACCGCCCCCGGAACTAAGGCGGAGCGGACCCGGTGCAGAACTTCCTCAAGAAACTCAGATGGCCTGATTACCTGATCATGGCGATTTTGCTCGCCTTCTTCGGGTATATCTGGGTGTCGATTGAAGGCACGCTGAACTACAAGTGGCGCTGGGAACTGATCCCCGGATATATCGTTGGCTGGCATACAGGTCGTGAGGAGTATTTTGCCAACCTGCTGTTGCAGGGTCTGGCGGCCACCATTCGCATCAGCATTTATTCGGGCATTCTGGCTTTGCTGCTGGGCACGATACTGGGTGTCGCGCGCTGTTCGGCCAACCTGACGATCCGGATGCTGGCGCGCACCTATCTGGAATTCCTGCGTAATGTCCCGCCCGTTGTTGTTGTTTTTATCTTCTTCTTTTTCCTGTCCCAGCAACTGATCGATGCGTTGAACCTAGAACGCTGGGCCCGCGGAATTGCACGACAGGAAGACAACCAGATCTGGACGTTTTTCTTCGGCGAAATGCGGCGTTTCCCATCGTTGGTTTCCGGCGTCATCGTTCTGGCCCTGTTCGAAAGCGCGTTTGTGGGGGAAATTGTCCGGGCCGGGATTCAGTCCATCCCAAAAGGCCAGCGCGAAGCTGCCCGTTCGATCGGGATGAGCCGTTTTCAGGAGCTGCGCTACATCGTGCTGCCTCAGGCGATGAAAAAAGTGGTCCCGCCACTGGCAAACCAGTTCATATCCCTGATCAAGGACAGCTCGATCCTGTCACTGATTTCGGTTCAGGAACTCACTTACAAGACAGTTGAACTTGTCGCTTCATCTAGGATGATATTCGAGGCGTGGATCACGACCGCAGCGTTTTACTTTGTCGTATGTTTCGGTCTCAGCCGTCTTTTTGCACGCCTCGAAAAACGATCAGACAAAAGATGAGTTTGTTATCCGTCTGAACGTTCAGCGCGGTTGTCAGAAACGGGCCTGAACCATCCCGTTTTCAACCCGCGTCTCGAACACCCGCAAAGGACGCGTGGCCGGGGCAGACACAGGCTTGCCGTCCCGCACGTCGAACGCACCCTGATGCAGCGGACACTCGATCACGTGGCCATCAAAATAGCCGTCGCAAAGATCGGCCCCGCCATGGTTGCACAACGCCAGCGATGCGTAGATACCGGTTGGCGTATCGTAGACCGCAATCATGCGCGGGCCGATTTCGACCCGCGTGACCCAGTTTTTCTCAAGTTTGGACACCGCGATCACATCGCGCCAAGTTCTTTCGGCCGCCATCGTTCAAACCTCTGCCGCATGTTCGCGGTTGCGCCGCAAGATCTGACGTAGAATGTCGCGATGGGCGGCCAGATACCCGCCATTTTCAACGAAAATATGGTCTTTCAGCTTTTCATGCAGACGGGGCAATGCATGAAACGGCACAGAGGCGACATAGTGATGTTCTGCGTGATAGTTCATGTTCCAACACAAAAATGCCATCGGTGCCGATACCAGGTTGGTCCGGGTGTTTTCCGACATCTTGGCAACAGTGGGCCGCCCGACATGTTCGGTCATGCGCACAAACCGCATGACCGGTTCGCCCAGAAACAACGGAATGATCCAGTACCAGATCAAACCCCACCACCCGGTCAGCGCCATGGCCAAGACCAGTGCGGCATAGATACCCAGCATCATACGTGCGTCCCGAAATACAGCCTTGTGTTCGACCTTCGGGATAAATCGAAGCTCTGCCTCGCTCAGGCGGCCGGATGCATGGCGAAACACCTCTGTGAACTTGCCGCGCCAGTAGGGCAGAGCGGAAAGGTACAGAAAGTACTGCCCCAAGGACTTGGGCAGCGGAATCAGTTCAGGGTCTTCTCCGGTCAGCTGTGTGTACGTGTGATGATCGCAATGCTCGTACCTGAAAAAGCGGTGCGGCAATATGATGATCAGCCCGCAGATCTGTCCCACCAGATCATTCAGCCAGCGGGTCCGAAAAACCGTGTAGTGCACACATTCGTGCTGCAGCGAGAAGTGGTGCACCAGAACGACGCCTTGCAGGAACATGGCAGGCCAAATCAGCCAGCTGTCCCAGGCAAGAGTAATGAGTGTTGATGTAAAGGCAAGTAACAGGACCCAAAGCGCCAGGTGGCGTAATCCCGGTCCGTTCGAACGTTGCATGTAGCTTCTGAGTTCTTCGCGCGTGAGTTTTCCTTCGGCCAGGGCCTGAGTCAGCGGCGTGACGATTGGTTTTGGCATGTGATTTCCACAATTTTTGCCGGTGTGGGGGTCGCGCCCTCTGCACATGATCCGGCACCGGAGACGGGAGTGCTCCGCACCATAAGGCCAACTCGGTCAGGCCTTATTAACAATGGATTATCTAACCAGAGCGTGATTCGATCAAGCCGGGATAGGTCAGACAGCCACGCGCAGCCCGATATCTGGATCGGGATTTGCAAACAAATCAGCGGCGCAGGAATGCCGGGCGAGTATCGACGGACCGTTGGGCAACCTTTCCGCGTGGAAAACACCGTGATCCCAATACGTCGCCCCATCAATCACGATTGTCGGATCAATCACGTTCCAACTGATCTCGCCCGGGGCATATGCTCCGCATGTGTGGAAATGCAGAATGCGAGGATTGCCGAAAGCGGCACCTCCCCAGCGCTCGAAATTTTCCCGCATGTCCCATGGGTATCCGCAGCCGGGATGAATGCCCGCGTGCCAGGAATGTACAAAATTCCGGTCGATGCCGAACTGTCCGGCGACCCGATCATAGTGTGCCTCGGCCCTGGCGGCATTTTCGGGGTCACCGTCAAACCGCGTCAGGCGACCGTTCTCCATCATGGCGAAGACCGGTCTGTCAAATTCCAGTGTATAGTCGTCATAATATTTCGATCCTGTGCCCGTCAGGAAGCTGATGGCCACACGACCGGAAAAACTGTACGCGGGAACTGGTGTGAATACGGACATCGGAAACCGCAAAATGGATGTATCGCCGGTGGGTTTCAAATCCATAATTGGTCGCCCACGCACATCCGATCCCAGAGGGCAGGTGATCCGTACGTCATCCGCCCTGTCCAGAACCGCGTTGACGTCGGCCTTGAGTTCCATAAATGCGTCGTGGTGTCCGTTGGAAAACCCTGAACCCAGAAGCTCCTGGTTCACGGCAAAGCTGACGATAATCTTCTTGCCCTGCGGCATGTCCGAAAACCGCAACTGATCCCCCAGACGCGCCAGAAACAAAATGATGTCCGCGGCCTGAAAACGGGACAGAAGATCGGGCGAAAGATGCGGGTTGTCAGGGTTGAAACCGACATCGACCGCGTCAACGACCAGCCCCAGCTGCTGGGCGGCATTTCTGACCACCTTGACGCAGTCGGCATCAAAATACCCAAACTCCGGGGGTTCATACGCGATCAGCAGCCGGTCGCCTGCGGATGCACGCGCACAGTTCACCAGCAGATTTCGCGCTCCTCGCTCGGGCGTCGTGTCGGACATCAATAACCCCTAATACCTGACTTTAATGAATTTAATGGACGCACGCGGTTCTAATCCATTTGAAAGAAATAATGGCTGGCATTAGGGTGGCTAATATGATCTTGAACCTACCATACTCGGCGCTTCGCGCATTTGAAGCCGTGGTGCGCCATTCGGGCTTTTCGCCCGCAGCAGAAGAACTGGGTGTCAGTCAAAGCGCCGTAAGTCAGCACGTCAGGTCTCTGGAAGAATGGCTTGGCAGAGAATTACTGGTCCGTGGAGCGCGCCAGTCCCGCCCCACGCGCGAGGGTGAGCAACTTGCCCTGGCAATCTCCGATGGGTTAGGGCGCATTTCTGATGTTTGCACGCATTTGCGGGACAAAACCCGTAGTGACCGGACAATCGTTATTTCGTGCTTGCCGGGGTTCGCCTTTAACTGGTTGTTTCCAAGGCTTATTCACTTTGACCTGGCCCACCCGGATCTTTCGATTTCGATTGCCACCGACACCGGGCAACACCCTTTTTCACGCGTCGATGCAGATATCGGGATTCGATATGGACTGGGCGAATACCCCGGGTTTCAGGTCGATTTGTTGATGAAGGAACAGCTGTTTCCTGTATGTGCGCCCGGCCTTCTGCCAAGGCTTCAGAGTATCGAGGATCTGTCCCTTCATACGCTTTTGGTGGATGAAAACCTGCACCATGGCACGGCCAGTCCGACATGGGATTTCTGGGCGCGGCAATGTGATTTAAGTTTGCCTGCCGCACTACGCACGCGCAGGTTGGGGCAGTCGAATATGGTTGTGCAGGCCGCAATCGAAGGGTTGGGTGTGGCGCTTGGTCGTGAGCCTCTGGTTATTGATGCGCTCTGCGATGGTCGCCTGGTACGGCCTTTTCCCCACCTGACGCAATCGCCCCTGTCTTACTGGCTTGTGCGCCGACCCGAAACCAAGGACAGCCAGAAGGTAAGCGAGTTCCTGAACTGGATTCAGGCAGAGGCTCGGGCGCAGCCGGACATACCCGATCCTGCACCGGTTTCAAATTAGTCCACCTTATATGTCGCATTACCAATCCGGCATGGTGAAACGCGGGCAAATTGCCCCATACTGGCGCAAAGCCAACAAACCGAACGGAGATCCGGATCATGTATCTGAAGAACTGCTGGTATGTCGCCGCGTGGAGCAAGGATATCGGCCGCGACCTGAGGGCCGAGACGTTTCTGGGCGAGAATATCGTGCTGTACCGGCAGCAAGATGGAACTCCGGTCGCGTTGGAAGACGCGTGTCCCCATCGCAAGCTGCCGCTCTCGAAAGGCAACCTTAAGGGCGATCTGGTCGAGTGCGGTTATCACGGTTTGACCTTCGACTGTTCCGGCACATGTATCGACAGCCCCACACAACGTGGCATGACGCCCCGGCGAGCGGTTGTGAAATCCTATCCCGTGGTTGATCGGTATCGGCTGCTTTGGATCTGGATGGGCGATCCGGCGCTTGCCGATCCCGACAAAATATTCCCGGTGGAGAACTTCGACGATCCAAGCTGGGGTCTGACCGATGGTGGCGTGATGGACATCGACTGCCACTACCTTTGGGTCTGCGACAACCTGCTGGATCCCAGCCATGTGGCCTGGGTGCACGTTACGTCCTTTGCAGGCGCGGGCACCGACGAAGAACCCCTGAATGTCGAGAAGACGGACCGTGGCGTGATCGTATCCCGGTGGATCGAGAAGAAGCCGCCGTCTCCGTACTATGCGAAACTGGTGTCCTTCGACGGCGATTGTGACCGGTTACAGCATTACGAGATGTGTATGCCGGCAATCGGACTGAACAAATCCATCTACACACCCGTTGGTACAGGTGGATATGACAAGGACCCGGTTGATGAGACATTCATCAATATCTCGTACAACTTCATGACCCCGATTGATGAGGACCGGACGCGGTATTTCTGGTTCCAGCACCGCAACTCCTATCCGGACAATGCCGAAGTTTCGAAATTCATGAATGATGGGGCTCGAATGGCGTTTCTTGAGGACAAAGACGTGCTGGAAGAAGTTCACAAGGGAATGAAATACGCCAAAACGCCCCACATAGATCTTGGCCTGGATGCCGGGGCAAAACAGTTCCGCCGTGTGCTTGACCGCGCGATCGAGGCGGAAAACGCTGCAACGGAAAACGTCGCGAAATCTGCCTGAGGTCGCGGTGAAGGGCCGGAACACCGGCCCTTGCCAAATTCAACTTATGCACTTTCGTAGATAACCGGGAAGCGTCCGCCTGCGAACGGGGCGCCGGGTTGCAGGCTTTCATCATGCAGCCATTCGGTCACCGCATCGCGCGGTTCATAGGTTGCCCCTTTGACTGCAAACCGTATTGCATATCCGCGTCTTCGGCGGGTCGTGGTTCTGTTGCCCATCGCCGAATGCACGGTCATCCCGTCAAAGGCCAAAGCGTCACCGGGCTCCATATGCTCATAGTGAAAGATGTCATAATCTGTGCGGTTGGCCTTAAAGTCCGGCATGTCGATGTATTCCGGGTTGTCCTGCTCAAGATAATGCAAGAAACCACCCAGTTGATCGGTTTTGAACGGTCGGTATTTGGCGCCCCAGGCATGTGATCCGCGCACAAATTCCAGTGCGCCATTGTCAGGATCGACTGGGTCAAGCGCGATCCACATGGTCATGATCGGACCAGACACCGGCCAATAGGGTTGGTCCGTGTGCCACCCGGTCTGGGTCTGTGTGCCGGGCTCTTTCACGAAAATCTGGTCATATATCAACGATGTCCAGGGGCTGCTGGCCACCTCTGCCACACGTTGGCCTATGTCCGAGGTCAGGCAATAATCCTGAAACACGCCCGGCATTTCACGCATGTTTTTGTAGGCAAAATACCGGTCGCCTTTTTGGACTTCGGTGTCCACAGCTTGGCGCAGTTTGGCCAACCACTCCTCGGACAGGATATTCTTCAGCAACACGACACCATCGCGTGCATAGGCTTCCTGAACGGCCTTTGTGTCAATTGTATATGTCATTGCATTTCCATCCACTAAATCCGCCCGAATTGCAGGACGGTTGAAAATGGGCGCGACGCGCCCGGGCTTTCATGGATTCAGGAAGCTGGTGAACTGCGGCAATTGATTATGAAACAGGGCCATTTCGACCGGGCCGACCACTTGCCGGCAAGGCTTCGATGAAACTGTTCAACGCGGCGTATCATGGCGACATCCTAGCCAAACTGGTGTGAATAGTCAGAAAATACGGAAGCAACCCGAGTGGTCCGCCAAAACAACGGTTCGGTTCAGAGGTTCTGGACGCGAAATTTTGGTTGCTTCTTGGTAAATTTGTTTATTGACGAGATTTGACTAATAATAAATATTATTACCATCATGCAAAGGTATTCCATATTCTCGCTCGCTCGGAATGCGTTGTCCGGACACCGCAACTGGCCTCTGGCTTGGCGAAGCCCGCCCTTGAAAGACAGGTATGAGGTCGTTGTGATCGGGGCAGGGGGGCACGGTCTGGCTACGGCCTATTATATGGCGAAAGAATTCGGCATCACAAATGTCGCAGTTCTGGAACGCGGTTGGCTGGGCGGTGGAAATATCGCGCGCAACACGGTGACGATCCGGTCGAACTATATGCGTGACGAGTCGATCCCTTTCTATGTCAAATCTGTTGCGATGTACGAAGGCCTTACGCACGAGCTTAACTTCAACATGATGCATTCAAAACGCACCATGGTTGATGTTGTGCAGACCTGGCCCAAACTGCGGGAGCTGCGGCGGCGCCAACTGGTCATGGATATCTATGGCTCGACCTATGAACAGATCACGACAGAAGAGCTGCGCCGTCGCATTCCGGCGCTGACCGGCGGAGGGCCGGATGCGCGCCTGCCGGTCATTTGCGGCATGGTTCATACCGATGCAGGCGTGAACCGGCATGATGCTGTGGCCTGGGGGTATGCTCGTGCGGCTGACGCCATGGGTGTGGAAATCCAACAACAGACCGCCGTGCAGTCGTTGATCCGCAGCTCGGATGGTAAGATTGCCGGTGTCGAGACCAATCGGGGAACAATACACGCGGATAAGGTTGTCGTGGCGGTGTCGGGCCATACAACGACGCTGACGGAAACCGCAGGGCTAAAACTGCCGTTGCGGACGATGAACCTGACGGCCTTTGTGTCGGAACCGGTCAAACCGCTGGTCGACGTCATAGTGAATTGCCCGGACAGTGGGTTCTATTTCAGTCAGTCCGACAAAGGCGAAATGGTGATCGGTGGCGCGCCGGATATGGGGCAGAGTTTTCGTCGGGACATCAAGCAAAACGTCTTTGAAGACACGGTTGCTTCGATGCTTTCCCTGTTCCCGTCCTTCAAAAAACTCAAACTGATGCGCCAATGGGGCGGGCATCTGGACATTGCGCATGATGCATCCCCCATCATGGACCAGACCGAAGTGCCCGGACTGTTCGTCACGGCGGGTTGGTGGGGCGGATACAAGGCAATCCCGGCGGGCGGTCTGACGCTGGCGCATCTGGTCGCCAAAGGAGAACCGCACCCGCTGATGGCATCCTTCACCCTCGACCGGTTCCGTCATCTTGAATTCGTGATGGAAGCCGGCACCACCACGGCGCGATGAAAAGGACAGGACCATGATGCTGATACCCTGCCCATTTTGCGGCAAGCGGAACGAAAGCGAATTCATCTTTGGCGGTCCGGTCGGGGCGGACCGGCCCGATCCGAATGCCGTCAGTGACGCGGAGTGGGTCGAATACCTGACTGTTGTGCCAAACCCATTGGGACCTGTGCAGGAAAAATGGTGGCACGCGCGCGGATGCGGTGAATGGCTGACGATCTGGCGCGATACCCGGGCACACGAGATTGTGGAGGCGCCCCATGGCACAGCGTAACCGCCTCGCGTCCGGGGGGCGCATAGACCGCAATCGACCTTTGCAGTTTCGGTTCAACGGCAAACGCCACGAAGGTTACGAGGGCGACACTCTGGCTTCGGCCTTGCTGGCCAATGGCGTTCGTGTGACAGCCCGCAGTTTCAAGTACCACCGCCCGCGCGGCATTGTCGGTCATGGCCCCGAGGAACCGTCAACTCTGGTGGAACTGGATGGCGAGGACGCATCGGGCAACCGCCCCGCAACCACCGTACCCCTTCGGGATGGGCTGAGCGCCCGTTCCGTCAATTGCTGGCCTTCGCCCGATTTCGATTTGGGCGGGGTGAACCAACTGCTTGGTCGCTTCATCCCGGCCGGGTTTTACTACAAAACCTTCAAGTGGCCGGATTGGCACTTGTTTGAACCCACAATCCGCAAGGCTGCGGGGCTCGCCGCAGCACCCTCTCAGCCCCCCTCTGCGGGCCGGTTCGAGGCGCGGCACGCCCATGCTGATGTTCTGATCGCCGGAGCAGGCCCCGCCGGCCTGCAGGCCGCACTTGAGGCAGGTCGCGCAGGAAAGCGGGTGTTCATCGCGGATGAGGGACCCGAGGCAGGAGGCAGTCTGCTCAACCGGACGCTGACCATCAATGGGCGACCAGCAATGGAATGGGTGGCCGAAGCAGTTCGGGAATTGCGCAAGATGGACAATGTCACCCAACTGCAAAACGCAACTGTCTGGGCTTATCGCGAACACAACCTGCTGATCGTGAACGAACGGGAGCCGGAACAGAACAGCATCCTGGAGCGCAGCTGGCGGGTGCGCGCAGGTGAAGTGATCATTGCCACCGGCGCCACGGAGCGTGCAATGGTCTTTGCCGACAATGATCGGCCCGGTGTCATGCTGGCCTCGTCGGTTCAGGCCTATGTGAACCGCTGGGGCGTGGTTCCCGGGCAACGTGTGGCCTTGTTCACCAACAACAACAGCGTCTACGCGGTCGCCGCTGATCTGTTGGCGGCGGGTTTGGCTGTTGTTGCAATTCTCGATAGCCGCAAGACGGTGCCTCAGGCGGCGCTGGACAAAGTGCCGGGTATCTCGGTTCATCCGGGGACCGTCGCTGCGGGTGTACGCGGGCACAAACGTCTGCGCGCCGTCCGCGCGGTCGCCGTCGACAGCGGCGCTGAAACATGGATTGACTGCGATGTACTGGGTCATTCCGGGGGCTGGAACCCGACTGTGCATCTGTGGTCGCAATCCCGCAGCTCGCTGCGGTTCGATGACAATCTGGCCGCATTTGTTCCCGAAACAGCGGCCCAGGCTTGCCGCGCCACGGGCGCCGCGGCCGGGGAAATGAACCTGGGTTGGATCATCGACGGCGGCCAAGATCTGACATACGACGTCGAACCGCTCTGGCGTGTCGATGTGCCGGGGCAACGCGGCAAGGCGTTTCTGGACATCCAGAACGATGTCTCGGTCAGCGATGTGCATCTTGCCTTGCGCGAAGGCTATGACAATGTCGAACACGTCAAGCGCTACACGACTGGTGGCATGGGCATCGATCAGGGGAAAACCGGCAATATCAACATCATCGGCACCGTGGCAATGCAAAAGGGCGTACCGTTGCAGGAGGTCGGTACGACAACGTTCCGGTCTCCGTACACTCCGGTCTCCTTCGGCGCGATCGGAGGGCTGCGAGAGTACAGCGTTCTGTTTCCCTATCGTCACACTCCGGTGACACAATGGAACAAAAACAACGGCGCGGTGATGTACGAGGCTGGCGCACGCTGGCGGCGTCCTGGTTATTTCCCAAAACCCGGTGAGGGATTGCAGGAGGCTGTCAACCGGGAATGCCGGGCTGTCAGGGAAGGTGTCGGTGTCTATGACGGCTCGCCACTTGGAACATTTGAACTAAAGGGCCGCGACGTACCGCGCTTTCTCGATTTTCTGTACACGAACGTCATGTCCAGCCTGAAACCTGGCGAGGGGAGGTACGGGCTGATGCTGTCGGATGACGGGTTGATCATGGATGACGGGGTGGCGTTTCGGCTGGACGCGCATCGCTGGCTGGTCTCGACCTCGACGGGCCATGCGGATGCGATCAACCAGCATATGGAGAAACTTCTGCAGACCGAGTTTCCGGACTGGCAGGTGATGATCACCACAGTCACGAGCCAGTGGAACAACGCCACGATCTGCGGGCCGCGCGCCCGGGATGTTATGCAGGCACTGGGTACGGACATTGATCTGTCATCTGACGCGTTCCCTTTCATGTCTTTCCGGGACGGCACTGTTGCCGGGTTTCCGGCCCGTGTCGTTCGTGTCAGTTTTACCGGAGAGCTGTCCTTTGAAGTCAATGTTGCCCCGCGTCATATGGCCGAACTGTGGGACAAAGTGATGGAGGCGGGTGCCCCATTTGGGATTCTGCCGGTCGGTTCGGAATCCAGCCATGTTCTGCGGGTCGAAAAGGGGTTTCTTTCGCTGGGTCACGAAGTCGACGGCACCGTCGACGTATATGATCTGGGGATGGGCTGGGTCATGTCCAAAAAGAAGCCGGACTATCTTGGCAAACGCTCGGTCTTGCTGCGACGCGAAAGCGGGCGCGTTCGCCGCGAACTGGTTGGCATTCTGCCCGAAGACACCAACCAGCAGGTTCCGGAAGGCGCGCCACTGACCCCCGGCGGCCGAAAGGAGGCGACCGAAGGGCTGGTTACGGCCTGCGTCTGGAGCGTGGTAAACGACCGCTGGGTCGGGTTGGCTTTGCTGGAAAACGGACATGCTCGGCACGGTGAAACCGCGTATGTCCGTCTTCGGGACAAGGTCATCCCGGTCACAATCACCAGACCGGTGTTTCACGACCCCGACGGCAAACGTCTGAGGTCCTGAGATGAGCTATGACGTACAATTTGCACGCCAGAGCCTGAGCGCACTTTTCGATCTTAAGGGGCAACCCGAGGCAATCGAAAGCTGGGTCAAGGACCTGTTGCCGAGCTTGCCAAAACAACCCAATACCCGGATCGGGCAAGGGGGCGCCGAACTGTACCATGTCGGCCGAAATCACTGGATCGTTCGGACTGGGCCAAATCGTGAGCAGGAATATGAGGAAAGGCTCAAACCGGCGGATTGCCCGGAAGATATCAGCATCGTACGAATTTCGGACACGCTGACGTTTTTCCGCGTTGCCGGACCCGAGGCGGCCGACGTGATGGCCATTGCCTGTCCGCTGGATCTGAACGAAACCATATTCGGCCCGGATGACGTGACCTATTCCGAGGTGTTTGGCCTGAAGGCGCTCGTGACAAGGTGTGATGGCGGTTTCGAATTCGCAGTCGAACAGAGTTTTGGCGATATGATTGAGGATTATCTGGCCCGGGCGACCGCCTGAAGAAACGGCGGTTCACAGCTTGGGCCTTTGTTCTTGCACCTTAGATAGGGCCACTTAGCGGACCAATTTCCGGAATTCACGAGAATAAAGATCCTGACTTGAAGTCAGAGCGAAACCATCGGTTGAATTGCAATTTCCGGCATGAAAAGGTCCGCTCAATAAGCGCCTTTCGAATTGCTGATTGCCATGCTGACAACGCTGACCTCTATTCTGCCGATCTTTCTGATTATTGCCCTTGGGCTGGCCCTTCGGAAAGGTGGCATTCCCAGCACGGACTTCTGGAACCTGAACGACAAACTTGTCTACTGGGTATTGATGCCATGCCTGCTGTTCAGCAAGATCTCAATGTCGCCTTTGGACAAATCAGCGCTTGGGCTTTATTCGGCCACGATCCTGGGCGGGTTTGTTGCTGCACTGATCTTTGCGGTTGTCAGTACGCGCCTGATGGGTTTCGCGCCGCCGCAGGGGACATCCATTTTGCAGGGCAGTGCCCGGCACAATTCCTTCATAGGACTTGCTCTGGCGGCAAACCTTTTCGGTCCGGCCGGGTTTGACATCGCCATTCTGGCTACGGCGATCCTTGTTCCGATCACCAATATCGTCATGGTGATCATGCTGGTCGGTTCTTTGAAAAGCGACAGAACCACGAGTCTGCCGCTGGCCATTCTGCGTGAACTGGCCCGCAACCCCTATGTCATTTCAATCCTGCTGGCAGTGGGTGCCAACCAGCTGATCGGAGACCGGATTCCGGTGGTTCACGATGTGGCCGATGTTCTGGGTGCGGGGGCGCTGCCTATTACTCTGCTGGCCGTTGGCGCAAACCTGAGAGTCCGCGCAATGGCTGCCAGCACAATACCCCTGATCCTTGCGTTCACGGGCAAGATGGTGGTTTTCCCTGTCGCGGTTCTGGTAATCGGACTGGCCGTCGGACTGCCGCAGAACGTGCTGCAGATCGCCGTGGTTTATTCCGTTGTTCCGACGGGTGCGTCCTCTTACACGTTGTCAAAACAACTGGGCGGAGATGCGCCTTTGATGGCGGCGATCGTCACGCTACAGACCCTGATAGCTGCGGTCAGTATACCGCTTTCATTGGCGATACTGCTTCCGATGGCCGGGTAATACAGTTCCAAGCGACCCTCGCTGAAGTTTGCCCAAAAGCCGTTTGCCCTTTGGGCTGTCGTTTCATGCCTTTCAATTCCAACCCGATGCCGCAGGTATCCGGGCAAACAAGCGTCGCGCCGCCTTCATCCATGAAGGCTTACTTTATTCATAATATTTTTGAAATTGAGTTGCTAAAAAGTGAGTATTGTATGATAAAAGTAAGCGCCACCTACCCGGCCAGTGACTGCTGGAGGACAACAATGACAGTAGCCTTGGCGAAATCAGGAATTTCGCGCATCAAACCCCACATGGTCGCAGGGGCGATTGATGCATCACCTCCACCGTCTGTCCTGCTAAATTCCAATGAAAGCGCGTTTGGTCCCAGCCGTTTGGCCCGGACCGCCGCGCAGGCAGCCACAAGTTCAATCGAACGGTATCTGGAAAACCCCGATCTAACTCTCGCCCCGGCCATCGCTGAACATTTCGGCCTCGATGCCACGCGGATCACAACCGGGCAGGGATCGGACGACCTGCTGGCACGGCTTGCCCGCGCTTATCTGGGTCCGGGTACTGAATTGATCCGCAGCGCGAACGGGTACCTGAAGGTCCCGAACTATGCGCACGCCAACGATGCAGGCGTCGTGTCGGTTGCGGACGATGGTTTCAAACCCTCTGTCGACCGCATGATCGAAGCCGTGACCGAACGGACCCGCATCGTCTATCTGGCCAACCCGGAAAACCCCGCAGGCACGTATCTGAACGGCTCTGAAATTCGCCGCCTGCACGCCGCCTTGCCAGACAATGTACTGCTGATAATCGACGCGGCGTATGAAGAATACATCGATGCCGAAGATTACGAGCCAGCGCATATTCTGGTTGAAGAGGCCCAAAACGTGGTCATGTGCCGTACATTCTCAAAAATCTACGGTCTGGCAGGCGCGCGCGTGGGCTGGTTGTATGGGCCTGACGACATCGTCGATGTCGTTCGCAGGATCGGGCTGACCTTTCCGGTTGCTTCGCCTTCGGCAATGGCTGCGATCGCCGCATTGGAGGACACAGCCCACACTCAGTATGTTCGCGATGCCAACCGCTTGGGCAGGAACTGGATCACCGCCGAGATGCAGTGGTTGGGACTGGACGTCATCCCCAGTCAGGCAAATTTCGTTCTTGTTCACTTCCCGGATGGCAACAAGTCAGCAGAAGCTGCGACACGCGCGCTTTTGCAGCACGGCATTGCCGTGCGGCGGTTCGCATCGCCAGCGTACACGGACTATCTGCGCATTACAGTCGGGCATATGCATGAATTGAAAATTGCACGGGACGGAATTGCCAAATTCCTGAACGGTGGCGTGTAATGGGTATGTCTTCCGGAATTACGGTGGACGCGCCAAAGGTTGCATACCCGTCGGGGCGCGCGATCATTGCGCAGCTCAAGGCCGCACAGGTTCAGGAAATCGTCGCCCTTCCGGATATCGTCACCAGCGACGGTCTGTTGTGGCCCGTTTCCAAGGATCCCGATTTTCGACTAACGCGGATCTGCAAAGAGGATGAAGGTGTCAGTATTTGCGGCGCCATGTCCTACAATGGAACCCGGGCCGTTCTGATGATGCAGCAGACAGGGTTGATGGACTCCCTGAATGCAATTCGTGCGATCGGGATGGATTATGAATTGCCCGTTGTGATGATGGTTGGTTTGCAGGGCAAGGAACCACATGTGCACCCGGATCAATCTTCCTCCTACGGTGTTCGGATAATCCGCCCTGTCCTTGACGCGATGGAGGTAACGCATTCGCTGATCGAAGAACCCGGCGACGAAACCCACATACCGCAGGCCATCGCAATGGCCTATGCATCCTCGCAGCCTCATATCTTTCTGATCGGCAGACCTCCGGAGGTGTCATGACGATGCGTCGCGACGAGGCGCTGCGGGCGCTGATCCCCCAGATTCATGACAGTGACATTGTAGTTGCAGTCTATCAAAGCTGCTTTGACTGGCTGGCCCTGAACCCGCGAGACCTGAACTATGTCGCCGTTGGCGCGATGGGTCAGGCATCGTCCCACGGGCTGGGATTGGCACTGGCCAATCCGGACCGGAGCGTAATTGTTCTTGATGGCGACGGCAGCCTGCTGATGAACCTCGGGTCGCTGGTGACGATCGCCGGCGCTGGCGTGTCGAACCTCTATCACTTTCTTTCGGCCAATCGGGTTTACGAGGTGAACGGAGCGCATCCGTTGCCCGGCGCTGAAAAGGTCGACTTTGCTGCAATGGCCTGGGCGGCTGGCTATGCCGGGGTTCAGCGATTCACCAATGTTGACAGGTTCGCCGAAGCCGCGCCGCAGATCCTGTCTCTGGCAGGCCCTCAGTTTGTTTCGATGGAGGTCACGGCAGGAACCTCCTATCCCAGAGACTACGCATACATTCACAGTGCAGAGGCACGTTCGACTTTTCGCGCAGCACTCAATCGCCGATAGCTGCAAGGCTCGGCCTCACAGGCCGAAGCTTGGCAGCGCCCTATTGCGGGCGGGTTGAGACCGTAATGAACTCGACAGCATCAGACAGGATTTCACTGAAGCCGTGCGGAAGCTTGGCATCAAAACTCAGTGTATCGCCCGCCGACATCTGGAAATTCTCTCCTCCGCAACGGTAGGTGGCCTGACCTTCGATCATGTAGATGAACACATGACCTTCGTGCTGATAGCTGGGCAAGTTGCCGGATTGCTCTTTTAAAATGCGAATTCGCGCAGACTGAAAAATCCCCCCGGGTGCCGAGTGCTTGCCCAATAGGAGATAGTCATGCGCATGCCCCTGCGTGATGCGCCGCGCGGGCAGGCCATCGCCAACGCGCGCGTGATGAACATCTGCGGCGATATCCGACCGGGCAAACAGCGCCATCAGCGGCACATCCAGAGCATCCGCCAAAGATTGCAGTGTCGACAGCGAAGGCGAGACGTTGGCGTTTTCGATCCGGCTGATCATCGCAGTGGATACTTGCGCTCGAACTGCAAGATCGCCCAGCGTCAGTTCCCGTTCATGCCGCAACCGCTGAAGCGTCTGACCGACTTCACTTTCAGTGTCGTTTTTCTTTTCCACTTTCAACGCTGCCGATCAGGTTATCCGGGGCACGAGATTGGCACAGCATCGACATCCTTACCAGTGCAGGATTCACAAAAAAGCATTGTCGCGAGGCTTATTGGTCATCCGTTGCTCCGATTGGATTTTTGCAATCACATCACGGTGATTCTTTTCACTTTCGGCGGAACAAAACCGGTCTCTCGCAGGTTTGAGCATCCACAAATGAAGCTTAATGATGTTATCAATCTTTATCACTCGCCCGCGTATCGGACATGATGGTTTTCGGATGCTCAATTCGTTTACCGGAAAACCCGGCACCACCCCCATCTGCCGATGACAACAGAATTACGTTCACACGGCAGACCTTTGTTCTGTAATGCAATCTTGAACGTAGGTCGTCGTCTTGGGACGTGGCCCACGGCAATCGTTTTTGTCGACGGAAAACTGGCTGACAGTCTATTGGGTCGGTTTCCGGCGCCTCATAGCAGCGCAACTCAAAGCCAAAAATCCACCCCCAGCCAAGCGCGGCTCATTCGGACGTCAGAAGATTTTTCTTTTTGATTTGGCGTATTTGTTGCAAATTAGTGAACAAATCGTTTCCCATTTCTCTCTTTTTTCAGTTTTTGACCCCGCATGGATTGGACGGAAACATGGCCGAGAAAGACTTTATCGCAAATGCAGCACCAACCTATCTGATTAACCAGGCCAACAGCGGCGACACTTACAGCCTGTGGCGGCTGAACATGAATCTGCCTGAGCTGTTCGAACAGATCCTGTTGTCGCCCGGATCAAACTTTCCATCCAGCACAAAGCTGTGTCCGATCGGTGGGTATATGCTCTCCTATGATCTGTCGCAGCTTCAGGACCCAAAAGATCCCCATGTTCCTTATGATCTGTTCGAATTTGACCCGACCAACCCCGACCCGCTGAGCGTTCAGCCTTTGCAATCGGGGAAATGGAAGCAGCACAAATTCTGGCAGTATTTCGATCACTATACCTGGGATGCCTCTGAAACGGATATCGTGCAGCTTGTGCCCATGACGGGATATGTCATGGCCTATATGCCGACTGCTGCACGCGGGACATACATGCTGTGGAATTTCGATCCCGCACCCAGCCCGATGTCGCCGCCCGACCCGCTGCCTACCTCGATGGGGCCGCAGGATGCCTTTGCCGAGATCACCGGCGGTAGCGCATTGCTGCCCATGGGCAACTATGTGCTGGAATGGATCGCGGATCATTCGAAATACCGCGTGTGGAACTTTGATCCGCAAAACTGGCATCCGTTGTCGATGCCGACGATATCTGAAGGCACGCGCCCGGACATTGATGCCTCGCACCACCTAATCGCCATGGGTGAGAACATTCTGGACATTGCGCCCGGAGATGGGAGTTACCGGCTTTGGGGGTTTGATCCTTTCCTTCCCGACCCGTTTGTCGGCCCCCTGAAACAGGGCGCCTTGCCTCAGGGGTTTGATGTGTCCGGTCAGCTGACTCCGGTACAGATGCCGATTCCCATTGATGCGGCCAAAGCCCTTGTTCCCGGCACGATGGATTTCATGCGCACCAATATCGAACATGTGGTCGTCTACATGCTTGAAAGCCGGACAATGGACAGTGTTCTGGGCTGGCTATACGAGGCGGACGCACCCCACCTGAACTATGTGAACGCGGAACCGCCGTTCAAGGCAAACTCAAAATCCTATACAAACACTTACAAAGGCACCCCGTATCCAGTGCACCAGTATGAGGATGGCAAGCTGAGCGATCAGTTCGTACTCTCCTCGCCCAAGATAGATCCGTTTCATTCGACAGCCGACAGCATTCAGCAGCAATACAGCGGCGGTTTTCCTGCCTATCAAAGCGGTGCAGTGCCGGACATGGGCGGATTTGTGTCCAACAACCTCAGCCCCGAAGCAATGAGTTCGTTCAGCCCGACACAATTACCGGTGCTGAACGGTCTGGCCGAGAATTACGCGGTGAGCGATTATTGGTTTTCACCCATGCCGGGCGGCACAATTGCCAACCGGGGTTTTGCCCTGTCGGGATCGAACTACAACATTACGGTAAACTGCGAAGGTGAGCCGCAATACACGCAATACGCAGAGCGGCCCTTGCGGCAGCCGATCTGGAAAGTGCTTCAAAACAACGGCCATCAGGACTGGAAGATTTATTACTCGGTGGAATGGGAGAACCAAGTGTTCACCTATCACCTGTATATGCGCAATCAGTTGCCCAGCGTGGACAAAAGCAAGTTTCAGTACGTGCAGCCGCTCAGCACATTCATTGCAGATGCGAAGGCTGGGATGCTGCCGAAATTCTCGTTCCTCGAACCCGCCTGGATCGCACCAAGTGGCGCGACCTCGTATCATCCCGGTGCTTCCGGCGACATGGTTCCGGGCGAGCGCAAACTGAAAGAGATCTACGAGGCGCTGAGGGCCAGCCCGCAATGGGACAAAACCGCATTGGTGATCACGTTCAGCAAGGGCGGAGGAATGTACGACCATGAGGCACCACCGATGGCACAACCGGCCTGGCCGAGGGATGTGAACGACGGGTTCAAGTATGATGTTTTGGGCCCGCGTGTTCCGACAATAGTGGTGTCGCCGCGAGTGAAATCCAACACGGTGTTTCGCAGTGGCCAACCGCAGCCGTATGAAGGCACCTCTCTGCTGTCGACGGTTTTGGACTGGCACGGCATCCCGCGTGCGCGCTGGGGCTTGGGCGATCGGGTACAGGCGGCACCGACTTTTGAATCCGTGTTTGAACTGAGCGATCCGCGCACCGATCACCCTAAGCTCTCGGTGCCTTACGACAAGGACTATCCGCCTATCGGTTCGGATGGCTGATCCGATGGCTGAGTTTTCCTATTCTCTGGGGGCGGTGGAGCTGTTGAACGAACTGTTCCCACCTGCCGAACTTGCCAATTCCGATCTCGGGTTGACCGACCGCGAAAGCGTGATTGCGCATTACACAAGGAACTCGCTTGAGGCTGACGGGTTTTCCTCGGGCAACGTGCAGGTCACAAAGTCAGGCGGGCAATACCGGGTTTCGATCTCGGCTGATCAGCCGGAAGCGGCGTTGTCTGTCTTTGCCGAACACCATCAGAAACTGTTCGCGCCGGATGCCGCGGGCAAGGCGGTCGCGGGAAAAAACCTGTTGCAGGACCTTGGGGTCTGGAACCCGATGGCCGGTTATCCGGTCAACAGCGACAAGGACGACGGCCTGTGCAAATGGCATCTCTTCCCGCCACTGGGGCTGAACGTCCTGGGTCAGCGGGGTTTGTTGCTGATGCATTACCCGCCGTGGCAGGTGTTGCAGCAGGGTACTTTTCTGGAGTGTATGACCATGCATCGCTGGGATACCGTGTTGCGGGCCAGCGGAATTCCCGCGGATGACGTGAGTTTTTACCGAACCATTGTGGATGTAAATCCAATCGCCGCGCCCGGTGCAGGTCAAAGCGAATACCCCAATGACTATTTTCCCATCATGATGGCCTCGGGCTTTTTCGATGGCCCGCCCGAGCGCAGCTATATCCGATCGATGCTTAACCTCTATCTGAATGGGCCCAACGCAACAGGTGAGCGTCACACGCTGCCGCTGCTGGTCTGCGGATCACCTCTTTATGATCCGCAGGCTCCCGGCTGGTTCAGGGTCGCGTTCAAGGATGATATGCCGAAAGACGAAAACGGCACGCCGGAAACGCCGGTCTTGCAGGTCGGGAAAGTACGGATTTCCCCCGACGACCCGCGCGAGACACCGTATATGGTTGCCAATCACATGATCGCGGCAGGAGTGACCGGAAAGTGCACGGACTGCGCGAAAAAGATACCGGATATTCGGATGTACGAGGCGCAGGATTTGGTGGCTGCGTCCTTTTTGTTTGAATACACCAAAAACCCCGATATCGAGCCAGAGCAGGCAAAGGAGAATGCCTGCCAACGCTGGTTCGGCAACACCAAAGGGCTCGGGCCGCCCAATCCCGGTGACCCACACGACGCGCAGGTCATGTGCGCGCTGGCCCAGATGGACTTGTTCTATTGTCCGGGACCGCCGCCGCACCCGAAATACACGTTCGACGAAGCGATGGCGCGGTGCGCCAGAGCTGGGAACGAAACCTGCGGGTGCAAGATTGCGCCTCCGTCCGGACCGAAGAACAGCATGACACACAGCTAGCGAGGCGTCCAAGAACGGGACAATTGATGTCTTTCATGTACCTCAGGTGTTTTCGTCCTGTTTCAGACCAGTGATTTCGTATGTTCTGACGGGCGCCCCGATGCCGCGCAGTTCAACCGTTCCATGTTCGACGCAGGCGATTTCGGGTTTGATCCGGTCATACGTATCCTGCGAAATCAGAATGCTACCGGTGCGCGCAGCGTTTTCAAGGCGCGAGGCCTGGTTCACAGCGCGGCCAATCAGGGTATAATCCATCCGGGTCTCGCTGCCAAAATTGCCAACGGTGCAGTATCCGGTATGAATGCCCATGCGGCATTCCAGAGGTTTTCGGATGCCTTCTTTCAGCCACTCCTCGCGCAGCGCTCCAAGTCTGTCACGCATGGCAATCGCCATTTTGGCGCATGCAATGGCATCATTTTCAGGCCCGCGGGTTTCCGGATCGCCAAAAAAGATGACAATTCCGTCGCCGACAAACTTGTCGATGGTCGCGCCAAAAGACAAAGCAACTTCGGACATCTCTGACAGGTAATGGTTAAGCAATGTCTTCAGATCTTCGGAACTCATCTGTTCGGCAAGCTCGGTGAACCCGACCAGATCCGAAAAGAAGATCGTCAAAAGCTTGCGCTCTGACGTCAGTCTGACCTCTTTCCTGCGATCGAAGATCGATCGATAAACCTGCGGTGACAGGTATTTGGACAGCTGGTTCGCGACGGCTTCCAGTGCATTTGTTTTCTGACTTAGCTCAGCGGTGCGCTGTTCGACCTTCTGCTCAAGGTCGACATAAAGTTTGGCGTTCTCGATCGATATTGAGGCTTGCGCCGTCAGCAATTCGGCAATTGCAACCCGCTCCTCCGGGAATGCTCCGGCGGCCAGGTTGTTCTCCAGATAGGCAATCCCGGAAAACCGGTCGGAACGGATCACCGGAACACACATGACCGAGCGGATTTGGTTCCTGACGACATAAGGATCAATGCCATACCGGGGATGGTCGGCTGCATCGTCGAGAACCAGAGGTTTCTGGGTTCGGGCCACATAATTGACAACAGACATTGCAAGGGTATCGGGGTCGGGTTCAAACTGAGTATTGCGTGTTTCCAGGTCGCCCTCTTCCTCGACGCATTCAACTTCGGCCAGCAATTGATCGTCATTCATTGACAGGAAAACGCCACGCTGCGCGCCCGTGCTTTCCAGCAGAATGCGCATTGTGCGTGACAGCAGATTGCTCAACACGATTTCGCCCGAAATCGCGCGGGCCGCATTCATGACCGCCTGCAAGTCCAGAGCGCTGTGCGAGATCGAGTATCCGCTGTTTTCTGCATCCCTGTCCCCCGATGAACGGGCTGGTGCGATGAGTTGAAGGGTGGGGTTTTCGGCATCCATCACCTCAACCTTCCGCCTTGCACCCCATCGGTGGTAGAGGCGGCGGGCAGCGTCCAGATGCGCATTGGCCGCAAAATTCTGGCCGATCTTCTCAAAGGCCGACGACGCGAGTTCGTGAATCATGGCCCGGTCGCGGGTAAACCCGTTCTCTTCGGCACATGCGACGGCCCGGGTATAACACGACAGCGCATTCAACATATCGCCCTGCAGGCGCGCAAACTCTCCGCGCATGGCAAGGTCGAGATGGCTGAAATTCTCGGGGTAGTGCTGGGCCCAGTCGGCCATATGTTTGGCGTGATCCTCCATCTTCTGCCAAAGATGCGATTGCTCGTCCGCAGGGGATGTCTCGTAAATTGCGGAATGGGTCAGAAAGGCCAGAAACCGGAACCGAACGGATTGCGGCAGCGACATGACACTGTCCATCAACCTTTCCTGCGCGGTCACGTGCGGAACGGCCCCCTTAAAGTCGCGGTACAGGCAGTAAAGTTCGGTCTTATAAATGTGATAATTCGCGACACCTGTCATGAACCCGCGCTCGGTCATTCTATTCAGGCAGGAAACTTCATCGAACGTCTCATCGCTAAGTGAATACAAATCCCGGGTGTTGCCTGCGAAATTCTGCAACATCTGCAGAAAAAGACTGCCTGAATCGTAGCTGTCCGCATAGTTGCAGTCTTTGACGATCACCATGTATCGCGACTGTTCGGCAATTGCGGTTTCAAGATCCAGACGCGGGTCCCAGATGATGCAATCCTGAGCGTTATAGGCTAGATACAACAGATCGCCCGACTGGTATCCCGCCTCCAAGCCACGGGTGAACCATTCTGTCATTGTGCTCCAGTGGTGGCCCCAGTGGTGGATGAACATCGTGTAGACGTAAATAATGCGGGATTTCAGCGCGATGTCGTCATATGCCTCGTTCATTGCAAGCGAGAGCTTGCCGAACTCGATCGCTTCAGCAGGGCGGTTCATGCCCCCGCACAGCAACATCCCGTACGTCGAGTAGGCAAAGGCGGTTTCGGCCGAGTTTCCGAACCGCAGCGACAGGTTGACGGATTTCAGGATCAAGAGACGGAACAGGTTTCCGGCACCTGACAGAAAGGCCGCAGGAAAGATCTCCATCAACAGCCCGACCGCCGTTTCCATATTGGCGTCCGTCATACGGCCCGCGTTGATCAGATCGGCAATCTCCCGGCCTGCCAGGTTGACCGAAATTTCTGCGATTTCTGCTTCAACCTCTGCATCCGAGACGTCCGCCGTGAACCTGATCCCAAGAAGGGCCAGACCTTCCAGGGCGGAATCGATGGAATCTTTCATCCGGCCCAAGGTCGAGTAATGCCTTGTTCTCATCGACAAAACGCGCGCCTTGTCCAGCGAGGTCCGAAGGTTTTCCAGCGCGCGCGACAACTCGGCATCGGCCTCGTCATGCAAGCCGTTCAGATAGGCGGTTTGTGCATAGAGCGATGATAGCGATCTGGTCAGCCCATAGGCCTCTTGCCACGGGTTCGAAGGAAGGAGGGACCGGGCAATACGCAAATAGTTCAAAGCCACCTGATACGAGGACGCATTGTGCGCAATGCGAGCAGCCGCCAGGTTCAGCTCCGCAAGTTCGCGTTTGTCATCTTTCCGGGTGATCAGATCGCGGGCCACGTTCAGATGGCGAACGATCTTGATCAGGCGTTCGTTTTGCGGCTCATCCGTGTCTTCGCTCTGCAAAAGTCGTCCGATCGACAGATGAACAGGCTGTTTTTCGGCGTCATCAATCAACTCGTAAGCGGCCTGATGCAGACGATCATGCTGGAACCGGTAGCGCGGGTTGACTGCCGCATCTGCCCTGGCGTCCGTCAGAGCTGCGGCCTGATCGAAAAGCTGGTAGCTGTCGTCCAAGGGCAGGATGATGTTGCGGGCTAGGGCGCTCATCAGGGATATGCCCAGCTGCTCTTTAGAGCGCTGATGAATCAGCGACAGCTTGGCCATGTCGAACTCGTGTCCGATACAGGCGGCCATGCGCAACGTTTCCTTGGTGTCATCCGGAAGTTTGTTCAGGTTTCCAATCAGGAACTCGACAATGTTATCGCCAATTTCGGCCTTCCTGATCGCAGCCAGATCCCATGTCCAGCGGCCATGTGTGCGGTCAAAATTAATCATCCCATCGTCGAACAGGGATTGAAGCAGTTCCTTTACAAACAGGGGGTTGCCTTCGGTTCGTTGAAAAAGAACAGCGCCAAGCTCTTGCGTGTCCGCCTCATCCGTTCGGAATGTCCGGGCAACTATCTGGTTCACGACCGCCTGATCGAGCGGCGGCAAGGTCAGATCATGTACCGTCCGTGTCTTGGCAACCTCCTTGCGCATCAGGCTCAGCAGGTGGCCGCTGTCCACTTCATTCTCGCGATAAGCGCCCAGAATAAGCAGATGACCGATGTCCCGGGCCGTTGCCATTTTCTGCAAAAGGTTAAGTGTCGGTGCATCACTCCATTGCAGGTCGTCAAGATACAGTACCAGCGGGTGGTTTTCATCCGCCAGCAGCCTTACGAAGCTTAGAAATGTCAGTTGCAGCCGGTTCTGCGCCTCGGTCGGAGGAAGGGTCGGGACCGGCGGTTGCGGTCCGATGATCAGCCCCAGATCCGGCAGGACATCCAGCAGAACCTGCGCGTTTCGTCCCAATGCGCCGACTATGTTTGATTTCCACGTCGCCAGTGACTCTGGCGGTTCCGCCAGCAGTTCCTGAACCAGCCCGGAAAATGCAGCGGCAATGCCGCTATAAGGTCTGACCCTTTCAAACTGGTCAAACTTGCCGCGCAGGAAAAAGCCGCGCGCCTCAAGAATTGGCCGGTTCAGTTCCGCGACCAGCGCGGTTTTCCCAACCCCTGAACTGCCGGAGATCAGGCATAGCTCGGATGCGCCGGCCTCTACCTTGGCAAGCAATTGGGTCAAGTGTTCCAGCTCGGCATCGCGTCCGATCAGCACTTGCGGAACACGAAACGTTTCGGACGTGTCTCGCTGCGCGATATCAAAGGGCGCAATTTCACCTGTGCGCGAGAGGCTTCGGCGGCAGATCTCAAGATCGTGCAACAGACCAAACGAGCTTTGGTAGCGGTCTTCAGGGTTTTTGGCCAAAAGCCGCAGCACAATCTCGATCAGCGTCGCTGGAACATATGCCCCGGCATCATCCGGGACACGTGGCCGCTTGGCGATGTGCGCATGGACCCATTCAAGTTGCGTTTCGGCCCTGAATGGCAATTGCCCAAACAAAAGTTCAAAGAATACGACACCAAGAGAATAGAAATCTGATCGGTAGTCGACATCGTGCGAAATCCGTGCGGTGTGCTCGGGCGAGATATAAGGCAGATGGCCCTCGATCAGTTTCGAAGCGACTTTCCCCTGATGTTCCCGCGACAGTGCCGTCGCGATTTCGAAATTCATCAGCCGGACGCTCCAGTCCGTGTCATCCAGCAGAATATTCTGTGGTGCGATGTTTTTGTGAACCATACCGCGCGCATGGATGGCGTCCAGCGCAGTGGTAAGCCGGATTATGATGTCGACAACACGCTCAAGCGGCCATGTGGCGGTTCGTTTGGCGCGCAGGTAGTGCGACAAGGTCCATCCGGTCGCGGGGCTGATCATGACCGGGGCACCATTGCCAAGGAAGACCATATCCGTGACCGGGATAATCCCGTCCAGGCTGCCTAGCTCGTTTAACAGCCAATACTCGCGTTCCAGCCGCTTGGCATCCCGAATGTCGGGGAACTCGGCAGACAAGGTTTTGACAATCGCCGGCTGTCCGCTTTTGCTGTTGCGGGCATGAAAAAGCGAACTTGCGTAAAACGCCTCGATCTGCTGTTCGATCTGGTATCCGGCGATCTCAAGATGCAAGGCAGAAACTACCTTCCTGAAAGACTACAAGGAACTGTTTAAAAAAACTGTGACACAGACGCGGGCTCCTGCATTATTACACAGGATGAAATTAAGATAGAGCATAACCTTGATTAACTATTTTGGATACGGCTCTAATATGAATTTTACTTCATTAAGAGCCAAAGGCGTCACACCTTCGGCGTCCCGTGCGGCGACGCTCAGGGGGTGGCGTTTGACGTTCAATGTCGAGCATTTCTTTCGCCACGAAGGGGGCGTAGGAAATATCGAACACACCGGAAACCCACAGGACCGGGTTCTGGGCGTTCTGCATTGCTGCAACGAGGCCGACTTGGCAGCGCTCGACCAGATGGAAGCCTATGGCGTGGGGTATGACCGGACTGTGGTCGACATCGAAACTGTTCAGGGGACCGAGCAGGCGCTGGCCTATGTTGGCTTGCCGGATTTTGTCAACGACGCCTGCCTGCCAACACGCCGTTATCTGAACATTCTGGCGCGCGGGGCGTCCGAGGCCGGCATTGACCCGGAATACATTGCGGCGCTGAACCGGCATCCGGTTCTTCAGCCACCGGTCCTGCCCGCCTTTGACCCGGGACCTGTTCCCCGTGTCATTGACCACACCGGGCTTGCCCGGCACCTGACGGTGCTGGCGGGATCTGTCTTTGACATGACGAATGCGCGTCCGGCGCAATCTATCGGGAAGGACTGGTTCGGTGGCAGGGAAGTCACGGTGTTTTTGCTCAAGCGACTGGACACCAGCGACGGGACCGAATGTCTCGAAGATATCCTGAACGACCGGCTGCGACCGGACCAGAAAGACTGTCTGAACACCTATCTGCACGCCTTTGCGGATGAGTATCAGTATGCAGGTCAATTCGACTATACTTCCCTGCCAGCCGAAAAAAGGCTAGGATAGGGCTTTTTAAAGGGGGGAATTATGGGCCATCTGGCAGCGTCTCCGCATGGAGTCATCTCGGAGCCTTTGCCTGACATATTTTTCGTCACCGGCACACGAGAGATGCATTTCAATGACATTGACTGGCAGTTCAGCCGGAACATGACGATAGTTCGCGAAGGTGACAGGCTGATATTGTTCAATGCGGTCAGGCTTTCCGATGACGGGTTGAAGGCGCTGGAGCAGTTGGGCCGGATTACCGACGTCGTTCAGGTCGGTGGTTTGCACGGAGCCGACGATGCCTTTTACCGGGACACATTTGGCGCGACCTACTGGGCCCAGCCCGGTGCCGGTCAGGAAGGCGTTCCGGTGGATCGTGAACTGGTCGAAGGCGGCGAACTGCCGGTATCAGACGCGCAGCTTTTTACCTTCAAGACCACCAAGACCCCCGAATGCATTTTTAGGCTCAATCGGGACGGCGGTGTAATGATCGCGTGCGACGCATTGCAGAACTATCTGAACCCTGACGAATTCTTCAGTAAGGATTCTGCCGAAATGATGGAAGGCATGGGGTTTTTTACACCGGCCAATGTCGGCCCGGTCTGGATGCAGGTATCTGAACCTCAGGCCGAAGATTTTCAGCGCTTGTCGGCTCTGGAATTCCGGCACGTTTTCTGTGGCCACGGCGCGCCGGTGTTGGGTGGCGCGTCTGACGCCTACAAGGCGACTTTCAAGCGGCTTTTTGAATTTTGACTAAAGTGAGCGTGTGCAAACGGCACGCGCGCATCCTTTTACTTTTGGCCCGCCCCTCGGGAGCGTGCCCAAGACCTATTGTTTGTTCACAGAGGAATTCGTCATGACGAGCGCAAATTGGAAAGCAAATCCGTCTTCCGATCAGTGGAATGATCCAAACAACTGGGACACAGATCAGATACCGACTGGAAACGCCCAGTTCGGAGGATCCTCTCATACCGCGATAACCTTCACTCCTGATTCAATGGCTCAGATCGAGTGTCTTGAGTTTTCGGAACAGTCGGATGCCTATTCATTCACAATCCGGGATCTTGCCAAGCAGCCCGCGCTGACGATCACCGGGCGCGGCATCGTCAATCAATCGCTCAATACCCAAAGCTTCATCGTGGCGTCCTTTGGAACCTACAACCAACCTCAGCTGAAGTTCACCGGTTCTGCATCCGCTGGCGAGGGGCCGGTCAGTTTTTACGCAGGCCCTCCGTCGCTGGAAACGACCTACGGGGGCGGCACGATCGCCTTTCATGACGACGCCGATGCCGGGGCCGCGTACTTCACCCTCAGAACCGGGAAAGTGCCCCCTCCGGACAGAAACAGCAGTCTTGGTGGCACAGTAAAATTCAGCGAACGTGCCCGCGCGGGAACCGCGACCTTTTCGATTTTTGGAACTCTGGGCAGCGACGGGGATACCTTTGCCAATGCCGTGTTTCATCAGGCGGCATCTGCGGATCGGGGCACTTTCATCAATCACGGTGGCACTGTCCCGGGCGGTGATGGCGGCAACACGCAGTTTTACGACTATTCGACCGCCGGACAGGCGACCTACCTGAATTTTGGCGGCACCGCAGTGGATGCGGACTGGCATGGGGCCAATGGCGGTGACGTCGCTTTTGACGGCTGCGCGACAGGCGGGCAGGGAAAGTTCAACAACTACCCGGCTACAATCGACGGTGCGCATGGCGGCGTGACCAGTTTCAACAACAACCCCAACTATCCTGCGATGGACAATCCCGGCGCATCAGCGGGCGACGGGACCTATATCAACTATGGTGCAACAAAAGACTGGCCCGGAGGCGGCGGGCATACCGAATTCACAGCGCGCTACGGTTATGCCACAGCCGCCAACGCAACCATTGTGAATTTCGGAAGTGCCGTGAACCGCAGCTCGGGCGCGGGGCATACGATCTTTTCAATCAAACCCCCGAACGAATTCTTTTCCAGTGCCGGTAAGGCGACAATCTGGAACCACCCCGGTCAGGCTGGCGGCTATACGATATTTGAATCTTCCTACGGCACCGGCGCGCCAAATCTTCCACCGACCGCAGAAACTGCGATCTTTCACAATCTGGGCGGCAATGAACCGGGTCAGGAGGGCGGATATACCTCGTTCACGGATGTGGGCACTGCAGCCAGCGCCACTTTGATTGCTTATGCAGGGGCGCGTGGCGGCGATGGTGGTCAGGTCCTGTTTTCCGACAAATCCACCGGAGGCTCGGCAACGGTTCAGTTGATCGGCAATGGCGTGTTGGACCTCAGCGGACATGATGGCGGCCTTGGTATCGGACAACTGGATTTGACCAATGGCATCCTGAAGGTCCAGCTTGGTACGAACCCCACAACGCTCAGTGTTTCCGGGGCCGTAAACGTAAATCGTTCCCCGGTAACGTTGGTTTTTTCCTTCCCTCGCGGTCATGGTCTGAAAAACGGGGTTGAGTACCCCGTTCTTCAGGCTCCGAACATGGCTGAACTGGATGTGGCGCAATTCGTTGGAAATGCCATAGATGGCAATTCACCGACATTTGTGATCACCGGTGACACCCTGAAGGTATCCTACTAGGCCGCGTCCGAGTTTAAGCGGGCTTGTGCCCGAAGGGTACCTTGCAGAAAACACTGGACAGAGCTGTCTATTGATGCTGTTCTCTAATGGACAGTTATGAACAGTACTGTGCCTGTCCGGATCAAAAGCACTCAGGGAAGGAAATGGACCGATGAAGTCACACTATCGTGCGGTCGTTATTGGTGGCGGCGTTGTCGGCGCGTCTGTTTTGTACCATCTGGCCAAATTCGGCTGGAAAGATGTCTGTCTGATCGAGCGGAACATTTTGACCGCGGGCTCAAGCTGGCACGCCGCAGGCGGCTTTCACGCCCTGAATGCGGACCCTAATATCGCTGCATTGCAGGCCTATACGATCGACCTGCTGTCCGAAATCGAAAAGGAATCCGGACAATCCGTCGGGATGCACATGACTGGTGGCCTCACCCTGGCCGGAACACCCGACCGATGGGAATGGTTGCAATCGGCGTATCGGACATTTCAGGCCATCGGCATCGACGACGTGCGTCTCGTGTCGCCCAAAGAGGCCAAAGAACTGTGCCCGATCATGTCCGATCACGGGATTCTGGGCGGCATGTGGGCCGAGCGCGAAGGATATATCGACACCACCGGCACGGTCCATGCCTATGCGGGCGCGGCCAGGAAGCACGGTGCAGAAGTCATAGAACACAACCGAGTTCTGGAATTGAACCAGACCCAGGGCGGATGGGAGGTTGTGACCGAAAAGGGGACGATCCACGCCGAACATGTTGTCAACGCCGCGGGCCTGTGGGCCAAGCAGGTGGGTCGCATGGCCGGTATCGAACTGCCGGTCTCGCCGCTGAACCATCATTACCTGATCTCCGACACGATCCCGGCCGTCGAGAAGCTGGAACGAGAACTGCCGCTGGTCGTGGATCTCGAAGGCTTTACCTACATGCGGCAGGATCAGAACGGCATACTGCTGGGCATTTACGAGATCGATCACGAACACTGGATGATGGACGGCGCGCCCTGGGAATACGGATTCGAGTTGCAGCAGGAGGACCCGGACCGGATCGAAAAAGAACTGACGCTGGGTTTTGAGCGTTTCCCGGATCTTCAGCATGTGGGCGTCAAAACATGGGTGAACGGCGCCTTTACCTTTTCACCGGACGGCAACCCCCTGGTCGGTCCGGTACGCGGCAAGCCTGGCTACTGGTGTGCCTGCGCGGTGATGGCAGGTTTTCTGCAAGGCGGCGGCGTCGGGAAGTCGCTGGCGGAATGGATGATCCATGGCGAGCCCGAGGCGGATGTCTTTGGCATGGATGTCGCGCGCTACGGGCCATTTGCCGAGAACAGACAATACATCAAGGAAACCACCGGTCAGTTTTACACCCGGCGGTTTGTGATGACCTATCCGAACGAGCAATTGCCGGCCGGCCGTCCGCTGAAAATGGCGCCTGCCTATTCGGACATGACTGAAGCGGGCTGCCAGTGGGGCGCCAGTTGGGGACTTGAGGTTCCGCTGTACTTCGCCCCCGACAAGGGTTTTGCAGAAACACCAACCCTTAAACGATCCAACGCATTCGATCTCGTGGCCGAGGAGTGTAAAGCCGTTCGAGAAACCGTCGGGCTGCTGGACATCTCCGGATTCTCGCGTTTCGAAATCTCTGGTCCCAATGCAGAAGCCTGGCTGGACAATCTGATGGCCAGCAAGTTGCCTGGACCCGGACGGGCAAGACTGGCCCCAATGCTGTCCCCCGAAGGCAAGCTGAAAGGTGATTTGACAGTCTTCAACTGGGGCGACGGCACATGGTGGATCATGGGCAGCTACTACCTGCGCGAATGGCACATGCGCTGGTTCAATACCTACCTGACCGATGGTGTCGCGATCCGCGACATTGCCGATGATATTGTTGGGTTCAGCCTGTCGGGGCCAAACAGCCGCAAGGTTCTGGAAAAACTGACGGATGGCCCTCTCGACGACCTTCCGTTCATGGGGTGCGGTACGTTCGATATCGGACTGATCCGCGCCAAAGTCGGCCGGCTTTCAGTAGCGGGAGAGCTGGGATACGAAATTCACTGTCGAGCGGCTGAACACATCGCTCTGCGAAAAACCCTTCTGAAGGCCGGAGCGGATCTGGGCATACGTGAAGTTGGTTTCAACGCGTTGCTGTCACTGCGGCTGGAAAAGAGTTTTGGCATCTGGTCGGCCGAGTTTACGCAGGCGTACACGCCCGCGCAAACGGGAATGGATCGCTGGATCGACTGGTCCAAATCGTTCATCGGAAAGTCCGCGGCCGAAGCGGAACGCACGGCCACACCGGATCAGGTCATCGTCACGGTTGAGATCGACAGTCAGGATGCGGATGCCAGCGGTTATGAACCTGTTTGGAAAGATGGCAGGCGCGTGGGCTTTGTCACATCGGGTGGATACGGGCACACAGTACGGAAGTCGCTGGCCATGGCCATGGTGGATCGGGAATGTGCCGAGGAAGGGACCAAGTTGCAGATCCATGTGGTGGGCGTTGAAAAAACGGCGCGTGTGATCGCCGCATCGCCCTATGATCCCCAAGGTCTGGCGATGACAGGGTGATGCGATGAACCCAGAAAACAACAGCCCGGGTGGCAGGCGCAGGGGACGCGGCGGCGAGACCGTCAGGACCCCGGCGCGCGATGTGAACTACCGCCAGCTCAAAAACCCGTTTCCGGCGATGGACGTGTTTTCGGCAGATGAGATCGCGAACATGCACGCAACTGCCCTGCGATTGCTGGAAGAGCTGGGCGTAAAAGTTCTGTTGCCCGAGGCACGGGCTATTTTCGCAGAGGGCGGTGCCCGCGTCGATGAGGACACCGAAATGGTGTATATAGGACGCGACATGGTCGACGCGGCGCTGGCAACGGCGCCAAAGTCCATCACCTGCCGCGCGGGGGCGCGACACCGGGATGTGACACTGGAGCTTGGCAGCCTTGTATTTCAAGCCGGGGCCGGGGCACCCAACGCGACCGACCTCGAACGGGGGCGGCGTGCGGGTTCGGCGCGGGACTACAGGGAATACACGCAGATCAACCATCACTTCGATGTGTTTCAGATGCTGTCACCCTCGGTCGAACCTCAGGATGTGCCGACCCATCTGCGGCACTATTTCACGACCGAAGTTCAACTGACGCTGTCAGACAAGTTTCCGTTCCTGTTTTCCCGTGGCACACCGCAGGCAATGGACAATTTTGAGATGCTGAGGAACTTTCGGGGTCTGTCGGACGATGAATTCCTTGCCACGCCACATGCATACACGATCATAAACACCAATAGTCCCCGTACACTCGACATCCCGATGGCGCAGGGTCTGATCGATTTTGCCCGACACGGGCAACTTTCGATTGTCACGCCCTTCACGCTGATGGGGGCGATGGCTCCGATCACGGTGGCCGGGGCGATTACGCTCAGCCATGCCGAGGCGCTGGCGGCGATCACGCTGACCCAGCTGGCCCGTCCGGGTGCGCCGGTCTGCTACGGCACGTTCACGTCCAATGTCGACATGAAATCCGGGGCGCCCGCCTTTGGGACACCTGCGCATTTTCACGCCTCGCTTGCGGCCGGGCAGCTGGCGCGTTTCATAGGTTTGCCCTGGCGTTCCGCTGCCGGTTCAGCGTCCAATCTGAACGACGTGCAGGCGGCAAACGAAAACCAGTTTGGCCTGTGGGGATGCCTGATGGCCGGGGCAACGGTGATCATTCACTCCGCAGGATGGCTCGAAGGTGGGCTCAGTGTTTCCTACGAGAAACTCATCACCGACGCCGAGGTTCTGAACATGGTGGCCGAACTTTGCGCCGGGCGCGCGGCGGGGGTCGATGAAATCGGACTGGATTCGGCACTGTCGCAGGTAGAGCCGTGTGGTCACTTCTTTGCCGCGCCGCAGACAATGGAGCGTTACAGCACCGAATTCTACGAGCCGATTGTGCACGACTATGCCAATTTCGGCACCTGGAGCGAACGCGGCTCAGTTGGCGCCTCGGCGCGGGCGACCAAGGTCTGGAAAGATATTCTTGCTGCAGACAAAAGACCCGATTTGGATGGTGCACGGGTCGAAAACCTGAAACAGTTCATCGCAAAGCGCACGGCGGAAGGCGGTGCACCGCCGGAGAGTTGAATGAACAAGCGTGCCCAACCAATTTTGAACCGGGATGACCCGGAAAAGGACCCGCTGGTCGGAAACATCAAGGTCACCCGCGAAGACTGGCTGAACCTGTCGCGTGACGTTCTGGTTCACGAAGGTGTTGCCGAGCTGAAGATACTGTCTCTGGCCCGTCGGCTTGGGGTCTCGCGGTCCAGCTTCTACTGGTACTTCGAGGACAGGGCCGATCTTCTGGCAAAGCTTCTGGAGGAGTGGGAGGCACGGAACACGCAAACGATCGTAACCCACTGCGCAAAACCCGCGCCAGATATCTGTGCTGCGGTCTGCAATTTCTTCCGCTGCTTTGTGACCTCGGATCTGTTCGATCAGGGGCTGGATTTTGCGGTGCGGGAATGGGCGCGCCGGGACGATCAGGTCAATGCTCTGATCGACGCCGCCGATAAAACCCGACTGGCCGCCATAACCGAAATGTACGCGCGCCACGGCTACGACGCAGGCGACGCAGATGCGCGGGCCCGCATCCTGTATTTCATGCAGATCGGATATCACGCGGCAGAAATGCGCGAAACCATGGAGGTGCGGGTCAGCCGGATCGAAGGGTTCCTGAAGGGTTTTACCGGAAAGGAACCTTCAGCTGAGTTGATTCAGAGTTTCGTGGCCTATTCACTGGCAATGGATAAGAAAGAATGACGCGGTATTCGGCATTTCAGGTTTTTCGCGAAGGTTTGCGCGGTCAGAAAGGCTGGGCCAAAGCCTGGCGGTCTGCCACGCTGAAACCAGCCTATGATGCGGTGATCATCGGCGGTGGCGGGCACGGGTTGGCAACCGCCTACTACCTTGCCAAAAACCACGCGATGACCAATGTCGCCGTACTTGAAAAAGGCTGGCTTGGCGGCGGCAATACCGGGCGAAACACCACCGCGATCCGCTCCAACTACTTTTATCCTGAAAGCGCTGCGCTTTATGATTTTTCGGTCCGGTTGTACGAACGCCTGTCCAAAGAGCTGAACTACAACGTCATGTTCTCGCAACGCGGTATGCTTGTGACCGCTCATTCCGAGCATGACATGGAAATGGCCGCGCGGCAGTACAACGCCATGCGTCTGAATGGCATAGATGCCGAGCTTCTGAGCCGGGAAGAGATCCGCAAGCGGGTTCCTGTTCTGAACTTCCGGGACGATGCGCGTTATCCGATTCATGGTGGTGTCAATCAGCCGCGTGGCGGAACCGGTCGGCACGACGCGGTTGCCTGGGGATATGCGCGCGCGGCCGACCAATTGGGGGTAGACATCATTCAGAACTGCGAAGTGCAAGGCTTTGTGATGGAAGCCGGGCGTTGCGTCGGTGTGCAGACGTCATTGGGTGAAGTGCGCGCGGGTGTGATTGGCGCTTCTGTGGCAGGGCATTCGTCTGTTCTGGGGCAAATTGCCGGGTACAAATTGCCCATCCATTCTTATGCGCTGCAGGCGTTTGTATCCGAACCGTTGAAGCCGGTTCTGGATACCGTCGTGTTATGCCCGGCACTGGGAACTTATGTCAGCCAATCAGACAAGGGCGGGCTGGTGGTCGGCGGTGGGCTGGACCGAGTGCCGTCCTACGGTCAACGCGGCAACCTGCCGATGCAGGAAGTCGTTTTGGGCGGGCTGGCCGAGATGATGCCGGCCTTGGCCAAGGTGAAGCTTCTGCGCCATTGGGCCGGGATCGTCGACGTGACGCCCGACAGTTCTCCGATTATCGGACCGTCGGGCGTGGATGGCATCTATCTCAATTGCGGCTGGGGTACCGGCGGCTTCAAGGCGATCCCGGCGGGCGGGTATCTGCTGGCACATCTGATGGCCACGGGCGGCCATCACGAGATCAGCCGCCCCTTTGACATCAGCCGTTTCGCAACAGGCGCGCTTGTGGATGAAAGCGCGGCCTCTGGCATTCCGCACTAGGAGGTTGAATTGCAGATATTTCCCTGTCCCTTTTGCGGTCCCCGGGAGGAGCGCGAGTTTCACTTTGCAGCCGAGGCGGGAAAAACCCGCCCGGATACCAGCGGCGCGGTTTCCGATGCGGAATGGGCAGGCTATCTGCACATGCACCGCAACGATAAGGGAGTGGTCCGGGAAATCTGGATGCACACAACCTGCGCCGAAGTGTTCCTGTTGGAGCGTGACAGTGTGACGATGGATGTCCTTGGCTCGACCCCTCTCAGAAAGGTCGCGCCATGACGTCATTTCGCACTACTTCGGGCGGGCTGATTGATCGGACCCGGCCGCTGAATTTCACATTCGATGGCAAACCCTATCAGGGATTTGCTGGCGACACTGTGGCTTCGGCGCTGATGGCCAGCGGCGCGCGTGTGATGGGGCGCAGTTTCAAGTACCATCGTCCGCGCGGTGTCTGGAGTGCCTGGGTGGATGAGCCCAACGCGATCATGACAGTCACCTTGAACGGCCGCGAACTGCCCAATTGCCTGGCCACAACCACGCATCTTGAGGAGGGGATGCAGGTCCGCGCGGTCAATGCCTGGCCCACTGCACAGTTCGATATCAAGGGCGGCCTTGATTTCTTTCACCGTTGGTTGTCTGCCGGGTTTTATTACAAAACCTTCATCTGGCCCGACTGGCATCTGTTTGAACCATCGATCCGGAAAATGGCCGGATTGGGCGCAGTGTCGACGGACGTTTTTGACGGCTATTCCTCGGACAAAACTCATGCGCATTGCGACACGCTGGTTGTGGGCGCGGGCCCGGCAGGGCTGGTCGCTGCCCGCACTGCCGCAGAGGCCGGGCAGGACGTCGTTCTGGTCGATGATCATCCGGAAACCGGCGGCAGCGCCTATCAGTTCGAGGCGATTGAATCCGGGGCGCCGGTAGAATGGGTTACATCGCAAAGAATGGCCATCGAGTTGGCAGGCGGGCGCATCCTGACATCGACCACAGCTTTTGGGGTCTATGACCACGGTTTGGTTGGGCTGGTTGAAAACGGCCCTTTCGGCACCGCTCCGCGCCTATGGCGGATGAGGGCAGGGCGCGTCATTCTGGCCAGCGGGGCTTTGGACCGGCCGATAACGTTTGCCAACAATGACCGGCCGGGCGTGATGTCGCTGATGGGCGCGGCCGAGTATCTTGCGCGGTATGGTGTTCTGGCCGGGCGGGAGGTTGCGGTTCTCAGCAATCACTCATTGGCCGATCCGATCATTGCCAAGCTCAAGGACACCGGGGCGCGGGTCGTCCAAATCGACCCTTCGACGGGACCGGTCAAAGTTTCTGGCGGCAAGTCTCTGAAATCAATCTTTGCAGGTGACAGAACCTATCCGGTCGATACCGTGCTGAGCTCAGGCGGGTTGACGCCGCTGGTGCATCTGTGGCGGCACGCTGGGGGTAAACTGGATTGGTGCGCCACGCGGCAGACCTTCCTGCCTGGTGCCGCACCTGGCGGGATGGTCGCAATCGGCGCGGCCAACGGCACCTACGATCTGAACGCAGCGCTGGATGAGGCAAGTGCGGCCGGTCGGGGCGAAACTACAACACGTCCGAACACCAATATTATCCTTAACCCGTTGTGGCCAACACCCGGCTCGAAAGGGCGCCAGTGGATCGATTTTCAGCATGATGTCACGCTCAAAGACGTGGAACTTGCCGCCCGCGAAAACTTCGTCTCGGTCGAGCATCTGAAACGCTACACGACACTTGGGATGGCGTCCGATCAGGGCAAGACATCAAACATGGCCGGGCTTGCGGCAATGGCGGCCATTCAGGACCGGCCAATCCCCGAGGTCGGCACCACAACTTTCCGCCCGCCCTTTGTGCCGGTCCCGATAGAGACCTATCATGGGGCGCGGACCAAGGAACTTTGCAATCCGCTGAAACGCTTGCCGCTGGAACCGCAGCATCGCACGCTTGAAGCGGCGCTTTGTGAATATGGCGGGTGGCTACGCCCGGGATGGTACGGCAACGGAACGCCGGAACAATTGATCCGGGCCGAGGCAGTGCGCACACGCGAGAGCGCGGGCATTCTCGATGGCTCTCCCTTGGGTAAGATCGAGGTGATGGGCCCGGATGCCGAAGCCTTTGTGAATTTCATCTTTTATAATACCATCAAAACACTCAAACCCGGTGCAATCCGCTACGGATTCATGCTGACCGAAGGCGGCATCGTTTATGATGACGGGGTGATCTCGCGGTTGGATCAGAACCGGTTTGTGATTTCCTGCTCGTCCAGCCACGTGGACAGCGTGCGCATGCACCTGGAATCCTGGCGTCAGGATGGCAACGACCCCGATCGTATTTTTGTGCACGACCTGACCCATCAATATGTCACGGTTACGGTCACCGGGCCCAAAGCCCGGGAAATCCTGACGGTTCTCGATCTGGGCATTGATCTGTCCGCTCAGGCGTTCCCTCACATGACATTTCGCGAAGGGAGCTTCAATGATGCCTCTGTTCGGGTGTCACGTGTCAGTTTTACCGGCGACCTCAGCTATGAAATCTCGGTCCCTGCATCGTCTGGGCGCAGCCTGTGGCAGGCCGCAGTTGAGGCGGCTGCGCCTTTCGGCGCCGCCCCTGTCGGCATCGAGGCAATCTCGGTCCTGCGAGCCGAAAAAGGCTATATCATGATCGGCAAGGACACGGATGGAGAGACCATGCCGCACGATCTGGGTTATTCCATCCCCCGGGAAAAGAAGAAAACCCCATTTGTCGGGGACCGCAGCCTTCACACCGCCACGGCCAACCGTTTGGACCGCAAGACACTGGTCGGCCTGACCGTTCCGGCGGGCGAATCGGCCATTCCGACCGGCGCGCATATGGTGACTGGTGACACACCACCCCGCTCGCTGGGTTACGTAACATCAAGCTATGACAGTCCAAGTGTCGGCGCGCCGATTGCATTGGGGTTGATGGAAAGCGGTGCAGAACGAACAGGCGAAATGATTGACATCTGGCACGACGGCCAGCGACGCAAGGCGACGTTGTGCGCGCCTTGCTTCTACGACCCGGAAGGGGAGCGTCTGAATGCGTGACGACCGGAACAAATGGGCCCCCGCTGGGCAATACGGGCAAGAGATTGATTTGGGGTCAGCCGCTATGTCCCGAGTGCATCTCGAACGCCAGACCCTGATGTCCGGCCTCTACCTTGCATCGCGGTCGGTGGCCCCGAGCACCGGCTGGCCTGATGTCGTGGCAGATGACGTCTACACCATCGCCCTGCGTCGCGACAGATTGCTTGAGATCAACGGAGCAGACCGACAGGAAGGCTGGCACGAAGAACAGAACATGGCTGTTTCTGACGTTTCGCACGCCTATTCGGTTTTTGACCTGAGTGGGCCGGGGGCGATGGAGTTGCTACAGCGCGGAACCGAAATTCGGCTTGATCAGCCATCAAAAAGCGCGGTCCGTCGATTTTTCGGGTTCGAGGTCATTCTTTACCGCGTTCAATCGGAAACCCGGTTTCGCCTGCATGTCGCAAATGCGCACGACCACGCTTTGTGTGAGTTTCTTACCAAAGCGGCCAATGCTTTCTGACAGTACCCGTGTCGCGAGCGCAGGCCCGTTTTGGGCAGATGAATGGTCGTTCGGTTGATCAGCGAGTGAGGCAAAAACCCACGTTTGGCTTGACTTGGCTTCTCCAAGCAGGAACCGTTAAGTCAGAGGGGTTTATCGGGCTCGGTGGGCATTCCGCTATCTGACCCGCCAGATTCCGCAGGAGGGCTAGGAACATGTATCGCCTTCGTCTATTTTCGGTCCGGCATTCGGGTACATTTGAAAAAATTTACAAATACGTGGAAAGGGCGATGGTTGCGCTTGACCCGCTGTTCGACCGGATCGGATATCACCGGGTGGAAAAACCTGTTGCGCTGGTTGAACGGGGTGTGAAATCGCTGCTGTTTGATTGCCGCATGTGCGGTCAATGCGTTTTGTCATCAACTGGTATGTCTTGCCCCATGAATTGCCCGAAACAGTTGCGCAACGGCCCCTGCGGCGGGGTTCGGCCCGGCGAATACTGCGAAGTGAAACCGGACATGAAATGCGTCTGGGCATTGGCTTGGAGCGGGGCGAGCCGGATGAGCAGCGGTGCGGCACAGATCAATGAGGTTTTGCCTCCGGTCGAGCACACCTTGCAGGGGACGTCTTCGTGGCTGCGGGTCAGTCGGGAAAAAGCAATGCGTGCGCGGGATCAACGTGACCTGGCCAAACAAGCCCTGGCGCAGTCCTTCCCCGAGGCCCGGTCGATGGAGCCGGTTGCCGCTCCTTTGGCGCAGGAACCCGAAAATATCGGGAGCGGTAAGAAATGACTGGTCATATCGAAGCGCTGGACACTCATTCATCCCGTTCCGCACTTTCGGAAGGATTTGTCTCACACAGTCGTCTGGAAAAAGTCCTGCGGTCTGGCCGGTTTGCCGTCACGGCCGAATTGAATCCTCCTGACAGCGCCGATCCGTCCGATGTCTACGATGCCGCCCAGCCGCTCAGCGAGGTTGCCGACGCCATCAACGCAACGGATGCTTCGGGTGCCAACTGTCACATGTCCTCGATCGGCATATCCGCGTTGCTGACACGGGCCGGGTACTCGCCCGTCTATCAGATCTCCTGCCGTGATCGTAACCGTATCGCAATTCAAGGCGATGTGCTGGGCGCTGCCGCGCTTGGTGTCAGCAACGTCCTCTGCCTGACGGGCGACGGGGTCGGTGCAGGGGATCAGCCCGGCGCGAAACCGGTTTTTGACTTTGATTCGCTGACGTTGCTGCGCACCATCCGCTCGATGCGGGACAACGGAACATTTTTGTCGGGGCGCAAAATAACCGCGCCGCCGCAGATGTTTTTGGGCGCAGCCGAGAACCCGTGTATTCCCCCGTATGAATGGCGTCCAAACCGATTGGCCAAAAAGATCACTGCCGGGGCAGATTTCATCCAGACCAACTACATTTTCGACATGCCGTTGTTCGAATCTTTCATGTCTCGTGTCCGGGACGAAGGATTGGACAAGAAAGTGTTCATTCTGGCGGGGGTCGGCCCGCTAGCATCGGCCCGAGCGGCCCGCTGGATGCGCAACAACGTGCCCGGGATTCATATCCCGGACGCGGTCATCGAACGGCTTGAAAAAGCGGACAATCCCAGCGAGGAAGGCAAAAGGATCTGCATTGAACTGCTTCAGCAGGTACAGCAGATCAGGGGCGTCGCTGGGGCGCATGTCATGGCTTATCGACGCGAACATATGGTTGCTGATATCATCCGCGAAGCCGGAGTTCTGCACGCCCGCCGCAGGACCAACCGATGACACCGGCGCCCTCGTCCAAGCGCAGCGAACTTGGATTGTGGCAAAGAATTTGAATATCATTAGAGTATTGAACAACAAAACCGAAAGACAGCGGCGCTGGCTGTGTGCGCCTGTGGCGGTCTAATTCAAGGGAAGGTCTGCATCATGAAAATTGACGGCAAGCATTACCGCTCGCTCTGGTTCAACACAGAAAAGGATGTGCTGGAGATCATTGATCAGCGATGGCTGCCGCACAAGCTGGTGATCCGGCCTGTCGACACGATGGATGCCTTTTGCACCGCAATCGTGGAAATGAGCGTACGTGGCGCGCCTTTGATCGGAGCGACCGCCGCTTACGGCATGGCGCTGCAAATGCGGCTGGACCCATCGGATGCGGCAATGGATCAGGCCTGGGAAACGCTGCACGCCACACGACCGACCGCGATCAACCTTCGGTGGGCGTTGGACCGGTGCCGAACGGCTATGCGTCAGTTGGCCCCGTCTGACCGGGCGGCAGCGGCATTGCAATTGGCCCATGACATTGCGGACGAAGATGTCGAGATCAATCGGATGATCGGTGTCCACGGACTTGAACTGATCCGCGACATTGCAGCGAAGAAGCCCGAAGGCGAACCGGTCCGCCTGCTGACCCATTGCAACGCCGGCTGGTTGGCGACGGTCGATTGGGGCACCGCCACCAGCCCGATGTATCACGCCCATGATGCAGGTATTCCCATCCATGTGTGGGCCGATGAAACCCGGCCGCGCAACCAGGGTGCGCTGACATCATGGGAACTGGGCAACCACGGCGTGCCGCACACCTATATTGTCGACAACGCAGGCGGGCACCTGATGCAGCACGGGCAGGTCGACATGGTCATTGTCGGCACCGACCGGACCACCCGCCGCGGCGATGTCTGCAACAAAATCGGAACCTATCTCAAGGCGTTGGCCGCCCATGACAACAATGTGCCTTTCTATGTGGCTCTGCCGTCGCCGACCATTGACTGGACGGTCAGTGACGGCGTTCGCGAAATCCCGATCGAGAAACGCGATCCGCGCGAAGTTACGCATATCTGGGGCAGGGACGATGCGAACGAAATCTCCTCGGTGCAAGTGACGCCTGACGGAACAGAAGGCATGGATTTTGCGTTCGACGTCACACCCGCGCGGCTTGTCACGGGGCTGATCACTGAACGTGGCGTATTTGAAGCTTCAGAGGAAAGTCTGGCAGCAGGGTTCCCCGAAATGCAGCGCGGCGCTGCCTGATCTGGCACGGCACAGAACAGATCAAATAGTTATTTAGCAAAACGCTGGTGCACTTGCAGCCCGCCTAACTATGGCGGGCTAGATGCTTTCGAAGGCGAAACTCAGGCTTTAGAAGAAAATGAATTCATCCACGTGGAACGGATGAAACGCCTGAGCTTTGCCTGTGCTGATGCCATTCGCTTTGGCCTGGTGAGGGGCAGCTTCCTGTGCCCTTGCCGCCCGGATACGTGCCCGCTCAAGCTCTGCCCAAAGAAAAAACAGGCCCTCACGTTTCCCTACCAGGGATTCCGGCACCAAGCGCCGCGATTTTTTGACTTTCTGCTCGATTTTTGCCTCCGGGCTTTGCACCCCTTTTGCCCATTTCTAACAATGCGGCAAAATTTGGGCAACGAAATTCCCGGAGGACGTCGAGTTATGCGCTGATATATGCCCGGAAAGCCTACTTTCCGTTCATATCCTGCCACCCACATTACGTTTTGACAGTGTATGAACCGAGGTTAGTTTGCCCTGTTCACCATGTTCGTCACGCTTGTTGCCGCGAAGAGCAAGGCAGCCACACAAACGATTGTTGGCCCGGCAGGCGTATCGAATTCCAAGGCAGCGCGTAGCCCCCCAATAACCGATAAGGTGCCGATCACGGCAGCTATCACCGCCATGCTTTCAGGCGTACGGGCCAGAGGCCGGGCTGCTGCCGAAGGGATGATCAGCATTGCGCCGATAAGCAACACGCCAACAACCTTGATGGCAACTGCAACCGTGACAGCCAGCGCCAGTGTGAGAAACAACTGCTCTCGTCTTGGGTCAATACCGCTTGCATAAGCCAGATCGGTGTTGAGGGTCGCCGTCAGCAATGCCGACCAGCGCCACGAGATCAACAGAACAACCAGCGCCGCACCGCCCCAGATTACGGCCAAGTCACCGCGTGATACGGCCAGAATATCACCAAACAGATAGGCCATCAGGTCTATACGCACCCCTGACAGAAACGAAACGGCGACCAGACCGAAGGCAAGTGCGGAATGGGCCAGTACCCCCAACAAGGTGTCCATCGTGTATCCGCGCCCGGACAGGAACGTCACTGTAAGTGCCAGAAGAAGCGCAACAGCAGTCGCGCCTGCAAAGATCGACACCTGAAAAGAAAGGGACAAGGCAACCCCCAGAATTGCGGCATGGGCGGTTGCATCGCCGAAATAGGCCATGCGCCGCCAGACCACAAAAGAACCCAAAGGTGCCGCTGCGCACGCTACACCAACCCCGGCCAGCGTGGCGCGCGTCAAAAAATCGTCCAGCATTACTCGGCAGCCTCCTTCGAAGCGTGATCATGACCATGGTCGTGGTCATGGCGATACAGTGCGAGGGCACCACCTGTCCCCGAACCGAACAGGGCCCGGTATTCCGGTGCGGTTGCCACCGTTGCAGGCGTACCCTCGCAACAGACGTGGCCGTTCAGGCATATGACACGGTCCGAGGCGCTCATGACCACGTGTAGATCATGGCTGATCATCAGTACGGCGCATCCGGTCTCGGCACGGGTGGCTTCGATCTGTTGATAAAACGCTGCAGAACCCGGTTGATCGAGCCCCTGAGTCGCCTCGTCCAGCAACAGCAACTCGGGCTGATTCAGCAAAGCCCGCGCCAGCAGGACGCGCTGGAACTGCCCACCGGACAGTTGCGACATTTGCTGCCCCGAAAGATCGGGAACGCCCGCACGTTTCAGCGCTTGTCTGCAGGCCGATCGATCAACGGCGCCCGGAAGACGCATGAATCGTTCCACAGTGATCGGAAGCGTAGGGTCGATATGCAGCCGCTGCGGCACATAACCCAGCCTCAGGCCCGGTTTTAGTCGTACACGGCCAGTCGAAGCACGCGTCGCCCCGATCAGGGACCGCAGCAGGCTTGTCTTTCCAGATCCGTTTGGCCCGACTATCGTGACGATCTCACCCGGATTTATCGACAGGTTCACATCGCGCAGCACGGTTTTTGCGCCGTAGCGGATGCTGAGGCCTTCAATGGTTGCCAGACTCATGAATTTTCTTTCCCAACGCAGGTCGGGCAAAGGCCTTCTACTTCGATGATGGTTCGTTCAATCCGGAATCCGGATGTCTTGGCAGCTTCTCCCAATGCCCCTTTTTCGGGGGTGGATTGTGCCTCGGCGACTATTTCGCAGTTTCGGCAGATCATGAAGGCAGGGGCGTGCGCTTCGCCGGGATGGGCGCAGGCAACGAACGCGTTCAGTCGTTCGATTTTGTGAACGAATCCATGCTCAACCAGAAAATCCAGCGCACGATACGCGACCGGTGGTTGAGATCCGAAACCCGCCTCGCGCAGCCTTTCAAGGATCGCATAGGCGCCAAGCGCCTTGTGGTCTTCCAGCAGCACTTGCAACACCTTGCGTCGAACGGGTGTAAAGCGAAGGTTCTCTTTCTCGCAACGCGCATCTGCCGACGCAATCGCGTCGGTAACGCAGGCCGAATGGTCATGCTGTTCGAACCCGACGCTGACGGCTTCCTCGCGGTTCTGCAAGTCACTTGTCATGTTATTACATATCGTATAATTGAGCGATTAATGTTATACAATCACATAGGGAACCCCATGTCCAGAAAGCTTCTTTCCCTGTCCATCAGCGCAACCTTGTTTGGAAGTGTGGCGTGGGCTGAAACGCCGAATGTCGCAGTTGATATCGCGCCCGTGCATTCACTGGTCGCTCGGGTAATGGATGGTGTCGGCAGCCCGGTTTTGATTGTTCAACCCGGAGCTTCGCCGCACGAATACTCCCTGCGCCCGTCGGACGCTGCTGCGCTACAAGACGCGGACTTGGTGTTTTGGGTCGGAGAAGACCTGACACCCTGGTTGGAAGGGGCAATCGAAACGCTTTCGGAAAACGCAGATGTGACATCCCTGATGGAGGCTGAGGGCACGGTCGAACTGGAGCTTCGCGAGAGCGCGTTGTTCGAAGCGCATGACCATGAAGCACATGCCGACTCGGACAATCACGATCACGATGACCACAATGATCATGAAAACCATGATGAACATGATGACGATCATGCCGAAGAAAAAGATCATGACGACCACGATCACGACGAACATGCTGAACACGATCATGGGTCACACGACACTCATGTCTGGTTGTCACCCGAGAACGCGGCAATCTGGCTGAACCTGATCGCCGGGAAGCTCTCAGCCTCTGATCCGGACAATGCAAGTGCCTATTTCTCGAACGCTGCGGCGGCACGGGAAGAAATCGAAGCCCTGAAAACCGAGATCAACGAGATATTGGAACCGGCGCGCGGGAAAGAGTTCATTGTCTTCCATGATGCCTACCAATATTTCGAAGTTGCCTTCGATATTCCGGCCGCCGGGGCAATTTCGCTTTCTGATGCCTCCGATCCCAGCCCGGCACGGATCGCCGAGATTCAGGGCCGTATTCGTGCGGAGGGCATCGACTGTGTGCTGACCGAACCTCAGTTCGACCCCAGACTGGTCCAGACGGTTCTGGACGGGACCGAGGCCAATATCGGCGTCAGCGATCCGATCGGCGCAAATATCGAACCGGGTCCATCGTTTTATCCTCAACTTCTTCGTAATCTTGCAACCACCCTCTCGGATTGCCTTTGACCATCCGGCCTGCATTCCGCTGAAATCGGAGTGCAGGCCGAAACCTCGCAAGGAAACCGTTCGGTTGACCGGCGGATTCATTTGAATCCGCCGAATTTCAGCGCAACGCTTTTCGCGCAGCAACTCCTCGGCTACACTTCTCTCATTGAAAACGAGTATTTACCGCTGTCCCGGCATTCATTTGTTTTTTGAGAGGAAAAGTCATGAGCAAACGTCCCACAAAATCGCGGAAGTCAAAGTCTGGCGGAAAGTCCAGCTTGCCAAAAGCGCTTGCTGCGGCCCCGCGGCTTGGTAACCGGGTGCTGAACGCTCACAGGGATATGACTGACCTGCGGGACAGAGCATATAAGCCAACATTGCGACAGCTTCGCCTGACGATGGATCCGCCGCATCCCGATCTAAGCCCCATACGGGATCAGGGACGGGAAGGGGCTTGTACCGGGTTTGCCCTGTCCAGTGCGATCACCCTGATGAACCGGCAGCGCCACGCACGGATCGATCCGTCCGCACAGGTCCCGATGGCCAGTGCACGCATGCTGTATGAGATGGCCAAAATCAACGATGAATGGCCCGGGGAAGACTACGAAGGGTCCAGCATCCGTGCGGCCTTGAAAGGGTTCTACCACAACGGCGTCTGCAGCGACGAAACCGCACCGTACCAGGATGGTGACTCCGGCTGGCATCTGACTGTTGAGCACGCCAAAGAGGCCCGCAACCTTGGACTGGGCGCATATTATCGCATGCGCCCGGAAATTATCGACTACCACGCCGCTTTGAATGAGGTCGGCGTCATCTACGTGTCCGCGCGGATTCACCGGGGATGGCGAAATCCGGCGGATGGCGAAATCGAACCCTCATATTTCAGCGAGGGCGGACACGCCTTCATCATCGTCGGCTATAATGAACGCGGGTTCCTGATCCAGAATTCATGGGGCGAGGACTGGGGCGGATTCAATGGCCGTCCGGGAATTGCCCTGTGGAAGTATGAAGACTGGTCCGCCACCATTATGGATGCCTGGGTGTTGCGCCTGGCGGTTCCGACGCCGGACGCCTTTGACCTGACAATCAGCAATCCTTCACCTCAATCTCGAACCCTGTTCGGTTCACAGGAAGTCCGCGCGCCCCGGCACGAAGACATCATCGGACACATCATCCATCTCGATGACGGTCAGCTTAGGGAAACCGGGAAATACCCGACACCGATGACGACCATACAGGAGACTGCGGACTTTCTGTCCGACGAAGCCGCAACGGCTGAGCGTGGGTACGAACACCTGTTATTCTATGCGCATGGCGGCCTGAACAACGCCAACGCCTCGGCCAATCGCGTCCGGAAGATGAAGGAAGTGTTCAAGCGCAACGGAATTTACCCCATCCACTTCATGTGGGAGACCGGTTTTTTTGAATCGCTCACAGATGTCGTCTTTTCATCGCGCAGTAGGGCCGAGGCTCGGGTCGGCGGCCTGTCGGATTTCTTCGATACCGCCCTGGAATCTTTTGCCCGCAAACCGGGAACAGCTGTATGGCGCGACATGAAATGGGACGCCCGGGAAAGCTTTAGGGCCGGGGGCGGCGGGCGTAAAGCTGTCAAGGCACTTCTAAAGGGCAACGCGCAGCGGTCCAAACCCCTTCAGATCCACTTTGTGGGTCACAGCGCGGGCTCGATACTTCTGGCGCACATGCTGGATGCCATGGACAAAATGAACCCACTCAACACTCCGGTTGCATCATGTTCCCTGATGGCTCCGGCCTGCACCATCGATCTGTTCAAGAAAAGCTATCACCCCAGAATACGCAAAACCGGAGTTGCCAGCGGTGTCACAAACCTTTGGCAGTATAACCTTATCGATCAGCGCGAACAGGATGACAGTGTCGGGCCCTATCGGAAATCCCTGCTGTATTTCGTGTCCAATGCATTTGAAGACCAAAAGGAAATGCCGATCCTGGGCATGGACAAGTTCGGCAAAAAGGTTCCCGGGAAGAAGGGCTACAAAGTGCACTTTGCCGGGCGTGCATCATCTATAACGGACAGTCACACCCATGGCGGATTCGACAATGATCGCAAGACAATGAACGATATTCTCAAAAATATCCTTGGGAAAAAACCGTCACCGGCGACCGGGTTCCAGCCCAGCGACCTTGTCGGTTACTGACATGCGCTCTGGTTAGAACGCAGACGTCAGTTCAATAAGCGACCGAGGACGGAAACTTGGCCAATGCGGCGGTCCCTGAACTTTGGTGTTTCACCGGTCCAGGCAGGCATCCGGAGAACCGCTGTTCCCGGACCTTTTCCGGAGTGTTGTTGTACATTGTCCGAAAGGACCGACCCAGGGACGTGATCGACGAAAACCCGGTCGCGGCAGATATTTCTCGCAATGACATGTCCGTATTGCGCAGCAGGCTGTTTGCACGCTCCAGCCTCAGCGCCCTGTAAGTGCATAGCAGCTTGGTTCCTGTTTTGCTCAGAAACCTTCGCTGAAGCTGCCGGGTCGACGTACCCAGTACGGTCGAGATGTCGGGGATTTTCAGCGGCTCTTCAATGTGGGTCAGCATAGTGTCCACGGCCTGCCTGACCAGTGGGTCTGCGCCCGACCGTTGTATAAGCCGGATGGCCAGTTGGCTTTGGTATTGTGGTCCCGACTCGGTCAGACCGATATAGTCGCGCAGGGATTCCGCAATGTAGGCCCCGTGATCAAGCGACACGAATTCCGACATCAGCCGCAGCGAGCTGAGCCGGGTCGAAGCACTGTGCATGCGACCTGTCGAAGCAAGATGCGTATCGGTTCCGCATTGCTGCAACCCGTTTTCCTGCGCTGCGGCGACAAAGTTTGAATGGACAGCGGCGTCTGTCTTGTCGGCCCGTCCCATCTGCGCCAGCAGCAGAACGGCGCCACCGACCAGAATTGTTCTGGGTGCCAGGCTAAACACCTGCGAGGTCCAGTTGCGCTCGCGCGAGGAGAGTTTCCAGTTTTTGTGAATATCGCCCCAGAAAATCGCGGTCCGTCCGGCCCAGTACAAGGGTGTCCCCGCGCTTTCAACGGCGACACGCCGGATGTTTACCTTGTAGGAGTGCCCCTCGATCAGATCGTTCAACGCGTCGTAGAATTCGACGATCATATCTGTGGATGGCAGTGAACCCGTTTCCTTTACGAAAACGTCAACTTCATGAACCTTCAGGGCCTTGATCGCGGCCGGCTCAGCCAGCTCGCTGCTGGCGTTTTTAGGGATATAGTGCTTCATCTCAATAACAGTGACCTGCTTTCAATTTGTGCACCGGAGTGTGGCTGCGAAGGTGGCTGAATGGTGCCCCCGCCGGATGTTTCCGGCGAGGGGTTTTATCTTTCACTCAGCGGCTTCTTCGTATTCTGACATTGGAGGGCATGTGCAGATGAGGTTTCTGTCGCCGTATGCGTTGTCGACGCGGTT